>CAJTGD010000056.1 GCA_910575475.1 Lachnospiraceae bacterium | reverse complement strand
GAGAAAAAGGAATAAAAATCCTGTATTTTCAAGGACTTTGAAACCGATAAAGTCAAAATCAGGCGTTAACGAGTGTCCATTACACGGATTTTAGGTAATAAACCGCATATTCATTCGTCGGTTAAATTCGTCAATATGCTGTTTATATGCTTCCTCTGCCTCAACATCACTGCTAAAACCGCCTGTCTTCCCATACTTTACACTGTAATCTTCCTGCAAAATTTTTGTTCTGTGATACCACGAACCTCTTTCATAAAAGGCATGCGGACATTTCTTTGATTTTTTATCCATTCCTTTCTCCCTGACTATTCTTCTCCGTCAATCCATCTGTCAAAAGAATCTTTCGGAACCCGATAGATGCGCCCGATTTTGATTACTCTGAATGGAGCCTGCTTTTTATTGACCTCATCTAAAAAATCATAGGTTTTACTCCTTCCAATTCCCAGTAAT
This sequence comes from Lachnospiraceae bacterium, assembly GCA_910575475.1. GTDB lineage: Bacteria > Bacillota > Clostridia > Lachnospirales > Lachnospiraceae > Schaedlerella. The sequence goes on along the minus strand of CAJTGD010000056.1, from coordinate 23,977 downwards.
TGCTGGATTTCCTCAGCATTATATACCTTTGACATCAAATTCTCTTTCTCCATATGTTCTCCTTTCCTGGTTTCAGGCTGACACATCCTTTTGGAACTGTCAGGAAACAGCATTCCACAATATCCTGCCGCAAGAGCCGCTAAATCAAATATATATTGCAGAAATGCCGCTATTTTCCGACATTTCCTTTCCGGATGCAGTTTTCAATATGCAGCCTGTCTGATAATGACGTTTCCTATATGAAAAGAAGTCTGCAGAACCTTATTTTCTGTAAAATATTATTTTATTTTTTCTGATTATTTGGAGTCTCCGCTCCTTACATTCTTGCCTCTCCATTCCATTCATCAGCAGGGTCCGCCTTCCGCGCCGTGGAAAGCCCCTGCCGGATACTTCCATTCTCCCTGCACATAGACAGAATCCGCAGAAAATTCACCTGTAACCAGGCTGTGGATTGCCTCTTTATCTCCATGATAGACGCTGGATCCTGCATTCCCGATAAATGTATCCAGGTCACAATCATTATCCAGTGTAAATCCCAGCACCTTCTCATCCTGCCGGAGCATCCCATAATCTTCCGGATACAACTCCCGGATGCCTGCAAACAGTTTAGGTGTTGAGAAGATGCACATCGCGCAGCTGCAGCAGTTCCACCCGGCACGGTAGCAGGGATGGGGGTTGACCTTGTGCCGTTTTAAGACCTCCCACACATCCTTTTCCGAATAATCGATGACCGGGCGCCACTGGTGGACAATGCGGCGTGATTTTGACGCCGCATTCGTCCTGTGGACCTCCATCTCATTGTATTTGCTGCGTCCTGCCGATTCCCCTCTGCGTTCCCCGGAAACGATCAGCAGGCGGGTGTCCTTTCCCGGCTTCCCGCCCGTTTTTCCGAAATGTTCCAGGCTATGCAGATTCCGCAGCACCGTGTCCGCCACCATGATCTTTAAGTAGGCGGAACACCACCGTCTGCTCAGATTCCCGGTTTTCATCGGGAATTTCATGCGGCACCCGAACTGCTCCAGCTGCTTTTCCATATCTGCCGGAGCTCTCTCTTTCAGCTTCTGGCATTCTATGTATTTCTTTGACAGCGGGCACTGGATGACCGCGCGCGTCTCCGGTTCCTGCCATTCGATCGGCTCGGATGCCCCGATACGGTATAGTTCCCCAAAGAAGCCGTTCTTTCTCCAGGACACCCGGAGCGGGATCTGCTCTGCTTCGGAAAAGGCACGGATATAGCCGGATGTGCAGCGCCAGTCCATCCGCCTGGAAGGATGGCCGCCGTCTATATCATGGTGCCAGAATTCGATCTTCTGCTTGGGGATGCCTAACTCCAACAGCTTATAATAACTGGCGATACTGTCCTTCCCGCCGGAAATCAGCAGGATGACCCGGTCATACTCTTCTAATGGAAGAAGCTCCTCCAACAGGATCTTTTTCATATACTCTGAGTCCCTGCGCCCCGGCACTCTGGGGCGGATCCTTTTCCCAGTCCCATAGATTGGGGAATCCGGCCGGCCATGAATGACCGGCGTATCCTTCGTACAGTCAGCGTCCCGTATGAATTCCGGCTGGAATAGGGCCAACTGGCCGTCATGCTGCTGGAAATAGGATTCCTCTTCCCAGGGTATCTCCTCTTTCCTAAACGTTTGGGAGCTCATCCTGCTCATCCTCTTCCGCCGGTCCGCTCCCCGCTTCTAAAGAAGAGAGCCTGCGTTCCCTGTCCAGCGCATTTTCCAATACATCTGCCTCACGGTCATAATACCTAAAATCCCGTATCAATTATACATATGTCAGCCGATGTTAAGCCCAAAGAGTTCAATAATTTCTTTTTGAAAGGCTGTTGTCGTTGTGTAGATCTGCTTACGTTTCCCTTCAACAGAAACCACCCGTAGGGATTTCATCTCATCTATCACTTCCTGCATATTATGGCTCTTGAACCATCCGGCCTCATCCATGATGTTTTTAATCTGAGAAGAAAATATCAGGGCGATATACTGGACAAACAGCCGTCCATCCATTGCCGCTGAGGAATGGATTCGCAGCCTTTTCATATCAAGATCATTTTTCAGGTCATCGAAATGCTTTTCTATTGTATCCTTCATCCGGTATATTTCAAGCGCCTCCACCGGGTCTTTGACATCATTTGTAGCAAGTACAAGCCAGCCGACGCTGTTCTTCCTGCAGGCGTCTATCGTTTCCTGATTGTATTCAACCTTCCTGCCCCGCTTAGGAGTCTCTTTGACAGTAAAAAATCTTTCATAATCTTTCTGATGCTCTTTTACCATATTCCCTGAGCAGAGTTCCTCATATTCCATCAGAATCCGGTGGCTGAACCTTTTCTCATCCAGCGCGGCTCTGATACTGTCAAAATAAACATGAAGGTAGCAGCGATGTCCTTTCCACTTTATGAGTTCTGTGTCCGCATAGAGTTCTTCCCCGAGAACATTGCAGTAATGGCGGTAAGAGACCATTTCATCGTTCCGATGGCGTTCTACCGCATCCAGGGAAAGGGATGTCGTAAACGGAACACCGACCAGAAACCGCATATGCCTTCTGTACATGGCATCCACGTTATCCTCGCTGTAAAACCCTTTATCCATGACCATATGCAGCCGTTTCGCATCAACGAGGTCGAGCCTTTCAAGGCTTTCATCCATCGTGCTGACATCATGAATGCTCCCGGGCATAGCCCTGAAGAATAAAGGAAGGCGGCTTGTATGGCCGCTGACCATCAGGAGATTGACCTGTGGGAGTTTTTCCCTGTCCCTGTTGTACCCATAGGATACAAATTCGTTCATCTCACTGTAGGATGAAACACTTGTGATGTCCATGCAGTAATACCTGTCACAGCTGTTATGTTCCAGCCATGCTGAAAAGAATTCCTGGACGAGTTCCGGCGTGATCCGCACCAACAGCTCACTGATCCGCTGGTCGGCAAGCACCGTCCCATAAGGTGTGACTGCCTGCCGGGACCATTTTTCAGCTCTGGACAACGCCTGCCCTTCGCTGACAAGGTAATAGGCGCATGTCAGGATGGCATCCCAATCATTCGGAAAACACTTTTTCAGTATATGGCCGAGCCCGGTATCTACACATACCTTATCCAAAAGGGAGGATACACCACAACTGTAAGTGAAGCATTTGGGCGGCTCTTTTTCTGATTTGGGTGTAATGGTTTTCTGACTGCCGCCACGCCTGCTATTTGGCTGCACTGTTCCGGTTTCCGGATCAAGATGTCCAATGCACTTACGCTTTGATTTCGTTTTTTTTAACTTTTTATCCCAGTATGAGACGTTTTCATAAACGTATGTGGTGCCATTTTTGTGTTTTAGGTAGACCAGAGATGCCATACTGATTTCCTCCGACATATGTATAATTTTCTGCTTTTATTATATCAATTATACATATATTTGTAAAGAAAAAGATGGGTCAAGCACCGATTTTATAAGGGATTTGGGATTAAGCTTAAAACCTATGTATAATAATTTCGGGAGATTAGGATAATACTGCACCTTGTCCGACAATTGCTCGCAGGCTTCCACCTTACCTTCATTGATCTCCTTTACCATCAGACAAAGCCCCTGCGCATCACTGCCCTCGATGTCCGGGACAAGGATCGTCTCATGGATAGAGGACGGAAGCACAAAATAATTGGAGCCCAATACCTCACCCGCACGCCTCAGGATATCGTTGTGCAGGATCAGGGATGCTCCAAATTGCTTCCGGCTGTTCGTCAGGCACAGCATAGGAATCCCCGTGGAATGATATACTGCTCCTTCTGCCAGCAGATTTTCCGCTTCCCTATGCCAAACATCTCGGAACAAAGAAGGACATTTAAGTCTGTTAAAGCGGGCAAACTTGAACGGTCCGCAAGAAGCGCATCCTTGTGGAGCTGGTCCATTGAGATTCCCCATGTGCTTATCAGCAGTTCTGTTACAGGCACTTTGAGCAGCTTTTCCCTGTCCTCATATATGGCGATATAGTAAGCTGCCGCGAAATCCCCGTGCACAGTATAAACCTTGTCTTTCAGATAGCCCTGGTTCCATTGCAGGTCACAAAGCCTGATAAGCAAACGGTCCTTTACCTTTTCATAATCCCATATGATTCCTGGCTCTTTTACGTCTTCCATATCACCATACGCAATATACACATCCGCGACGTCCCCTACACAGGCATCCAGTTCTTTCCCACCGAGATAGCACTGGTAGAAACCATCCAGATGGATATTGGGAAACGTATCATGTTCTGAAAGACGGATTGCAAGGACATGCGTCTTCCGGTCATTCTCCCTTACCCACTCATGGATGGACAGCTGTGCCTCCCTCAAAGACGGCGGCAGGTAATCCTTGATATGTTCTTTTACGTACTCAAAAAATTCATTCCTGTTCTTCATTTGTCATTTCCTCCCATTATTATTCCAAGCGGTCTCGGGAACTCTTTAAAACCCGCATTTCCGCTCTTTTTCTGTTTTTTACCGAATGTTCATTCCATGCAGTTTCTCCTGATCAGCAATGCCTTCCTTCTCTTTCCTGAAAAGCGGGATTCCCCGTTGCAGATCCAGACGCTCCCGCACGGGGCAGTCAGTGCTCCGGCGATCCTTTTCCATCCGGAAGGCATGTCCGTATACAGTTCCACGTCCTTTTTCACGGCAAATGCCACAATCCTATTGATCTCATCCATACTCATGTGCCTCCTATCATTGAACTGTATCTTAAAGCCTTTTCGCATAAGCCTTTAAATACAGGTTATAATCGCCCTTTCTTGTGATGAAGCGGATCCAATAGTCTGCCGCATGTCCATTCATAAAGAAGCTGTATTCCTGTTCCCCCACCTTTGCCGATGGGTACTTCCCGCAAAATACCCTGAGCGCCTCCATGGTATCCAGCTGCGTGACCAGGCAGCGGTAGATATCCTGCGACTCCCTGTCAAAAGCCTTTGTCCGCAGGCAATTCCTGCATGGAAAATACTGGCCCTGCCACTGATATCCATCATGGTACGCGCGGATATGCCCGATCTGGGCATCCGGCATTTCTGACGGGCTCAGGGAATCCGGGGCTATGGAGCAATGCCGGAATACTTCTGGGAAATTACAAGTCTCCTGGAGTTCAAACGTCCTGTTTTCTTTCCTGTTTTTCACTTTGTCCTCCTTCGCGTCATTTTCGATTACACAACATCCTTATCCTTACGCCGCATCCTTACCGACATCGGGAATCTCCATCAAATCCGCTTCCAGCACATCCGCCAAATACTGCCCGGCAAAGAGGCCGCCATTGATCCTGACCTTTTTCCTGCGCATGCTGGTATAGGACTCAATCCGTGTTTCACGGCTCTTTTTTGCCAGGTCCCGGTCGCCTTTTGTCAGCCTCTCCTGAACAACGGCCTGCCACTTCCGTAAAAATGCCGAAGCCTCGTCAATATCCTTTTTCTGTCGGTCATACTCGGTGCGTTTCTGACGGATCACACCCCCTGGCTCTACTTCCAGCGTATAATAGGGCTGGTCCGGCTGCTCTGCCTTTCGCAGGAACAGGATATAGCTCTCCTGGTTATTGATACGCTCAAAATATTCCTTCTTCTTATCAATGCAATGGTGCAGCGCCTGCCCCTCATCTAAAATATCCTCGATCTTTTCCGGCGCCAGAATCGTATAGGTCTCATCGCTGAACTCATATTTCTCCGGCAGCCTGGGGAGGATATCATTGATGTAGGGATAGGCTTCCGCCAATTCCATGGCTGTTACGGACAGACGGTTTTGCGCAATGTATTCCACCAGCTCTTGATGCCGTTGGAAGAGCCTGGATGCCCGGTATACGATCTCGTCATGGACATTCATCTTCACGCGTCTTGCCATGGAAAGGTAATCCTTCCAGGTGGTAAGCACCTGGCGGATGCTGTCATTGATGCTGTCATTCTGTCCTTCCTGCTGACGGGTCAGGTAATTCCGGATCTGCACATAGCTCATCCGGTCTTTCACAAAATCCAGATCCTTCGGCAGGATATCATTCTGGATAAACCAGCAGATCAGTTCGTCCGACAAGCAGAGCTTCCGTTTCTTTTCCTCCTGCAGCCAACACAGGAAATGGATGCCTCCGTCCAGTTTCCGAAGCCTCTTTAGCTTGGCGTTGTCAATCCCCAGCCTTTTCGCAAGCCCTCCTGAAGATTCCTGACACAATAACTTTTCCGGATATTCCACCAACTCTTCTGTCAGCCTTGGCAGGCCTGCCTTTAAGATCTGTTCCAATACAGGGGTCTGTCTCCACGCATGAAGGTATTTCCTTGGATTTAACACAGGATTCTTTCTGATCCACTGAACCAGCCCGGTCTCCCTTAATTCCCTGCGCTCCAGGTCAGGGAGCGTCCTTGGATACACGCTTCCTTCCTTTGGTGTCGGATAATAATTGTAATAGTAATAGAAGCTGTTCCTCCTGCAGTCACTGTCGCCGCCGATCCAACGCAGGCCCCTTCTTTTAAAATCCCCGAAGTGGTACACCGCCTCCTGGAATTTTTCGTCATACAGGCAGCGCTTGATCTCATCGTAATGGATCTGTGGATTCTGGAAATCTCCCTTTCCTATGGTCATCCATACCTCAAACCGCCTCAGGACCACAATCCCGGGCCTGCAGCGCTGGAACAGGTATGCCGTCTCGAGTTGGGTCCGGATATAACCTGATTTGTCTACCGACTTAAACCGGATCTTCTGCCCGCATCTGCTGCAGACACTCTGCTGGTTGTATCTCGGTTCCTGATCCTGACCGTCTGGCCGCAGTGCGTGCAGTATCCTTCTGTCGCACCGCCTCTCTGGTATTGATAGAAAATATAATGCTCCCTGACAGCTTTCTTTAAAATCCAGGTTTTCCAGTCTTTCGGGAGGGCCGGCACCGGCTTCATGGCTTCATCCCATGCATCGGTCTTCTTTTTGTCACGGGCAAGCAGGCTGCGCATCCTTACGTCCCGTTGGAACTGGAGCAGATCCTCATAGGTTTCGCTCTGTACGCCCAGATATCCCTGGATCAGTTCCGCGTCCTCACGGCTCACATAATTACCGGAATCATACATATATTCCGGCCAGTCAAGATGATCCAGCATGGAATTCCTCCACTTTCCCGTGTCCGTCTCCCAGGTGATGAACTCATCCGCCTTCCTGTCAAAATACACCACGTATGCCGGGTATCTTGCCTCTGCCCGGACATGTTCCGCCAGGAATACGGAAACGATCAGGTATCCGTTCTCCTCCTTGGCCAGCAGATAACGCCCATACTGATATTTTTTGGTGGAAACCCATTGGCTCACTCTCTGGGGCTCATCCTTTCTTGCGATCTCCCGCAAATGCGTCCCCATTTCCGGCGGCGTAAGTGCCAGTAATTCTTTTTTCTTCATCTCTGCATTCCTCCTTAACACGTTCCGCAGACACCATAATATCTGTTTGGGTGGTATGTTTTCCGGTCAATCCGAAACAGCGCGACCTCCTCGATTTCCGGACTTTCCGCCTCTTCTTTCAAGATCACGAGGATGTCCCCCACTTTTCCGGAAGCCTTTGGATCTTTTCCGCGTACCACCGCAAACCCGTCATAAGCCAAGCCGGTCTCCTTGTGTACCCTGCCATTCCATCTGCGTGTGGGATGGGCGACCATATAGGCGGCCCCTTCTAAGAGTAGCTGCTCCAGCGTCAGTCGTCGGACCAGGCGCAGCTCCGTGCAGGAAATCTTGCTGTCACGGCCGTCCTCGTCCAGGTCTCCGGCCGCATCCACCTCATAATACACGGAGTTTTTCCAGTCCCAGTAGTAGGAAAGGCAGTCCAGTGGGTTTTCTGCACAATGGAATCCATTCTGGCAGCAATTTGCTTCCGATGTCCGGTTCACCCTGTCTTCCCGAAACCGGTATCCCAGGCAGGTCAGGTCACGCCGGAATCCTTTAAATGCCCTCATTCTTTTCCTCCTTTTGAAGCCGCGTCCGGTCCGGCCAGGAGATCAAACACCGTAATCTGCCTGCCGTACAGGTCAGCCTCCGGCTCTCCTGTAGGTTCCTTTTCCATGACCGGCGTCTCCGGTATTTCTTTCTGTTCAGCCGTTTGTTTTTGCTCTGCTGCCTGATTCTTCCCGGCCGTTTGTTTCTGTTCTTCCGACTGCTTCTGCTCTGCCGCTTGCATCTTCTGTGCTGCCCGCTTTTGCTCTGTTGGATGCTTTTTCCCGGCCGTTTGACTCTGTTCTGCCGTCTGCTTCTTTCCGGCCGCCTGTTCCGCAGCCGCCTTCGTTTTCTGTGCTGTATCCTTGGCTGCCTTTTTGGGAGATTCCGCATTTTTCCTGTGTTCCTCTTTCCGTTTCAGCGCGTTCAGACGTTTTTTCCTTTCCTTCGCCTGTTCCTTCGCTTCCTTCACCTCATCTTCCAGTGCATAATATTCTTCTGCCCACTGGTAGACCTTTGTCTCCGCGATCCCTAAGCCGAACGCCTGGTTCTGGTTTCCCGTCCGGCCTTTCGGATCCTGCTTTTTCCCAAATTTCTTTTCCCGCTCCTTTTCCGCCATCTGGTATGCCTGTTTCATAATATAGTCCATGCATTTCTGGAGCGATTTCTGCTTTTTCAGCACGCGGAATCCGAACAGGATGTCCTCTTTCGCCCTCCCGATCAGGTACTGCGCAACCAGGTCGGTAAAGAGCTGGTCTTTTAAATGCCACATCTCTTCCCGCAGCTTTTCCGCTGCAGATACATAATTCCTTTCTGACATAGGGATTTCTGCAAGCAGGAACCGCTTCCCGCTGATGAAATCCTCCAAGTCCTGCTCCGGCACCAGCCACTCCGCGGCTAACAGCCTCAGTTCCGAAAAATTATGCGCCATCCTGAGGTGGACTGCCATTGCATTTAATTCTTCCGTATTATGTATGACTTTCTCGTACATTTCTGAATCCTCCTTTAAAAAGTGTGCGTCTTAACGCACGCTCGCGCCGAAGCGCGGCTGCGTAAGCAGCCATTTTCCTTATGCGCGTAGTGCGCATCCCCCGGAGGGTTGTTCTTATATAGGGAAATTCAAAGAAGTTTCCTATATAAGAACAAATGGAGAGCCTTTCGACCCTCCATCGTTTTACGCAGCTTTTGCCTGCCTCTGCATCGCTGCCTCCATCTCTTTCATCTCCCGCTCCACTTCGTGCGCGATCCGCCTGCGCTCGGCCTCGTCTTCTTCCAGAAGGCCGATCAGCTCCACCAGGATCCGGTTGCACCACTTATTGGACTTCCATTTTTCCGAGAGTTTCCTTGTCTCTTCTACGATCGCTTCCCAGTCCGCCTTCTTCATCTCCAGGTTCCGGTACCGCTTATAGACTTCATAACACTCTTTCATCACCTGTGGAACCGGCACTTTCGCCGCCTCATCCAGGTTGGAGAGAAGCCCCATCAGCATCCGGTGGTAATCATGCTTCTTACAGAGCTGCTCGATCCCTGACCCGGACCTGCCTAAATAAAGTGACATGAAGTCGTTAAAGATCGCTGCGATCCTGCTTTGGTCTACCATACATGTTCTCCTTTCGTTCCTTCGCTTTTTCAATCCTTCTTTTTGCCGTGGACGGGTAACAGCCAAAGGCATTGGAGATCTCTTCCAATGTATACCCAGCCATCCGAAGCCGGTACATGGCATTCCCCGCCGCCTCTTTTCCCATCCCTTCCGTTTCTTCCGCCGTCAGCTTCTTCTTTAAAATCTTCTTACAGAGCGGGTGCCCAGGCCCATACTTATAGAGCAGTTTGGACTCTGTCGCATCCACGCCGCATAAGATTGCGATCAGCAGGCAGTGATAGCCGCTGTCTTCGTTCCAGTCTGACATAGTACACACCGCCTTTATGAATGGCCCATCCGCCGTCTCCCCGACAGCGTGCCGGAATGCCCTTACGGGCAGATGCTTCACCGCAGGTTCTCATCCAGTATCCGGACGATTTCGTCCATATCCTGGCGCATGATCTCTTCTAGCATCAGATCCAGGTTCAGAAATGAGGACAGGTTTTTTAGGAATTCCTTCTCCCTATGGACGGTCAGCAATACGAAGATAAACTCATGCAGGCCGTTTTCTGCCAGGGAATGGATGATGTTCCTTGTAACTGTCATGTCCAGATCACAGCCCGGCGTGCAGATCAGCTGCCAGTACCCGGCGTACCTTTGGATCCACTTCAGAAGTTTCCTGCTGCGTTTTCCTGCTTTTTTGTTCTTGTGCATTCTTTTTTCCTCCCAATAAACATAGGTTCTGCTCATACCATCCTTTTACGCTGTCTATTTATACATCTTTACCACGATCTCCGCTTGGTATTGATCCGGATCCGTCCTTACTACGATGCCGCCAAAGCCTGTGCCGAGCATCCGCAGGTCTTCCCTTCTGCCTCCGTTTATGGATTTTACAACCCCAAAATCCTTCCGGCCGCAGGACGCGATATACAGGCCTGTCCCCGCATCCAGATGGAATCCGATCTTTGCGCCCTTTACGATGTCATACTTTCCTGCCATCAAAACAGACAGCTTCCATTTCTTACCCACAGAACTTCTCCCGTCTCCCAAACATGGGGTAGCTGGTCAGGATCCGGAAGCCCCAGTCTGCGTCCGCATCCTTTACAAGCACCAGACAGGCTTTCCGTAAGTTCTCTTCCAGCCGTTCCTCTCCTTTTCGAAACCCGTACCCGATGGTCCTGGAAAAATGCCCGGCCAGCGAAATGCAGTCATCCCCGCCATACCTCAGCCATGTGGTGATCCCCGGGTCGAAGAAACTCTTCATGATTCCCTTTACCACAGCGTCTGCCACGTCTCTGTCCCAATAGGATGTGGCATAACGGATGTCTTCTTTCGTCAGCCGCGTCTTTAACGCCAGCGGCTGGATATCTGCATGCCTGTGCAGCGTATGTCCGCCGTAAAGCCCGACCCGGTCCAGGTTATCCCGGATCGTCTGCAGTGTGCTTTCCACCGTCTCCCGCGGGATATCAGCAAATAAATCCACCATAAGTACTCCTTTCTTTTCATGGATATACAGGTACTGATACCCCGGCGGATACCAGTACATAAAAAAAGAAGGAGCTCTCCCCCCTTTCTTCTGTACAGCCTGCGGCTCTTTCTCGTCTCCGCCTCTTCGTTATTTTTTTCGTTCACTTTATCCGGATTAGCGTCTTCCTCCTTTCCTTCCCTTTTGCAAAGCAATCCCAAAACGCAAAAAAAGACACCAAAAATCATCACTGAATTTTTGATGTCTTTCTGTTTTTTGCCAGGCTACGCCTTAAATTTATCTTCCAGTCATCTTCTGGAACAAATACACTTACTGCTGCATTTTAAGATACTCATGCGCAAAAATCTAATCCACCTACAGAATAACACAATATATAGAAGTAGTCAACATAAATATTCTATATATTGTATAATCGTGTTTCCGAAATCGCATAAGCATATGCTGCACATGTTCTTGGATTAAATAGAATCACACTACGGATATCTTCCATAATTCTATCATTCATTATTAGAAATCTCTGCCAGCAGTTTGTTCCGATAATCTGTGTCTTCCGTTGCTCTTTTAGCATCCTCCGTCCGATTATTAGACAGTAAATACCTCATTAAAGTAAGAATCAGATCCTCACCTTTTTGAATTCCTCTGTTTTCTATGCGATCTAAAACTTCACACATTTTTGTTGTCCCCCTTCACAGGATTATATAGAAGTTTTTCCTTCGTCTCCACGTCTGATCGCATTCATTAATTTACGGTCATAACTATATATTTCAATCCCTTGAATCTGGTGATATGCCAACAGTACATTGTCCACAAAATCCAGATGGTTATTTGCAAATAGCTGTAAAGCCTTTACTGTAATCGCGCCACTCGAGCAGACGATATTCTTAGCCCTTAAAAAAATCTGTATTGCATTACTCGCTTCCTCACGGGAAACCTGATATACCTTTGTCAGGACATACACAACCTCAGCAATTACCTCCAGCGTATAAATGATATTCTGTTCCAATCTTATTTGTTGGAATTCAGCTATTTTATTCTAATCATCCCCTATAATACAACAAATCATAGTATTTGCGTCAGCCATTACCATGTTTTTCCACCATAGCACGTTCAAATGCCCCTTTCTCTAACAGGCGCTTCTCGTGATCTGCATATCTTGATAAAATTCCAATTGGGAGATCCTCAAAGGTATTTTCATCCTCTATGAAAGTTACAATTACCTTCTGTTTTTTCTTTGGTGCTGGTTCTAATAATTGTACAATATCACCATTATAGTAGCCTGTAACTTCTCTCATCGCTAACAGCTCCTTTCACCTACATCCTGTTTCACCATAACTTCTCATTTCCTCTTAAATCTACCTTACATCCAATCTCTGATTTCTTCCTCTGTCACACCGTTCGCATTTAACGGCTTATGCCATCTGGCCTCCGGATAGGCTTTCTTTAATTTTACGGCAAGCTTCGCTGGCTTTGACGCACCGCTTGTGGTAAACAAAGCCACATGCTTCCCGCTTAAATCCAAGGAATCTAACAGCGTCAGTACTACATTGGGCACAACTCCGCACCAGATGGGGCATTAAACTGTAGGTCTGCTCTCTTATCTTTTAAATTTACTGGGATTGACGGGATACAAAAATGTGTTTTGCGTACCGTTTTTCATATAACTTATCTATCTATTTTTCGATCCATTGTCCCATTTTACGTCCCCCAACACGTTCAATCATTCCTTGATCAATCATTTTTTTCATAAGTCTTTTTACCTTTCTTTCAGAGCATTCTATCTTAGAAGCAATATCCGCCTGTGTTATATGAGGGCTTTTTCTTATCACCAATAATATTCTTTCTTCTAAAGTGCCATTTAAAGTGCCACTTAAAGTGCCATTTAACTCATTTGGCACTTTAGGCTGTACTAAAGGTGTAAATTTTACCATAATATCTTCTAAATGCAATGTATATTCTGGCATCGGTACACCATAGTTTTTGCATGCTTCACATATTTTCTCTATTCCACGTCCCCAGGTTTCAACATAACCCGCCCTAAAAAATCCATTGGCTATGTTGGGATTATAGGGCAATGAACGGTGACGCTCCATTAACGTCTCTACTGTCCATCCAGCCGGAAACACACAATCATTGCTGATATATACTGCTTCTTCATGAATTCGAATCTGTATTGGTATTAATGCCGCATAATTGGAATGGATAATGGCGTTATATACAGCCTCCCTCACTGCTGCTTTTGGTAGAGGATATGTTTCAATTCTCGTAACATTATCATAAGAAATAACCGCCTTCATATACTTCAGATAAATCAATTCAATGACACGGTCTGCCTGCATAAATAACGAACCATGGATTTCGTCCTGATAACGCAAATCCGCACCTTCTCCAAAATAGCCGATCTTAATATAGGCACCTGTCACCCATTTTTCTGGATTACGGTGAAATAACAAAATCGCTGCCCTTTTTAACTTTCCATTATCAATGAGACCGAGGCTATCCAGGAGCTGCTCATTATTCATGTTCAAATCTTCTTCAATCATACGCCCACTTCGCAAAGCTTCACGCCGAAATATATCAAAGCTTTCTTTATCCAAATCTTCAACCGTCACCCCATCTACTGGAACCGCATCCCATTTATAACCTGTCTTAGACAATAAAAACTCTGTCAACACTGCCCCACGAAGAAGCTGCTTTGTACTGCCGCTCCGATAATGATACTCGCCTTTATAATTTACTGGATAACTACTTGGATTGACGCATATTTCAATATAGTCTTTTCCATTTTGTATCAGTAAATTTACATCTACAATTATTCCCAGAATATCCCGAACCTTGTTCGGAATGTCTTCCATTAATTTTTTGCTATCTATGACTCCAATCACCGTTCCGTCATCATTCGTCCCAATATATATTCTGCCGCCCTGAGCATTAGCAAAACCACAGATCCATTTCAAATACTCGTCACGCCAACATTCTTTCCATTCTATATTTTGGTTTTCTGCCATACAAACACCTCACTCTACTATTAACTTATTTACTTCCCACATACTTATCTACTCTTATTACAATTAAATATTCCTATTCAATCAGTACATTCAATTCTCCTCATTTGCCACCGTTGATTATTTTTCCAGACTAAATAAGTTTCATCTCTCTCTATAAAGCAATCAAATCTCTCTCTTGCTTTGTACGACATTTCCTTTAATACTCTGACCACCCAAATTGGCTGTAAATCCAATTCGGATGCCTTTGAAATAAAGATTTCTTTATTAACCAGCAGCATATATTGACTATTACCAAAACGTTCTCCTGCCTCTCTATAATTTGCAATCTCGATGCCTTTATCATTGTAATAATGGTATCCATCTCCGCTTACAATCCCCATCATTTTCCTTACTTTCTTAGAAGGCATCTCGTATTCCTTTTCACCTTTTTCCTGTGTATCACACATGCATCTTGCAACATTTTTATAGAGCACATTATTTCCATATACTATTTCGGAATTATGTTCATCCTTCCAATCAAACCAACATACCTCCAAAGGCGAAACATAACAATTGGAATTTGGATATGCCAAAATATTTGCAGCGTTTATTAGTTCTACAGAAAAATCTCTATCTTTTAACTTTTTTACAAGTGATGTTATTGTTCCTTTCTGTATAAGCCCAGAAGATATCCACATCATAGTTGTAACACCGTGTGCTTCATTACTTACACAATGTGATCCATATAATGTTATTGCTCCCTGTTGAACATTAATCCATTTTTCAAAGTTTGGAATGGGCGATTCAAGCAACCATTTTTGAATGCCATTTTTACTATAATCACATCCTTTAATAAATGGTGCCAATTCTTCTGGTAAAATCAAATCTGTTTTTTCCATCACCTTATCAAAATCTATTTGGCAAAATTCCTGATAAGGATTAACATAATTCTCTAATTGTCCATAATCATCAACATAATTACTGCCACTTCCGTATTCATGATAAGGTAGCCTATCTGCTAAATAGCCTAGCAATTCCATTTTTGCGCACCAAATATATTTTTCTGTAATTGACATAACCCGGCTCATACTTCCATGTGTAGCTGGACTGAATTTTCTACGTATTGCAATATCCACTCCTAACTTTTCTCCTACCCTGCCACCATTTGGTTTTCCGTAGAAAATATTCTCACGCCAACCAGCTGCTTTTACCACTCCAAAAGCACATCCTAAAATCCACTTTTCACATGTCAGCTCTGGTAACTGATACTTCCTTCCATATTTTTCTACAAGGTTATCAATCTCACGTTTATAATCTCTATTTGATAAAAACATTCTATTCAATGGTTCACATAAAACGTACCTTGCCAAATTATAATCCATTGTTTTGTAACCTCTCATCATTGTTCCTGTTGTTGCTTCGGGTGCAAACGCAGCAAATGATGAACCAGTTCTATACGGTGGAAGGCATTTAGCAACTTTTTCGCTTGCAATTGCCCCTTCAGAAAAAGCACATTCCATAATTGCCCTTGAATAGTACCTAATCGCTGCATTGTGTATATTTTTTATCTTTCCGTACTGAAAGACATTATGATATATCCATTTAGATATTGCTTTCAAATATGTTCGATTTTTCCGGCACACATATGTAACAGACATGGCTATTGCAAATATATCTGTTTTAGCTTGATCATCATTAATATTCACAAAATGCTCAAACAACTTATAAAACTCTTCAGGCCGTATAATTCCCCATTTTGTAATCTCCTGTCGTATCATTGTCCTTTGTCTATTATCGACAGATGTCAATCCCCATGCCCAAACTAACGGCATTCCATCATAGCAATCCGTATCTTCCAGTTTATATGATTCATTTGTATATTCTATATCCTCAGGACGGACCCATATAGAATCCTCATTTCCATTTAGCCCTGAAGGAATTGACCAAATAATATCCCTATCAGCTGGTCGATTAAATGAATTTAGGTACTGATTGAGAAGTATACTCCCGAGCGGATGTCTTCTATTTCTAGCCAATGGTAAAATTATTTTATTGACTGCTAAAGATAACGCATATGTATTTTGGGACATCAAATTTTTAAGCCAGTCTTCATATTGACCAGATATATTTTCATTTACATTTATCAATGCAAATGCAACAGCACTGAACAAGTTTTCTTCATATGGTAAGTTCTCCCTACAGGACTTATTCTGCCACAATGTTTTTCCTTCTCGTTCTAAAATCATTACTGAATACATTTGTAATGCTCCCATATTTTCCAAAACCTGCTTATCCAATTCTAAGTCGTCTGAATAATTGCTTCTTTCAAATAACCGGAGGGCTTTCAAATAATCGTAAACAGGCTGTGTTCCTAAAAAATAGATTGTTTTGTCATTTTCAAAAAAACTTTCAGCACATTTTTGATAGGATTGTAAAAAAGAATGTTTTTCTAAAAAATCCAAAATTTTATCTATTCCCGGTTCATTAAGATAGTTATAAATGTCCAACCCCCTCAAAATGGATTTTAACTGTACATGCGTAATCTCATTTTGATTTTCTAATATTTCATTAATTTTTAGCAAAATTATTTTTACAATTTGATCATTTGTATTTTCCGCAAGCCCTGCTGAAATTTTAAACTCTCTATTTAATCTATCAAATTTTTCTCGTAACAAATTAGTAACTATAACATCCGACTTGCCAATTTTCCCTATATTTTTTCCTTCGTAAAGCTCACATACCAATTTCAATGCATATGGGGTACTTATAGAATAACGAAGCCATTTTGCTCCTTCATCATCAATATTATAATATCTCATATATGCATCATATATCGTTCTTACTGGCACATCTCCATCATCATATAGTGTGATTTTTTTCAGATTTTGTTCTCGTAACATTTGCCTACTATTAAATGCATATTGACGTCCCGTGAAACAAAATCTAATCCTTTTATGTTTGGAAACAATCGCATTCACTTGGCATATTCGCTCATTCCAACGCTCATATGGTTTTATCTCATCTATACCATCAATACAGATAATCACTTTAGGTACAATACGGATTTTTTCTTTCTCCACAACAGATATGGGATGATTTATTTCATTTCTATATGATAATGCTTCTAAAGCAGACCATAGCTCTTCTTCACTCCAATTTTGTGATAACCCTAATACCCGAATGATTATATCTTTCCATTCGTCTTGAGATGAAATACTCTTTGCTTGAACCAGAATCGGTATATGATAATTTTGCTTCAATTGTACTTCAACTACATTAGCAATTCCATGTGTTTTTCCAGTTCCCTGTCCACCGATCACAATTACCTTTTCAAAATTACATCTCTGTTTCAATTTTTCTATTAATTGTGGCATATTAATATCATAGAGCTTATTTATTAACTTTTGAATATCCCAAAAGTGAAAAGAACTATCTCCAAATGAGTATTGATCTATCTGCTTTTCCAAATCTCCAAGTTCATCATATGTAAAAATATATTCATTCCATTTTTCTATCTTTTCTTCACTTTGAAATGCATTTTTGACTTCCAATAACTCTTCTAATTGATGTGCTGCTCTTTCTTGTAATTCATGAAATTTTTCTAGTTTATCAATATGTAAATTTTTCTCATATACAAAATCATATAAAATACCTATCTGGTCTATTAACATCCTAAGATTTTTTTCTACAAACTTTAAATCTCTCAATAAATCAAGACATTCTTCGGATTTTCCCAGGAAACTGCTTATTTCTTTATGCATTTTCCCTTGATTGTGTAAAACAGGAATATATCGTTGAACCAGCCATCCTTTCTTCTGTTTATCAAATGAATACTGTATAGCCTCTTTCGTAAGTTCCTCTTTTTCAAACCAGTACCGCCTAACTCCTGCTGCATCTGCATACTGTAACTGAGTTTCCAAAATATGGTCACCCCAAAGGATAATATCAATTTTATGATACATATTTCTTATATCTGCAATAATCTTATTCCATTTCGAATACTCTGTCTTTTGGACAATTTTTCCATCTTTTCCTTTTTTTGAATTTGATAAATCCCTAGGTATACATATTATATATTTTATTAGCTTTGGATGTACTTCCAATGCTGTAATAATAGATTTTTTTATTTGAGTGAACTGCGATGTAGTAACACTGTCCAAAAACCATTTAGCCTGTACACCAATTTCTTCACCAGTTACAAGTCTAGCATAGGATTCTACTCCTCCATCTCCACCAGATCCATTCACTACAACAAAAGATCGTGTAGTATCTCTATATTCTCTATTAACCCACAGTTCAAATAACTGATTGCACATTGCTTCAAATGCACGTGTTGATGCCTCATTATATGTTTGAAAATGTTGCCAATTCATGATCTCGCCTCATATAGTAATTATCCATTCATGTGGATATTTGAAAAAATACCTGTGTCCTAATCCTGTCTAATTCTTGCCAATAATGAATACACTGCAAAAAAATCTGTTCAATTTCTCCAATCGTTTTATTATAAATCATTAGATTGCTAAATACAATGATTTAAGACACATAAACTCAGCATACCGTAAACAACAAGCAATGCAATCCATCTCTCAAAAAATATCTTCAAATTGAACTCCTCTAATATAAGAACTTTACAAATTATTTCCAATACATATCTTCCATAAAATCTTTTCTATATCTATCCCAACGACCAACAGACATGCTCCCTCACATGTCCGTCCAGTCTAATTATTTTCTTCCTCACTCACAAATTCTTCAAAATATTCAGATTCTTTTTCCCCAACGCTTTCTGCAGCTTCTCATTCTCTTTTTTCAATTCCATATTTTCCCGCTTCAGCTGCTCCATCTGTTTCTGCATCAACTCCATTCGCTTATCCATCGCCGCGTCTATAACTCTCCGTCGGGGATCAATAATTCCAGCCTGCTGTTCCAGCGCATGATCCATCTCTTTTCTAACAATCGGATTCTTATAAAAGAACCCTCTGGACAACCCCGTTTTTTTCATCAGAATCGGAACGCTTATCCGTTCCTGGTCCGCCAGCATCTCCATGATCGCAGCCCTTGCCCTGCTGACCTTCTCTTCGCTGGCCTTCCTATTTACCTCGATCATTTTGTCGTATTTGCTCATATTCCGCACCCCATCCATATAAATTCGCATAGATGATCTCTGTCATCATTTCCCGTACCTTCCGTGTCTCATCTGCCATGAGCTGGTTGCTCATTTTACGGTAGTGCTTGACACTGTTCAGCCCCTTATGGCCTAAAAGCCTCGCGATGGTCCAGTCATCCAAATGTAGTTCTGTCAGTTTCACTCCATAATAATGCCGGAACATATGCGTATTAAATTTGAAATAATGGCCTTTGTCATCTCTCAGGTTTTCTTCCTGTATCATCCGCAGGACTTTGTGCTTCACTGTCGTGTACTGTAAAGGAGCGCCGGTATTACGGTCATTTACAAAAATGTATTCCGTTTTTCCATATTTCCCTATGGTATACTCCATCGCCTTTTTAATTAAATCTGCCAGTTCTCCGCTGATCGGCTTTTCATATACCCTGGTCTTCACCTGTTCAATCCGAATCATGTCATGTCCATTCGCTTTTGACAAGCAGTCCGTCCTTAATGTAAGCGTATCGGAAATCCTGGTGCCAAGCATCTGGTGAATAACCATGCATCTTGCGATCTGTTCGTCCAGTTTGGTGATACAGGCCATCAGCCGCTTCATCTCCCCGTCAGAATAGACCTTGAATTCCGGATCCAACTCCGGCGGTATATCCGTATTGATAAACAGGCTTTCCAGATGCGGCGCATTATATATCTTCCCGATGCTTTCGAGAACTGCCCGGAGTTTCCTCACCTGGTCGCTTCCGCTGCGGCAGGATTCATTTTCTGTCATCCGAAAGATCAGGTATTCTTCCATGACAGCCCTGTCAATCTCAAGGCAGGACTGGATTTCCGGCCGCTTTTTCTTTAAATAATCTGAAAAATTGCGCATGGACGTCATCTCATGTTGTACAGTCCCCAGGCTTTCATAGTCCAGATGCCTGTAAATCGCATTTTTGACCTCTTCCCGGATATTTGTCTGGCTGATTGCTTTGAAGTTTATGGTCTGCGTATTGTAAATAGGATTCTTCCTGATTTTCAAATCCAGCTTATCAAGCTCCCAGATATCCTTTTCTTTTTCATCCCGTCCGTCTTCCTTTTCCAGAAATTTTAACATGCTGTTAAAATATTGGATCAGCGGTGAATTTTTTACAGAAGTCCTCCCATATACGTTCTTAAATTCCTCTGTGAGAGGCATCCCTTTCTCCAGCATCCATGCCTTGAGCTGTCGCAGCCATTTTTCCGCTTCCCAGTCCTTCAGACCCCTGCTGTTCCCAGCCTTTTTCTGTAAAAAAGCAGCTAAATATTTGAAATTTGATTTATCATGCAAGATGGTCGCAAAGCTTACCTCTTCGCCCCGTTTCCTGATAAAATTTCCTATTTCCTGCCGCAACTCTCCTTCAGGCAATTCACCCAAATCAAAATATGGCTCACTATATACTCTCCGTTTCTCCTTTTCTTTCGCACTCTGATAGCATGGCAGTTCCTTATAATAAATTCTATTTTCTTCCATATGTGCCGCCTTCCCTCAATCCTGCCGCAAGGTTATTATCCGGTTCCTCAAAGTATTCCTCGTTTGCTGCCTCTATCCTTCTGGGCATATAGTCTATATATTGCTGCGTCATCTCGTCATACATATGCCCCAGGTAATCCCGGATGCTCTGCAGGGAGACTTCATGATCATAAAACAGGCTTGCAACGGTATGGCGGTAATCATGGGATTTAAAAATATATTCCCCACCTTGTATCTGGTTTTCCCTGCAATATTTCAGCATCTGCGCCCGGAATGTGGGATATAAAAACGCACCGCCTTTTGTATTTTTGAAAATATATTCTTCCGGCTCAATCTGATGTTTTTTTATATAGACCCGCATGATCTCATATAATCCTTCCGGAACAGGGATCCGTTTATAACCTTTTGTCTTGATCTGGTAAATCTGTATCCAGAAATCTCCTCCCTGCCTGTAATAAGCGCCGCCCTTCAAGGTGCACACCTCACTCCCCCTTAATCCCAGACACCATAGATGTAAAAACATGCACCGCAGATGTTCCGGAAAGTATCTTAGTTTCTGCATGATCCCTATATAGGTTTCCATTTCCACACTTCTGTCATGATGCACCGGCATCACTTTCTGCATGTAATACTTCTGACGGAATGGCACACGGTCCACATATCGTCTGACTGCGAGGAATTTATAAAAATGTGTGATTCCAAATACCCTTTCATTAAATCCCTTTGCCCCAAGGTTCCGCCCGAGAAGCTTCCTGAAATAAGCATCTGCATGCTCCCTGCCGCATCCGCATACAGGAACTTCTTTATGTTCTAAGAAAACAATAAATTCCCGCACACTGAGGTATCTCTTTAAAATCGTACTGACCGCCTGGCCGGTAATCCCCAGTTCATATTTCATATATTCCTGCGCATATTTCCGGTTGGATAGATCGTGGATTTCTAAAAAAGATATCCCTTCTTTGGAAGCACTGGGGTTCACACGGTCTTTTGGCAAATGCAGCCGGTCCAGATACCACACCCCCGCATACCAATGGATATCCGCGGAATTGACAAAGGATTCTTTCCTGCATATCGTTACCACTGCCATCGCCTGCATATCAAGATTGGCCTCTTTCCTGCTGTTCTCAATATAGATAAGGTACTTTTCTATATCCGTTTTTTCCAGCATCTCGACATCCGAAATATCATTCTCTACACAAAATGTATAAAAATATTGCAAGGTCAGCAGCTTTTTCCTTTTAAAGCGCGGATCTTTATTACAATTATGAAGTATATAGTCCAATCCCCCAAATATCTGCTGCTTCAATTTTTCTGGGCAGGCTTTTTCAAAATCCCAGATAAGGATATCGGACTTCCTTGCTTCCTCAAATTCAGAAGCAATCCCCTGATCCGGATGGTATGGCAGGAAGAGGATCCGGTTCCTGTATTTCCATTGATTCTTTTGTCTCCCGGAAAGAGTCTGCATCTGTTTCTGGATTTCATACTTGACTACCTTATCAAAGGTTTTCAGACAATTCTTTTTCCATTGCGGTGTTGCCCCCAAATAAATTTCATATTCTGCCCTTAATGGATAATCCATCTCTGAAATATGTCCAATTCCTGACTGTACCAGAAATTTTGCCAGTTTTTTCATCCACCGTTTTTCAATTCCCGGACACTCCGCAAGTTCCTCCGCAATCTTCTGTTCTGATTCTTTCAACCGTTCCGGCTGTACTGCTTCTTTCTCTGCCCACTGTAAGATTGCCGCAGGCATATTCTGTCACCTCCATCACATCAATTGACTGACATTATAGAGGGCAGCGTTCTTTTCATAAAACTCGTCGCTGGCTTCGATCAGCCTGTCATCTATGGCATTCAGATACCGTACTGTGGTTTCCAGATGTTTATGGCCATAGGCATGGCTGATCATCTCCAGGCGCCATCCTGCCCTCCACCGTTCATTTCCGAAATATCTACGGAGCATGTGCGGAGTAGTCTTCACACCTGTTTTCTTCTCCATCCTCTCCAGCATGTCATAAACGGCATCCACATTCATTGGGTGGCCTGCCGTACTCCCGGCTATCGTAATGAACAGATGCCGTTGCTTTTGGATCAGGTGCCGGTATTCGGAAATATAATATAGTAAAAAGTCAAAGGTATTGTCACTGATCTTCGCCCTGCGGTATTCTGCATTTTTTGCCCTTGCGTTATTCTCATTGTCCTCCCGGAAACTTACTTTGACGAGGTGGGTTTTGTAATCAATATCATGGATATAATCTATACCAAGGATTTCCCCAATCCTGAAACCCGTTTCTGCCATCAGCAGGATCAAGGCCTGATCGCGGCAATTCGTACATGCTTCTAAAAGCGTCTTAATCTCATCTTTTCCGGCAGCCCGGACATTTCGTTCCTCCGCTTTTAAATACCCTCTGAATGCCTGGGAACGCAGTACCTTTTTCACACCTACCGAATCCGCAGTGACGATCTGGTTGTAAGAAAGCACCAGAAGGTCTTTCCCACGCCATTCGTCCTGCTCCATAAAAAGATAGAACCTGAACACATCCTGTAGGTATGCATTGCAGGTTCCATTGTTTGGAATCTTTACACGATGTTCTTTATGCCGTCCTTGCTTCAGCCAGTCAAGGAAGTCAGTAAAGTGCTTATACTGCTGTTCAAATCCTAATTGATAAACGTCTGCCAGTTCCATCTGTTGTTCATCTATATACTGTAGATAATATGCAAGGGCCAGTGCTGCCCGCCGGATCGTATTTGGTGACTGCTTTGCCCTGACCTTATGCGTCAGATATTTACTTGGATACAATTCAATATCCATAGAATCCATATCGCAGATATAATAATATCTTTTAGAACCATCCTGCTGCATTTTCACCTGATATCTGCTCATTTTCTTCACTTCCTTTCTTTCCTCTGACGCTATGTACAGTATACCCACTCCATGCACAGAAAACCATCTGCCAATACCACCAAATCGCTGTAAAATGCCCCTGAAATACCAACAAACTTTCCGTCCCAAACTGCTCTGTTTTTTAAGCAGAACCAACAATGCCCAAAGACTTACAATCCGCACTCTGTTCTGCACATACTATAACGGTATCCAGCCTATTGATGATCACTTTCCACACAAAGCTGAACACCCGCTTTTACTGGTATGTTGATTCGGACATTCCGCAGCGAATAGTACGGCGATATGAACAGCAAGCCTCACTGTTTTACATATAATAATCCACGTTCTTTCTCCTGCGGATAAATCTTTCCACATCCTCAATCGATTCCGCCATCTGACAGGACGGTAATGCACACAGCACATCCTTATAATATCTCCTAAAATCCGTGTAATGGACACTCGTTAACGCCTGATTTTGACTTTATCGGTTTCAAAGTCCTTGAAAATACAGGATTTTTATTCCTTTTTCTC
>CAJTGD010000055.1 GCA_910575475.1 Lachnospiraceae bacterium | reverse complement strand
ATCAACAGAATGGAGAATTATTATGCAGAGTATAATACGACACAATCACAGCGAAATGAATGAATTCAGCGGTTTACTCCGCATAATAATTTACTCCGCATTAGATTGTATGCCCTCGCTTGGCATGATTACGATAAACGCCCTTGTAGCGGCGGACAGCGTACTGATTCCCGTAGAGGCGGCATATCTCCCAGTCAAAGGGCTTCAGCAGCTTATTAAGACGATTGGACGGGTACATAGAAAGCTAAACCCAGCGCTTGACATTATGGGGATTCTGCTGACAAAGGTAGACCGGAGGACAAACTTCGCAAGGGACATTTCAGCGCAGATCCGGGAGGTATATGGGAACCGAGTACATATTTTTGAGAACTGCATCCCGTTATCTGTAAAGGCTGCGGAAACCACGGCAGAGGGGAAAAGTATCTATCTTCATGATCCAAAGGGGATTGTGGCAGGCGGCTACCATTCACTGACACAGGAGGTGCTTGCGGATGAAAAGTAAGAGCGCAGAGAAGGTAAAGCTGAACAGCTTTGATGATTTGTTTGGCATAGATGAAACGGGCGAAACGGTCACTTCCGTTCCCCTAAGTGAGCTGCATACGTTTAAAGGCCATCCGTTCCGGGTATTGGATGATGAAAAAATGCAGGAAACGGTGGAAAGCGTAAAGCAGTATGGCGTGTTGATGCCGGGGATTGTGCGCCCGCATCCGGAAGGCGGCTATGAGGTTATTGCAGGGCATAGACGGTGGCGGGCCTGTGAGCTTGCCGGACTTACGGAAATGCCTGTCATTATCCGGGAAATGGATGATGATACAGCGGTAGTCCTGATGGTCGATACGAATATCCAGAGGGAGGACATCCTGCCAAGTGAGAAGGCGAAGGCATATCGGATGAAATACGAAGCAATGAAGCACCAGGGCAGCAAAGGGGAGAAATATACTGCGGATGCCATCGGGGAAGCTGCCGGGGACAGCGGGAGGACAGTGCAGCGTTATATCCGGCTGTCGGAACTGGTGGAAGAACTGATGGATTATGTGGATGAAAATAAAATCCCTATGGTGGTCGGGGAGAAACTGTCTTATCTGAAAGCAGAAGAACAGGCATGGGTTGTGGACGCCATCGGCAACAGCGGCATATTCCCATCGAAAGCGCAGGCAGAACAGCTAAAGGAAAGCAGTGAAACAGGGGAATTGACGGAAGGGAATGTATATGCGGTTTTAATCCGGAAAGAGAAGGAAAATGTGAATGTGACGATTTCCGCAAAGAGAATCCGCAATTATTTCCCGACGGAATATTCCAAAGAGCAGATTGAGGATGTGATCTATACACTTCTGGAGGAATGGAAGCAGAAGGAGGGAGGGACAACGGATGCAGGAATTACAGTTTGATTATTATCGGGGCATGGAAGCGGAGCAGTACACGTTTTACCGGATTCCGAAGGTTCTGTTCACTGCAGAATGCTTCAAGTCTCTCTCTTGTGAAGCGAAGGTTTTATACGGTCTTTTATTAGACCGTATGAGCCTTAGCATAAAGAACCGGTGGTTTGATGAAGAGGACAGGGTGTATATCATTTTTACAGTGGAAGAAATTGCAGAGCTTATGAACTGTGGTATACAAAAAGCGGTAAGGCTTCTGAAAGAACTGGATGCAGATAAAGGAATTGGACTGATTGAAAAGAAACGCCTGGGGCTTGGAAAGCCGAATGTCATATACGTGAAAAATTTCATTATCCGGCAGACAGAGGGCAAGGAAAGAGAGGAAAAACAGGGGGGAACGCCTATAAATGCACAGAATAGTGAAAATCACAATTCAAGAGTTGTGAAAACCACAATTCAAGAATTTCCAGAATCACAATTCAAGAATGGTGAAAATCACAATTCAGGAATGATGAAAACCACAATTCAAGAATCTCCAGAATCACAATTCAAGAATGGTGAAAATCATACTTCTGGAATGGTGGGAATCACAATTCAAGAATTTCCAAAATCACAATCTAATAAGACTGATATTAACAAGACTGATTTAAGTAAGCCTGAATTTAGTGAAACGGAGTGTAGTAAGCCTGATCTTAATGATCCTGAATCCGGTGTGTCTGCTATCCATCCTAATCCTATCCTGTCTAATCCATCTATCCCAGGAACAGAGCCGGATGTGATGGGAGAGCTGGATGCTTACCGAGACATCATCCGGGAACACATATCTTACGAGTGTTTCCAGGACGGGCGCTATCACCGGAGAGAGGACGTGGATGAACTGGTGGAGCTGATGGTGGAAGTGATGATGCTGCCGGACAATGGCACAGTGCGGGTTGCAGGAGTGGAAAAGCCGGCGGCGCTTGTCAAGAACCGGTTTATGAAGCTGAACCATGAGCATATTGAGTATATCCTTACCTGCCTGGGCGCAAATACGACGAAGGTGGGCAATATCAAGGCATATCTTCTGACAACGCTGTATAATGCCCCGATGACCATAAGCAATTATTACACAGCGGAAGTGAACCATGACCTGTATGGGAGCGGATGAAAAAGCACGGGGAATATTGGCGATAAAATTGTTTCGGTGTGCCAGGCGTGATATACTGGATGCAGGTACAGATTGGAGGAAGGTATGAAAATAAGTGAATTTGTAAAGAAGCCTTGCAGGGCGTGATTGGTGTTTGAAAGAAATAGAAAGAAACAGAAAGGACAGGCAATACAGGCATAAATTGAATAACAATCCGTAAAAACAGCTTGATACACGGCTGTTTTTTTGTTGTCCAGCTTTACGGCACGGTGTCGCAAAGTCAGGGGACAGGGCTTGACGGAATGGCGGATGTAAAGCGGGCTGCGCACTTTACGACACGATGACGGAAAGTTCCGGGAGAAAATTCAGACCAGGAAGGAGGTGCATATTGGGCAATCGTGCAGGGTCGCAGGACTTGATTGAATTGGGCAACCGTATCCGTGACCGGAGGAATGAGATCAGCATGTCACAGGAGAAGGTTGCGGAACAGGCAGGGATCAGCGCCAACACCGTCAGCCGCATTGAGGGCGGGCAGTCTGCGATGTCCATAGAGATATTTATAAAAATGGTGCAGATACTCGGCGTGGATGCGAACGAGCTTCTTGGCGTAAGCGGCCAGACAAAGGAGGATGGGCAGTGCCGGAAGATGTTCTGCCGCATCCGGCATCTGAAGCAGAGTGAGCAGATGGTGGTTTTACAGACGATGGAGGCATTGGTCGATGGACTGCGGCAATGCAGGTGATGTGATTTACCACAGTTCTTGAAGTTCCACAAATATGTTGCACTTTCCGGGAATCTCCACATATATGTTGAGGTAAACGGAAGGACCGGCTGTTAAACTGGATACATCAGAGGAAAACAGCCACAGGAGAAAACGATGATGGAAGGGGGATAGCAGAAAGGCAGATAAAAAGACCAGGATTATCAGAAAAATATAAGGATAAAGTTATGGACTGGTAAAGGCGGTAAAAGGGGTTCTTGGCTCCCGTTAAAAAAAACGGGTGAGCCGGGAGCGTTATTTTACTGCCTTCCTGCTGTATCGGACAATCCCTGTGATGCCAGTTTTCCAGGCCGCCCGCAGCCTTCAGGCAGAAAGGCGGCTATATATGCTGACATTGCAGGAATTGAAACGAATTGTGGATGTGCCGGGTTTTGGAGTAAAACTTCCAACGGCAAAGCAGCTAAGGACATCCAGATCGGCAATCGCACAGGAAAGGCTTGGCCTGGATTCGGAAATATCCGCTTATCAGAGCGGCTATGTGCTTTATCAGGTGGAAAAATATTTCACAGTGTTTTTACTTCACTCATGCAGGGATTATCTGTATCTGGCAGATGGAAAGACGGTTATCCTGCCGGAACAATTTTTTGAAAACAGGGAATGGTATCTGCGGCTTGTACTGGAAGGCGAAGACCGGCTGAACCGGAACCATGAAGAAAAGGAACGGAGCTGGAATGTTTCTTACAGCGCTGTATCCGAGGATTGGCTGGCAATGGAAAACCTGACGGAATCCATGTTAGAGCATTTGACAAGGCAAGAGACAGTGGCAGAAATATTGGGGATTTTATCGGCAAGGCAGAAATATGTCATTCAAAAATATTATCTGCTGGGAGAAACACAGGAGCAAATTTCAAAGGAATTAGGCATCAGCCAGCAGGCGGTATCCGCAATGATTTCCCAGGCAGTCCGCAGCATCCGTAAAAATTATCAGGCTTCCCAGAATTGCCCTGATTACAGGATATGTTGCGGGGAGGGCCGGGCATGAGAGGGAAACAGCCGAAGGAACGGGATCATTATGTGCTGCGGATGGCGGACGGTACATTAGTGGATGTGACCAGGGAGGTTTATTTAGAATGGTATCGATCACGGCGCAGGGAGCGGTATCAGAAGGAGCGGAACCGGAAACATGGCATATGCAGTCTAGACAGCTTAGAGGTCCGGGGGAATGGTTCAGGGCATTTCCAGGATGTGGCAGAGGGGGTGGAGGAGACGGTTTTGCGAAATATCTGCCGGGATAAAGTGAGGGAAGTTCTGGAAAAACTGCCTGCAGAGGACGCCAGGCTGATTGAGCTGCTGTATTTTGCGGAAGCTACGGTAACAGATACGGCAAAGCTCTTTGGCTGCAGCCGGAAAACGATACAGAACCGCCGGAAACGGATATTAGAAGAGTTATGCCGGAAAATGAAAGAGCAGGGAATTCAAGGGGGATATTTCTGAAAGCACATGGTTTTCCACTTTGCGACATCGTGTCGCAAAGCGGAGTCCTGCCATCAGGTATATTTTATTCGTATTGTATTTCAAATTCTCTTGGATTGTCTTTGATATTATTTTGTACATCAGAGTTTTCTGTATTAAATTCTGTAACGTATTCAAAAGAATAAGCTTCCTTACCTTTTTGTGCATTTTTTTCAGAAGTGAATACATCTACGGATACATTGTTAGGATATCCGTTTATATCAAACGAAAAGCGTGTACTGTGGAAATCATTGTCAAGGATATGCTGTATGATTTCCCTGGAACATGCTTCTTTATCCGATACGTCATCTTTATCGGCAATGACATCAATATCCAGTTCATACCAGTTGCCGGATGTTGTGTTATTGGAAGAGAGAATGTCCATTTCAATATATTCTTTGGAACACCCACATATCATTCCGCATGATAATAAAATTAAGAGTCCTGTTTTTCTCATTTCCCGTCACCTCCAATTACCTAACCAAATGGTTTGGTTTTGAATAAAGTATAACATCTGGTGATAAAATTTGAAAGAGTAAAACTAACCAAACGGTGAGGTGCGATATGTATTACAGGCGGATCAGGGATTTGAGGACAGACCATGATTTACGGCAGATAGATGTGGCTGAATTTTTGGGCTGTCATGAAGGTGTATACAGAAGGTATGAGAATGGGGTGCGTGAGATACCGCTATGGGCATTGTTGAAGCTGGCACAACGGTATGATGTCAGTGTTGATTATATGCTTGGGATTACAGATAATAGAAGAAAATATGGTGAAT
The DNA here is from genome assembly GCA_910575475.1 of Lachnospiraceae bacterium. Taxonomy (GTDB): domain Bacteria; phylum Bacillota; class Clostridia; order Lachnospirales; family Lachnospiraceae; genus Schaedlerella. The sequence continues at coordinate 20,688 of CAJTGD010000055.1, read as the reverse complement.
AGGGTTATGGCACATTAATTTCTCATGCCATAACTCTTTTTGTATCATGCTCTCCTGCAGGATGTTTTATATCTAATATTCTGAGCATTTTCAAATATTGGCCTTCTTCTATTTACCTAACCGAATAGTACGGTTTTGATTAGAATATCCTATCTGATGATAAGATTGAAAAGAATAGATCAAACCGAACGGTGAGGTGTAGTATGCATTACAAGAGGATCAGGGATTTAAGGACAGACCATGATTTAAGACAGATAGATGTGGCTGAATTTTTAGGGTGCCATGAAGGAGTGTACAGAAGATACGAAAATGGTTCACGTGAGATACCGCTATGGGCATTGATGAAACTGGCGGAACGGTATGATGTCAGTGTCGATTATATATTGGGGATTACAGATAATAGAAGAAAATATGGGGAATGAAAGGCTATGGGATAAGTCATGTACCATAGCCTTTTATTATTTTCAGGATTGTGTATCTATTCTTCGATTGAGCTAAATCCGTTTTTAATTCTGGCCCGCAGAAGACGGGGGAGCCTGTTGTTTTCCTTTTACAACTTTGCTATTTGTACATCTGTTATTTTTATTTTCATCCCATAAGGCAATATTATGTTTATCGGTATAAGAAGAATTATATTTTATGCCGGAAATATCCTTCCTATTTTTTACAATGTCTAAAAAATCCAATGGTACGGCATAATTTTGTTCTGCATAAGCTGGAGATGTTAAATAATCTTTTATGAAGATATAGAACGCCCTAATATCAACGGAATAATGGCTGGCGAAAAACTGTACTGTTTCATCTGAAAACAGGCTGTCAAGCCCATCGGAAGCCATAATTGTAAAATCCATTACGCTAATTCTGTTTTTTATAGTGCATTCAGCAACAGAGATATAATCGTTTTCAGCAGCTTTTTGTTCTTTACAGGAAGTCTTTATATCTTCTGCCAAATAAAGGACTTGTTCGCCGGCATGATTTACCCTTCCAGTTATCTTTATTGCTGATGCAGGCGCTACACCAGAATGCAGATCATCATATCCGCTTATTGGTATGCCGTTTTCTTTAATAATCCCTGTATTTTCTCCATCAGCTGGATCAATGATTCTTGCTCTATAATAAATTCCATTATCCAATTCAGTTATGGGTATGTGCATTGCCGCCTGTTGAAACAGTTCTTGGTTCTTTTCTTTTTTTTCGCCATTCAAACTCTCAAAACTAAATTGTTTAACATTAAGCATGGAAAAGAGCGCCAGGTCGGTTCTAATTTTAAAGTCATGCATTTTCATCACTCCTTTTTCAATAAACTATTAACGGGTAAAATTCTGACTGCTTAATAGTTATTCTATCATATCTAAATGTTTTTTCCATTCCAATTTTATCTTATATTAAAAAATCAAAGAAATTTGCAAATCTGCTTGTATTTTGCCCTCTCCAGTCTGCTATTAGTGAAAGGGTAACATTTCTGAAAAATTTCCAACTATCACAATTCAAAGATTTCCCTTTCACTCGTACCTTGAAAATTTCATAGCCTGCCCAGATTGATACCCGGCATTGAGTGTGCATCTTAGCGTACCCTGCCGGAGAAAACGCCCCAGGAAAGAGAAGCCGGGACAGGGAACGGGTCTGGGAGGAACACAGGAAAACGCTCAATATAACATAAAGCCAGTCCGGGAAACCGGATTGGATAACAGCAGATGCCATGCAGGGAAGCCTTTTTGTTCCGGTGTGTTTGAATATGCCAGGACAGAGGGTTTTCCTGTATTGATGTGCTGTTATCGGCTGGCAGTGCAAATAAAACGAAGGGAGACAGATATATGGGAAGATAGGAAATAAGCGGAAAAGACAGGATGATGGCAGTTATGGGACTGCACAATGAAGAAAGCGAGGGACAAAATATATTGAAAGGAAATGTAAAGAGGATTGTATCCGGCCTGCTGTCGGCGCTCACGGTCTTGTCAGCCTTCTTACAGCCGGTGGGAGTTTATGCGGCAGTGCCGGAGACTGTGGCTTATGAAGCGGAGTACCCGGCTTTTGAGAAGGTGAAAGAAAAACTGGATGCGGATGAAATTGTGGCTGCAAAAGATCATATCGTGGAGATTGACAGTGGCTTTGACGTGGAACATGATTTTTCCGGTATAGAGTTCTCGCCGGATAAAGTAAAAATCACATTCTATGAAGCAACGGACAAAGATGGGAAAAAGATTGACATTGGGAAGGGAGGGACTTACAAAGCGGTTTACTTTGTAGAGCCGGCCAGTAAGAATCCATCTTACCATGTCAGCAGGAACATTATTGTAAAGGAAAAAATATCTGTATCATCTTCTGAAAAGCGGACGGCAGATGGAGAAGGAAGCGAAAACAGCCATTCCGATGATTCAGAAGGAACGGAAGCAGATGGGGAAGGAGATTTGCCGGGGCAGACGGCAGATGGGGAAGAAATCCCGAAGGAATCCATGACAGAATCCGAGATGGAAGCGGTCATAGAGGGCATGGAACAGGCAGAAGATACAAGACAGGATGCGGAAATGATTGCAGAGGAAGAAGGCATCCTTCTGTTTGCGGAAGCAAGGCAGACGGCAAGGGCTTCTGGTTCCGCAACAATGGTAAAGGGTAGGAAGATTTATTATCCCGGCAACCTGGGAAATTACTCTACCTGTTATTTCACGGTAAATGGGAAGATCGCATATTGCCTGGAGTCTGCAAAGGGTTCCCCGGATACCGGGAGCTACGCCGCCCAGATTATAGACGGGAATCCGAACCTGCAGAAAACGCTTTATTATGGTTATGGCGGCACAGGGGATGTGACTGCAAGCTATATGCCGTCCTTTGGAGAGGATTTAAAGTATGTGTTCACCCATATCGCGGCCAGTTATTTTTACTGCGGCATGGATGGGTTTGCCGGATGCACGATGGATGATCTGCGGGAGTGCGGGGTGCTTGGTTGGATCAATTATCTGGAAAGCCTGCCTGCGCCGCCCGATCCACAGATCAGTTTGAGCAAGACCGCTTTGAAAGCAACCTATGATGGCTCGAAGCAGGTGACGGGGACAACGAAGCTGAACGGTGATTCCAGAAATTCCATTACCATCAAGCTTCCAAAGGATGTAACATTCCATAATAAGACAGACGGGAGCAAGCAGACAGGGGGAACTGTCCGTGTTTCCGGTGGGACAAGTTTTTATTTTACTGCCCCGGTGACGGTCAATGGGGACTGGAATACCGGAGCAATGAAAGGCAGCATCCGGGTGATATGGAAGGCGCTTGTCGTTCCGACAGGGAGCACCACACAGGATATTGGGAGTTATTATGAGGAAGAAGGCGGCAATTCCGTGAGCCTATCCGTGGACTGGCTGGAACGTGCAAAAGTGAAGGTAATCAAGGTGGATTCCATTGCCAACGCAAACCTTTCCGGCGCTGTATTCGGCATTTACCGGGATAAGGACTGTACGGACTTGATTACCAGGATGTCTGCAACGGACAGTAATGGTGCGTCGGAAGCGGAAATTGTCATGACACAGAATACGGTGTATCTGAAAGAGATTACGGCTCCGGCAGGATACCGGTATAATGCGACTGCTTACCGTGTGGCTTTGGAAGCGAACCAGACAGCTTCCACGACTGTCCCGGATGTGGAGCAGCTTGGAAATCTGACGATTTACAAGGAAGGCGAGGTTCTGACAGGTGCGGATTCCAATGAGAACGGCACAGCATTCCGTTATGAAAGCCGTAGACAGAAGGGCGCTGTATTTAATGTCTATGCGGCAAAGGATATTACCACGCCGTATGGCTCGGTAGTCTATAAAGCCGGGGAGCTGGTGGCGGAAAACCTTGTGACCGGGGACAATGGCTCTGTGACGCTGAAAAACCTGCATCTTGGCACATACCGGGTAAAGGAAATGCAGGCTCCGAAGAACTTCTATAACAAAGGGGAAACAAAGGATGTGGCGATTGCCTATGCCGGGCAGATGGCGGAGGCGGCGTTTGCCAATGCTACATTTTTAAATGACAGGCAGAAAGCGGATGTGCGTGTGGTAAAGAACGATAAGGATACGGGAAATGGACTTGCAGGGGGAATTTTCGGACTGTATGCTTCAGAAAATATCACCAATGCAGACGGGAATGTTGTTGTATCCAAAGGCGCACTGATAGACAAAGCAACAACGGATGGTGATGGCAATGCAGCATTTTTGGCAGACCTTCCGGTTGGGTTTGGGTATGAGGCAAAAGAAATCCAGGCTCCAGAGGGGTATCTTAGGAATACGGAAGATGTGTATTCTTTCCGGTTTAGTTACACCAATGACCAGGAAGCGAAAGTGACATTCTCCCATACTTTTGCTAATGAGCGTGTCAACGCCACAATCCGGCTGCAGAAGAAGGATAAGGAAACCAACAAAAATATCCCGCAGGGGGACGGAACACTGGAACACGCCGTTTACGGACTGTATGCAAGGAATGACATCCTGCACCCAGATAAAAAGACAGGCGTCCTTTATAAAGCCGGGGAACAGGTGGGAACGCTGACTACGGATAAAGAGGGCAAGGCGGAGATCACAGATTTATACCTTGGGGAGTATTTTGTGAAGGAGGTCACGCCGCCTGCGGGTTATCTGGCAGATGAAACGGAGTATGACTTAGTTTGTAACTATGAGGGAGATTTAGTTGCTACGGTAGAGCGTGACTGCACATCCCCGGAACAGGTGAAAAAGCAGCCGTTCCAGATCATCAAGGCGGCAGATAATGGGAAAACCGATGCGGATTTATTATCCGGCGCAGGGTTTACCGCATGGCTGGTATCTTCCCTGGATAAGAAAGAAAATGGCGGGTATGATTTTGATTCCGCTGAACCGGTGGCAATCGGGGAGAACGGGGCAACGGAAATCTTCACTGATGAAAGGGGCTATGCCTGCAGCATCCCGCTCCCGTTTGGGACGTACATTGTGAAAGAAACGAGCACGCCGCATAATTATACGCCGGTCAAGGACTTCCTTGTGCATGTCACAGAGCATAAGCCGACGACGCCGCAGGTATGGCGGGTGCTTCTGGACGATGAATTTGAAGCGAAGCTGAAAATCGTGAAGCAGGACGATGAAACGAAGAAAGCTGTGCTTGCAGAAAATACAGAGTTCAAGGTGTATGACCTGGACAACGAGAAATATGTGGAGCAGGTGACGACTTACCCGACCGTGGTAACACATAAATCCTATTTCACGGACAGCGAAGGTTATCTGATTTTGCCGCAGAACCTGAAAATCGGTCATTATCGGATAGAGGAAGTCAATGCCCCGTCTGGCTATACGCTGAATGAGAATTATTATGAAGTGTCCGTGGATTCAGATACGTTGTACCAGATGGACGATGTGTCAGGGGATGTTATCATTGATGTTGTCTATGAAAACCATCCGGTAAAGGGGGAGCTGCATATCGTGAAGAAAGGTGAAGTGCTGAACCGGTACGATGATAAGGATTTCCGGTATGAGGTGGAAACATTAGAGGGTGCAGAGTTCAAAGTTTATGCGGCAGAGGATATTTACACCGCTGATTTCCAGAAGGATGAAAACGGGAACCGGATTCTTGAATATGCTTCTGGCGTATTGGTGGATACGCTGGTGACAGATAAAGACGGGAAAGCGTCGATTGAAAACCTTCCGCTTGGCACATACCGGGTAGAAGAAACAAAAGCCCCGGAAGGGTTTGTGCTGAATGGAGAGGCGCAGACCATTACTTTTGCTTACACAGACCAGAACACGCCAATCATTGAACAGACAGCCACATTTGAGAATGACCGCCAGAAGGTGGCGATTGCAGTGGTGAAGAAAGATGCAGAGAATGAATCTGTGGTAGCGGGGGCAGTCTTTGGACTGTATGCGAAGGCTGATATTTTCGCACATGGGGAAGTGATTGTTAAAGCGGATATGCTGCTTGGTGAAGCCATGACAGGGGAAGATGGCAGGGCAGTCTTTGACCTGGATCTGCCTTTCGGGGAATATTACATCCGGGAGGAACAGGCTCCTGCAGGCTATGTATCTTCCGATGAAACCATTGAAGTATCTGCAGCATACCAGGGGCAGGATGTAGAAGTTGCAGAATATGTGTCTGAATTTAAAAATGAACCGACAACCGTTTCCATTAAAAAGACAGACCTTGCAACAGGCGTGGAACTGGAAGGGGCAGCATTGACTGTCCTTGATAAAGACGGGAATATCGTAGATACATGGAAATCCGTCAAAGGAGAGGAACATATCATTAAGCGGCTGACCGTCGGAGAAACTTATACTCTCCGGGAGGAATTAGCGCCTTATGGGTATTTAAAGGCAGAAGAAATCACGTTTACCGTGGAAGATACGGCTGAAATCCAAAAAGTGGAGATGAAGGACGATGTGCCGACAGGTACGCTCCTGATCAACAAAGAAGGGGAGTTTTTAGAAAATGTATCGTTGCTGGACAGCATTGGCGGCTGGATTACGCATCTGTTTGAGTATGTCACCGGCTCACTGAAAGATGTTGTCTTTGGAGTGTATGCCCTGGAGGATATAAAAGCGGCAGATGGGGAGAGTGAGGATTATTATAAAAAGGATGAGCTGATAGCTGCCATCACCACGGACGATAGCGGGATTGCGAAAATGGAAAATCTCCCTCTTGGGAAATATTATGTGAAGGAGAAAGAAACAGCAGAGGGTTATGTTCTTGACGGGGAAATCCGGGAGATTGACCTGACTTACCGTGATCAGGACACAGCGGTTGTCACGTTCTCTACGGACTGGCAAAATAACCGCCAGAAAGCAGAGGTCAATGTAATAAAGACGGAGAAAGATTCTGACCGTGCAGTGGAAGGGACGGTATTCGCCCTTTGTGCAAAAGAGGACATTACCAATAAAGATGGCGAAGTGATCATGGAGGCGGATACGGTGATTGAGGAAAAAGCCACGGACGAAGATGGGAAGCTGTCATTTGCGGCTGCCCTCCCGATTGGGTTCCCTTATTATGTGAAAGAAACGGCCCCTGCTCCGGGATTTACCAGCGAAGGTGAAACAAAGGAATTTGACTTCACCTATGAAGATGCGGAACAAGAAAGCATTTCCTATGAATTTGCCTTTGAAAATGTTCCTACGGTATTTGAGTTTACCAAAACATCCCTTACAGATGGAAAAGCGGTAGAGGGTGCGAAGCTTAAGGTAACGGATGAGGACGGCAATCTTGTGGATGAGTGGGTTTCCGGCAAGGAGCCGCATATCATCAAAGAATTAGTAGTTGGTAAAAAATATACCATGACAGAGACACAGCCAGCAGAGGGCTATGTGACTGCGGAGAGCATTGAGTTTGTTGTGGAGAATACAGGAGAAGTGCAGAAGGTGGATATGAAGGATGATGTGACAAAGGTGGAGATTTCCAAGACAGACATAGCCGGGAAGGAACTGCCAGGGGCAAAACTTTCCATTCTGGATAAAGACGGGAAAGAAGTAGAAAGCTGGACTTCCGGGAATAAGCCGCATTATATGGAAATGCTGCCAATCGGGGAATACACACTGCATGAGGAAAGTGCGCCGGACGGCTATCTTGTGGCAGAAGATGTGAAGTTTGAAGTTAAGGATACCAGGGAGATCCAGAAGGTTTCGATGAAGGATGAAGCGGAGCCGGACGAACCGGATCAGCCGAAGGAAACACCGAAACCGAAAACGCCGTCTGCTGAGACTCCGAAAACAGGGGATGACAGGCCGTTCTGGTTATGGCTTGCCTTGGCCGGGATTGCAGTCTGCGGCATAGCAAGCTCTGTGATTATATTCTGCAGAAAAAGGAAGGAGGACTGACAGCGTTTGGAGCAATCCAAGAAAACGCTCATTGCAACACAATAATAATTTAATAAGACATATGGGCGTTTGCAGAAAGAATCTGTAAGCGTTTTTTTATGCTTGTATATGGGGAACTGTCCATTACAGGTTTTAAATGGGAATGTATCCACACAGAAATTGATGTATGGCAGTTCCCCATATGGAAAGGGGTGAAGCAGAATGAAAGGAATCATTGCCGCCGCAGGCGTATTTGTGGCGGTCACGCTGTACTCGTGCATCCGGGCAGGGGCGCAGGAGGACCAGCGGATGGAGGAAATGAGGCAGAGAGGGGAATGGGATGCAGGCAGGAAGGGCAGACAGCCGGAACCGGGCGAGGGATAACAGGAGATATGCGGCGGACAGGCCGGGTGACTGTAAACACTGCTATTTCTGGAAAGGAAAGCGGAAAGGCTGCAGCCAGGAGGAATGTTATTACCTTCTCCCGAAGGAGAGTCCGGCATCAGTGGATGTTTCCGAAAATCCTCTGCCGCAGGAATTTAGCGGAAATGGCGGTGGCGGCTGTCAAGGATGTCCATACGGCAGGCATTCCCCATGCATCGGTTACTGTCTGAAAAAAATTTTACGGGAGATGAGGGAGAAAAAACAATCAGCAGGAAAGGAGGGGGAACGACTTGCAGGACGAGGTAAATGAGAAAACCGTATCGCTGTGCGTCAATGGCGGCAAGATCTCCGCAAGGATTCTGAAAGCCGCCATGCAGAAAGCGTTAGCAAAGATGGAACAGGAGAAGCGGAACGGGAAGCAGAAAAAAATGGAGAAACAGGCAGTGCAGAAAGCGGAGAAAGGAGCTGTAAAAAGCCACGGGAAACAGAGCATGGAGAAGCTGATGAATCAGGGATGCCAGCTTTCCAATATTGAAGTGACAGACGGCAATATCAAATCCTTTGAGAAATGTGCCCGGAAATACAGCATTGATTTCAGCTTGAAAAAAGACACATCTATCTCCCCGCCCCGTTATTTTGTATTTTTCAAGGCAAAGGATGTGGATGTCATGACGGCGGCATTTAAGGAATATACCGGGAAGTCGCTGAATAAAAGGAAGAAACCATCCGTCCGCAGGAAGCTGGAACTGGCGAAGGAGCGGGTTGCAAAGCACAGGGAGCGGGAAAAGACGAAACAGAAGGAACGGGGGCCGGAGCATTGAGTGGGAGACAGAAAAAGAAACCTGCAGCAGAGAAAAAATCCGTGCCGTTGTCTGGAAAATTAAAAAGCATGATCCGGGAGAAAATGCCTCCCGTAGATGTGAAGCGTCTGGCAATGCTGAATATCCCCTATGTGATTGTGTTTTATCTGGTGGATAAATTAGCGTGGCTGTACCGCCATTGTGTAGGGGATTCCATGATAGAAAAGTCGATGGCGCTGTTCTTAAATTTCCAACTGGCGTTTGAAAATCCGATTCCGAGTATTCATGGGGGTGATCTGCTGGCCGGAGTGGCCGGGGCTGTGGCTGTGAAGCTCATGGTATATCTGAAAGGCAAAAATGCGAAGAAATACCGGCAGGGAGTGGAGTATGGATCTGCAAGGTGGGGAACGCCGAAAGATATTGCCCCATACATAGACCCGGTATTTGAGAATAATATTCTCCTGACGCAGACGGAACGCCTTACCATGAACAGCAGGCCGAAGCAGCCAAAGTATGCCAGGAATAAAAATGTAATCATTATCGGAGGAAGTGGAAGCGGCAAGACACGGTTCTATGTGAAGCCGCAGCTCATGCAGATGACGCCGAATGTCAGCTATTGTGTCACTGATCCGAACGTGTTACTCTCCCAAGGACAGAGAATATTCCAGCCTTAAGAAAGCGAGGTACAGACTATGAGGACACAGGAAAAAGCAGGAAAAATCACCGCATTATACGAGCGTTTAAGCCGGGATGACGAACTCCAAGGGGAAAGCAACAGCATTACGAACCAGAAACAGCTACTTGAAAATTATGCTACCAAAAACGGATATTCCCATATCCGGCATTTTACCGATGACGGAGTGAGCGGCACCACATTTGAGCGTGAGGGATTCAAAGCCATGATTGAAAAGGTTGAAGCTGGGAAAGTCGGGGTAGTCATAGTCAAGGATATGAGCCGCTTCGGTCGGGATTACCTGAAAGTGGGATTTTACACAGAGGTCATGTTCAAAGAAAAAGGAGTGCGTTTTATCGCAATCAATAATGGCATAGACAGTGAAAACCAGCAGGACAGCGATTTCACACCCTTTTTAAATATCATGAACGAGTGGTATGCAAGGGACGCAAGCCGCAAGATACAGGCAGTGTTTAAAGCACGTATGCAGGAGGGGAAACGTGTTTCCCCAAGCGTTCCCTACGGATATTTGCGTGACCCAGACGACAAGCAGAAGCTAATCATTGATGAAGAGCCTGCCGCAGTTGTGCGCCGGATTTACCAGATGGTGATTGAAGGTAAAGGCGTTACCCTTATTGCGAATACGCTACGTGATGAAAAAGTCCTGATACCGGCGGCATATGCCAAAATCCACTGCCCGGAAAATGACCACAGCAAAGGCTTTACAAGCCCATATTTATGGTCTCCTACCGTTGTTGCGTCTATCCTTGCAAAACAGGAATATATGGGGCATACAGTGTTAGGCAAGACAATCAGCGTCAGCTATAAAACAAAGAAACGCAGGAAAGCGACCCCGGATGAATTGATGGTTTTTAAAAATACCCATCCTGCCATAGTGGACGAGGAAACATGGAATCTGGCGCAGAAATTGAGGAAGACCGTCAGGAAGCCAAGTTATGACAGGCCACCCCACCCATTAACAGGGCTTGTCTATTGCGCTGATTGCGGGCATAAAATGACGCACAGGCAGCCAAGCCCGACAAAAGCGGTAAAGTATGATGCAGACAATTCTTATACCTGTGGCAGCTACCGGCAGCGTACTCGTGACTGTACTGCCCATTATATCAAGACTTCCGTTTTGTGGGAACTGATTTTGACGGCAATCCGGGAAGTAAGCGACTATGTGCGGCAGGACGAGCAGGCATTTGCCGATAAAGTGCGGAGTGCCACAGCTACCCATATGGCGGAAAGCCAGAAGGAGCAGAAAAAGCGGCTTCTGGAATCGGAGGGACGCATTGAGGAATTGAATGTCCTAATCAAGAAATTATATGAGGGCAATGCCACAGGGAAAATACCAGACAAGCATTTTGAACGGCTTCTGGATGAATACGACAGGGAGCAGACAGTGTTGGAAACGGAGATTGAAGAACTAAAGGCACAGGTTGCTGATTTTGATGAAGATAACATGAAAGCTGATAAATTTATAGCTGTTGTGCGGAAATATACAGATTTTAAGGAATTAACCACACCTATGCTGAATGAGTTCATTGAAAAAGTGGTTGTCCACGAAGCCACAGGCGGCAGGAAGAACAGGCGGCAGAAGGTAGACGTATATTTTAACTTTGTCGGGCAGGTAAAGATACCGGAGCCGGACAGGGACAGTACCGAGGAAGGAGCGTGTAATGAAACGGGAGCATATAGAAAAGATTAAAGGCTATTATGACAGCCGGGGAGAGTTTAAGAAGAATAGCCAATATTCCGGCGAACAGGGCATTGTATATACAAAAGCTGGTGACAATGCCCACTGGCTTATCATAGAGCAGAAAGGGGAAATTGGGGCAGAAGTGCGCCAGACAGACGATACAGGCAGGATCACCGCAAGAGATACCTATGAGAGCGTCAGGAACACAGTGAAATGCACTGGAGTTAGCAGGAAAAGAGCAGAGGGCAAAGGAATGGTAAGGTTTGAGCCGGACGAAATCAACCTTATTTACCAGTTCGGCGAAAATGGCAGACAGGGAACGGTAGATATGCTGAAAGCCATAGAGCCTAAAATAGCGGACAGGCTTACAAAGGGGATTGTCAGCAGTACCATACATAAATTGTCAGCATTATCGGAGGAAAGCTGTTCAGAACTGATTTCAAGCACAGAGAACCGCAAGCTTGCAGAGCGCGACAGTTCCATACGGAAACGCCTTGCAGATGCGCAAAAAAAGGTAGAGGAACGTGCAGGAACGGGGAGAAACAGCATTGACCGCAAAAAAAAGAATAGTTTATCACTATGAGTCAATAACACAAAAACACTCCCGTAAGAGTGTTTTTGTTGCATTACAGATTATTCTGTACCAGAATCATTTACCCGAAAAGACAAATCAGCGAAAAATTCATCAAAAGAAGCGTGATAAAGTTCTTTTAGCGCCAAGAGGACGCTTACCCGGATATTGTGACGACCTAACTCCATTTGGGAGACAATCTCCCTACTCATAGTGAAACCCATTACTTGTAGTTGTGTAGCCACATCTTCTTGAGATAACTTGTTCCGTAGGCGCAAGGCTTTCAGATTTGCGCCTATGGAAATATCCTGATTGATGACAGATGACATATTTTTTCCCTTTCCAAAAGTTTTTGGAATAAATTCATTCCATTATTGATTTTAACGTAGAAATGATGTAAAATTGGAATGAAATCATTCCATAGAAAAAATTAATAAACAGGAGGAAAGGAAAACAATGCTATGGATGCAACAGAAAATGAGCTTATACAAAAGCTGAATAAGCTGTCGCCGGAAATGAGGGAGGTTATATTCTGGATGACAGACAACATTGACTTTGTGAGCCGTATATGCAGAGGTAAAGCCATGCCCAAAGAGAATTGGGAAAAATACATGGAACTGGCAATCATTAAGGGAGATAACTTGGGAATTGCCTTGCTTGTTTTCAAGCATATGAAGGATAAAGCAGAAAGGGAAAGCGGGGTGAAAAAGAAATAGCATATATGGCGGTCAAATCAGTTTCTATATGGAATTTTAATAATAATAAGAAGAAGGTTGGTGAAATCAGAAATGAGGAATTTGAAAGAGGTACTCTGCCGGGTAAACATACAGGAAGTACGGACTTTTGTGTTAGATGGTCTTGACCGGGAAAGCTGGGGGCATAAGCCGGATACAGACAGTTATGAGGAAAGGCTGCAGAAAGCAGAAAAACCTTTTTGGGAGTTTCTGACGAGCCTTTATCCAGAAGGGAAAGAGCAGGACGCAGTCTATGAAATGTTCTGTGGAGCGATTTTAGCTAATCAGGAAGTTTATACAGAACTGGGGATGTGGCTTGGGGCAAACCTGATTTTAGAGCTTCTCCAGTTGAATCCGATAAAGGGGCAGGGGCATGAAGAAGATAACAAAGAGGGATAGGCAGACCATACGTTTCCTAAAGTGGGTAAGGCGGTATCCCGGATGGTGGTATTTAATCTGTACACCGAATGAAGAGCATATGAATATCAAGATGATGAATACGCTGATAAAGCATTTAGCACAGGAACAGTTATATGAGATTATATTTGTGCTTCTGATGGTACACAGGAAAGAGAAGTACGTGAAAGATGTTTCCAATTTCATGCTGCTTGATATGGTGACGGAGATTTGGGGAGGGAAGGGGAAAGACAGGGAGCAGATGATAAAAGACATCCTTAAATATTTTGAATGATAAATAAGCAGATGGACAGGGAGAGCAACCGTAATGAAGACGGTTGCTTTTTCTTATGTAAAAACAGGGGAAAGGGGATTTTTAAATGGCTGACATCAGCGAAAAGATTGCTAAAGCAGAGGAAGAAATCAGACAGTTGCAGAATAAAAGACGGAAACTTCTCAACCAGCAAAAAAGCGAGGAAAGGAAAGCAAGGACGCATCAGCTTATTGAACGGGGAGCGATACTTGAGAGCTTTCTGGAACAGCCGGAACAGTACAGAAACGAACAGATAAAAGGCTTGCTTGAGGTTGCGTTCCGGTCTATGCAGGCACAGGAATATTTGCGGAAAATCATAAGGGATAAAGGGGAGAATTAAATCTCCCTTGTTTGACAAGGGCGCACTTATACACCTTAACAGGTGTGTGCGCTCTGCCGAGGGCTTCTGCCAGCCTTGCGGCAGGCACAGGGGAGCTACACTCCCCTACGGGCGATGCCCTACCCCTTGTGTACTTTGCGGACAGGCACACTCCAAAAAACGGAGCGCACCTGTCCGCAAAGTCTGGACGAGCCACCCGGAAGGAGGTTGACAGCGTGGCGATTTACCATTGCAGTATAAAGATAATCAGCCGGGGGAAAGGGAAGTCAGCGGTTGCGGCTTCTGCTTATAGGAGCGGTGAAACCCTCACCAATGATTATGACGGAATTACCCATGACTTCACGAGGAAAAGGGGGATTGTCCATACAGAAATCCTTTTGCCATCCCATGCCCCGCCGGATTTTTCAGACCGTTCCGTTTTATGGAACAGCGTGGAGAAAACCGAGAAAGCGAGGAACTCACAGCTTGCAAGGGAGGTAGAGGTTGCACTCCCGGTAGAACTGGACAGGGAACAGCAGATACAGCTTGTAAGGGATTATGTGACAGAGAATTTTGTGTCGGCTGGCATGTGCGCCGATATTGCCATCCATGATAAGGAGGATGGAAACCCACACGCACATATCATGCTTACCATGCGTCCGCTTGCAGGATCCGGCGAGTGGGGAGCAAAATCCCGGAAAGAATATATCTTAGATAAAGACGGCCAGCGTGTGAAGCTGAAAAATGGGACATTCAAAACCCGGAAAATCAACACAGTAGACTGGAATGACAAGGAGAAAGCGGAGGTTTGGAGAAAAGCGTGGGCGGACGTCACGAACCGTTACCTTGCGGAACAGAACCGCCCGGAACGCATTGACCACCGTTCTTATGAACGACAGGGGATTGATAAGATACCGACTGTACATATGGGAGTTGCGGCTACCCAGATGGAGCGGAGGGGCATTGCAACAGACAAGGGTGGGAGGAACAATGAGATACGGAAACAGAACCGCCTGTTGACAGAAGTACGCAGACAGATTTCCCGCCTTACGTTATGGGTTAGGCAGATGGCAGTGCAGGAAAGGGAGAAACCATCTATCAATCCTATCCAATCCAATCAAAATCAATCCCTCACTTTGTTGGATTACTTAAACAAAGCCATGCAGGAGGGCAGCACCCAACAGAGCGGCTATGGGAAAGCCAGAGATTTAAAAGCATATGCCAAGGCTGTCAGTTTCCTGCGAAGGAAAGAGATTACAACGCTTGCACAGTTCCAAGATACTGTATCGGGGATAAAGAAGCGTTACCGGGACACCAATAAGCGCATCAAACAGACGGAGAAGCAGATACATGAGCGGAAAGAACTGGTAGACCAGTCCGAGAAGTACCTCGAATACCGCCCTGTTTACAAGGAGTATAAGCAGACGAAGCCAAGAAAGAAGGAACGCTTTTACAACGAGCATACCGCCGAATTGATACTGTACCAGACCGCAGAACGCTATCTGAAGGAGCATTTAGGCGATAACAACATGCTGAACCTGAAAGGATGGAAAGCGGATATCAAAACCCTTGCTTTAGAAAAGAACCGTCTGTATAGCGAAGTCCAGAGTCTGCAAGATGAAGTATATGAGGCAGAGACAATTAGGAAATGCGTGGAACAGGCCGTACAGACCGAACAAACCAAAACAAAAATAAAGCAGAAAAATATGGAATTGTAATTGAGGTGGATGAGTGATACAATAGATATGAAAACATATGGATAACTTGAGTTTATTGGGGAAGGATTGAGCTTATGAAAGATATTTTTGAAATAATAATCAGCGGTATCACAGAATTTCTGTTTTGGGAAAGGACAGAAGAATATATTCAATCAGATAAAGAAAGAAAGCGTAAATCATTCGTACCGGCATTATGTTTTTGGTGTGCCGTAGCCATTAGTTTTGGATTGATAATTGTCGGTGTTTATGAAATTATAAGAAAGGATATAATCTTGGGGATAAGTTTATTGGTAGCGGCAGGTAGTAGTATATTTTATTTATGGTATAGAATTGATAGTGTAAAAAATAAATCAAAAGATGTGGCAGGAAAATAATCCTGCCATGTAACTTTTAGGATGAGAAAAAATTAAATAATAGTCACCTATACAAAGCAGGGGCGGTAAAACTATTAAATCACGTGGTTTTATCGCCCTTTTTATTTTTTAAAGAAAGGGGAATGTATGACGGAAACTAGACAAGCAAGAGATGAAAAAATGATGGTTAGAGAACCACAGACAATTAAGCGAAAAATCGGCAGGACTATTTATGAAGTTTCGTTACATTTCAGCAAGACCAGTAGTGAAAGTATGAGTGATAAAGTTATGCGGTTACTGGAAAATGACCTGTCAGGAATGAATTTTTGAGGGGATTTGCTCTATGTCCTTGACATATCGTCCGAAAAGGCACAATCCTGGTCGAATGTGGGGAGATGCTGAGGCGTGGCACACCGAAAATGAAAGACGGGAAAGCGGTACGGGATAAGAATGGAAAAGTTGTTTATGAACCGTATAAGATCAAGGTTTTAAATACCATCAATTTCAACAAAAGTATGCATTACAATCCGTTCCGGTATATCCGCTCGGAGAAAGATATTTTGAAGCTGGTGAACACTATTATTGCAAATACGAAGGGGGAAGGAGAAAAATCTTCCGAAGATTTCTGGACGAAAGCAGAGCGGCTTTTATACTGTGCATTGATTGGCTACATCTATTATGAAGCGCCAGAGGAAGAACAGAACTTCTCTACGTTACTGGAGTTTATCAATGCTTCGGAGACGAGGGAGGACGATGAAGAATTTAAAAATGCTGTGGACGAACTGTTTGAGGAACTGGAACAGGAGAAGCCGGAACATTTTGCAGTACGGCAATATAAGAAATTCAAACTTGCGGCGGGCAAAACCTCAAAAAGCATACTTATTTCGTGCGGAGCCAGATTAGCGCCATTTGACATTGCGGAACTGCGGGAGCTGACTTTTTACGATGAAATGGAGCTGGATATGATCGGGGATCAGCGAACGGCAATGTTTATTATCATCTCCGACACGGACGATACCTTCAATTTCCTTGTGGCAATCATGTATACCCAGCTATTCAATTTATTGTGTGACAGGGCGGACGATGTGCATGGCGGCAGGCTTCCTTACCATGTAAGGCTGTTGTTGGATGAGTTCAGCAATATCGGGCAGATCCCAAAGTTTGACAAGCTGATCGCAACGATAAGGAGCAGGGAAATATCAGCGTCTATTATTTTACAGTCGCAGAGCCAGTTGAAAACCATCTATAAAGATGCAGCCGAGACAATTTTAGGTAATTGCGACACCATGTTATTCCTTGGGGGCAAGGAAGGCTCCACGTTAAAGGAGATTTCTGAAAATTTAGGGAAGGAGACGATAGATCTTTACAACACATCAGATACCCGTGGGCAGAGCCGTTCTTATGGATTAAATTATCAAAAAACAGGAAAAGAATTGATGAGCAGAGATGAGCTTGCCGTTATGGACGGGAATAAGTGCATCCTACAGCTGCGTGGGGTTCGCCCGTTCCTAAGTGACAAGTTCGATATTACCAGGCATAAGCGGTACAAGCAGTTGTCGGATTATGACAAGAAGAATGCCTTTGATGTGGAGGCGTATATGAAACACCAGTTAAAAATCAGGATGAAGGAGGAATTTGATCTATATGAAGTAGACGGAAGTGAGGAAACTGCAGAGGGAACAACGGAGCCAGCAGACGGGGATCGGCAGGGGGCATAGACAGGGAAGCTATTCTTTTTGCTGTATGTCAGGCTTGAACTTTGCGACACGATGTCGCAAAGTGGGTTCCATGCAGAAATATTCGTTTGAAACTTGGCAGAAGAAAACTTTACGACACGATGTCGCAAGGTAGATTTTGAAGCATACAAAAAAGTTTACGACACGGTGTCGTAAAGTGGATTTTGTAAGGCGCAGGTATGAAGCATATCCAGAAGAGAAAGTTTGCGACATCGTGTCGCAAAGTCAGAAAGGGGAGATAATGGTTTTTACTATTAAGGCAGTAGGTCAGGAACATATCCTGCAGCCAATCCGGGCAGAGCCTATGATTGGGGAAAACAGCCCATTGCACAAAGAAAATAATACAACAATAAAAAAGAAAGGATAAACCAAATTGGAAAGGGCGAACCGTCAGGAGATACTGGCGGTTTTTTTGTTTGTGCAAAACGGTAAAATCCGTGAAATTCTGATTTTGGTTTCAGGTATAATATGGCATTTTTTACATCAGCAATCGGAATCTTAAAAACATTGGTCGTGGCGATCGGAGCCGGGCTTGCAGTTTGGGGCGTGATTAACCTTCTGGAAGGTTATGGTAATGATAACCCTGGCGCAAATGCTCATGTGCGATAAAGTAACACAAAGATTTTGATAAGCAGCCACCCACTATTCCGTGCAACTTATAAGAAAAACTTTTGTAAAGGAACCTTGACAAAACCGCCTTATCCTACTATAATGAAATTGTAAAGGAACCTTGTCAAAACGGAGGTGACATTATTTGGAAAACAGGGTTGAAGAATTAAGGAAAAGATTAGGCATGAATCAAGAAGATTTTGCAAAAGCACTTAAAGTTTCAAGGCAAACCGTCAGTTCAATCGAAACGGGGAAATATAATCCCTCTTTAGAATTAGCTTTTGTAATATCAGATTTTTTTGGTAAACAAATCGAAGAAATTTTTATTCATGAAAGGAGTTGCAAAGATGAAAAAAGGTAATTTATTAGAGGGTATTTTGTTTGTTTTGACAGGCATTATTCTTTTGGGTGTAGCGCTGCTAACTGATAGTGTGCTGGACAGTTTGCTTATCGGTTTTGCTGCCGGAGCTATTTGTTCTGGTACTGTTATGACTTGTAAATATTTCTATTGGAGTACACCTAAAAACAAAGAACGGTATCAAGAAAAAATAGAAAATGAAAAAATCGAACTTCACGATGAATTAAAATCAAAATTAAGAGATAAATCCGGACGCTATGCGTATGCTATCGGGCTTATGACTGTTAGTATTTCAATAATCATCTTCTCCATATTGGGACAACTTGAAGTCATTGATAATTCACGCTTAATAGTGCTATATCTGGGCGGCTATTTAATTTTTCAAATTGTAATAGGTATCGTAATATTTAAACAGTTATTAAAAAAGTATGAATAGCAAAACCAGCCAAGCCAGTCAACGGTCAAGATGAACGGGCTTCGCCCGCCGTTGACAGCCCCGTCTGTTTTCGCAGTTGAGTAGACAAGGGGCAACAGCAAAAAATGCTGCCGCCCTTTATCATCATAAAAAGGCAACTATTAACCAACCATTTCCTCATGTGGGAGAAAGGGGGGGAATCATTTATGCCTTGTACAGAAGCATATAAAGAACATATCGAATACACATTTAACGCCTTTTGCAGAGTTGTTATACGCTATGCCGCTATCAACGCATGGCGTAATAGAAACAAGCGGCGGCAAAGAGAAATATCTCTTGAATATCTCACAGAAGAAAAGTTTTACCCGTTCAGTACGTCAGATAAATTGTTTATAGACCCCTATAAACAATACCCAGTTATGATATGCGGTCAGAGGGTTATCTTCACAAACGGGGAGCTTGCCGAAGCCTTGTCTGCCTTGCCAGAGAAAAAGAGGGAAATCATTTACCTTTATTTTTTCGGACGTTACACACAGCAGGAAATCGGGGAACTATACGGACGCTGCCGAAGTACGGCGTGGCATCACATACACAGTGCCTTACAAATGCTGCATAAAGAAATGGAGGTGCTTTTCCATGAGGAATCCTAAACTTGTACCGTATGAAACGATTATCAGAGCAACCAGCGGAGAGCCGGAAGCCATTGACGAGGTTTTGCGGCATTACAGCAAGAGAATCCGGCTTGCTTCCCTTGAAAACGGACAGGTCAACAAGGACACCGAGGACAACATTAAACGGCGGCTTATCGCTGCCCTGTTCCAGTTCCGCTTTGACGGACAACCTACCTAACAGGAGGTGAGATTTGTCGCAAAAATAGTCATGCTTATATTTAACGACACAGAAGAAAAAGCGGTTGAGAAAGCCATAGCCGCCCTTGCCGATATGATACCGCTGGAAACCATGCAGCCGCCCCACTCCCCGGCACTTACTTTTCCGGGATTAGAAATAAAATTGCACCAACGCCGTGTATTAAAAAACGGCACAGATATTTCTCTTACCCGTTTAGAGTACGGCACACTCTGCTACCTTGCCGCCAGTCCGGGGCAGGTATTCACAAAGGCGCAAATTTTTGAATCCGTGTGGAGCATGGAAAGTGAAAGCTGCCAGTCAAACGTGGCAAATGTGATATGCAATCTACGGAAAAAGATAGAGCCGGACAGCGGCAAGCCCACTTACATAAAGACCGTTTTAGGCGTGGGCTACAAGTTCGCTTCCGGGGAATAACAACAGAATAACCGCCACCCATCAGCGGCAGCCAAAGACAGGAAATCAAGAAAAGGTTTCCTGTTTTTTTGCGTCAAAAACCAAGCCGGATTTTGCGCCGTAATAAAATAATTCAAATACTTTTGGAAAACATTGCCTAAATTTTCTTTTTTCCCGTAGTAGGTAATAAGGGGAAAAATAATTGCCGGAAAGTTTGGCATTTTTTGAAACCGTCCGTATATCACTGCAAAACGGAACTGATTCTTCCGTTTTTGTCAAATTCTGTTACGAAAACACGAAAAGAAATTCCGGGGAACTTTGCCAGATTTGCCTTGCCGTGCGTAGTAAGTAATAGAGGGAGAAATACCGCCGCATAGTTGGCAGAATCCACGCCGAACAAGCCGGGGTATCAGCAAAAGCCTACACAGAGGAAGCCGCCACTTTCTTAGAGTTATACCGAAAAGTATCTTATCCCGAATTCTTTAATAAAGCCTTATAAATTGGGCTTTCTCATATAAAAATTCGGGATAAGATTTTCCAACCCGTTGCCAGTGCTCTTC
>CAJTGD010000054.1 GCA_910575475.1 Lachnospiraceae bacterium | reverse complement strand
AAGAAAGGGCTTTAGCCCTCATTGCGACTTTCAGTCGCTTAACGGTGGCCTTTAGGCCGCATCAACCCACCGGCTTTAGCCGGTGGTCGTTGAGTTATGCGTACATTAATGCTGTTCAGCTTCCTGCTTATGGTTCCTCCGGGTCCTTGGTTTAGGTGCACGTTTTTCCTTATCTTCGGCAAGTGCCGCTTTATGGTTTACAACTTCATATACAATCTGGCTCAGATCTTCCTTTTCCAGATCAATATCATCCAGGTTATACGACCAATGATAAGGAACAGGTACCTCGTTGATTTCCTCAAAATACTTATATATCCTGCCTTCAAGTTCCTCTTTCCCGCTAACCCTGATACCGTTCAGCATCTGCTTTGTCATCTTGCTGAAAAATCCCTCTACCATATTCAGCCACGATCCATGGGGCGGTGTGAACACAAACTCAAACCTCCCTGGAATTGTATTCAGGTACATCTGGGTTTCCTGGGATGTATGCGCGGAATGGTTGTCAAGGATGAGACGGATTTTATCTCCCGCCGGGTATTTTTTATCAAGCAGCTTTAAGAACCTGATGAAGTCTGAACTTTTATGGGTCGGGCTGACCAGTGGTATTGCTTCCCCTGTAAGCAGGTCAATTGCTGCCAGCAGGGAAAGCGTGCCAAAACGGACATATTCATAATCCCTCCATATGGTACTGGACTTATCGGTGCCCGGGATTGGCGGACGGTCCTCTGCCGTGGTTCCGGTTGCCTGTACCCCCGGCTTCTCATCATATGACAACGTATGGACGGGTGTACCTTCCTGTGGGATCAGGTTCCCTTCCTCATCAAACTGCAGGGATATCTGTTTATAAATGACAAGCACGTCATGCATTTTGGAATCAAAATCCGGATCCCGCCTCTCGCAGTAATAAGTAACCTTGAAAGGGCGTATTTTGGCATTGGCCATGATCTTGCGCAAAGTAGTCTCTGTTACAGTTGCCATACGCGGATGCCCTTCTTCTTCCGCAATGGAATTAATGAACCGCGTAAAACTGGCCGGATACCATAATTCTGCAGAATAACCAAATTCTTTTGGCTTTTGGCAGGCTTTATTTATGACCCAAGTAATATCAGAATCAGTGATTTCAGCTTTGCGTCCACGGCCCTCGTGGTCACGCAGTGCACATTCGAGGCCTCCGTCAATATATTTGTCAATGCATAGCCTTACACTTTGGCGGCAGATGTCCAACTTTCTTACAATATATGCGTTTGAATACCCTTCGTTTTTCAACAGCAGGATTTTTGCTCTTATATAGACCCTTGCTTCAATGGTGCTTTGATTGAGAAGGCCTTTCAATGTTTTTTCCTCTGTTTCTGTAAGGGTTATTATTTTAGTTGTCCGTGGCATAATGTTATCTTCCTATTCTCCTGTATTATATATATTATACCACCGTTTTGAATGTACGTCTAATTAAATTGGATTATACTAGATATTGAGGCACAACCTGGAACAAAAATCCCCAGACAGAGAAATGGACATTTTGTACTGGAGTCATGTATAAATAAATTTATACTGGATTAAATGTAAAATAACACAACTATATAGACATTATAGTAAAATTTGGTATAATCAAACCAATAAAAATCTAAATCAAAAGAAAGAGAGGAAAAAAGAAAAATAAAACGAATAGCAATTTTGAATGCTTTCTATAGTCTTCCGTCAACAAATTATTAAGGAGGAAATGAATATGACATTAGCAGGTTTTTTAGCATACGTTTACGTATATGGCGCAGCAGCAGTATCATTTGTAGTAGCGAATTGGGCTGCAATTTCTATGATGCTTGAAACTGGCATGACAGTTGCCGCTGTTGTTCAGTGGATTCTGCAACAGATTTAACAGCAATAACCCTGACAATAAGAAATACATATTGCCTAAATGTTGGAATATTCTATGGCGTTAGACTATTCCGTACATATAACACAAATACCTTTTAACAAAATGAATATGGAAAGACTATAGAAAGCATTCAAAATTGCTATTCAAATTAATTATACAACAAATATAAAAGGAAATCAAGTATCCGGAGGTAAAAATGAAATTAATAATAAATAATTTGAGCAAGAGCTACGGATTAAATAATGTACTTAATGGAATAAATTTTGAGTTTGAATCAGGCAAAATATACGGACTAATTGGAAAGAATGGTGTTGGGAAAACGACATTTTTCAATTGTCTAAATGGTATGACACAAAGAAACTGTGGTGATGTCATATTGATCAAGGATGATAATCATTCTCAACCTTTAT
Organism: Lachnospiraceae bacterium; assembly: GCA_910575475.1. Taxonomy (GTDB): domain Bacteria; phylum Bacillota; class Clostridia; order Lachnospirales; family Lachnospiraceae; genus Schaedlerella. The sequence goes on along the minus strand of CAJTGD010000054.1, from coordinate 29,509 downwards.
CACAAAGTGATGTTGGATTTATTGAGTCTACACCAGTTCTCCCTGAATTTTTGACAGGGAGAGAGTTTATTCAATTTTTAATAGATATTCAAGAAGATAAGGAAAAATTATTGATTGATGAGCTCTTTGATATTGTAGATTTAAACATAAAAGATCAAGAAAAGTTAATAAAAACATATTCACATGGAATGAAAAATAAGATACAGATTCTTACTCTTTTCATTTGTAATGCTCCTGTACTGTTTTTGGATGAACCATTAACTTCTCTTGACGTAGTAGTGGCTTCTGATATAAAAAAGATAATATTGAAAATGAAAAAGGATCATATCATCATTTTTTCAACACATATCTTACAACTGGCCACGGATTTATGTGATGAATTAATCATTCTTAATGATAAAAAGTTAACATTATTAGACCATAAGATGTTGTATGACAAAAATTTTGAGACAAAAATTATTAAATTGCTAAAGGATGATGAAGATGATTAAATATATAAGGGCTGTTTTTGAATTGAAGACAATCATAAAATGTAACATGTTTATTTATTACTTGGAAAAACTGCCTTTTTTTGGACAGTATATTTCCCGTTTTATGCTAAAACATACTGAGTTGAAAAAGGCTATAGCGATTATAGCATCCGTTTTCACGATTGTAGCATTAGTGATGATAAAATCTTTGTGTATATTTATTTTCGGATTAGGGGCAATTTCATATCTGGTGGGGAAATTAGGATTAAGTATTAATAACTTAGATAGCTATTATTTTCAGTCTGTATTTTTTTTGTTCTGCATATTAGGGGCATTTCAAGAGAGTAGAACATTTTTAGTATCAAAAACAAAGTATATTTGTTTGACTCATATAAAACTGCCAGTTAAAGAAGGAATAATCTCATTTTTGGTTAATGAGTATTTAATACAATTTATCTCAATAGGATTTACATTTTATATTTTCAGTATATTATTACTTCATAATAAAATTTATTTTTATGTATTATTAGTTGCATATATATCAATGCAGTTATTTAGTGAGTCTGTACATTTGGCCTTTTTTAAACAAACAGGAAAACCATTAGAAAAAAAGAAAACTTTTAGTATATTTTTATTTGTTTTTTCATTAATGGGGGCATATGGACCACTGGTGTTTTCAAATAACCTCCTAATTGAGAAATTCTTGATTAACAAATTTTTAATATTAATATATAGTATTTTGGGTATCATCAGTGTATACTATATTTTCTTCTTTTACGATGGATATAATGATAATTTAGCCTGCTTATTTAAAAAAGAGGATTTGGTAGAAGAACTTGTAAGAAAAAAACAAGAGACAATCTATAATACGGATGTAGATGTAGAACTGGTTAGTACACAAAAAATAAATAAATTGCAAGGCTATCAGTTCATCAATACTTTATTTGTTTTAAGAAATAAAAAACATTTTTTTAAATACTTAAAAAGACGATTGATTTTTTTGATAATATTTTTTCTATTTGGATTAGCTTGTTTTATTAATAACCCATTAGAAACCAAACATATATTAACAAATATTTATTTGTTTGTGCCGCTATTACCCATATTAATCGCTACCTATGCGTATGGAGAAGGATTTTGCAAATTTTATTATAATAACTTAGATAGCAAATTACTGATATATAATTTTTATAGAACTCGCAAAGCAATATTACAAAATTACTTTATTAAATTTAAAATTATTTTGAAATATAATTTAATACTTGGAATGGCTACTGCAATTCTTTTTTTAGCATTATTTTGTGTGGCAAAGATAGAAATATGGAACTTTTCGTTTTTGCTACTTGAAATTACAATATTAGTTTTAAATGTAGTATTTGGGATTCAACATTTGTCAGTGTATTATTTGCTTCAGCCTTATATAAAAGAAAGTATGATACAAAATCCAATATTATTTATTGTACAAATGCCTATGCTGTTTTTGACATATGTTTTTACAATGCTAAGTTTATCACCAGTAATAACAATGTCAATATTTCTTATTGGTAGCATTATATATGCAATAACATTGATAGTTGCCGTTTATATCAAAAGTTGCACAACATTTAAACTAAAATAATTTGGGATAAAAAAATTATTTTCTTCAGGATAGATATTCTACAATTTATTTTCCTGGATTTTATACGTAGAAAAGTAATAATAGTGCTTTTGTTCAATCATAGTACGAAAGATATACATAAACACTTTTTGCATACTGCTTTTAGTTGTATGCAAAATTTAATTAAAGAGAAACAAAAGTGTTTACAACATTATAGAATAAAAAAGAATGTGAAATGGAAAGTGGCGCAATCCGAAATAGGTTTGCACCACTTTTTTTGTTGTAAAAAATGCTGAACAGCATGAAACTTAAATACTACCTATGTGGAGGGCCCGATCGCCGCCTCACTCCGATTTGATTTCAAAAATTTCAGATCGGAGGAAGGATAAATGGCTTATCACAAAGCAAAAGAAGAATATAAATGGAAACAATGGAAAAAAGAGGAGGAAAAACAGCTCCGTTCCCTGGGGATGGATGAAGAGGCGATACAGGAGCTCAGATACAGTGACTGGAAAGATTTTAAAGCAGAGAGGCGCTACCAGGAGCATCGGGCAGCGTTTCCGCAATTTCCCGATTGGGAAAGCCCGGCAACAGAAGAACAGGAAACGGAAGATATTTCCGCAGTATTGGATTCGATCAGTGATGAAGGGCTTTTACATATCCTGATGACTACAGATAAAAAGACACTGCAGCTTTTGCTTCTGAAAATGATGGGGTTTTCCAGGCGGGAGATCTCAGAGAAAACCGGCATCAGTATACATACAATTAACACCAGGATCAAGAGATTGAGAAAAAAATTAAAAAATTTTAACTAAAGTGAACCAAAAAGGCATTTCTCAACGGCTATATAGTAGAAGGGTAAATTTTTTCCAGGTTGAATCGTTGAAGCAGCCACGGTAAAAACCTTTCAGCCGTACTTTGATAACTTCATACCAGCATTACAGGTACGTTCCCGCAAGTAGAAGCGTGACAAGATAAGCGCCAGGACGGGAGGAAACGGTAGCTGTATGGGCGGAGATACTGCTTTCTGGTGACAGAAACAAGCAGGAATAACTCGGCTTTCGTCCATGCAGCGTCTGTTTCCGCTCCGAGCGATCCCTTATACTTGAAATAAAGCCGCGGCTGGCTTTCCGCCATGATCACAAGCGGGAGATAATGATACACATTTGCTAAAGAAAAAGCAGGATGAAATTCAGGTTGTAATCAGCAAGACCTTTCGGACATCCGTGAACGGCATCCTGTACGGTGTATAGGAAATGATGAATGGAAGAATGAATAGCTTATCTCTATTCAGCCCCGAACATCGTACCGGCCAGATGCCTGCCTGTAATGTTCCCTTAAAGGACCTGGGGAAAAAAGTACATACCGCAGATACAGATCGTGAGAAATAATCCGTATTGATGATCTGCATACAAAACATATTTTCCTTTAGTTCCAGACCATCACAGAGATGGCCGGCAGTCGGGGATGCGGGGTCAAATACGAATGCCAAAGAGAAAGAAAAATAAAGAACTGTTCGGTACGGAACCATACCGTCCTGTACTGGAACAGACATGAAATCAATCGAAGTGTGACGTTGATATCAGATATCATGCGGCTGTGGCAGTCCACGGCCGTATGCATGTGATACCAACGCCATACGTGAAGGAAGGTAAGGAAAAGAGATGGATTACGAACACGAAAACCGGGAGGCCTGGGAGAGAAAAGAACAGACGGCCCAGATGGATATGGAAGATATAACAGTCCTGTCAGTAAAACCATTGAGAGAACCCTGCGTCATCACCATTCCGAATAAACTGAGAACCATGCAGGATCAGGTCGGCGGAATGATCGAAGCGGTCTATCCGTTTGAGGATCCGGTTGCGATCATTCTCAACGAAGAGGGCAAACTGAACGGCTCGATGCCGAACCGGGGACTCTATGACAGCAGCGGAAACCTGTATGACGTTATAGCAGGGACATTTCTGATCGTAGGATTGTCAGAGGAGGATTTCTGCTCCCTAAGTGAGGAGCTCTCGGAAAAATACATGGAGAAATATAAGATCCCGGAGAGGATGGCCTTCATAAACGGGAGGATCCGGATGTTCCCGGTGACAGACAGCAGGAAACCCCGGGACAAAACATCCCAGGACACATCCCAGAACCAAACATTCGGAAAGAGGAGCAGGACAGATGAAGCGCGCTGAACATACCGTACCGATGGGCTGGTACCAGAGAAAAGCCCACGAGGAAGCGGACTACATTTTCCAAAACCTCCTGCCCAAGCATGGGCTGAAAGTCCGGGAAGAGCAGCTCCGTTTATGCCATGAGATGCTGGACACCTTATGGGGGAACCATATTGCGCTCTGCGACGCCGGGGTAGGCATCGGGAAAACCTATGCGTACCTGGCGGCCTGCATCCTGCAGGAGAAGTATAGGGAAAAGAGCAGGGGGATCTCGGAAACCAACTGCCGCCCGGCGGTGATCTCCACCTCCAGCATCGCGCTCCAGGAGGCGATTATGCAGGAGTATATTCCATTCTTATCCCGGATCCTGCTGGAAGAAAAGCTCATCCGCATTCCGCTGAAAGCCGCAGTCCGCAAGGGAAAGGAGCATTTCGTATGCGACAGCCGTCTGGAGCAGAGGCTTTTGGCCATCAGGGGCAAACGGAAGAATGAGGGACAAAGGCAGGCGCTGCTTGCCCTCCGGACATGCTATGACATGGATCAGGTACATGGGCTCAGCGGGTTTGACCGGAGGCTTGTCTGTGTTCCCAGGTTCTGCCCCAGGAACTGTCTGGGGAAGGAGACCTGCCGTTATCACAGGTATATGGAACGGGCCAAAGGCGCAGGGATCCATTTCCAGATCTGCAACCACAATTACCTGCTTGCGGACGCTTCCCACCGGACAAAGGGTTACCGCCCGCTGCTCTCCGATTACCGGGCGCTGGTGGTGGATGAGGCCCACAAGCTTCCGGAGGCCGCAGGCCAGATGTGCGGGAAATCCCTTTGCCGTGACGATATCCTGGAGCTCTGTTTCCTGCTGGAAAAGGAGCACCAGGGGATCCGGGCCGGGCGTTTGAAATTGATGATGAAAAGGCTTTTCCAGGTCATAGCGGCAAACCATACCTTTGAGCAGGGGCAGCGGGTTGCGTTCCGGCAGACAGAGGAATGCGTTTCTACCATAAAAGAAAGCGCCGCGTTCCTGTTTGAAATGGGCAGGCGGTGCAGGGGGAGTGTTTCCAAATGGATCCGCGACCGGCTGGAAGAAGCGGGAAAGCTCCTCTGCTGTTTTTTGTTCCCGGATCGGAAGTACATTTTATTCCTGGAGCAGGATCCCCAGCGGCTCCCGGTGTTCTGCACGGCCAGCCGTGAGGTTCCCGCCTATCTGCAGGAAATGTTGTGGAACCAGGGCGTCCCGGCGATCCTGACCAGCGGGACCTTAAAGGCCGGAGCAGGATTCGGACGCACCCGGCAGATGCTGGGATTGAGCGAAAAGGAGCGGAAGAGGAAGCCGAAAGTGGAAGAGTATGTGGCCGAATCCCCATTTGAATACAAACGGAACTGTATGCTTTACCTGCCCCAGGACGGAAAAAGGCTTCGGCACGGAAGCCGGGAGGAAGCGGCTTGGATCGCAGAGAAGGTTAGACAGCTGACCTGTGCCACCCATGGACACACGCTGGTGCTGTTTACATCTTATTCTTTGATGGGGAGTGTTTACCAGCTTCTGCGGAAGAGCCTTTCCTTCCCGCTGGTGGAGGTGTGGAGGCATACCCAGGAGGAGATCATGCGTTTTAAAAAGATGGGCAATGCGGTGCTGTTTGCGGCCGGTTCCTGCTGGGAGGGCGTGGATTTTCCCGGAGACAGGGTGTCTTCCCTGATCATCGTCCGGCTCCCCTTCGCTGTTCCGGATCCTGTTCGGGAAGCGGAGAAGGAGCGGTACAGAAACCTGCGGGAGTACATAGACGCTGTTGCTGTCCCGGATATGCAGAAGAAGCTCCGGCAGGGTTTCGGCAGGGCCATCCGGACGGAGGCCGACACCTGTGTGGTGACCATCCTGGACCACCGGGCGGCCAGGGGCGGGAGATATTATGAGGATGTCCTCTCCGCCCTGCCGCCCTGCGAGATGGCAGAGTCCATCGAGGATGTGGGGAGGTTCATCGGGAAACGGAAGAATATAGATTATTATATGTAGACACAGGGAAAACCATAGTGGATTCTGCATAAAAATCCGGGAGGGTTGAACCGGAATGTTTGGTGGTATTTCAGGGGCGGATTTCGGCGGTTTGGTGGTATTGGTGGATGGCTTTGGGTGTATGAAGTGTGTATACTGTATATAGCGTCAGAGAATAAAGGAGGGAAACAGCATGGAACATTACAAGGTGATCAGTGAGATGGACGGCACAGTACAGTGTTTCTATATCTGCGAAACAGATACGCTGGAGATGGTTCTGGATCCCTCCCGGTATCTGATGCATAAGACGATGTCCAACAAATCGCCGAACACGGTCCGGAGGAATGCGTATTCCCTGGCGGCTTATCTGGAATACCTTAAGATCCAGGGCAAGACGGCCGACCAGGTGATTAAAATGGAATACGAGGAACAGAGCAGCCATTTCGTGAAGTTCCTGCATTGGCTGAAAGAGGGAAACCACAGGGAAACGGAAGAGATCAAGATTCCGAACAATGGAACCTGCAACGCATATTTAAAGGATGTGTTCAGGTTCTATCTTTTTATGGAAATGCAGGGAAAGTACGAAAGCCTGAAAGTCCTCTATTATGATTCATTTACCACGGTGAATCACGCAGGGGTTCAGAGGCGGCTTAGGTACCGTGCGTTCAAAGGCTACCTGAAGGAAGAAGAGCGGAAAGTACGGGCGGCAGAGCAGAATGAAATTTTGACTTTGCTGAAAGCCTGTACCAACTGCCGCGACCAGCTACTGATCCTGCTGGCGGCAGAGACAGGCTACCGGATCGGGGAGATCCTTGGGATTGATTATACAAAGGATATTGATTTCAGGAATCACACGATTCGCATTTATTTCCGGGATGACAATGAGAATGGGGCAAGGGCGAAGAATGCGGAATACCGAAGGGCGAAGGTCAGGAACGAGACGTTTGAATTTCTGATGTATTATCTCGCGGAATACCGGAAACTTCTGCAGCGCCAGCAGCTCCTGTTCATCAATATCGCAGGAGAGGATGCCGGGAAAGCATGGGACGTGGATGCGGTCTACAGCATGTTCCGGAGGATGGAGCATAAAACCGGGATCAAGGTCACACCCCATATGCTGCGGAGATATTTCGCGGTTATGAGACGGAAAGCCGGATGGAGGCTGGAGATGATCAGCGAGGCGCTTGGACATAAGCATCTGGAAACAACGGTAAAATATCTGAACATTGTAGATGACGAACTGCTGGAGGCCAGTGATGCCTATTATGCGAAGCATTCGGCGCTTTACAATGTGGAACAGTTATTGTAGCCGTACAAATGAAGGGCATGACCAGGGAGGTGGTAAATATGCCTGCCTATAAATTGCAACTGGCAGAGCAGCAGGAGGATCGGGAGGAACTAAAGCGACAGCTGGATCAGGAAGTGCAGGGATGTACGGAAGTTCGAATTGTGGAGAGAAATCATGTAAAAAAGTTCCTGATGGAATATGACGTATGGCATCTGTCAGAGATAGATTATCCATTACGTCTCATTTACGAGGATTATGTGGAAAAATATAAAATACCGTATAGAGCGACTTTAACCTGCCTGCATACCTTTGACAAGATGAAACTCCATGCTATTCGGGAGGAAATGCAGACAATGGCAGGCCGTAGAAAACATAGGTTGAAGTATGAGGACAAATTGATGTTCCTGCCATATGAGACTAAAATAGAGATTGCGGAACAGCTTGCCAAAGCAAATAATAAGGCCGGTTTGGTGTGGGATTTTGCAAAGCAATACAGCAGGAAACTAAAGCAACAAATGTTTGAATGCCTGGACTATGTGATGTCAGCATATAATGGCTGTGAAAGAAAGGAGAAACTGACGGCATTACACTATTTATATGAATATTGTGTAAAGGCAGGGATTATTGATTTGGAATTGATTACTTTGAAACAAGAGAAGGATTTTTCTGATTATCTGCCGCAAGACATGCCGGTCAGGAAGCATACAAGATTTATCGGCGTTATAGAAATATGCAGAAGGAGATTGTTCCTGCAGGCCGATCAGATACACTGGCATGCACAGGTATGGTATCTGGAACGGTTTCATTTTTCAAAGGAGAGGATAAACCTCAGTAAAAAAGTGGAAAGTGTGTCCTTTCTAGAAATTATCCAGGAAGAAAACAGGAAATATCTGAAAGAATATATGCGTTATACCCTGGGGATTACAGACATGTCTCTAAGCAGTATACAGATTAAATTCCTTGATATTCGGAAATTCCTCCAGGCATTTGATGGGGAAGATAAGAACATCTGTGAATTGCAGGAAGAAAAAATACATTTGTATTTAGAGGAACTCCGCAAAGAAGAAGTTGCCGAAAAGACATTTAATGGACGGCTATTCAGTATCCGGCATTTTTTCAGCTTCCTGTTAGTAAAGGGATATATCCGGAGAATCCCATTTCTATATGAGATGTACCAGAAAAAAGAAATTCCGGTACATCATGACCGGAGTGTCCGGGAGGAAGTGTGTGTGGAAATCCTTTCAAAGCTGTATCGGTTCCCGGAACATCTACGGTTGATGTTCCTGCATCTATGGTGTGCAGGACTGCGCTGCAGTGAAGTGTGTACATTGCATGGAGATGCATATGAATGGAAAAATGGAGACGCATGGATCAAGGTGTATCAGATCAAAATGAAAACCTACAAGCGGATTCCGATACCGGAGATGCTGTACAAGCTGATGGGAGTGTATATTGAGAAGTATCAGATCCAGCCGGAAGAGTATCTTTTCAAAAATAAAAACGGCGGTGCATATTTATATGCTACTTTTAGGATGCAGATGCTGAGATTGTGCAGTGAGAACCAGATTGCAGGTGGGGAATACCTGTTTAAATCCCATGATTACCGCCATACAGTAGCAACGGAATATTATGAAAGCGGTGTTTCCATACAGGCGGTGAGGGATTATCTGGGACATGACTATGAGGACATGACCAGGCAATACATCGACTATATGCCGAGAAGGCTGGATGCCGCAAATGAAGAATTTTTCAGCCAGCAGGGGGAAAGCCTTGCGGCAGGGCTGAGGAAAGGAGGGGCAGATGGAGGATCAGATTTACATTTGCAAGATGGAATGTTATCAGAAAGCCCTGCAGGAGCAGAAAGAAAAAGTGAAACCGGAGTGGGCATTTGACCTGGGAAAGCTTCCGGCAGAAAGGATGCAGATGGAATTCCGGTGTTTTCTGGCAGAAAGGGAAAAGACAATCGCTGTCACAACGATGGTGCATGAACGGAACTGCTACAACCGGATGTGCCGCTTTTTGCAGGATCTGAGTAGTCAGCCATGCGGTTTCCGGGACAGGCCATTAGAGGAATGGGTCAAGAAATTGAACACCTGGCTTATGCGGCATGGGCAGGCACGGATAGAACAGGGAATTAACGTGTATGGAAAAGAAAAGGCAGTGCCATCGGATATCATAACCTATTTTCGTAAAATATACTGTTTTCTCCAGGAGCAGGATGCAAGGGAGGAAACAGAGAAAGATGTCTGGGATTTAAGGAGGATTGGTGTTCTATATAAGGTGAATCCTATCAAGAATTTTGAGACGCTGAATTTTAAGGAGATCATCCAGCCAGCTATAAAAGAAGAAACAAAAAAAGCTGTGTTGCGGCATTTACAGTATGAAGCGGTGGCCACGATTTCAAAGGAATTAACTGCGGTGCGCCGGATGTCGAAGTATCTGGATGAACACTATTCAAAGGTGAACTCCTGCATGGATATCAACAGAAAAATCCTGGAAGAATACCTGATCTATCTCCAGACAGAGGATACCGGGGTCAATAATTTTAGGAGTGACCTGACGAGATTGAGGGCTCTGCTGGAAACCATCGGAAAAATCTATGGAGCCAGCCACCTGGAAACCTTATTTTTAAATACAGATATCCCACATTCTACCAGAGCAGAATTAAAATCCTACAGTGACGCGGAACTGAAAAGATTCAATGCCGCATTTGTAAAAATGGAGGAGCAGACGTGTCGGCTCATGGTCATCCACCAAATGCTGGGGACAAGAATATCCGATACCCTGACGCTTCAGACAGACTGTCTGTATGAGCAGGAAGGGAGGCCGATGATACGCATCCAGCAGATGAAAACAGACACATTTGTCAAGAATATCAGTGCGGAACTGGAACTCCTGATCCAGAAAGCAATCCAGTATACAAGAAGGAAATATGGGGAGACGAAGTTCATCTTTGTAGATGAAAAGAATCCGGAGCGGCCTATGCGATACAATACAGTGCAGAACCGTGTGATGGCAATGGTACAAAAAGAGGATCTGCGGGATGACAAAGGGCAGTTATTCGGATTTGGCACCCACATGTTCCGTCACTGCTACGGAATCCGCCTGACAGAGATGCATTATGACGACTGGACCATAGCAAAGCTGCTCGGACACCGAAGCATAAAGAATGTGAAGTATTACAGGAAAATGAGCTTGCAGATTCTGGCGGATGAAACAAGAGAAGTCAGAGAACGCAAAAGCAGACTGATAGAAAAATATTTAGACGGATGGGGCGAAGAATATGAACAAGTACGACAACATGATTGAAAAAAACCGGAAAGTCAGTGAGGAAAAGATAGCCAGGGCGAAAAGCGCAATTCGGGAGATGATCGAGGAAGAAGAAAAGGTCACAATCCCAAAGCTGATGAAAAAGACAGGGCTGTCCCGGGGATTCTTTTATAAGAACCCAGTGGTGCGAAAAGAGATGGACAGGGCGCTGGATCTCCAGGCAGGGATGGTAGACAGCAAGCGAAGGGTTCTGGATATGGTGATGGAGAACCGGATCGAGATGCTGGAACAGACGATCACAAAACTGAAAAAAGAAAACGCAGAATTGAAGCAGCAGAATGAAAAACAGCAGAAGCTGCTGAACAAAAAGAATCTGAGTATATTGAAGTCATGAGGTGAAGGAAGAAAATTACATAGAACCAAGCGGGCATGCGGGGAGCATGCCTGTGGTTCTGTTGAAGATATAGAGATAGGAAACAGGGCGTTATCTGCAAGGGTAGCGCCTGCTTTTTGGGGAGTCAGGAGGACTTTGGGAAAGGGTACACATTACACAAATGTGTATACCGCTAAAGCCAGTGTTTTCAAGGCATGAGGGGGATGGGGTACAGATTACCGACGAACCCATCGGGAACCTGGACTCCAGGACCACCGTGGAGGTGATGGGGCTGTTGAAGAACAGCTGTAAAAAATACAACCAGACGATGATGATGGTCACACACAATGAAAGCCTGGCTGTGAGCTGCGACCGGATCCTCCATATTGAGGACGGAAGGCTCTTGAACGAAAGGGAAGGTGAGTGATCATGAAAAACAGCATTCACATTTCCTTTTCTTATCTCCGATATTACAAAAAGCAGACCCTGACGCTGCTGGCAGGCATCCTTCTGTCTACGGCCCTCCTGACCGGGATGGGCGGGCTCTTTGAAAGCGGGCGGCATGCCACCCGGGAGAACGCCAGGACCCAATACGGGGACTGGCATTACAGCACCAGAGGGGACTCGGAATGGTTTGAAGAGTTTGAACAGGACCCTTCGGGAAGAGGGTATGCTCTGGAAAAGACGGGAGTGGAGACGGTCCGCAAGGCCATCGAGGAGCCTTTTTCCATCCAGCTTGTGTATGCGGACTCCGGGTATCTGGAGATGATGGGCAGGAACATGATCGAGGGCGTTTATCCCCGGCAGGAGCATGAGATCGCCGCGGATGTCCAGACCCTGCAGAACCTGGGAGTGTCGACGGAACTGGGAACCCGGGTCGTGCTGGACAAAGAAGTCTTTACCCTGTGCGGGATCGTAGAGGAAATGCCGGAGAAAATGCCGGAGCTTCTGGGGGATGTGCGGCAGGTCTTCGTAAGCTCCGCGCTGGATTACGGGACAAACGGTACATTTGTATATTTCAAATTTGACGAAAGCCGGAAGGGCTATGACCAGGTGAAAGCGTTTTCCAGGCAGTTTGGCATTCTGGGCTCGGACATCAAAAGGAATAATGGTCTGGCCGTATATACAGGGGGACTGGAGCCGGTGAACGTCTGGGAAGTGGTGAGGACCGGCCTGACGAACCGGGGAGCAGGACTGCCCTATATCTGGGGAACCCTCAATGAAGAAGGGCAATTGACGGAATGTGTGATCCTCCTGGCGATTGCGTTTTTCGGTGCGTTTGTGATCTACAGCCTGTTCCAGATCTCCGTGATCCGCAGGATGTCCCAGTACAGTGTCATGCAGACCCTGGGGATGACCGACAAGGGCCAATTTGGAATCCTGTTCTGTGAGCTGGGCAGCATCGGGCTGGCGGGATATCCGGCAGGGTGTCTGCTTGGAAATCTGGCGGGCAGATTGATCTATCAGAAAATCGGCCGCATCTTTCTGCTGCAGGATCAGACACGGCATGTGGGAGGCAGTAGCCCGGCAGAGGAGTTCAGCGCGGCAGGCCTTCCGGACGCGGGAGCTTACCAGGTGAGCTGGCGTATCTGCGCTGCGGGGGCGATTTGCCTCGTTGCCGCCTTTCTGGTGATCAGCGGCATCTTCATTTGCCGGACGAGAAAAACGACCATACGGCAGCGGCTGACAGGGGATCTGGTGAAGCGCCGCGATCCGAAGATCTACAGCATCCGGCGGGGCAGCCTGACCGAGGTCCTGACCCGGAAGTTTATGCTCTCCCGAAAAGGGACATTTGCCGGGATCCTGCTGTCGCTGTCCATCGGCAGCATCATTTTCCTGGGGGCCTATTATGTCACGGAAAATACAAAGATCCATAACGAACTGACCTTTAAGGCGGACGACGGCCTGGGCTCGGATATCCAGGTTTACATCCAGTCCGGCCAGCTGACCGATGGGATCCCCGAGAGCGCCGCCCAAGCCATGCAAAATCTGTCCGGGATCCGGGAATTTCATCCGATCCGGTATCTCCTGGGAGAGCTCGCGCTGAAAGACGGGACATTTTTGTGGCCGGAATATTTTGCGGAGACCGCGGATATCGAGGGATTCCTGCCGGATCCGGAGCTGATGGAAAACTATAACGGACTCGCCCTGCGGACCGGGGAGGACGATTACGCGCTGAAGGTGAATATTTACGGATATGACGATGCCATGCTGGAGAGTCTGAATGACTACCTCTTAGAAGGGGAGATCCGTCCGGACCAGATGCGGGGGGACAACAGCGTGATCCTGAAAACCCTGATGGACGGCCAGGGAAATTATGACGGCGTATGCGTAGCGCCCGGAGACGCGGTCGATCTAACCACGGTCAGCAGCCCGGAGGTTCCTCAGGAGGCCCTGCGTTTCCAGGGGGAGAGCGGATGGTACCAGAGCGCGTCCCTGCCGGTGGCTGCAGTGGTCAGCCGTCCCCTTGCCAAGGTAAATACTTATATCGGCGACGAGGGCACCACCGTCATCGACATCATCATGACCAACGAGCAGATGGAGCAGAACTTCGGGGTGAAGGACTACCAGACGATCAGCATTTCGGCGGATCCGGGAATCGGGGCGGAGGCGGTTTCCCCGGAGCTTGGGAAGCTGGCAAAAAATATCAGCAGATGTGTGGTGAAGGACTACAGTGAACAGATCCGGCAGCAGAACCTTTACCTTTACCAGAAAATGTTCTTCTATTATGGGATCGCGGCGGTGCTTTTGGGGATCAGCCTGCTCCACATCATGAACAGCATGCAGTACCTGGTGGCGGCAAGGAAGCGGGAGTTCGGGATCCTGCGGGCCATGGGGATCACGGACGCGGGATTCAAAAGGATGCTGGCGAAGGAAGGACTGTGCTACGGGATCTATTCGGGGATTACGGTTCTGGTCATTTACTTCGTGGTTCAAAAAATTTTATATTATTTTCTGGTCCATGTATACCTCTATCTGCATCCGAAGGCATTTGTCTCAGGGGCGGCCCTGGGAGGGATCCTTTTGCTGAATATCGGGATCTGCGTGGGGGTGACGCTGCTGTCCGGAAGGGCGGTTCTGAGGGAGGGAATCGTGGAGGAGATTCAGGAATAGGGGGGAGCGTTTCGCTCATCAAGGAGGTGAACAGCAATGTCAACTTTAGAAAAGACGATAAATATGCTGCATGACCTGCTGATGGGCGGGGAGATGTCTCTGAAAGACAGGGCAGAGGCAGCGTACCGGATCACATGGGCTGCAGGCTCTGTCGGGCAGGAAGAATTAGATAAGATTGAGACAGTATTGTATATCATGGCGGATAAATTTTTAGAACCTGCTGTGAAGAAAGAATTGATGGAGGTGGTCGGAATGACAGAACTGGGACAGCTACTGGTAAATAGAGGAATTGAGCAGGGAATGGTATTGGGAAAAGAAGAAAAAATGGATATCGCCCAGAACCTGATCGGCCATAAATAAAGCTGCGGATTGTATAGCTTGTACGAAGGCGTTCCGCATGGTATCATAAGAGTGCATTGATACAAACAGGTGAATGTATTTTAGGAGGAGATTGCATTGCAGACGAAAGATATAAAGACCAGCGAACAGGCATTCAACCCATACCTGCCGTCCTTTGAATATGTACCGGACGGAGAGCCCCATGTATTTGGAAACAGGATCTATCTCTACGGGAGTCATGACCGTTTCCGGGGGGCGCATTTCTGCCTGAATGACTATGTATGCTATTCAGCAGATGTGGCGGATCTGACAGACTGGCGGTACGAAGGCGTGATCTACCGGAAAGAGCAGGACCCGCGGAACCAGAATATTCCAAAGGATGCGCCGGAACTCAGACTCGATCCGGGAATCGTTCCCCAGGGATCGGAGGACTTAAACCCGAGGGGCATCCATGCCATGTGGGCGCCGGATGTGGTACAGGGGCCGGACGGAAGATACTATCTCTACTATTGTCTGGATTTTTTGCCGGAGATCGGGGCGGCGGTGTGCGATACCCCGGCGGGACAGTATGAATTTCTCGGGCTGGTGCGCCATAAGGACGGAACACCTCTGGGAACAAAGGAGGGGGACCTGCTCCAGTTTGACCCGGGGATCTTTGTGGATGATGACGGAGAGATTTATCTGTATTCCGGAAATGCGCCGATCTCTCAGGAATGGATCGAGAAGGATCCGGACACTCCGAGGAAAGGTTCCCAGGTGATGAAGCTGGAACAGGATATGCTGACGTTAAAGGAAGAGCCGAAAAAACTGATGCCGGATCTGCGGGATCAGGACAAGTGCGGCTTTGACGGACACGAGTTTTTCGAAGCCAGCTCCATCCGGAAGATCGGCGGCAGATATTATTTCGTCTATTCCTCCGTGCAGAGCCATGAATTATGCTATGCGGTCAGCGACAGGCCGGATGCGGGCTATCGGTTCGGCGGCACGCTGGTGGATATCGGAGATATTTTCCTGGACGGGAGGAGCGAGCGGGATGCGGTCAACTGCCTGGGCAATACCCACGGAGGGATCGAAAAGGCGGGGAATCAGTGGTATGTATTTTACCACCGCCAGACGAACCGGACCAATTACAGCCGCCAGGCCTGTGCGGAGAAGATCTGGTTTGATGAGGACGGAAGGATCGCTCAGACGGAGATCACTTCCTGCGGGCTGAATCCGGGAGCGCTGCGGGGGAGCGGAACCTATCCGGCCCGGATCTGCTGCCATCTGACCGGGAAAAACGGAGCCGCGTTTTCCCATCCGCTGGCGATGAAGATGGATGATCCTTACCTCACCCAGGACGGGGGAGACATAGAGCCCACCCGGGAGACCATGGAACGGGACAGACAGGAGCCGTACCAGTATATTCGAAACATGCAGGACGGTTCCACGGCAGGGTACAAATACTTTGCGCTTCAAGGGCTGGAAAGGATCGCGGTCATGCTCAGGGGAAAGGCGGAAGGCGTGCTGGAGATCCGCTCCCGAGAACCCGGCCGCGGCGCGCAATCGGAAGGAACTGTGATCGGGCGGATCGAGATTCAAGTGGATTCGGATGCGTGGAGCAGGTTCGAAGGGGAAGTAAAGGCGGAGAACGGAAAGGCAGCGCTGTATTTTACGTACCGGGGAAACGGGGCGGTGGATTTCCGGAGCTTTGAGCTGTTCAGTAATACAAAGGAAAACGCAGCCGCTTCCTGACCGATCGGATGCTCAGGATTAGCAGGAAAATAACTGACACATCCTGCGCAATCTGCATCAGCTTAACAAAGCAGAGTTATCCTTTTTTTGAGAGGGTAATTCAGGATATAACAGACAGAGCAATAAGTCAAGATTTGTAGCAAAGATGGGACGATCGCCGGCAGAATAACGATCCAGATAGTTTTGACATTCTTTTACTATGCGCCCGCGGTTGTCTTCAATTGAGGCTTTCATAAGTGACGCAGCTATATTGTTTTCAGTAAGAGATAATTATAAAAATTTCATTGACCATTTTGAGGGAATGTCATCCATGCTTGGAAGGGAAAGCATTCTACAGAAAATGCCCTGTTTAACCATCTAATAAAATACGGAATAATATATGAAGCCTATTCGAAACAAATGGCTGGTGAAATACCAGTCTATTTGTGTTTCAAAAGAATTTGGACTGTGAATAGTAACTTTTTATAAGCTTAACTGGATACTCTTAAAATATAGCTTGACAAACCCATACGGCTTAGGTTAATATGAACCACAGATACGAGAAAAGCGACGAAGGGAACAAGTAGCGGGAACAGGGAGAAGACAGAGAGCTGCCGGCTGGTGAGAGGCGCGTGATACCGTTCCATGCGAATACATCCCGGAGCTTCACACCCAAAGCATGGGCTTGCCGCGGCAATATGGGACATAGGACAGTGATTCTGGATCATGCTCCACGGCGCCGTATCGTTTGCCCGGGCAAGTAGGCTGTGACGGATTGATGCACGTTAACGCATGGAGTGATTGAACCGGACAGGAGAAAGGAAGAAGCAGGCGGATTCCATTTAACGCAGGCTTTGAGGGAAATAGTTTTACAAGGCCAGACGCAGAACCCCGGTCAGATCGACTCACAGAGACAGGCAATGGGAGTTGCCTGTGAATAAAGGTGGTACCACGAGCGTAAGAGCCCTCGTCCTTTTCGGATAGGAGGGCTCTTTTTTCGCCTTGTAAACCGGCTGGATCCTCTTTGGATCGTAAGCGGAAAAGCTGACGGTCTTTCCGTATCACAGCCGTACAGACAAGAATTTTCAGAAGAAGGAGAAGAACAATCATGAAGCTTTATGATGAACTGAAAGCCAGGGGCCTGATTGCCCAGGTAACGGACGAGGAACTGATCTCAGATCTGATCAACAATGGAAAAGCCACGTTTTATATTGGTTTTGACCCCACGGCGGACAGCCTGCATGTGGGTCATTTCATGGCGCTGTGCCTGATGAAGCGGCTGCAGATGGCGGGCAACCGTCCCATCGCGCTGATCGGCGGCGGTACGGGAATGATCGGGGATCCGTCGGGAAGGTCGGATATGCGCCAGATGATGACACAGGAGACGATCCAGCACAACTGCGACTGCTTTAAGAAGCAGATGAGCCGGTTCATTGATTTTTCCGAAGGCAAGGCCATGATGGTAAATAACGCGGACTGGCTGCTGGATCTGAATTATATTGAAGTGCTGCGGGAGGTGGGCGCGCATTTCAGCGTGAACCGCATGCTGACGGCGGAATGCTACAAACAGAGGATGGAGAAAGGCTTAAGCTTCCTGGAATTCAACTACATGATCATGCAGGCATACGATTTCTACGCATTGTTCCAGAAATACGGCTGCAACCTGCAGTTCGGCGGGGACGACCAGTGGAGCAATATGCTGGCGGGAACCGAGCTGATCCGCCGGAAGCTGGGCAAGGACGCCAGCGCCATGACCATCACACTGCTGCTCAATTCTGAGGGCAAGAAGATGGGCAAGACCCAGTCCGGCGCGGTCTGGCTGGATCCGGAGAAGACCTCTCCCTTTGATTTTTACCAGTACTGGAGAAATGTAGGAGACGCGGATGTGCTGAAATGTATCCGCATGCTGACCTTCCTGCCGCTGGAGCAGATCGATGAGATGGACGCATGGGAAGGAAGCCAGCTGAACCAGGCCAAGGAGATCCTGGCGTATGAGCTGACCAATATGGTTCACGGAGAAGAGGAAGCGAAGCGCGCCCAGGAGAGCGCAAGGGCGCTGTTCAGCCAGGGAAATGCGGCGGATATGCCCACTGCGGAGCTGACAGAGGAGGACCTGACGGAGGGCGGCATCGACATCCTTTCCATGCTGTTAAAGAGCGGCCTGGTGCCATCCAAGGCAGAGGCAAGGCGCGCCGTACAGCAGGGCGGCGTGGCTGTGGACGGCGAGAAGGTGTCGGACATCCAGGCCGTATTCGGAAAGGAAAAGCTCTCCGGAGAGGGGCTGGTCCTGAAAAAAGGAAAGAAGAACTTCCGGAAGGTCGTCTTAAAATAGTCATACGGAGGGGCCCCTTTATCCGGCACTCAGTATACGGTTCCGCACGCATGTATGTGAAGCGGCTGTGAATCGTAAAGTTTATCCTGCAGGAACAATAGCGTATCCGTTTTTATCCGCAAGGAATGACAGGGGGCTGGTTCCGGAGTATTTCCGGATCCGCTCCCAAACGGCAGGGCGGCGAGTCGCCGTCTGAGAAACAACCATCCTCGCTCCATCCGGGCAGGTTGCAGACGGAAAGTCTGTCCGCGGTTTTTTTTCATACAGAACCATCGTATGCAGAAAATCTGTCTGCAGCAGTTCCTCTGTCTTTCACCGGATGGAGCACCGGGGACACAAGACCTCCGGATGCTCCGATGTACTACCGCACACTTCCGTGTGCTGTTCCGGCATAGCCTGTGTACACCTGCGCATCCTATGGAATCCATTTTTTGTATTGTTCCTGCAGGATATCAAAATCATGCCAACTGTACGGTTTTAATCTTTAGGTCATCCAACCGTACAGTTGGAAATCATGTCATCTGTGCGGCTGCATTGGCAGGCACAAAAGTATGATGGCACGGATTTTGTAAATGAATAAGCAGGCGGCGTATCGTAATCATTCCGCATTCGAAAGGAAGTACATGAGATGAAGAGAAAGGACCTATGGAAATATTGTACCCAGGAGCAGGTTCATGCCGTGCTCCGTTCCCTTCATCTCTTAGACGGCGTGCGCGTCAAAGAGGAAAACTATTTTTCCTGTCTGTATGCAGTCAGCAACCATCCGGAGCGGCACTATCATCCGGCGTCCGTCCCAAAGAAAGGCGGGGGCACACGGAGGCTTCTTGTCCCGGATTACCTTCTGTGCCGGATCCAGAAAAACATCCTCCGCCATGTACTGGCGGATTTTCCAATCTCGGACTACGCCACGGCATATAAGCCCGGAACCGCCATTTTGGAAAATGCAAAACCTCACGTAGGGGCGAAGGAGATCCAGAAGCTGGATATCCGGAACTTTTTTGACAGCATCACCTACTTTCAGGTTTACCGAAATGCATTTCCCGCCGTGTATTATCCGCCTGCGATCCGCACCATGCTGGCAAGCTTATGCTGCTGCCGGGATTCGCTTCCCCAGGGGGCGCCTACATCTCCGGCCATTTCCAACCTGGTCATGAAGCCCTTTGACGAATATATCGGGGCATGGTGCCAAGAGCGTGGAATCCAGTATACAAGATACTGCGACGACATGACCTTTTCCGGGAAATTTGACAGGCGGGAGGTCAAAAATAAGGTGCGGGCGTTTCTGGCGGCGTATGGTTTTGAATTGAATGAAAAGAAGACCCGGCTGCAGAAAGCCCATCAGCGCCAGACGGTGACAGGCATTGTAGTCAATGAAAGGCCCCAGGTCAGCCGTGAGTACCGGAGAAAATTGCGGGCAGAGGTCTACTTCTGCAGCAAATACGGTGTGGAATCCCATTTACAGAGGCGTGGAGAGAAAACGCCGGGAGAAGCAGTTCCCCAGGAAACGGATGGGGACAGTGTGCGTTATCTGCAGCAACTTCTGGGAAAGATCAACTATGTGCTGCAGGTGAATCCGGAAGATCCGGAATTTTGCCGGGCGAAGGAGCAGGTGAAGGAAATGCTTGCGGTAAGAAGCTGTCCGGTATCCGGCCAGTAAAGCCGCGGGGGCATTGACTGTTTAGAATAAAGACTATATTTTACGGAAAGGGGATAGAACAATGGCCATGAATCCGAAAAAATTATTTAAAATGCAGATGGCATGGAAGCAGTTTAACGATACACATCCCAAAGTGCTGCCTTTTATCAAGGCCGTAGAGGCGGCAGGGATCCGGGAGGGGACTGTGATCGCGATCACAGTGGAGACACCGGAAGGAGAAAAGTTTGAGAGCAACATCAAGGTACAGCAGTCAGATATGGATCTGCTGAGAGGGATGAAGGAAGACTGAATGGAACGGAAGCCAGACCGTGCGGATTGTTCTGTATTTTTCCATTGTGGCAAGGATTTCTTTTTATATTTGACTTCCCGACAATTCCAATTTATAGAATTGGAGAAATTAAAAAAGATTGAGAGAATGCTATGAACAAAAAAGATAGAAAACTTGCTTCTGCCGAGCAGAAACGAAAAGCGGATTTTGAAAGAATCTGTGAAGATATGGAGCAAAAAGGATATCTGAAAAAGAATTTAACGGTTGGAGTTTTAAAGGCAAACATCATGGCAGTTATCGTTATGCTTCCGTTAGTGGTTGTTGCGTTCGTTGCATATTTGATGATCAATCCGATTGACAGTATAGAATTTTTTATTTCTTTTCCTGAAGATATTGTATTTTTCGCTGCATTCATTTTATTGGTTATACTCCATGAAGCTATTCATGGACTGACTTGGGGAATTTTTGCCAAAGGGCATCGCAAGGCGATTGCCTTTGGTTTTATTTGGAAGATGCTCACACCTTACTGTACCTGTACCGAGCCACTGGCAAAATGGCAGTACATTGTTGGCGGTTCTATGCCCACATTGGTCCTGGGATTTGCACCGGCAGCAGTTGCGGTGGTTATGGGAGATTTCGGACTCCTTCTGCTATCTGCAGTTATGATGATAAGTGGCGGCGGAGATTTTTTCATCATTTTTAAGATGCTCCTGAACAAGCCTCTGAATCATGATGTTTTATATTACGATCATCCTTATGAGTGCGGTGTTGTGGCATTTGAAAGAAGGTAAATTGGAATTGAACAAATATTTGTTTATATCATTTTGTTCAATCACTTTTTTTACCCAACAATGTGATTTTAATTCTGAAGCAGTACACAAATGATGTGAGTAAAAACTGGCCTGTATAAAAATAACAAAAATGGTCGTTTTCATGTGGTCACCATGGTGATAGGATAGGAAAGAATTCAAAAACAAATAGTTACGAGATGAAGAAGAAAAGAGGTTATCTATCATGGAAAAGAGAAATCAGACCATTTTGAAACTGGCTCAGACTGCGCTGATGGCGGCGCTCTGCTTCGTATCCTTTACCTTCCTGCAGATCAAGATCCCCATGCCGGGCGGCGACGCGACGTCCATCCACATCGGGAATGCCTTCTGCGTACTGGCGGCGCTGCTGCTGGGAGGAGTTTACGGCGGGCTGGCCGGTGCGGTGGGTATGACGATCGCGGATATCATGGATCCGGTCTACATTCTGGGCGCGCCCAAGACCTTTGTCTTAAAGCTCTGCATCGGGCTGATCGTCGGCCTGGTGGCACACAGAGCGGCAAAGATCAACGAAAGCACGGATAAAAAATACATTTTCCGCTGGAGCGTGATCGCTTCGGTGGCGGGGCTTGGATTTAATGTGGTCGCGGACCCGCTGGTGGGATATTTTTATAAGCAGTACGTCCTGGGGCAGCCCCAGCAGATGGCGGAGGTGCTTGCAAAATGGAGCACGGCGACCACCTTTGTCAATGCGGTGGTATCGACCATTCTTGTGGCGTTTCTCTACAACGTACTCCGTCCGGTGCTGTTAAAATCCGGCCTGCTGGACATGAGGAGCCAGGTGAAGGAGCGGACGGTCTGACCGTAGGGTGCCATGATTATGTACAGCATTATGGTTTTGAAAAGTCCGCGACCTCCGCAATCTCCAGTTCGCCGTAAGGCATAAGGTTGCGGACTTCATCCAGTGCGGCGGCCAGTGCTTCCAGTTCGTCATAGGACTCAAAGGCATCCGACATGATCGTGAGGATCCAGTCATGGCCGTCCGCCCGAATGATCCCGGCGTCATTGCGGGCGATATCCTCCCAGTCAGAATACCAGCCGGCCTTTGTATACACCGTATGTTCATCCCCCAGGGCCGATCCGATAAAGGATTCCGCGGTGTCGGTGTAAAGGCTTCGGCACCAGTTTGAATTTTCATTCGTATCTTCAAAAAAGTAAAAATAAGTGCCGATCCAAAGCTGCGTCAGCTCCTTTGGAGTCAGGTAAGGATACCAGTTGTAATCATCAACGATCGAATCGGAAACGGAGGTATATTCCGTCATATCGTACATCACATCATTTCCATATAAGTAATGCAGAGTTTCATAATCTTCATTGCTGGACCAGCCGATCGTATTTTCCATCAGAGATTCCGTATATTCATCGACCGCCTCCGGGCTGAATTTATTGAGCGCCGCGACATAAGGCCCCTTCATGGTGCTTGCGCTGTAAAAGCTGTAATCCGGATCAAAGCTGAAATAATTCCCGGAATGCAGATCCAGCAATACAAACCCGGCCTTGCGGCCTTCTTCCTGAAACGCATCAAGGATGTCACGGATTGTTTCCGCCGGAGGTGAGAACAGAAGATCCGCTTGGGAACAGGAGAGCTCCTCGCCGCCGGGAATTTCGCTGACAATGGACAGCAGGAAATCCAGATCCGGCGTCTGCATTTCCTGCGCGGCTGTCTCTGACAGAGTCCATGCCATGCGGCCATCCTCGTAGATGGACTCGGAATCAGCAGAAGACGACACTGCAGACAGGGTGTATTCTGCAGAGGATCCTTCCAGAGCTTTGCCGGAATGAGAATCCTGTGCTTCTGCGGCCGCCATGCATGAAGAGTCCTGGGAGGAAACGGAAGACTCTGTGAATTTCGGAGTCGGAACTGCAGCCTCCGCAACATTCCGCAGAGAGCCTGCCGTCAATCCGAAAACAGACAGGACCCCGGTGAAAAGGAGTGCGGCAGTTGTCTGCAGGATCCGTTTCCGATTCCTATGCAGGAGCATGGAGCAAAGAAAATCTCCTTCACAAGTGCGCCTGATTTTTGCAGATAGAGAGTGAATCAGCAGATGTATGCTCTTTTTCATTTGTATGTACCTCATGATGGATAGGATTTCTGTTGCAGGCTGTCTATGCTGTACGCTTGTAGTTTTCGATTTGTTACAGGGCATGAGTGATCAGGAATGTGTCCTGCGACTATCGTTTTGTGTGCCGTGCTTGCAATCTATTATGATTTGTCACCAATTTTCGGCAGAAAATTGATGACCTGTTTGCGCTTCAGCGCAATACCTATTATACTTGATAATGGAAAAAAATGTCAATGGCGGTTGGCACTCCACTTGACAAGTAATTTTTTTCGTGAAACAATAGATTATACTTATGGGCGAGAAACTTTACCGAAATATATCCGTGTGTTGTGGAATATGCTTTGGCGGGGTGGCAGATTTTACCGCTCATGTGGATACACGTAACACATATGCAGGAGGAAAATTGAGAAAGCGGGGGCAAAGAGAATGGATGTTGTGACGATTTTGGATGAACTGCAGAATCAGGCATTGCGTGACCCGGAGGTCAGGAACAGGCTTTTGGATACCAGGCAGGCAAAGGAGCCGCTTACCGCATTTTGCGGGGTATGCCGGGAGCTGGGATATGAGATCTACGAGATGGATCTGATCTGTGCCGGAGAGGAATTTCACGCCGCAATGAAGCGCAGCACCAACGGCGGCGGAGAAAATTCCCCGATGCTGGCCGGAGAAGATGATTTTTATGAATTATTTATGGCGGGCATAGCATCCGTTTGAAATCAGTAGTATATCTGCATCTGTGAAGAAGAGCGATCAAGCTGGAATCAGGTGGTTCAGGACAAAAAAGCTGCTTACAGGTGTTCTCACAGGGGACGGCGGGATCATTGATACTTCCCGCCGCCCCTGTGTTTTGTTATGTGGTTGTGTTTATGCTGCTGTTTCTATTTTGGTTTTTCCCCTGCGTTTGGATTATGACAGCCGCGCCGTGTTCGCCGGTCGCTGGGCTTTTTCTATTGGAATCAGGAGTGCTTATACCTGGCATTTTCGTACTTGTACCGGAATTGGTCGTTGAACTGCTGTTTTCGCCGGAATTGCTGCCGCTGGAATTGCCCCCGCCGGAACCGCTGCCGCTGGAATTGCCCCCGCCGGAACCGCTGCCGCTGGAATTGCCCCCGCCGGAACCGCTGCCGCTGGAATTTCCTCCGCCGGAACCGCTGTTGCTGTCCTTTTCAAATACTGCTTTGACGATCACATTCTCGTTGGGCATAACGAATTTATGATCGCGAATCGTCACGCCGCCGGAGATAACCTGCCATTCCTTGAAGTGCCAGCCCCTGCTCTGTGCGGCGGTCAGGGTGATTTCTTCTCCCTGTTTCGCGGAGGTCAGAGAAGCGGAAGCTGTGCCGCCCTCGGCGGGTTCTGCGCTCACGCTGACAGTGTGCTGCCCGGAGCCTATGGTGACCGTCGTGGCATTGCTGGGCGGGGATGCCGCAAAAAACGGATCGATACCTTTGTAGCGGACAACAAAGGTATATTCTGTATTGGGGGTTAAGCCAGTAAACACTGGACTGTCCTGCCAGTTTGCCCCGTTGTCCCTGCTGTATTCCGCCGCCGCGCCGGTGCTGCTGTTTGCTGCCACAGCTTCCAGCTCCACACTGTTCAGGGTCGTGTTTTTCACCACAGGAGCAGCAGGCGCGGGCTGTATGGCTTTATTGCCTGTTAAAGAGTCATCGCCAGTGATTGTTCCGGAACAATCAATTGTGCCGTTATTGATAATTTCGCCATGAATGGTAAGGGTCACGCCTGCTTCAATGGTGAGCGTTTTACCCGCTTCAATGGTCAGTGTTTTGCCGCTGGGGATTTCCGTATCAGCGGACAAGGTGATGTTGCTGCCATAAACCGCGCCGTTGTCCCCCTCGAAAATTATGCCGCGCCAGTCGGCTTTGTCATCTTCCGTTACGCTGCCGCCTAAAATGTCAGTCGTAAAAATCACAGCGCTGCCATTGGGTGTGGAAAACGTGCCGCTACCGGTCATATTCAATCCGCCGCCGATCCCTGAGCCGCCGTTGTTGCCGATTGCAGTCACCGTGCCGCCGCTGATGGTGATGTTGCCGCCCGCACCGGTATCGCCGCCGCCGATCCCTGCACTGTCCAAGCCGCCGTTTGCAGCCACCGTGCCGCCGCTGATGGTGATGCTGCCGCCCGCACTGTCCATGCCGCCGCCGATGCCTGCGGCGTTGTCGCCGCCAGTTGCCACCACCGTGCCGCCGCTGATGGTGACGTGGCCGCCGCTGCCCCAGCCGCTACCAATGCCGCCGCCGATCCCTGCGCCGTAGTCGCCGCCAGTTGCAGTCACCATTCCGCCGCTGACGGTAACGTGGCCGCCGTTGCCCCCACTGCCGCCGATGCCTGCGGCGCCCGAGCCGCCAGTTGCCACCACTATTCCGCCGTTGATGGTGGCGCGTCCACAATCGGTGTACGTGTCGGCGCCGATGCCCGCATTGTTGAAATCAGTTGCGGCCGCTTTCAGTGTTCCCATTCGCTCATTCGTAGATTGGGCGTAGATGGTCAGGCTGCCGGTCGCCTGCACAGTGATGCCTTTGTTGGCTGTCAGCTCACAGTCGTCCGCTAAAATCAAATGAACCTCGCCGTCGGCGGTGATGCGGGAGTCGATGGCCACGTTGCTGTTGACAACGTACCAGCCTGCGCTCCAGGTGGTCATACTGCTATCTACCACAGTTGCGTTCGCAGATTTTTGAGTTCCGTCTGCGTCTATGTAGCTCACGCTCACGACCCCACTTCTCATCGGAACAGGTATGCCGTCCCCGTTCAGCCCGCTGTCCTGTGTTGCCTGCGTTTCTGCAAAGGCCGGCAGGGTACAGAGGGAAAACAGCACCGCGCTGCAGAGCAGCAGGCTCAATAATCTTCTCTTGGTTTTCATACTGTTGTATTCCTTCCTATTGTTTTTTGGGAAACTTAATACAGATTTTTAGATATCTTTACTTTGAAAAGCAAAAAGGCGCGTCACGCCCATGGAAATAACGACGCAACGCACCCTTTGTAATAGAGTTTTCTTTATTTACCCAACAAAAAAGGACAGACTTATCCTGTCTGTCTGTCTGTCTGTCTGTCTGTCTGTCTGTCTGTCTGTCTGTCTGTCGTTGAGTATACTGCGGTAGGCATAGCCTGTCAACCCCCTTTTTCAGGGAAAAATGGAAAATTGCCGCCTCCGTTTTTCGCCCAAAGCCACATACAATGTATTCTACAGGAAACGCCCCTGAAAAGCAACAGCAATCCGCGCTTTTCGAGAAGATTTTACAAAAAAGTGATAAAATGGTAACGAAATCTGAAAAACAGACTCTTATAGTTAAATGGGAAAAGAGGCGGGAAAATGTGGGATGTGGAGCAAGTCTATATCGAATATATGCCGCAGGTCTATAAATATTTATTCAGTCTGTGCCAGAAGGAAGATCTTGCGGAGGAACTTACGCAGGAGGTATTCTGTCAGGCGTTAAAATATATTGACGGCTTCCGGGAGGAATGCAGCCTGTTCGTCTGGCTGTGCCAGATTGGGAAGCATTTATGGATCAGGGAAATGAAAAAGAGGAAAAAAGAAAAGCACGTTCCGCTGGAACATACCTCGTCAGACGGCGTCTGTCCGTTCCGAAGGGGCATGCGCTCCGGGAGTCTCTATGAGTATCAGATTTCCAACGGACCGGATATTGAGGAAATGTATATCCAAAAAGAGCAATGTGCCCTGTTTTACAAAACGCTGGATACACTGGATGAGGCTACACGGGAGGTCATGCTCCTGCGGCTGAGCGGGGAATTTAGCTTCCGGGAGATTGGGGAGATCATGGGACGGAATGAGAATTGGGCAAGAGTAACATTTTACCGGGGGAAGCAGAAGATCAGAAAGGAGCTTAGAGATGAAATGTGAAATTATCTTGGATTTGCTGCCGCTCTATATCGAAGGGCTTACAAATCAGACGACCGCGGAAGAAATGGAACGCCATTTGAAAAAATGCGGAAAATGCCGGCAGTATTATAAGGAAATGACCGGTAAGCTGCCGGACATTTTGCCGAAAGCGGAAACAGACAGTGTGAAGCTGTTAAAAAAAGAGCGGAAAAGAAGGCGAAAGATTCATGCTGTAATCGAAGTCCTTTGTTTTCTGCTCTTCATGGCTGTTCTGGCAGTGATGCCAAGAGATATCAATTATAAAGATGTTCAGTTAGAATATGGAATGAATGGAAACAAAGCATATGTCAGCATGAGGCCAAAACCCTATGTCGGAGGAATCGTATTTAATGGGGAAGTGAAGACTCTCCGGGATGAAAATGGAAATAGTATTGGAGTTTGCCAGGAATTAGAAGTCCTCTCAGGCTGGGGCATGCTGGGGCACCTTGGGAAAAGGGGAGGATGCATCTGGGAAAGCGACCCGTCTGACGGGAGGATGACGGAATGGAAATTTACCTTTCATGACAAGGTCGTGACAATTAGAAACGGGGAATTGATCTCCATATATGACGCGGATCCTGAAAAACAACGTTGACAATGCTTTTGAGACCATGTTATACTGATCTTACAACTACTATATTATTTACAATAGTCAATGGAAGAAATAGGAAGGAGGCCGGCTATGGACCAGCAGACCTATTTAAAAAAGTTTTCTCATTCTATTCGGTGGCGATTGCCGAAACCGGAGGCAGACGAAGTGCTGGCAGACTACGAAGCGCTGTTTTCCGAGCACCTTTTGGAAAATGACGATGCATGGATACAGGATTTGGGTGAGCCGCTGGAAGCCGCCCGCCTTCTCACAGAGCCGAAGGTGTACCGCCGCTGGCTGGCGGCATTTGGCCTGATGGCTTCCTGCCTGCTGCTGCCTGAATACCTGTTGCTACGGGCAAGATTCAACCAATACCCGCTGGGGCTGATGTCCATACTGCTTGCCGCAGGGACGGCGATTGCCCTGATCTGTTTTCGGCCGCAACGGAAAGAGACAGCAAGAGCTCCTTTTCCCAAAGGGCTTTGTCTGATGCTGTCCGTCCTGCTGCTGATCATGGCTGCCGCCGCTGCCGTACTGGCAGGGCTGATCACGGGAATCTGGGAGCTTTTGCCGCCGGCATGGTACGGCAGGATTGCATATTGGACCATGGGAATCTCCGGCACTGCCGCGGCAGTGACCGGCTTGTTCGGCCTGGTCATGGCCCGGATGTCAGACCGCCGCTGGCGCGCCCTGTATATTATGGGACTTATGGTCCTGGTGGAATGCGTTTTGGTCATTGCGAATCTGGTCAGCATGGACCTTGGCTCGACGACCTCCGGCTGGTGGGTTTCCTGCGCCGTCAGCTTAAGTGCCATCGGCCTTGCGGGTCTGGCCGGAGCGGGGGTATCCCTATGTTAAAAAAGGATTTGATCGAGCTGTGCCTGCTGCATGTCCTGTCCGTCGAGGACCTGTACGGATATGAAATCCTGCGCCGGATTCACGAAAGCTTTCCCGGTACACAGGAGAGCGGCATTTACGCGCTGCTCCGGGGATTGTGCAGGGAAGGCTGCACGGAGCAGTATGAGGGGGAGACCTCTGAGGGCCCCACAAGAAAATATTACCGCATTACCAGGGCAGGACAAAAAAAACGGGAAGAACTGCTGGAGGAATGGCGGCGCCTTTGCGATGCACTGGCTGCGTTGGGGGTGGAATAATTACAGGAAATGTCTGTTACGGGAAAAAACAATTAGAGTTTGTGAAGTTTTTGAACAGACTCAGTAATAAGGGAATGAAATTGATTTTGAGTACGCATAGTGATACATTTGCGTCCAAAGTAAATAATCTGTATATTTTATCAGAGTATATTGCACAAAATAGAGACAGTGACAGGATAAAAAAATGGGGCTGGAAAATGAAGACTTAATAGACCCCAGAAAAGTGTTTGTTTATGAATTCATAAATCAACCTGCCGGAAAAAGTATGGTCAAGGAGATAATCGGTGATCCGACAACAGGATTTCAATTTGATTTATTGTCTGTATAATGGGGTTAAAACCCTCGCCTTAAGGCGAAACCTTTAGGTCAACCCCATAACCTCAAGTTTAGAAAAAAGTAAAAATAGAA
>CAJTGD010000053.1 GCA_910575475.1 Lachnospiraceae bacterium | reverse complement strand
GCTTTGAAAAGCCTGCCTTTTTGACAGGCCGAATACTTGTACCTAAATTTATCTTTTGATGTTTTTTATTGATGTTCTGTTAAGTGAATATCATAAGGAAAGATCTGTATCATTTCTTCCTGATTCATGCAAAAGGCATCCCCATTTTGATCTCTGAGTCCGTGATACACAAAACCGGCGCATCCGGATGATTCGTACTTTCCCACACGGGAAGCCCCTTGCCTGAGGGAGTCCCATTCCGCACAAAGTTTTCAATATACTGCATCATCGTCCTGCTGATCTCTCTGTCCCATTTCTCAAACGGACGCCAGCAGCGGCCAAGCTGCCCGATGGTATACCACAGTTCGCTGGAATGCCAGGCCCCTTTGTCGTCCCCCGGAAGATTCCGGCCAAACCAGAAGCAGTACGCAGAAGGATATCCTTTTTCAAACTGCAGCGCTGCCCATTCCTTTGCCATCCCGGTCAATACCGGGGCCAGCATATCATCTTTCGTGGTGCCGGCCATATAAGGTATTTTGAGCCAGTTTCCGCTCTGCTCCAGTTCTTCGCCGCGTTCCGTGATCATCACCCCGTCCAGCACAGGCATCACATTGTTGATGGCCTCCATATCCCCGGCCATAGCCAGATTCGTTTGTTTTAATACTTGCTCCGGGGACGCCTCCCGCCATTCCCGCATGCTGCTGCCAAGAGCAGACAATACTTTCTCCCAGAACGGATAGGTTTCTTCCGCAGTCATAAATTTCGCGAACTGCTTTCCGATCCCCCCGCCGCTGGTCATAATCGCCTTCGCGATGTAGGGTTCTGCCTCCCGGGAGGAGCATAGCTGCTGGATGCTCATGGCTCCTGCCGACTGCCCCATGACCGTAATATTTTCTGGATTTCCTCCGAAGGCCCCGATATTATGATACAGCCATTTTACCGCTGTCAATTGATCGTAAAGCCCATAGTTCCCCGTGTGCCCCGCTTCCTCTTTCAAAAGGGGATGTGAGCAGAATCCGAACGGTCCAAGGCGGTAATTGCAGCTGGCAAAGATGATGCCCCGCTGCGCGTAAAGGCTGCCGTCAAAAGGCTTCTCATGGCCTGCGCCGCCCTGGAAAGCCCCGCCGTGGATATACAGGATGACAGGCGCATTCTCGCAATGCTTCGGCACATACAGGTTCAGATACTGGCAGTCCTCACTGTAAGAAAAATCAATTCCCTTACGGAACTCCCTGTAATAAAAGCTTTCCTCCGTTTCCGGCTCAAAAGTCCTCTGCTGCATAGCGGCCGGGCCGAACTCCGCGGCACTGCATACCCCGTCCCAATGTGTAATCTCCTTAGGATACTCCCACCGTCCTGCCGCAGCATAACGGATGCCGAGATACCGACATACCCCGTCTTTGCGGAAGCCCTCCAGGCTTCCGCAGTTTGTTTCACATCTTACAGCTTCCATAATCACAGCTCCTTATTCAAAGAATCATTCCCCTGCGTCCTGTCTTCTCTTTAATTCCGCATACATTTCCTCTGTTTTCGTTTTGTTCAGATTGTAGATGAGCAGCATGCCGATCAACTGGATGCCACAGGCGATCACAGGCGTAATGGTCGCAAGCTTTCTGATATTTTCTCCTACACCGGCAGCCTGGGCGCTCACCCCTGAGATAAACCCGGTCATGCCGAGAAGAAATGTAACACCGCTGCCTGCAATGGAATCGCCCACCTTCTTGCTGAAGGTATAGATGGAATAGGTAGTGCCGTCGTTTCTGACATGTGTCTTATATTCCTGATAATCAATACAGTCGTTGACAAAAGCCCACACCAGCATCAAAAATACGGTCTGTCCCACGCTGCACAGCGTACTGAGCACAAGGTATACATAAGCGTTGGAGATCGGGAACAGGAACAGGATCAGAGAGAATACCAGATTATAGATAATCCCTCCAATCACCAGTTTCTGCTTCCCGAACTTCTCGCTGAGCTTCGGGATCAGGGAAAAGCAGACCAACATGACCGGAATGTTTACCAACGTAGTCAGAGAAAAAATCTTCGGCATTCCGTAATATTCCTTGTAAATATAACTTGCCAGTGAAATCTGTGCATTTGCCGCAAAAGCGGAACCGATCGAAGCAATCATGATCCCGATCAACGGCCTGTTCTGCAGAGTACTCAAAACTGCCTGTTTGAAACTGTATTTTTGTTCTGTTTTCTCCCTTTTTCCAGTCTCTGCCGAATCTGTCTCAATCTGGCTGTACCGCTCTGTTGTAAGGTTCAGCAGGAGCATATAAAAAATAATTGACAGAATGCCTGCAATGATGGCAAACATGAAAAAGGCTTTTGCATTGGGCGACTGGTCTTCATTCCAGATAAACATGGACACGATGGGCATAAAGAAGATGCCGATCGCAGTTCCGCCCAGGCTCCTTGCCCTTGACAACTTGGTACGCTCCACAGGATCCTTGGTAATGACCGTAGACATGGCGCCGTAGGGCATAGACGTTCCGGTATAGCTCATGCCATAGATAATATATCCCACTGCCACCCAGATGTGCTTCATGGTCATGGACCAGCTGGAAGTATCCGCAAACAGGATCAGGCCGGACAATGCCAGCGGGATCATGGCAACTTTAATAAATGGTTTGAATTTGTCCCCGGATTTCCCGAGACGCATACGGTCCGGCAGTGAACCGATCATCGGGTCATTGACCGCATCCCATATTTTCGCGAAAAGAAACAGCCCTGCCATCCACTGCGGAGTGATCCCCAGCACATAGGTGGCGAACATAAGAAAAAACGCGCCGATATACAGATTGACCATGCTTCCCGCGAGATCTCCGAAGAAATATCCTACCTGATCCCGGATCCCAAACTTTCTGAAATTCTTTTGTTCCATTTTCATTTATCCTCCTCGAATTTGTATAGAGTTTCTCTTTGGAATGGACGTCCCATTCCTTTCATTCTGTGAAGCAGCCAGGCCGCGTCACTTCTTTTTTATCAGGACCAGCTTTTTGTTCAGCTCCATAAACGACTCTTCGTCGATCAGGGTTTTCGCATACGCCGCCACCTGTTCCAGGGTAAACGTCCCAACGGTATCACGCATGTATTCCCCTAATTCCGGGCTGCTCTCATCGATCAGGGCCATCGCCTCGCTGCTCGTTAGAAGGTCGTTGACCGTATCCATGACAGACCAGCGCCCTGCCGGGAAAAGTTTTGCCTTCTCCACCTCGTCCACAAACCAGTTTTTGACATTGGGGCCGGGATTCGGATCCACATAGACATACGACGGATCCTCCTCTTCCACATATCGGAATTCTGCCGTATCGCTAACATTTCCTGCCTCTGCTTTTACACAGATTCCCTCTCCGGAAAACGGGATATTTTCAAAAAGGAATACGCCGTTGGAAGAATCCAGACTCCATTCCCCGTCCTGCGTATGAAGGACAACCGCCGGGCAGTTGGAATACACCTTCACATCCATGCACTTACCGGTCCGGTTCTGATACCGTTTCCCTGTGATATGTACAAAAGGCTCTTCGGACCATTTTGCTTTATAATAGTAGAACGCATCTTTGCGTATCTGGCGGTCAAAAGTCACCAGGCCCTTATTATTACGGTATTTTACGCCGCCCTCATTCCGGATGCCGCTGACAAAATCAAACATGTTCCACACAAAGCTGCCCCAGATATAGCCCCGCTCTTCGATATACGGATACACGGTCTCGTGAAAAAGCGCCTGGAATTCTTCCGTGTAATCTTTGCGCTTAGGAGCCGTGCTGTGAAATGCGGTATTGCAGTCCGCCCCATATTCCGTCACTGCAAGCGGAACATTTGCGTTGACGCTGTGGAAACCGTCAAAGAACGAAGCAAAATCCGGCATCTCGCCGTAATACCAGCCAAAATACAGGTTGTAACCCACCACATCCGTGATACGATTCAAAGGAGAATCGTACTCCACGCTGTTGAGGTTTGCCGCTGCCGTGAACCGGCTCGGATCAAGGCTCTTCGCAAGTTCATGGAGGCGCTTTACCTCATGGTGCATAAAATCCGTCTCCCCGAACATAGCGATCTCATTCTCCACGCCGTAGAAGCAGATCGACGGATGGTGCATGTTTTGAAAGATCAGCTCCTTTAGCTGTTCCTCCGCATTGTTCACCAGTGTCTCTTTCTCGATCAGCCGCAGCATGGGGATTTCAGTCCAGACGATCAGTCCGCTGCTGTCGCACAGGTCATAAAATCGCTGCGGATGCTGGTAATGGGACAACCGGACCGCATTGGCCCCGATCTCCCGGATCAGCGCAAGATCCCTCTGCCAGTCCTCTTCACCTGCCGCCGAAAATTTTCCCGCTGTATCCTGATGCTTTGCCACACCGTTCAGCTTCAGACGCCTGCCGTTGAGGAAAAATCCCTGCTCCGGATCCATAGCAATACGGCGGAATCCAATCTGAAGTTCCACAAGATCTTCGATGGTTTCCCCGCATCGCAGCGCCGCTTTCAGTGTATAGAGACAGGGCGACTTCGTGCCGTCCCAGCAGACCGGATCGGATACCCGCAAGACTGCAAGTTCCTTTTTTTGCGTTACTATGCACACACAGTTCCCGTCTGCATCCCACAAGCTGACCTCCAGATCCGCTTCCATCCCTTCCGGAACGACGGTCCTGGCCTTTACCTCTACCTTGCCTGTCCCGTCCTCCGTCAGGACCGCGCTGGCCGTCACCCCATCGGTTCCATACCATACCGGATCAAAATGGATTTCCGGCGTGAGGATGAGCTTCACATCCCTGTAAATCCCGCCGAACAGTGTAAAGTCTCCGGAAATGGGGTTGACATCCGTTCCTTTTTCATTATTGACAAGCACGGTCAGAAGATTATTCCCATTCCTGAGCGCTTCCGTTATGTCCATACGGAATGTGCTGTAAGCCCCCTGATGCTCCCCGGCTTTTGCCCCGTTCAAGTAAACCCGGCAGCTTTTATCCACGCCTTCAAACGAAAGGAACACTTTTTTTCCGGGTTCCTTTTTCCATGGAAACAACTTCTGATAACATGCGTCTCCCTGATAGTACTCCCCGTCTTCATACCATGTATGCGGAAGCGTAACCGGCTCTGCATCTGCGGGAAAAAATGTTTCCGGCGCTTCACAGTTCCCTTTTTTGAACCCCCATCCGTCATTAAAGTTCCTGATCTCTCTCAATATAGCTGCAACTCCTTTCCAACTTATTTGCTAATTCCGATTTTACCCGCTTTTTGTCATCGGCAACAGAAACATTCTTCGTTTGTTTCTTTATCTTTTACATCTTTTCTTTCAATGATTAATTTTGTGTTAAAATTAATGAATATCCTGCTATTTGGAATACCCTGCCGTACTTCCCTTTTTTTTCGACATATGGTATTATAAAAGCATCTGAATGTCTGTTTGTGATCTCACTTGTAAAAATATATGAACATTTTTTACATGCCGCAGGCCGCGGTAAATTATGGAGGGACCCGTGATATGGGAAAAAATAAAAATTTTTCATTACAACCACAAAGGGATACTGCGGATTCTGCCCAATCGGAACATGCATCCGTCCGTACGTTTCTCGGAATGCTGAAACTGCTTCGGACAGACTGCATTTCCATCGAGATTGAATCACTTGCCCTGTTTGAAATTGATTTGAATCTTCGGCGCATGTTCCTGACCGAGCATGCATATCTCTGTTTTCATGAATTTCTGCAGCGGAAGCTTCCGCATGACGCTTTGGCCGTTATCACAGATTCCTTTCAGCTCACCTATTATTTCTTTAAAACCGACCTGGAAGGCCGGCTCCGCTTTTTCCGAATCGGCCCGTTTCTTACAGAAAAAATGAACCGGAAGCGGATCACGGATATTCTGAAAAAGAACGGCCTCCCTATGGACTTTCTTGCAGGATTCACTTCTTATTACGGACAGTTTGTCCCGTTGGAGGCCCCGGAGTTATTTGAGCGGACACTGCTGGCCATTACAAGAGAGGTCTTTGGAAAACAGGTTTGCCTGGAACGTTTTCCGGGCACGCTTCTATCCTGCGCTCCGGCGGAACAGCAGCCGGAGACCCGTGTGATAGACGACACCATTGAGAATTTTTATATTTTGGAAAATCAGTTGATGGAGGCAGTTTCACAAGGTGACAGCGAGAAAGCCCTGTCTGCATTCCGTACGCAGGAGCATCTGACTTTCTTCCCCAGGTCGGTAGATGAAGTGGTCGATTATCACGGCAAACTGACGGTTCTCAACGTCCTCTGCCGCAAAGCAATAGAAAAAGGCGGCGTCCATCCGATCCATATAGACACGATCTCATCCAGGATCTCCCGGCAGGTGATTGCGGAAGAGTCGGTCTCCATACTTCGCGGCATGTCTGAGAAAATTATTCAGGAATACTGCCGTTTTGCCGCAGAGTACGCTTCAAAGAAATACCATCCCCTGGTGGAAAGCTGCATCCTGTATATTGATCGTCATTTTAATGAAAATCCGTCGCTGGCAGATCTGGCTCTCAGGAATTATGTTTCAAAACAATACCTCAGTGTGCTGTTCCGAAAAGAAACCGGACAGAACATTACCGCTTATGTACATGCAAGACAGCTTGCGCACGCCGCCGGGCTCCTCAGAAGTACCTCCCAATCTGTAGAGGAGATCGCGAACCAATGCGGGCAGGGCAATGTCTCATATTTTACAAAAATGTTTAAGGAGCACTTCGGCATAAGCCCGAGAGAATACAGAAAAAGCACACAGGACGATGAAATTCGTAAATAACAGCTTTCAGGGCGGCACGAAAATCCGCATCGGATGCCGTCGAAAAAGCTCAGACTATAACTCATATTTTGAGGTATCATATCATGACATCTGTTTATCATTATCATTCGCCCCTGGGCGGTATTACGATTTCCGGCATTGGAAACGAACTCACAGGACTATGGTTTGACGGCCAGAAGTATTTCGGCAGTACGCTGCCAAAAGAATATGAGGAACAACCCCTCCCTGTGTTTGAAGAAACCAGGAAATGGCTTGACATCTATTTCAGCGGCAAGGCTCCGGATTTCACGCCGCCGCTGAAAATGGAAACAACGCCTTTCCGCAAAGCCGTATGGGAACTATTGCTTACGATTCCATTCGGGCAGACTCTGACATACGGCGGGATTGCGGACCGCGTCGCAAAACAGATGGGGCTTCCTCATATGTCTGCCCAGGCGGTGGGAGGCGCAGTGGGGCACAACCCCATTTCACTGATCATTCCCTGCCACCGGGTGGTGGGAACAGACGGAAGCCTGACAGGCTACGCCGGCGGGATTGAGAAAAAGCTGCATCTGCTTACTATGGAAAACGCAGAGATTGTTCAAAGGTAGCCATACGTTTTCCTATGCTTCCAGAACATCCCCGCCGACAGCACCAGCGCCATCAGCTCCGCCGCAGGCGTGGCCAGCCAGATTCCGCTGACCCCCAGAAACAGCGGAAGCACCAGCATGGTGATTAGCATGAATACAAAGGATCGGGAAAATGCCAGGACCGCCGACACCACTCCGTTGGACAGTGCGGTGAACATCCCGCTTGCAAAAATATTAAAACCGATAAATATAAGCGCTATGGCGCAGATCCGGTTTCCGGTCACGGCCAAGTCATAGACCGGATTGTCCGGTCTTGCGAACACGGATACCAGCGGTTTTGTCAGTGCAAAGGATGCAGCAAGCGACAGGACGGAAATGCAGGCGATCACTTTCAGGCTGATCCTGATCAGCGTTTTCAGTTTTCCGTGGTTTTCTTCCCCGTGATAATAGCTGATCATGGGCGCCACCCCGTAGGAATATCCGGTATACAGGGAACTGACAAACATCAGCACATACATGATGATCGTAACCGCAGCCACGCCGTTTTCCCCCACATATCTCAGCATCGTCCAATTGAACATCATCGTGATGATCCCGGTAACAAGTGCTGTGGCCATCTCCGAGCATCCGTTTGACGCCGCGTTTACAAGCACCTTGACGCGCGGCACTGGTTTGCGGAAATGGAGAAGGCTTGTTTTCCGGCTGAACACGCCCAGTCCCACAACCGCTGTCACAGAGTATCCCATCCCTGTCGCCACGGCCGCGCCGCCGATCCCCATGTCCAGCACCCCTATAAATACATAGTCCAGCACCATGTTCAAAACGCCACCTGTCACGGAGCATACCAGGGAAAGCGTTGCCTTTTCGCTGGCGATCATATAGAGTGTAAAGTTGTTCATCAGCAGGATCGGAACCGTAAACAGCAGATACCGGCTCAAGTATTCCACACAGTATCCGGCCACCTCCGCAGACAGATTCATCCCTGCGAAAACCGGCCCCATCGCCAGATAGCCCAGAGCGCACATCACAAATCCCACCGCAGCGTTGACCAGGATTAAAAAGGTAAAGTCCTCCCTTGCCTCCGAGACCTTCTGCTCTCCCATTTTTTTCATGATCACCGCGCTGCCTCCGGTGGCCAGCATGGTGGAAACGGCGGTCACAACCTGGATGACCGGCGCCGTCAGATTGATTGCGGAGAGCGCGTTTGTACCGATCAGGTTGGACACAAACAGGCCGTCAACCATGGTGTAGAAGGACATAAATACCGTCATGGCTATGGTGGGGACGGCAAATTTCAGAATATGCTTCCATGTAACCGGCTTTTCGTATAAGGTTTGATTTTCCATTGTGTTTTCTCCTTGCTTTTATGATCTGTATATAGTATCATAGACCGTACAGTAACTGTACGGTCAAGGAGATTTTAAAAAATGATCCAAAACGAGAAATTGCTCACCATCGGCCAGTTTGCGGCCATGCACGGAATCAATAAGAAAACACTGATGTGGTATGACGAGATCGGGCTGTTCCGGCCGGCGGCCGTCAACCCGGAAAACGGATACCGCTGTTACAGCTATCGTCAAAGCGCCATCTTAGAGACCATTCTCCTGCTTCGGGAACTGGACGTATCTGTCAGCGAGATTCAGGATTTTATGAAAAACCGTTCCGCCGCCAGCCTGAAAATCCTGTTGGAAGAAAAAATAACGGCCCTGGATCAGAGTATCGAACATCTGAGGTCGCTCCGAAAAACCTTATGCAGCTATCATGAACATATGGAGACTCTGCTCACTATGGATCTGTCCCAGATCCGTATTGTGGAAAAGGAGGAACGGGCCTTAGTGACTGTTGAGATCACCGGAGAGACTTCTTTTGAAAAAGAGGTGGAAATGATCACCGCCGCAACGAAAAAATGCCAGCTCCGCCGCCTACACGACGCCTCCTACGGGACCATACTTCCGGTGGAAAGCATTTACAACGGATATTTTGAGGACTATACCCACCTCTTCATTGAGATTCCCGATCCCGAGGCATCGGTTTTTACAGAGGAATCCGCAGAGTCCCGCCCCCGGGAAAGCGCATTCCATATACAGCCCGCCGGCAGGTATATCCAGGCTTTCCACAAGGGGCCATGGAAAGAGATCCCCCGCAAATATCGGGAAATCCTGGATTTTGCCAAGGCGCAGAACCTGACGCTGTGGGGCTTTTCTTATGAAATGGGGATCAATGAAAATGTGATCGAGAGGATGGAGGATTATATTACGCAGATTGAAATTGGGATAAAAACACCCGATCTGTTTTATTCAGAAACAAACATGGCTTATATAAAAAAATCTGTACCGGAACTGAAAGCCGGAAAAGGGAAATCCCATGAACTGATCGAGGTGGACGATGCATGAAAAAATATGGTCTGATGATCCTTGGGATGATTCCCTCTACTGGCAGACACAAAATAAGCCGCCTATCCGGCAAGGAGGCTGGTCATCCTCTGACCAGCCTTCGTCTTTTTCCCTAATCGGATTCCATATTTCCCAAGATTACTCTTCTTTCGTAAACCGTTCCGCTTCCATAGCTACTCCTTCCTGCCGCATAAAAACGGCTGAAACGAATTGATATTTGTTACGTTCATTTTACTCTGAACCGCCGGATACGAGGGGCAGAAATTCCTCAAACCGCAGAGGGATTCCAAGCAGGATCAAAACCTATGCGGCAGGCAGATGCTTTGCGCCTGTTTCCTCCGCCTTGTCCTGACAAAAATATCAGACACATTATTCACCATTATATACGCAATGCCGTACTAGATGCACGCAACCGCTATTTTACTGACCGGATGCCTTGCAGCAGGGTGCAAGGCACCGTGAACAGTAACGTGCGACCTGCAACTAACAAAACTCTACCGTTTTCAGCACCACGCTGCCGCTGACAGCTTCTATTTTGATGACGACACGTTCCCCGCTTCCGGTTTTTCCTGCCGGAATCGCCGTGATTTCATTGGAAACAGGTACGCTGCCTTCAAAAATGATCTTCTCCCCCTCGAAAACCCGGATCTGATTCTCTCCCGCTGCCATCCCATAGAGCCGCACCGAAACAGGCTCCTTTGCCTCTCGAACCGTATAACTTGCGCAGTCGCCTTCCTCCAGCCGGAGCCAGATGTGGGGATAGTCGCCATACTTTTCCGGATGGGGATTCATCATAGCAAGTCCGCCCAGATCGTTTGGGATATATCCCGGTTCGTAAACCAGATGCATCCTGTCCTCCCGGCGGTAGCCGCAGTAAAGTGCATAAGGCCACGTCCCGCTGTACTCCTGGTCCGTATCGTATCCACTGGCCAAAACCCGGATTCCCGGACGCCGCAGCATGGCCGCCACCCGATCTTTTTGTTCCGTGCAGTTTTCCAGTTTGATATTCTCCAACAATTCATCAAAAATCTTGATTGCCTTTGCATAGCCCGGTTTCGCCGTACCTTTCGCACAGTAATCCACAATCTGCCGCCACCCTTTTGGATCGGGGCCGCAAAAAGAAACCGAATAGGCGGCATCCACGCCCTCCAGCGCTTTCGCGCACCAGATATTGTAGCTGATATGATACTCCATCATCATTTCAAATGTCACTGCCATTCAGGCGCTGCCTGCTTCGGGATTGGCCGGGCTGCT
Source organism: Lachnospiraceae bacterium (assembly GCA_910575475.1). Taxonomy (GTDB): domain Bacteria; phylum Bacillota; class Clostridia; order Lachnospirales; family Lachnospiraceae; genus Schaedlerella. The sequence goes on along the minus strand of CAJTGD010000053.1, from coordinate 21,768 downwards.
CCCTCCGGTCTCCCCCCATCCACACCGGCACATTCCACTGCGCCCGTTTTTCCAGAATCGGTCCGAACAGGGCCAGATCCGGAAATGTCTCATAGCAATGGGTACAGATCGCCCAGTTGTGATATTCCGGATCATAATCGTGGTCAAAAATATCCAGCCGATTTGCAAAACGGTTTCCCTGTATAAACAGAATATGCTTTTGATCCACCTGGCGGATCGCCGTCACGAGCCGGTCATAGAATGCTTTCAGTTCCGGGATCAGGCAGTCAAATTCCGGCAGTGAAATAGGCTCGTTGAGCAGGTCGTATCCCGCAATGATCCAGCGGTCCGCCCAACGCTCGGCCAACTCCTGCCACAGGCGAATGGTGCGATTTGCCCCTTCCTCATCCAGGAAGAGGTGGGGTTGGTTGTCTACGCCGTTGTCACAGGAGACTGCGCTCTGCCCCGCACAGGCCGCATGCATGTCCAGAATCACATACAAGCCGTACTTTTCGCACAGATCCAGATAATGCTCCAATAATTGAAAATGCTCTTCGATAAAATGATAGCCCGGCTCCTCCTCCAGCAGAAGCCTCGCATCCAACGGAAAACGGACCGAATTAAATCCCTGCTCCTTCATCTTCCGAATATCCGCCTCCGCAAAATAGTTGTCTACCCACTGCTTCCAGAATTTCTTTTGATAAGACGGGCCGCACAGCTCGGCTACAAACTGGTCCATCGTCCGTCCCCGGTCAAATTCGCAGGACCTGGCAAACCGTCCCATCACCCCGCCGAAGGGAGCACCGCCGAATAAAAAGCCTTCCGGGTTCAGCCAGTTCGCGACGCCAAGGCCGCGCAGGAGCACCTCCTGTCCCTTCTCATTTGTAAAGGTCTGTCCGCTGGTTTTCAGCCAGCCGTCTACTGTTTGAAACATATTCAATCCACTCCTCTTCCATGTGCAATGATTTCATCTATTTTTATCAGCCTCTATATCCCACCATTCTCCAGCAATTTCTCGAAAGAGGATTTCTCCGGCAGCGGCAGCGCAAATCGCTTTTTCAGCCACTCTCCCGCCAGATCCGCCCATTTTGCCGCGTCCGGATATACCTGCGACAGGGATTCTGCCGAAGACTGGTCCGAAAACGCCAGACCGTGGGGGCCTTCCTCAAAAATATGCAGTTCAAACGGCTCTAACCCATATCCGTCACCCCACAGCCAGCTCCGACAATTCCTCAACCGCCTGCCACAGCTTCTCCGGCTCAAAGGGCAGAAATCCCTTATGGGAAATATCCTCCAGTGTATTCGCCCCCAGCTCCGGATCGCCGGACGCTGCGATTCCCGCGATTGCAGGCGCATATTTTGCCAGCACTTTCATAGCATTTCCATCCGCCGCGATTCGGTTCAACGTGGTATCCTTGCTGTATGGCTTCCGGTAATCCGTCTCCGGCACATAGCAGTATTCATAGACCCCTGCACCCAGTGTCACGCTCTTTTCCTGATAGCCCGGAAGCTCCACAACCGCCTCACAGTTGAACGGCACTTCCACCTGCACGCGCATCTTTCCGTCCCCGCAGATCTCATAATTGCAGACATAGTTTCCGGAAACCGAATTGTAACTGCATTCCATTTTTCTCAGGCGGATGTCCGGATGGGGCGCGATCACCGCTTTTGCAAATCCCGGCTCCAGCGGACGGATGCCGGCTGCATAAGCGTATACAAATTCCATCACGGAGCCGTAAGAATAATGGTTCAGGGAGTTCATCCCGGTGTCGCTGATGGTCCCGTCCTCTCCCACAGAGTTCCACCGCTCCCAGATGGTGGTAGCCCCCAGGTTGACGCTGTAAAGCCAGCTTGGGAAACCTTCCTTTAAGAGAAAATCATAGGCCAGCTCAAACAATCCGGCTTCCGCCAGCACGGTGCACAAAAGGGGCGCCCCCACGAAGCCGCATTTGATCTGATGGCAGTCCTGCATCAAACGCTGCTTAAACTGGCCGATCAGCTTCTGGCGGTCCTTGTATACATGGAATTTCAGCGCAATCACATAAGCTGCCTGGGTATCAATGGCAAGCCTGCCGCTGGGTGTATAGAACTCCCGCAGAACCGCTTCATAGATCTTCTCCTCCAGCTCCTGATACCGCTTCACGTCCTCCGTTTTTCCCAGACGCCCGGCCGCCTCCCGGACGATCTGCACGGAGCGGTAATAGTAAACGGAGGCAATGAAGTCGTCGTTGGTGCTGCCCTTGAAGCTGGTAGGCGTCGGCCCGTCCAGTGCCAGCCAGTCCCCGAAATGAAATCCGAAGTTGTACAGGTACTGCCTGCCGCCCCTGGCCGCGTCCTGCCAGTCGATATACTCCACCCAGTCCCGCATCAACGGGTAGCAATACTCCAGCTCTTCGGCGGTTCCGTAATACCGATACAGCACATGGGGAACAAATGTGGCCACATCCCCCCACACGCTCCCGCAGTCCGGCTTGTGTCCGATGTTGGGCACATAGTTGGGAATCCCGCCGCCTAAAAACCTCTGCTCATCCCGCAGATCTTTCATGAATTTGTGGAAAAATGCCCTGGTATCCATATGGTAGCTTGCCGTAGGCGCAAAGACCTGGGCGTCGCCTGTCCAGCCCAGGCGTTCGCTTCTCTGGGGGCAGTCCGTGGGCATGTCGATGAAATTGCCCTTTAAACCCCACACTGTATTTTCATACAGGCGGTTGATCTTCTCATTGTTCGTCCGGATATATCCGGTCCGCTCAATGTCCGAATACAGCACCTTTCCTGTAAACGCTTCTTTTCTGCATTCTCCCGGCCATCCGGTAAGACGGATATAGCGGAATCCGAAAAATGTAAAATGGGGCCGGATTTTTTTCGCTGTGCCGTCGGAAATATAGGTAAATTTGGATACTGCGTCCCGGTAATTGCCGTGGTAAAAATTCCCCTCCTGCAGGATCTCGGCACATTCCAGCGTGATCTTTGTACCCTTCGGAAACGCTGCGTCAAATTCCACAAATCCGGCAAAGTTCTGTCCGAAGTCCAGCACGGTTTCTCCTGCCGGAGTGTGAATGATCTCCTGTACCGCCAATTCTTCCATGGCCAGCACCGGAAGACTTAAGCGATCCATGAGGTGACTCTTCACCAGATTTTCCGTCCCCTCATTTTCCTCCGGATGCTCCAGGACATTCACCGGTTTCCATGGATTTTCCTTCCCCTCCCAGAGCAGTTCATTATAGATCTCCCCGTCATAAATACCGGAATCCTCGATCATAGAGCCTCTGTATTCCCAACTTCCGTCCGTACAGATGAGATCCTCTGTGCCGTCCTCGTATTCGAGATGCAGCTCCGCAATGGCCGCCATCCGGTCTCCATAGTTGTGTTTCTGCAGCTCCAGGCCGAATACGCCCATGTACCAGCCTTTTCCAAGGAGAAATTCCAGCGTGTTTTCTCCCTGCGCCAATCCCTCCACCGGGAAGGTCAGCACCTGGATGTTGGTCTCATACTGGGTCACATAAGGCGCAAGATATTCCTGCCCCAGCTTTTCCCCGTTCATGTACAGCTCGAACAATCCTACGCCGGTACCGTAGATCCTGGCCCTTCTGACCGGCTTTTCCACGGAAAATACTTTGCGCAGCACCGGTTGAAAGCGGTCCTCTTTTTCCGCCGAGATCCACTGTGCCTTCCACGGCTCCCCCATCTTTCCGGTCTCAAATACGTATGTGCCGCTGACCGCCGAATCCCCCTGATCCCCGGTCACCGTGACCCGGTAATAATATGTAGTCCTGGGCTTAAGCTCCATGCACAGGGTTTCCCCCTGCTGCTTTAAGTCCGCGCCTTCCTTTGTGAAAATTATTTCGCAAAAATCTTCATCTGCACTGACCTCTATTTTCACATTTGCCTGTTTTTGACTCTTCGCATGTGTTACTTTCCACGAACAGATGATACTGTCCATGTGGAATCCCACCGGATTATTTACTCCATTGATTTTTAAATCCTGAATCTGCATTTCTTTTCTCCTCTTCTCTCCAAATCTGCAATCTGCGGATATGGGAAAAGAGTATCCCACCGGTCGATCCCTGTGAAATACTCTCCATTCCCGTCTTTCCATCCGCAATCGGATATCAATGCTATTCTGCTCCGTTTGCTTCGTGCTCTGCCGCAATTCTCTTCTTCATCTCCGCGATCTCCGGGAAATATTTCTTCAATGGATAGAAGATCATGATCACCAGGATCGCAGCGGAAACCAGCGCCGGAACGAGAAAACGGACCATATTGGTACCCGTAACTGCTGTCTGGGACTGTCCGAACGGTCCTAACTGCGCGTCGAATCCGCAGATCGCCAGAATTGCCAGCATACCGGAATTGGTAATGGTATTGCCGCACTTCTGCGCAAATCCCTTCACGGATGAGATGATGCCGTTCAGCTGTTTTCCTTCCTTGAGCATAATGAAGTCAATCGTATCATTTACAAGCACATTCACCAATGCGTTTACCATAGAGCCTACTGCCGTTGCCACAAAGGACAGGATACAGCAGTACATAAAGTTCATACGCCCTGTAAAATACAGGATTACATAGCATATAATCGTCAGAATCTGTGAAATGATCATCGCCTTATATCCTGTCTTGAACTTTTTCAGGAAAATCGGCATCAGCACCACCATGGAAATCAGCGCGCCCATGGAGATGAATCCCATATAAGTGGAAATGGTGCCTCCGATCGTTGCCCCGATCGCCGCCTCGTCCATCGTCGCAAAATCGACTCTTTGCCCTGCCAGAATATACTGTGCATAATATACGGAGGAGGTGAACATAAATCCATAAGAAACCGCTGCCAGACACCATACTACCATCACCGGCCAGATTTCTTTATGACGGAACACGTAAACCAGCTGCTTCAATCCGCCTTCCCCTTTTTCCTTCGGCATGACATAGCGTTCTTCCGATGTCTTGTACAAGCCCCAGAAGGAAATGATCGCGAATACGGCGTAAAAGCACATCAGGTTCCGGTAGCTTCCGAAGATTTCAACCAGCTGTGTGGAAAATGTAGAAGCAATTGTAAACATCAGAGCACATACGCCAGCGCCCTTTGCGACCACATCATTGCGCTCCTCATCGTCCAGCGTCATAGCCGGAAGGATTGCCATCTGCGGCATGGTATATGCCGTTACGATCATCCCGTAGAACATGTAGGTAATGCACACGTAAATACATTTTTTCATCGGGCTTCCCTGGATGAATCCCGGGTTGCTGAACAGCAGGAACATATCAACCAGCAGAAAGATCGGTGTAAATGTAAACCAGGTGCGGTACCGCCCCCATCTCGGTTTTACCGTATCACAGATCACTCCCATGATCGGGTCATTGATAGCATCCCACAGGGTACAGATCAGCAAAATGACCGATAACTGCGCGGCCGTGATTCCGATGGTCTCCTGTACATACAGTGAAAAATAACTTGCGATTGTCGCCGCGATCGCCATTGCGCCGCCGTTTACGGATGTGGCATGGAACCAGATAAATGGTTTGCCGAGTTTCCCTTGCTTTGCCTGGGTTTTTGTTGCTTCATTACTCATTTGCTTCATTCCCTTTCTCTTTATTTGATACAGGGTCAATTCTTTTTTCCGCTGTCCTTCCTCACATACGGCCGGCAGCCCTTCCTGTTCGCTCCCTGTATCTTATAAGCCTATGATACACAATGGGAATCCCTTTTTGAATGTAGTTTTTTCATATGTACCCGACGTTTTTTACCATCAATCTACTTAAAATCGTACAAATCCGGCGCTTTTTCATATTTTCCCGACATTTTTTCATATCCGCTGCAGCCGCGCTCCGGCGCAAGTGTGCGTCAAGACGCACACTTTTCTTCCACTTTTCTTATATGCGGATTTCCTGGGTCAGTTCCGCTCGGGAGTCTCCTCCCACATAGACCTTCAAGGTGCCCTCGCAGGGAACCTCCTCCATATTCCAATCGTAATAGCTTAATTCCGCAAACGGGATCACAAAATCTACCGTTTTTGTCTCTCCTGCCCTCAGGCTGACCTTCTCAAACCCTTTGAGCTGCCGTACCGGGCGCACCCGTTTTGCGGCGGTATCCTGTACATAACACTGTACGATCTCGTCCCCGTCCCGGCTGCCCGTATTGGTCACGGATACCGATACATGCACTGCTTCCCCTGTCTGTTCTGCCGCCAGATTGTCATAGGCAAAGGTCGTATAGGACAGGCCGTAGCCGAAGGGATAAACCGGCTCCACCGGGGCATCCAGGTATTTGGACGTAAACTTGGATTTTCCGCCCGGCCTTCCGGTGTTGATATGCGCATAATACATGGGGCACTGTCCAGATGCCGCCGGGAAGGTCGCAGTCAGCTTGCCGGAGGGGTTCACATCACCGAAAAGCACGTCCAGGATGGCCGGGCCAGCCTCCACCCCCGGATGCCATGCCTCCAGAATAGCCGGTACATGCTCTGCCAGCTCCGGGATGGCTAAGGGCCTGCCGTTGAACAAAACGACTGCTACCGGCTTTCCGGTAGCCAGCAGGTCACGGACCAGCGCCAGGTCCTCTCCTCCCAGCGTAATGTCTGCCCGGCTTGCCGCCTCGCCGCTCTCTTCCTTCTGCTCTCCGATGGCCGCCACAAGGACGTCGGAGGATGCAGCGATCTTGAGCAGGTCTTTCCCGTCTTCACTGTACTGATAGGAAATGCCCCGTGCCCCGCAGGCTTCCACGATGCTGACACAATCCTCCTGCCTTGCCCCGATGGCCCAGGCTCCGGTCATCTGCCCTTTATCTGCTGCCAGCGCGCCGAAGATTCCGATTCTGGCGTCCGCTTTTAAGGGCAGTATCTTGTTTTCATTTTTCAGCAGTACCATAGATTTTACGGCTGCTTCCCTGGCAATGGCCCGTGAGCCTTCAGTCAGCATGGCGCCGCGTTCCCTCTCTTCACTGGTCTGATAAGGGTTGTCAAAAAGTCCCAGCTCGAACTTGATCCGAAGGACATCCGCTGCCGCCTCATCCAGCACGCGCTCCAGCACCTCTGTGCTTTCCACCAGATTTTTCAGATATTCGGCATAGGAATTGGAGGACATGTCCATCTCCATCCCGGCCAGAATGGCCTGCTTCGCCGCATCCCGTTTATCCTCCGCCAGACCGTGAGCCACACACTCCGCAATGGCATTGGAATCGCTGATCACCAGCCCGTCAAAGCCCCATTTTTCCCGTAAAATGTCTCGCAGCAGCCAGGGATTGGCCGTACAGGGCACGCCGTTGATATCATTGAAGGCGGGCATGACCGCTCTGGCGCCGGAATCAATGCAGGCTTTGTAGGGCGGCAGGTATTCCTCCCACAGCCTCTGCATGGACATGTCCACCCGGTTATAGTCCCGCCCTGCCTCCCCTGCGCCGTAAGCCGCGAAATGCTTCACGCAGGCGGCCATGGCATCCGGTTTGGACAGGTCGTCCCCCTGAAAGCCTTTGACTTTTGCCGCGCCGTAAGCGCTGTTCAGAAGCACATCCTCCCCGGCGCCTTCACTGACTCGGCCCCAGCGGGCGTCCCTGGCCACGTCCACCATGGGAGCAAAGGTCAGATGCACGCCTGCCGCAGTGGCCTCTTCTGCCGCCACCCGACCGGTCTTTTCCCAGAGGGCAGGTTCCCAGGCACAGCTTTCCGCCAGCGGAATGGGGGTCACCGTGCGGAAGCCGTGGATCACGTCATAGCCAAACAGAAGCGGAATCCCTAAGCGAGTCTCCTCCACCGCGATCTTCTGCAGACGGTTGGCGGTGGCAGAATCCCCGATCCCGTTGTAGGAGCCGATCTTTCCGGCACGCAGGTCTTCTTCGTGGAAGTCCTGCTCGGCGGTGCCCATCAGGCGGTCGAATTCCTCTTTGGTGACGCGGCCGTCGAACATCATGTTCAGCAGTTCGTCGAAGGAGACGTCAAAGGCGCCTACCAGGGAAGGGCCGCATTGCTGGAGCTGGCCGATCTTTTCCTCTAAGGTCATTTTGGAGAGCAGTGCGAAAATATGGGATTCATAATCTTTTTTCATTGTATTGGTTTCCTCCGGTAATTTTTATTTTTGATTCGGCAGCTTAGAAAAAATTTTTGTCTGAGCTACGTTATTGGAGAACTTATCTTTGTCACTAAATTTCAATCTTTCCTTCTGTCAGGCCTTCTCCGGAAATTTTCACTGTAATACATTTGTGATCTTCTGCAGACGGATCTAATCTCAGCACCGCAAGCGCGTGTCCTTCCCCCGCGGTCGTATCTGGGTTTTCATAGCCGCCCCGGTGCCGGGCTCTCAGTCCTCCGAAGCCAAGCAGACGGGCCGGGCCTTCGATTTCGATATGGAGCGGTGTGGAGGCATCTGCTGTCAGCAGGCCCTGTTCGTCCACCACATCCACATTGATAAAGGCCAGTGTGCCGTAGGTTTCCGCGGATAACTCCAGGGCTGCCGGTTTTCCCGCAGTTCTTAAAGCAGCGCGGCCGATTTCTTTTCCATTTTCATAGGCAACCGCAACCAGTTCTCCTAGCTCGTATACCGTATGGAACTGTGTCTCAAATGCGGTATCTTTTCCACAGGCCTGTTTTCCAAGGGATTTTCCGTTCTGGAACAGCTCCGCTGTATCGCCTCCCGCATAGACCTGGATCATGATGGGCTTCCCTTCCTGTCCCTGGTAGGAATAGGAGAAGGTGCAGTCCGTGTAGCACCAGGGCCCGAAATTCCGCGGGATTCCATAATTCGCCGGATCTTGTACAGCGATGCAGGGCTGCTTCGTCAGCCCGAATACGATTTCCCGGTAATAAGAGACAGGACGGCGGTTTCCGATGAGGGAAATGTCTCCGGCCGGGTTCATGAGATCCGGATATACCGAAGAAACCTCGCCCATATAATCCCATCCGGTCCAGGTGAAATCTCCAATCACCGCCGGACACCGGGTGATCGCGTCCCAGTTCTCCGCAATCTGCTTTGGATAGGTCTCGGTCCCCACCATCACTCTGTCCGCATACTTTGCCGCATCCTTCAGATAACGGGAGGTCATATAGTTATAACCCAACACGTCCATGGTGGTTTCCAATTTTTCCAGTATCCCGCTGATGATGGGGTGGGAAACGATGCCCGGCATATCCCTCTCCATCGCCGCCATAAAGACATTCACATCTCCGGTTCCGGTATCCGCCTCCCCATGAGTGATATCGTCCACGATCCGGGCAAGTCCGTCCCCGGCCGCAAATGCGCCGTTGATCCCGTTGGTCGTATAGCGCGTGGAATCCAGTTCATGAAATTTATCGCTGAGCATCCGGCTGGTCTCAAATCCCTTTTCCGTACAGATCTCAAAGATCTCATTTCCAGTAGAGTACATGATGACTGACGGGTGATTATAATCCGCATCCACCATATGCCGAAGATCCTGTTCCCAGCTCCGCTCAAAATCAATGGCATAGTCGTAACTCACCTTACTCTTGTTCCACACGTCCACCAGTTCGTCCATCACATACATCCCCAAACGGTCGCAGGCATTCAGGAGTGCCTGGGACGCCGGGTTATGGGCCGAGCGAATGGCATTGAAGCCCGCTTCTTTCAGCCGTTTCACCCGGCGGTACTCATAGTCCTCATAGGCGGACGCTCCCAAGATGCCCTGGTCATGGTGTACACAGGCCCCCCGCAGCTTCACGGTTTTCCCGTTGACGCGCAGGCCGCGGCGGGAATCCAGGGAAAGCTTACGGATACCGGAGGTCACTCTCGTCTCGTCCAGTACCGTTTCCCCTTCCCGGATCGTCAATGTGATCTGATACAGGTTCGGGGAGTCCTCCTCCCACAGCTTCGCCCCGTCTATGTATATATTTTTCCGGAAGTCCAGAACCGAACGGCTGTTGATCCTGACCGGATATACCTGGTCCGCAGCCGTCTTTCCTTCTCCGGCCTCCTGCACCCTGACCGAGAGATCCAATGTTTTCGCGGACAGGCCGTCATTGTGGATCCGGGCGGAGACACAGACCAGAGCCCCCTCGGAATCCGCATCTATAGTAGTGAATCTCAGGCCGTAAGGCTTTACATAAGTTTCCCCGCCATGGAACAGCCATACGTCCCGGTAGATTCCCGCGCCGCTGTACCAACGGCTGCTCCTGGTGCCGCATTTTACCGTGACCAGGATTTCATTTTCCTCGCCGTATCTCAGATAATCCCCGGCCTCCACGGTAAAATCCGTATAGCCGTAAGCGCTGCCGCCCACTTTCGACTGGTTGACAAATACGCCGGCATTCCGGTAAATGCCTTCGAACTGCAGCATCACATGTCCGCCCCGGTATTCCTCGGGTACGAAAAACCGCTTGTAGTATTTGTACTCGCCTGCGTCAATATTTCCGGTATAGCCTCCATTGGCCGTCCCCTGCTTCTGCTCCTCATGGAACATGGCGTCATGGGGCAGATCCACCCGGACCGCATCCCGGGGCACCCGGAAAACCAGTTCAAATGGATCCAGATCCTTCCATACCTTCCATCCCTTGTTCAAATTTATTTTTTTCATCTCCATCCTCCTCGTCCGTCTGTACATGTTATCGTTCACACCCTTTGGGTGTTCATTAACAGCAGCCTGTTTATATACTATTCTGCATGATTCCCGCAGATTTTTCTACCTCCTATTTTTATATAAAACCGACTTTTTTTGCGGAATGAAAAAATGGCAGCACGAAAAAAAGAGCCCCTCTCTTCTCAAAAAAGGGCTCTTTGTATTCCCTATATTACTCGTCATCCGTCTGCAGCCACTGCTTCATCTCGTCGCCGCACCACACGACCTGATTTCTTCCAAATCGCTTTGCGTCGTACAGCATGGTATCCGCAATATTCAGATATGTAGGGTACTGCTCACTGTCCACAGGAAAGACAGTGACCCCGCCGATACTGACGGTCACCCGTTTTCCGGCAGACGGCGCGTGGGGGATCTGAAGGTCTTCGATCCCTCTGCGGATCTGCTTCATATATTCATAATTAATCCTGGCATCCCCGCCCACGATGATCGCCACAAACTCTTCTCCTCCATAGCGCGCCACAAAATCCGTCGTACGCCGCAGATAGGTAGAAAGTGTGTTTGCCACCGCAATGATGACCTTGTCTCCTGCGGGATGTCCGAATGTATCATTGTAGGCCTTAAAGCGGTCGATATCAAACATACAGACGGTAAATGGAATCTTGAGCCGGACGGCCTCCTTCCATTTTGCTACGCTGTAAAGGTCATGCCGCCGTCTGTTGGCAATCCCGGTCAGCTGGTCAGTCATGGACTGATGCTCCACCTGCTTCCGATACTTGTACAGCTTGATATGTGTATTGACCCTGGCCTGCACGATCACCGGGTGAAATGGCTTGGCAATATAATCCACTGCGCCCAGTGTAAATCCGCGCTGCTCATTCTGAATGTCGGAAAGGCTTGTGATCAGGATCACCGGAATGCTCCGGGTTATGATCTCCTCCTGCAGCCTTTTCAGCAGCATAAACCCATCCATCCCGGGCATCACGACATCCAGCAGGATCAGAGAAAAATCCTGGGAGCTTGCATAGCTGAGTCCATCCTCTGCTGTCTGCGCGATGGTAATATCATAATCTTCCTCTAAAATCGATTTTAACCGTGCTGCCTGGATGGCACTGTCGTCAACGATCAATATTTTATCCATATCTATTTCCTCCTCTTATGAGTTTACAAAAACAGAGTGGATTTTGCAACCACTTTTTACCCAAATCCTTCCAAAATGTCCTATAAAATGTGTTGCTTGATCTCAGACGTGTCATTTTTCAATAAGTACATGATCTTTTCTGCTTCCGATTCCAGCTCCGGAGGGAGGCTTCCGTATTCTCCCGCAATCCGATCCTGCAGCTTCTCCTTCCAGCCCATACCTCCGAGCGCGTCCATCCGTATATTTTCCTCTGTCAGAAATTGTTCAAGCTTCCTCGCCTTCTCCCGTTCTCTGCTGTCGATCGGCCACCGCCCCAGCTGTATCTTTATCTTCTGCCCATTGAGGTAGTACACCTCCAGCCGGACCCGATGGAACCCATGGCGCTTTAAGCCGTATCCATATTCCAGATGAGCCATAACAGCCAGTTTTTTGGAAATAACAGTTCCTTCCGCCACAAGCCAGTTGGCGCTTCTGTAGATCGGATGGAATCTGTCCAGATCTTCATCGGAAAACCGGACCTGCTGAAAATGCTCCCTTGTCATCAGGCTGTCCATTTCCTCTTTGGACAGGAGCCGGTTCAGACCCGGCATGGAATGATACGGGCACAGGATATACCGGAGCATCGGTACCAATGTAACAACAGTCATCAGGCAAAAGAAAAGTGAAAGACCGATATCCTTTGCATCCCCTGCGATCCCCCCTCCTGCCAGAATATAGACCTGAAATGCCATGGCGCTAAACACTGCGAAAAACAGCCACACCAAAAGCAGGATCCGCTTTTTCAGAGGATAAAACCGGATCCACTCGATCTGTTCCATCCGGGTCCCGCACCTCCTGCCAGGGCGTGTCGTCCCTGGTTCCGGATCGGCAAGCGCCCTCCTGGCGATCTTTCTGCTGAGCCATTCGGGGAGCCCTATGCAGATCACAAGGATCGCCGTGATCACCGCGAACAGGCACAGCAGGATAAAGCCGGCTCTCAGAGCCGCTTTCAAATATAATGCTTTATAATCGATCAAAAAAACACCTTCTTTAGAGCTTGAAAACAATTGCAGATCCCGTTGATGTCACTGCTGATGTCAAACCGCAAAGAAAGGGCCTCCCCCTCATCAGGAAAGGCCCTCTCTCAATACAGAAAACCCTTGATATACAAGGGTTTCCACAAGGCTGCGGATGGTGGGACTTGAACCCACACGAGGTCACCCCCGCAAGATTTTGAGTCTTGTGCGTCTGCCATTCCGCCACATCCGCTGATCCGGCTTGAAAAGTCCTGGACACGTTCTCTTCAAACCAGAATTAATCTTAACACATTCAATTCATTTTTGCAATACCTTATACCAGTTTTTTTCCGATCTCGAAGCAATCGAAGGTGGCAAAGTAGTCGGCAGGCGTCTCCGCGCGGCGGATCAGCTCCGTCTTTCCGTCTTCCTTCAGCAGAAGCTCCGCGGATTTCAGCTTTCCGTTATAATTATACCCCATGGCAAATCCGTGTGCTCCTGTGTCGTGGATGACCAGATAATCTCCCAGCTCGATCTCCGGGAGCATCCGGTCGATGGCAAATTTATCATTGTTCTCGCAAAGGGAACCTGTCACATCATACTGATGGTCGCAGGGCAGGTCTTCCTTTCCCATTACCGTAATATGATGGTACGCCCCGTACATGGCCGGCCGCATCAGATTGACCGCGCATGCGTCCACGCCGATGTATTCCTTGTGGGTGTGCTTCTCGTGGATGGCCTTTGTGACCAGGCAGCCGTAAGGGCCCATCATATAACGGCCCAGCTCCGTATAGATCTCCACGTCGCCCATGCCAGCCGGAACCAGTACCTCTTCGTAAACCCGGCGCACGCCTTCCCCGATCTTGCAGATATCGTTGGGCTCCTGGTCGGGCGTATAGGGAATCCCGATGCCGCCGGACAGGTTGATGAACTTGATATGCACGCCGGCCGCCTTCTGCAGCCGGACTGCCTGCTCAAACAGCACCCTTGCCAGCATCGGATAATAGTCGTTGGTCACCGTATTGCTGGCGAGAAATGCGTGGATCCCAAATTCCTTTGCGCCCTTTTCCTTCAGGATACGGAATGCCTCCCCGATCTGTTCGGTGGTCATTCCGTATTTGGAGTCTCCGGGGTTGTCCATGATATCATTGCTGATCTTGAACAGCCCGCCTGGATTGTAGCGGCAGCTGATGGTCTCCGGGATATGGCCGATGGTTTTTTCCAGAAATTCAATGTGGGTGAGGTCATCCAGGTTGATGATGGCCCCCAGCCGGTCCGCCAGTTCAAATTCCTCCGCCGGGGTATCGTTGGAGGAAAACATGATGTCCGCCCCTCTCGCGCCAATGGCATCGGACAGCATCAGCTCCGTGTAGGAGGAGCAGTCGCACCCGCACCCGTATTCCTGCAGGATTCGGATCAAAAACGGGTTCGGAGTGGCTTTTACCGCAAAATACTCTTTATATCCGGGATTCCAGGAAAACGCCTCCTTCAATGCTTTTACATTTTCCCGGATTCCTTTTTCATCGTATAGATGAAACGGGGTCGGGTAGGTTTTCGTGATCTCATCTAACTGTTCCTTTGTTACAAATGGAATCTTATTCATGGCTGCTCTCTCCTCATTGTTTTGCACTTTTCCAGTTTATCTTGCTAAAGGATCATTTACAGAAACACTATAATCGCAAACCTGAGAATTGTCAACCTAAAATATTACGATCCTATTACGATTCACGGCTGAAACGGCCGCCTTTGGCCCGCAATGGGGCTGTAACTTTGTCATTCCTGCTACCATCCGAACAGATTTAAGAACTTTTGCTCCTCCATTCGTAAAATCCCCGAAAGCGCCTGCTATACTGAGCGCCAGATCCATCTGCCGCTCAGTATAAAGTGATGCACACAGCCGTATAAGGAATGATGCCGCGTCCGCATCAGATAATGATGCAGACCAGCCCCCCGTTGCTGTCGTTGACGATCTTCTGCATGGTATCCTGGAGCTTCACCTGGCTCTCGTCGTTGATCATGGTGATCTTGTTGCGCATGCCGTCCATCACCAGCTCTTCGATGGATTTCCCGAAAATATTGGTTCCCCAGACGCCCTCTTCCGTCTCGCTCTCCGCCTTGATGTACTCCACCAGATCCTGTGCCTGCTTCTCGCTTCCCACAATGGGGGCGATCTCCGTCTCGATATTGGCCCGGATCATGTGGATGGACGGCGCCTCGGAATGGATCTTCACACCGAACTTGTTGCCTTGCTTGATGATCATGGGCTCCTCCAGGGCGATCTCCTCCTTCTTCGGGCTCACCACCCCGTAGCCCTTCATCTTCACATCCGCGAACGCGTCCTTGATCTGGGTGTACTCCTCCTTCATGGCGGCCAGCTCCTTCATCACGGAGATCAGCTCATACTCTCCCTGGATCTGGGTTCCGGTCAGTTCGCTTAAGACTTCATAATAGAACTGCTCCGCAAACCGGATCAGGATGCGGATCTTTCCGGTATCCATCTCGATCTTGTCAACCAGGATTTTTTCTATGTACGGACTTTCCACCTCCGGGATCCCCGACGTCACGCTGCGGATGTCATCCAGCTCCGTCATCATGAACTTCACGGCCGCCAGCAGGTCCTGCTTGATCCGGTGCTCTCTGGAGAGCATTTCCACCCACTTGGGAACAAAAAATTCCACCTCGGAAATGGGAAATTCATACAGCACCTGGCGCATGATGTTGTTCACATCCTCCTCCTTGAGCTGCTCGCAGTTCACAGGGAGCACGGCGGTTTTGTATTTTTCCTCCATGGCGGCCTGCAGGGCTTGTGCCTCATCCGTATATGGCTTGGTGCAGTTCAGCAAAATGATAAATGGTTTTCCGATGGACTGCAGCTCCTGGATGGTCCGCTCCTCCGCCGCCACATAATTTTCCCGGGGCAGGTCGCAGATGCTGCCATCCGTCGTGACCACCAGGCCAATGGTGGCATGGTCGTGGATGACCTTCTGGGTCCCGATGGCCGCCGCCTTTGTAAACGGAATCTCGTATTCAAACCAGGGCGTCTTCACCTGGCGTTCCGTGTCGTTCTCAATGTGCCCGGAAGCCCCCTCCACCATGAAGCCCACACAGTCGATGAGCCGGATCTTCACCTCCACATCCTCCGAGAGCTGGATGGAGGCCGCGTCCTTGGGGACAAATTTCGGCTCTGTGGTCATGATCGTGGTGCCGGATGCCGACTGGGGCAGCTCATCCTTTGTACGTTCCCTGCTGTTTTCATCGGTCATGTTGGGAAGGACCAGCAGATCCATAAACCGCTTGATAAAGGTTGACTTGCCTGTCCGAACCGGACCGACCACGCCGATATAGATTTCCCCGTCGGTCCTTGCTTTCATATCCTTGTATAACTGAAATGAGTCCATAAAAATACCCCCTTGTTCTGCTGATAACAATGTATGCAGAAAAAAAGGGGGGTATGATAAAATCCAAAAATATGCTATACTTTTTTTAATTACAAGAAAGGAATCCTGATATGAATGCTGTTTTTTCTAAAATATCAGAGGAGCTGGAGCATCACCATGACCTGATGCTCGTCACCATCACTTCAAAAAGCGGCTCCTCGCCCCGGGGCGCCGGAGCCCAGATGCTTGTCGGAGAAGGCGGACGGCTCTGCGGCACCATCGGCGGCGGCGCGGCGGAGCACCGTTCGGAGGAGACGGCCCGGACACTGCTCCAAAAGAAGTGCTCCGGGGAATACTGCTTCAAGCTCCGGGAGCAGTCCGGAAACGATCTCGGGATGGTCTGCGGGGGCGAGATCTCGGTCTTTTTTCAGTATATCGATCCCGCCGCAAAGGAATGGAAACGGCTTGTCTCCCGGGTGCTGGTCATGCTCAGCGCCCATCAGCCGGGGCAGCTCATACTGCATCTGGATGGTTCCCTCCCCATGCTGCTGGATGGCGAGGGCAGGCCGTCCTACGATATGAAATGCCGGAAAACAAAGACTTCCTTCACCATGCCCCTTCCGGTACAGGACCGTGCCGTAATCTTCGGCGGCGGCCACTGCACCCAGGCGCTGGTGCCTGTGCTGAGCAGGATTGATTTCCGTATCACGGTGATAGACAACCGGCCGGAGCTTTCCCTCCCGAAGCTCTTTCCGGAGGCGGAAGCCGTCCTCTGCGGCGATTATTTTCATATTTCCGATTATCTGAACCTCACTCCATCAGACTATGTGGTAGTCATGACCAACGGCCACACCCATGATTTTGACGTACTGCGCCAGGTCCTGCAAAATCCGCCTGCCTATGTGGGCGTCATCGGCTCCCGCCGCAAAACGGCCTTTGTGAATCAAAAGCTACTGGAATGCGGTATCGATAAGGAAGTCCTCTCCCGGGTGCACGCCCCCATCGGTACGGCCATCAAGGCGGTGACTCCGGAAGAGATTGCAGTCAGCATTGCCGGGGAAATGATCTATGAACGGGCGCTTCTGCGGGAAGCCAGGGAGATCCGCACGGCACAGGGCTGTCCCATGCACTAACTGTTCGTAAAAAAAGCTGCCAGAGGCAGCTTTTTTCATCATTCCTCCCAGGGCAGCGACGCGTTTTCACTGCGGGAAGCGCGCATCATCAGCCCGTCCACGGCCTCTGCCGGATTCTTTCCCTCAAACAGAACTTCATTGACCGCTTCCACAATGGGCATGGATACCTGATACTGCTGGGCCAGCTTTTTGGCGGCTTTGGCGGAATACACACCCTCCACCACCATCTGGACTTCTTCCATGGCCTGCTCCATCGTCCTTCCCTGTCCGATCAAGAAGCCTGCCTTCCGGTTCCGGCTGTGGACGCTGGCACAGGTCACGATCAAATCGCCGATACCGGTCAGCCCGGTAAAGCTCTCGATCCTTCCGCCCATCTTCACTCCCAGCCTTGAGATCTCCGCGATCCCTCTGGTGATCAGCGCGGCCTTGGTATTGTCGCCGTAGCCCAGGCCGTCCGCGATCCCGGCCGCCAGGGCGATCACATTTTTCAGGGAGCCGCCCAGCTCGATCCCTAAGATATCCGGGCTGGTATAGACCCGGAATACCTTACTGATAAAGACAGACTGGAGATATTCCGCCGTTTTCTTCGTCCGCGCCCCGATGACGCAGGTCGTTGGCAGCCCCCGTCCCACTTCCTCCGCATGGCTGGGGCCGGACAGCACCGCCACATCCGCCTGGGGAATCTCTTCCTCGATCTGCCGGGAAAGGGTCATCAGAGTGCTCTCCTCAATCCCCTTTGCCACATCTACAATGATCTGCCCCTCTGCAACGAAAGGAGACATCTTTTTTGCCGTCGCCCTGGTAAACGGGGATGGCACCGCAAGGACCAGAAAGTCCTTTCCTTTTATCGTCCCTTCCAGGTCTCCCGTAATCTTCATATCCTCCGGCAGCTTCACGCCCGGCAGTTTTTTCTCATGCTCCCGCTTTTCATTGAGCATCTGCACTTCCGCAGGGTCAATGGACCACACCGCCACTTCATTTCCATTGTTATACAGCAAGACGCTGAGCGCTGTTCCCCAGCTTCCTGCGCCGATCACACCGATATTCGCCATATTCTCACCTTCTAAACTGTCTCGACAGTTTCCTTTCCTGTTTTTTTCAAGCCGATCCTGACTTAGGAGCTGCGCAAAAAGGCAAGTTATTTTTGCACAGTTCCTTATTTCTTACTCCTGAACGGATTCTCCGTACCTGCCAGCAGTCTTTTGATATTCTCCTTGTGCCGCACCCAGGCCAGTACCATCAGCAGGAACACGAGCACGTACAGCTCCATCCGATACCGAAATGCCATGTCAAAGCCTCCCAGCTGTCCGTAAAACAGCACCTCCAGGAAAAACATGGAGGAGGCCAAAAGCGACCCAAGAGATACATACCGGGTCATAAGAACCGCGATCAAAAATGCGGTCAGCGGGATCGGCACCATCACCAGCCCTGTCGAGAGCACCAGCCCGGCCAATACCGCGATTCCCTTGCCGCCCTTGAATTTAAGGTAAAACGGGAAATTATGCCCCAATGTGGCGCCCAGCCCCGCATACATGGCAAGCAGCGGCACATACTCGGTATCCCGATAAAGATACCGCGCGATCAGGATCGCCGCCAGGCATTTGATCACATCGCCTGCAAAGGTCATGGCGCCCGCTTTCCAGCCCATAACCCGGAGCGCGTTGGTGGAGCCTGCGTTTCCGCTCCCTTCCTTCCTGATATCCACGTGGTTCATTTTGCCGACCAGATATCCGGTCTGCAGAAGCCCGCATATATAACCGATTGCCAGACAGATGATACGTTCCATGATCCTACCGCCCCTTTTCCTTTCTTTCTCTGATGTAGAATTTCAGTGCCGTCCCCCGAAATCCAAACGCCTCCCGGATCTTATTTTCCAGATACCTTGTGTAGGAAAAATGCATCAGCTCCTTGTCATTTACGAAGATCACAAAGGTCGGCGGCTTCACCGCAACCTGGGTCATATAATAGAGCTTCAGCCGCTTGCCCTTGTCCGACGGAGGCTGCTGCATAGCCACCGCCTCGCTGAGGATCTCATTGAGCACCCCGGTAGCCACACGGAGCGTCTGGTTGGCAATGACCATATCGATCCGGTCATACAGCTTGGTGAGGCGCTGTCCGGTCATGGCCGACACATACATAATCTCCGCATAAGGCATAAAGGACAAAATCTGCCGGATCTGATTCTCATACTCCCGCATGGTCTTATCCGTTTTCTCAATGGCATCCCATTTATTGACCACGATGATCACGCCTTTGCCCCGCTCATGGGCGATCCCCGCGATCTTGGCGTCCTGCTCGGTGGCCCCTTCCACCGCGTCAATGACCATCAGCACCACATCCGCGCGCTCCACTGCCGTCACCGCCCGGATGATGCTGTAGCGTTCCAGCTCTTCCTTGATCTTGCTCTTCCTGCGCAGCCCCGCGGTATCAATTAGTACATATTCCCTTCCGTCATATTTTACTACACTGTCGATGGCATCCCGGGTGGTTCCCGCGATATCCGATACAATGGCCCGGTTCTCCCCGGCCAGCTTGTTGAGGATGGAGGATTTTCCCACATTAGGCTTCCCTACGATGGCGATCCGGGGACGTTCATCCTCCTCTTCCGTGCCGGCCCCTTCCGGGAAATGGGAGATCACCACATCCAGCATGTCCCCCAGCCCCAGCCGGGAGGCCGCCGAGATGGGAATGGGGTCGCCGATCCCCAGATTGTAAAACTCGTATACATCGGGCATGAACTTCTCAAAGCTGTCCACCTTGTTTACCACCAGGACTACCGGCTTGGCGGAACGCCGAAGCAGATCCGCTACCTTGGAGTCCGCGTCTGTAAGCCCCTGCCGGACATCGGTGATAAAGATAATGACATCCGCCGTGTCGATGGCGATCTGCGCCTGCTCCCGCATCTGGGAGAGGATGATATCCTTGCTGTCCGGCTCGATGCCTCCCGTATCGATCATGGTAAACTCCCGGTCCAGCCAGCTCACGTCCGCGTAGATCCGATCCCTTGTCACCCCCGGCGTATCCTTCACGATAGAGATCATGCCTCCCGCCAGGGCGTTGAATAACGTAGACTTTCCCACATTGGGGCGGCCTACTACTGCTACTACTGGTTTACTCATCTTTATATAATCCTTCCTTACTCTGTCCTGCCCAGGATTGCGTCCAGCAGATCCTGACCGCTTGATTTTACAATATTCAGCGGCACTTGTAAAGCACTCTCTACCTGGGAAACCGTAAAATCATCTAAAAATACGTCTTCCTCGGCACGCAGCATATTGCAGGGGAGCAAAAGCCGCTCCGCCAGATCCTTCCCGGAAAGCTGCTTCACCAGATCCTGCCCCGTGATCAGCCCCGACACCGTGATCTGCTCCCCGAAAAATTCATTTTTCACCGGGCAGACCATGACCTCTGTGCGGGGAAACTTTTCCCGAAGCTGCTCTGCCATCCGTTCCAGATAAGGCGCTGCCAGAAGCCCGGTGGCAAGAGAAAGCCTCCGTTCCTCCCGGTCGCCCTCCTCCTCATCCAATGCCTCCGCAAATTCATTCAGAAGCAGGCGCAGCATGCCGACTCCATTTTCCAGCTGCAGATACCCGTCGTAGGACTCCTCCTCCGGCAGTTCTTCCCCGGCCAGGATATACCACTCGTCACTGGCATGGATGAAGTGCAGTCCGTGCTCCGGATACAGGCGTTCCTGCCATCCGTGGATCAGCTCCAGCACCTGCCGGGCCTCCTCCCCTGTAAAGGGCTCCAGAGGCTCCAGCCCCTCCCGGAACCGGGTCAGCCCCACGGGCACCACGGACACACTGCGCAGGAAGGGCAGATACCGGGTCAGCTCCCGGATACTCCGATCCAGCTCTTCCCCGTCATTGAAGCCCTTGCACAGGACGATCTGCCCGTTCATCTCGATCCCGGCCTCATAGAGCAGGTCCACCTTCTTCAAGGCCTCCCCGGCAAACCGGTTGTGGAGCATCCTGCAGCGAAGCTCAGGGTTCATGGTCTGGAAGGAAATGTTGATGGGCTCCAAGCGGAATCGGATGATCCGCCGGATATCGTGTTCGCTCATGTTGGTCAGCGTCACATAATTCCCCTGGAGGAAGGACAGCCGGGAATCGTCGTCCTTAAAATACAGCGTATCCCGCATCCCCGGCGGCATCTGGTCGATGAAGCAGAAAATGCACTTGTTCCGGCAGGAACGGTATTCATCCATCAGCCCCTGCTCGAATTCCAGCCCCAGGTCCTCACAGGTCTCCTTCTCGATTTCCAGCTCCCACTGCTCGCCGTCCGGCTTCTCGATCAGCAGCAGGATTTCCTCTTCTTCTATATAATAACGATAATCAAATACATCCTCGATCTCCTGTCCGTCCACCGAGAGCAGCCGGTCCCCCGGCTCAATGCCCATCTCCCAGGCAATACTCCCGGGCTGGACGGAGCGGATCTTATGCTCATTTGCCATAGATACTCTCCCTGTCCTGGTTTCGTTACGATTCACATTAACCTTCTTTTCAGCATTATACCATAGCGCAGCTTATAGCTGCAATCAAACGTTTTAAGTCTATTCCAAACAAAAGGATCATCCTATTGCTGATGCATGTGCTATAATGCATTTACGGTATCTGTGTACCAATCATTCATC
>CAJTGD010000052.1 GCA_910575475.1 Lachnospiraceae bacterium | reverse complement strand
CACTAATAGGTCGAGGGCATAACCAAGAAGGTGGTTGCTGTAAGAGAGCAGTATGGATAGGATAGAAATATTTCTTCGTGTGTAGTTTTGAAGGTGTACTGATAAATAGAGTATTCCTCGATAGCTCAATGGTAGAGCACTCGGCTGTTAACCGAGGGGTTGTTGGTTCGAGCCCAACTCGGGGAGTTGAAAGTCCGTAAGCATTATGTTTATGGATTTTTTTTGAGCAGAAATTTTTGTAATAAAAAGTATAAATGATGATTATTTGAATAATTCAAAAAAATATATAGTATTTTTGGTAAAGTAGTGTTAAAATAAAAAAATAATGACTATTCCGGTAAACAGAAGAAAAATATATATACAGATGTCCGGAATTGTTTCAGAAAACAGAATTGGAGGTTACAGAATGGCAAGAGGACGCAAAAAACAGGTAAATCTTACATTAGAGGAACAACTGAAAGCAGTGAATGATGATATTGCTGCATGCGAGGAACAGATAAAAGCACTGAAGCAAAAAAGAAAAGAAATAGATAAACTGATCAAGGAAGAAAAAAAAGAAGCATTATTTAAAGCTGTCGAAGAATCCGGAAAAAGTATAGATGATATTCTTTCTGCACTCTCTGGAGAATGAAAAAGGCAGGATAGTTTGAAGTAAAGAGATAATAGCAGGCCGCTGTAGGAATAGATGCATTCTGTGGCGGCTTGTTTGTACATTTGGGGAGACATTGCAGTTTTCGCTTACATAGGATGAATTGCAATGACTTTATGATCAGAAAGAAGGAAAGGTACTATGATACAGGATATTGCACCGCATCAGTTTGATAATGCATATTATCCCGTAGCACCAGATAGACATTGCATTGCACTCTGCTATGAGAGCCGGGCATGTCTGATGAAAAAGACAGAAGAGGAATTCATATTTCCAAGATTTGCAGATCTTGAGAATGAAAATGAAGGGATTTATAAAAATTATACATTTTTATTCCGAATAGATGAAGAACGGTATTACCTGGTCACAAATGTTTGTTATAGTCATCTGAAGGATTATAGCATGGAGGATATATCATATTTCCGCAGTGCAGAGCCGCAATACCGGGCCTTTGCAGGGATCACCGGGCATCAGCTGTTTGGCTGGTACAACAGTCACCGTTATTGCGGAGCATGCGGATTACCTATGAAACCAGACAGCAAGGAACGAATGATGTATTGTGAAAAATGTCATTCTATGGAGTATCCTAAGATCTGTCCGGCTGTTATCATTGGAGTAACAGATGGGAACAGGCTTCTTCTTTCTAAATATGCAGGGCGGATTTATAAAAAATATGCTCTTCTTGCAGGATATACGGAAATCGGGGAGACGCTGGAGGAAACAGTGGAGCGTGAGGTCTTCGAGGAAGTAGGACTAAAGATCAAGAATATTCGCTACTATAAAAGCCAGCCATGGGCTTTCAGCGGAACCATACTGATGGGATTTTACTGCGATCTGGACGGACCGGATGAAATTCGCCTGGATCAGGAGGAGCTTGCATTGGCGGAATGGTTTGAGCGGGAAGAGATACCGGTCACGCCATCCAGAGACAGCCTGACAAATGAGATGATCATGCAGTTTAAAAAAGGAAAAATATAGGCTATATAACGTATAGCTGGGTGAAATGACGGTATGGCATTCAGATTTGAAAAAAATAGGCAGAACGCAAAAAAGCTGGTATAGTATTTACAAATCTATGATATAAATTGAGAAAGGAAGAAAAAACGATGAGAGCAGAATTTGACGAAACATTAATTACAGGAAATGAGATGATCGATTCTCAGCATAAGGAACTGATCGGCAAGATCAATGGGCTTCTTGACAGCTGCGAGGACGGCAATGACAAGCTGGCAGCGGTAAAAACGCTGGACTATCTGGCAGAATATACGGATTTCCATTTTACAGCAGAGGAAAAGCTGCAGGAGGAAATGGATTATCCGGGGATAAAAGAGCATAAAGAAGAGCATGCTAAGCTGAGAAAGGTTGTAGATGAGCTTCATGAGATGCTTGTCGAAGAGGAAGGCCCGACACCAGCGTTTGTAGAGCAGGTAAACCGCAATGTGATCGATTGGCTGTACAGGCATATTAAGGGATTTGACCGTTCTGTGGCAGAATACAGGTTTATGCGCGGGAACAGTGAGAACCTGTAGGGCTGAAAATTCGTTGGAGGCAATTACTGGATCGGAATGGAAATGTTAGGCACACAAAGGAGTGATTTGTAAATATTTTATACAAATCACTCTTTTAAGTTGATTTTCGTCGGACTCTGTGCTTTACAAATGCGGGGAATTGTGGTATGGTAACAAAGAGTTTAGCACTCTACCATATAGAGTGCTGACAGAAGGAGAGACTATATGATTACAATACCGATATATGATATGATTATTTTGCCGGAAGTGACCTATTATTTTAAGAAGGAAGTATTGAAGGATCTGGGGGCACAGGGCGCGGAGAAAGGGGATCAGCTCCTGTTTTTGATGCTCAGGGAGGACAAGAGCAGAAAGGATATGACCATGTCCGATTTCTATCCGATCGGGGTCATTGGTGTGCTGGAAGCCATCGACGGAGATGGAAATGTCAGTGTAAAGACCGGGGACCGGGTGGAGGTCTCGGATCTGCATGTAACAGAGGAAGTCATTGAGGCGTCTGTGTCAGTCAGGGAAGTGGAACAGGATATTGAAGCAGAACAGCTTCAGGAGCGGTTTGAAAAAATGCGCTCCACACTGCTTCATTTTATTCAGGGATTCCAGTGGGGAATCTGGGCGCGTAGCTATGTCCTGCACTGGAAATCCATGAATGAGGTGGTGTCCGCCCTGTCCGGATACCTGACCTTGTCTGACGATGAGAGATATGCGATCCTTGCGGCGGATACGGTATCGGAGCGGACCGAGCGGATCGAAAAGGCAATCTATGAGTTTATCGAGATGGCAAGGGTCAGCGAGGAAGCGGAGTCGGCACAGCAGGAGAAGCATGAAAAGGTGTATCGGGAAGAGGCCATCAAGAAGCAGATCGATTTTCTGCAGAGGCAGCTGGATGAGATGCATCCGGAAAATGTGTCTGACATCCGGAAGTTTGAGCAGAAGCTCGGAGATTCCGGGATGAACCCGGATGCCCGGAAGGAAGCCGACAAGGTGCTGAACCGGATGAAGCAGGAAGGGAAGGACAGCCACGAGTACGGGCTGCTCTATGATTATCTTGATTTTGTGACAAGCCTGTCCTGGAAGAAGATGGATGCGGAGGACGTGGATCTGAAGGAGTCCGAGGAAATCCTGGACCGGGAGCATTATGGGCTGAAAAAGGTGAAACAAAGGATCATCCAGCAGATGGCGGTGATGGCATTGAAGCAGAGCCAGTCGGGGTCCATCCTGCTGTTCGTGGGCGCGCCGGGAACCGGGAAGACGAGTATCGGACAGAGCATCGCGGAGGCCCTGCACCGGAAGTATGTCAGGGTCAGCCTGGGCGGCGTGCGCGATGAGGCGGAGATCCGGGGACACAGAAGAACCTATGTGGGCGCCATGCCGGGCAGGATCATGGAAGGAATGAAGCGGTGCGGCACATCCAACCCAGTGATGGTATTGGATGAGGTGGATAAGCTGTCCAGAGATTACAGCGGGGATCCGGCGAGCGCGCTTCTGGAAGTGCTGGATCCGGAGCAGAATAATAATTTTACGGATCATTACATGAATGTGCCCTATGACCTGTCGGACGTTTTGTTCGTATGTACGGCCAATACCACGGATACCATTCCGGAACCCTTGCTGAACCGGATGGAGGTGATCCAGTTTCCGGGCTATACGGCAGTGGAAAAATTCCAGATCGGGAGAAAGCATCTGCTTCCCAAGGCGATGAAGGGGATGGGCATCAAGGCGCAGAATCTGAAGGTGACGGACCAGGCCCTCCGTGCGATCATCAGCGACTACACAAGGGAATCCGGCGTGCGGGGACTGAAAAAGCGGCTGGACGGCCTGTGCAGATATGCGGCGGTGAAGCTGGTCAAGGGAGAGCAGAAGAGTATCACGGTCAGTCCCAAAAGACTGCCCGAATTTTTGGATCGGAAGCCGATCCGGCATGAGGAAGCCCTGGAAGAAAAGAAGCAGGGGATCGTTACCGGGCTTGCCTGGACAGCAGCCGGGGGAGAGATCCTTTTTGTTGAGACCTTGTTTACCAAGGGCGAAGGAAAGGTGAAGGTGACCGGGCAGCTTGGAGATGTGATGAAGGAATCCGCCCAGATCGCGGTCAGCCTTGTAAAATCCAGATTTCCCAAGGAGTCGGAGGTATTTCAGGAGAATGACCTGCATATCCATGTGCCCTCCGGAGCGGTTCCGAAGGATGGGCCTTCGGCGGGGATCACTCTGACCACCGCGATCGCCTCGCTGGTGACTGGAAAGCCGGTGAGTCCGGAGTATGCCATGACAGGCGAGGTGTCCCTGCGAGGAACGGTGATGCCCATCGGCGGGCTGCCGGAAAAGCTGATGGCGGCGCAGCGGGCAGGCATTTCCAAGGTATTTATACCGGAGGACAATGTGGACGATCTGGATGATGTGGCAGAGGAAGTGAAAGAAAAGCTGGAGATCATACCGGTGAAGAAGGTGGAGGAAGTGCTGGGGAGGGTTCTCTGAGCGGAAGATAAGAGGTAGGAAGATGGTCAGTTTAAGTACGTTGTGTTATATAGAAAAGGATGATCAATATCTGATGCTTCACCGGACGGTGAAGAAGAATGACATCAATAAGGACAAATGGATCGGCGTGGGCGGGCATTTTGAAAAGGGGGAAAGCCCGGAGGAATGCCTGCTCCGGGAGGTGAAGGAGGAGACCGGATATACGCTTACCTCCTGGAAATACAGGGGGATCGTGACCTTCATCTATGGGGAGGACGTGACGGAGTACATGTCTCTCTATACGGCGGATGGATTTGAGGGGGAAGCGATTCCCTGTGATGAAGGACAGCTGGAATGGGTGGAAAAGAAGAAGATCGAAGAGCTTGAACTCTGGGAGGGAGATAAGATTTTCTTCCGGCTTCTGGAGGAAGGACAGCCCTTCTTTTCCCTGAAGCTGGTCTATGACAAAGGGGCAGAGCTGCAGTATGCAGCTCTGGATGGAAAAACACTGGAATTAGGCTAAGCTGCAGGCCGCGCCTGGTGAAGGCGCGGCCTGTAATGATGTATATTCCTTTGAGGCTGAGGGACTGACAGCATCTGGTTGCTCATCCATTTTCGCCGGCGGCAGCTTCCGGACAGTAACGGTCTTCATAGGCGGCTTTCAGGATCTGGACGGCCTGTGCTTCCGTGAAGCGGCTGCTGTCAATACACAGGTCGTAGGATGTAATATCCAGCCATTTTTCATCTGTAAAATATTCGTAATAATTTCGGCGCTCTTTGTCCATTTTTTTCACATAGACACGGGCATCCCGCTCCGGAATATCCATCCGTTCTGCTGCTACGGATACCCGGTAATCGAATGGGGCATGGATAAATACGCGCAAGGCCCGTTTTTCCAGGATGTGTCCGGCGCAGCGTCCGATGATCACGCAGTCCTCCCGCTCGGAAAGGGAGAGGATGATCTCGCTTTCGGACTGGTACAGTACGTCGTTCATCGGATAAAAGCGGTACTGGGGCGCCATCTGCATCGGCTCGTCCAGAGGATAACGCCACTGGCTGGCCCGCTTTTCGTCTACTTTCTGCAATTCTTCATAGGGGATCCCTTCCTTCTCGCTGGCGATCCGGATCAGCTCCTTGTCATAATAATGGATTCCAAGCGCTTCCGACAGTGCCTGTCCAATCTTTCTTCCGTTGCTCCCATACATCCGATTGATCGTAATGATTCGTTTTGTCATATTACAGGGCTCCTTTCATTTCCGTGCCATGCGTTGAGGTTGCATGACATCGGGATCTTTATGCGGAAAGACCATCACGCACAGGCTTTCCGCATTGAGAAAATATTGGTTTCAACTCATTTTATTATAATTTGTCACCAATTTCCGCAGGAGATTGATGACCTGCTTGGCACTCTAGCGTAATTCCTATTATAACAGAATTTTCAGAAAATGACTACAAAAAATGTTTAATAAAAGCTGTAAAAATTTACGTTGAATTTTACAGCTTTTTGTGTATAATAAAAGTAGCAGAAATAGTGTAAAATCAAGGAGTTGAAAGAATATGGCAAATATTTTACCAGTATCTGATTTGAGAAATTATAATGAAGTCCTGAAAAATTGTCACAAAGGAGAACCGGTATATCTGACCAAGAATGGCAGAGGACGTTTCGTAGTCATGGATATAGATGATTACGAGAGTGATCGTGCAGAGAAAAAGCTTTTGATGAAGCTGCAGGAAGCTGAGGAAGCAGTGAAAAACGGTGAAGGCTGGCTTGATCTGGATGAACTGAAAGCACTTGTGGGGGAATAAAATGTTAAAATTGCGGATCAATCCGATTGTTGCGAAGGATCTGAAGAATATCCGAGATTACATTGCAGAAGATAATGAAGATTATGCCGCAAAAACCATAAAGGAAATTTATGGTAAATTCGAGAATCTTCAGATGTTTCCGGGAATAGGTTCGGATCTTTCCAAGAGAGTCAGCTTTCGGACAGACTATAAATATGCAATATGGGAAGATTACGTGATTATTTACAAAGTAGGAAACGAGTTTGTAGAGATCTATCGTGTGGTCAATCGGCATCAGGATATTACGAGAATTTTTGAATGAAAATATTGAATACGACGGGCTGGGAAAGTGAAAAAATCCGGTGTAATTAAGAGGAGGAAAAAGGATGTCAGATTATTTTGGGAAAGAAACTCCAAAGCCGGGTTTACCTATTTTGACACGGCATACGTGTATCTGGGCTCCGAGGCGGCGGCAAGAAAGGCGCTTGTGGAGCGTTATCCCCGTGATTCATTTACTTTGGCGACCAAGCTGAACGCATTGATGACGGCGCCCACGGAAAAGGCGGCGAAAAAGCAGTTCTATACAAGCCTGGAACGGATCGGCGCGGGATATTTTGATTATTATCTGCTG
This sequence comes from Lachnospiraceae bacterium, assembly GCA_910575475.1. Taxonomy (GTDB): domain Bacteria; phylum Bacillota; class Clostridia; order Lachnospirales; family Lachnospiraceae; genus Schaedlerella. The sequence continues at coordinate 26,866 of CAJTGD010000052.1, read as the reverse complement.
CACGCCCTGATGGAGGATAACCTTTCTTATATGAAGCAGTTTGAGCCTTTAAATGAGGAAGAGCAGAGCATCATTCGGGAGGCGCAGAAAATCCTTGGAAAATCATCTGCGATCCCATGTACGGCCTGCCATTATTGTACGGAAGGGCGCCCGAAGAAAATCCCGATCCCGGAGATTTTCTCAGCCATGAACAAACAGCTCGGCAACGGGCAGATGGCGGAAGCGGTTTCCGATTACAGGAAAGCGACAGGCTCCGGCGGCAGGGCGTCGGAGTGTATCAACTGCGGACAGCGCGAGCGGGCCTGTCCCCAGCGTCTTAAGGTGACGGATTATTTAAAACAGTGTGCCGAAAAGCTGGAAAATTAAAAACAGGGGAAATGGTGTTTTGTGTGACCAGAAGGAACAGTCAGACTTCTTGTCCTGCGTCTGCCAATACGGATAATCATTTCGGCAAACGTCTGTTTGGCTCCACATTTTACATCATCATCAACGCGCAGCGGTGATTTTGTAATAGAATTAGCGTGAACATAAGTAAAATGAGCTATAGCATTTCATAGTCGGTGCTATAGCTCATCTTTTAGTCCGGCCTGCCGATCCTGATGTCAGTCGTATTCCTGCGACCGGTATCGAGAGGGTGATTTGATGGGGAAACATCGATCGAGACCATATAATCCCTTAATTGCCAATACGTTTTTTAGAGCCGGCTTTATTGAAGCCTGGGGACGTGGAATTGAGAAAATCAAAGAGAGCTGTAGGGAAGCAGGAAATCCTATGCCGGAATACACGATAAAGAGAGAGGATATTATGGTTATGTTCCAAAGCTTGGTTAGTAATACTGACCAAGGTACTAACCAAGCTAACCAAGGTACCGATTATTCAGTAGAGGCTCGCATATTGACAGTAATTCAAAAGGAACCAAGATTATCTCAGAAAAAGATTGCGAATGCTATTGGAGAAAAATATAGTACAGTGAAGTATTATATGGAATCTATGAAAAAATCTGGGATTATAAAAAGAGAGGGATCTAGTCAAAAAGGAAGATGGATCAATTTTTTGGTAAAAAAGATTTTTCATTTCCTTATACTTTCCTTATAATTTCCCATTATCCTTATTCCTGTAATCAGTTGCGGCGAAAATGCGCTGCCGTATGAATAGAAAGGTGATAGACATGTGGTAACGCAAAGGGTCATATGAAAAATGATATGGGAGGAAGGATCATGATGAAACATATTTTAGAAACAGAGCATGTAACGAAAGAGTTCCGGGGGCATCCGGCGGTGAACGGCGTGTCTCTGCAGGTTCCGGAGTGCTGCGTATACGGGCTTCTTGGGCCGAACGGGGCGGGGAAGTCTACGATCCTGAAAATGCTGACAGGTATTTTTAGGCCCACCAGCGGAAGGGTGCTTTTTGACGGGCATCCCTGGAGCAGAAAGGATCTGACGGAGATCGGTTCTCTGGTGGAGACGCCTCCGGTGTATGAGAACCTGACTGCATGGGAGAATCTGAAGGTCCGCGCTCTGATCTTAGGGGTATCGGATAAACGGATCCGGGAGGTGCTGGAGCTGGTGGATCTGGCGGATACTGGAAAGAAAAAGGCGGGGACGTTTTCTCTGGGGATGAAGCAGAGGCTGGGGCTTGGGATCGCGCTGATCAACCGGCCGAGGCTGCTGATCCTGGATGAACCCCTCAACGGTCTGGATCCGATCGGGATTCAGGAGCTGCGGGAGATGATCCGGAGATTTCCGGAGGAAGGGATCACGGTGATCGTATCCAGCCATATTTTGAGTGAGATCGCCCAGACTGCGGATCATATCGGAATCATTGCAAACGGGATGCTGGGCTATCAGGGAGATATGCCGGAGGAAGGGCATCTGGAGGAGCTGTTTATGAAGATTGCGGCGGGGCACAGGGCAGCGTAGTACAGAAGGATGGATTTGGAAAGAGGAGAATATAAGATGAAAGCATATTATTTTGCAGAAAATTTAAAAAACCGGCATACCTCCGCGGGAAAGCTGATCTGGATCATGCCCCTGACTGCGGTGGCTCTGGCAGCCGGGCTGACCGGAGATTATTTTACGATAGACTGCTATAACTGGTGGTATGTGATCCTGTTTACGGGGCTGACCGCGTTTTTATGCGGGGCGGTGGGAAACCGGGACAAGAAACTGGGAAACCGAACCATCTGGACACTGCCTGCGAAGCCGGGGGCCATATGGGACGGTAAAGTTCTGTACGGCATCCGCTGTATGGGGCTCTCCCTGCTGGTGCTGGGCGGTGTGACGTTGGCTGTCAGTACCGGGATGGAGCGGATCCTGCACTGTGTATTTCGCATCAGTCTGTCACCCGGGCAGCAGATTTTCGCGGTGCTGGTCTTGTTTGCGGTGTCGCTGTGGCAGATTCCGTTCTGCCTGTTCCTGCAGCAGGTCATGGGGACATTTCCCATGGTGCTTCTGCATATGGGGGTGTATATCCTGTGTTCTACGGTGTTGTCGCTGAAACCATATTTCTGGGTGCTTCCGGGAGGGATCGCGGCCAGGCTGATGTGCATCATTCTGAAGATCCTGCCCAACGGACTGGTAGCAAAGCCGGGGAGCATGACCTATTCGCCGGAGCTGATGGAATGGACGGGGCTGCCGTTGGGAATCGCGGCGTCTCTAGTGTGGTTTATCCTGTTCTGGAGACTGAGCAGGAGATGGTTCGAGAGGCAGGTGGAGAGGTGATGAAGGGGGAGCTATGGCGGCTTGTGAAGGCGGAATTTTGGAAAATGCGGCATACCCTGCTGACCTGGATCCATGTGCTGATCCCTCTGCTTGGGATTACGGTATTTTTGACCTATTACAGCTTTGCGGGCTGGAGTGAGGAAGGAAAGGTATCCGGGTACGTGCAGGTGCTGTCCATTACATTTCCGCTGATCATCAGCGTGGTTTGTTCCCTGTCCGTGGAAATGGAGGAACAGGGGCATTTTCAGACGCTGCTTGGGGCGGCGGTCCACAAGTTTGAGCCTCTGCTGGCGAAGTGGATCGTTCTGGCGGGTATGGGGCTGGGAGCCATGCTGCTGGCTGTGGGCGGATTTGCGGCGGGATATGGGATCATGACGGGAAGGATGGTCTACACGCCGGGCCAATATCTGGGGATCGCGGCGGTGCTGTGGCTGGGCGGGGCGAATCTGTATCTGCTCCATCTGTTCCTGAACCTGGCCTTCTCCAAACAGATTTCCATGTGTATGGGAACCGCCCAGCTGCTTGTGGCCGCTCTGTTCCTGACCGGGCTGGGGGAAGGGCGGTGGCAGTTTTTTCCCTGCTCCTGGGGTAGCAGATGGAGCGGATATCTGTTATTATATTGGAAGGGAACCGCGGCGGCGCCTGCGGGATTTATGTTCCGCAGTCTCTGTGTCGGGGCGGCTCTGACAGCCGTGCTGTGGGGAATGATTTTCCTGTGGTATCATTTTTATGAAGGAAGGCAGTGTCATGATTAACATATTGGCGGTGGATGATGAGGAACATATCCTGAGACTGATCAAAAACGCGCTGGAAAAGGAAGGGTATCATGTGACGGCGGTCTCGGATCCTCTGGAGCTTGAAAGGATGAGACTCTCAGACTACCAGCTGATCCTGCTGGACGTCATGATGCCGGGAAAGGACGGATTTGCGCTGTGCGGGGAGATCCGGGAACTGGTGGACTGCCCGATCCTGTTTTTGACGGCAAAGACGGAGGAGGCGGATCTCATGAAAGGGCTCGGCATCGGAGGAGACGACTATATCACGAAGCCGTTTGGCATCGGCGAGCTTAGGGCACGGGTGGCGGCCCATCTGCGGCGGGAGACGAGGGAGAAGAAGCAGGCGGTGTCAGTGGGCGGCGTGCAGTTTCTTTTGAAGGCGAAAAAGATGCGGTACGGGGATCGGGAGATGGATCTTACGAAGAGCGAGTATGCGATCTGTGAATACCTGGCTCTGAACCACGGGCAGGTATTTTCCAAGGACCGGATCTATGAGCATGTATTTGGCTATGAGAAAGAGAGCGATAACGCAGTGATCACCGAGCATATCAAGAATATCCGGGCGAAGTGCCAGAAGGCGGGGCTGGAGCCGATCGAGACGGTGTGGGGGATTGGGTATCGATGGAAATGAGAAGAAAAAGAAAGGTGATGGGAAAGAGAACGATTGCGAACGTATTTTTGCGGTATGTCTGCCTGCTGGCGGGAGGGGCGCTGCTGTGGCTGCTGGTCTTATCAGGTGTTTTTCTGGCGCTGGTTGAGGCGGGGGAGATCCTTCCTGCCAATTATGCGGAACTCTGGCTGAATGAAGCAGCGGAGGAGCTAAAGGAAGCACCGGAGATCACAGAGGAAATGATGCCGCCGAGAAGCGTCTTCGGGGTGTTCCGCCGGGATGGAAGCTGGCTGTATGGTACGATTCCCGGTGAGGAGAGAAAAACGGCATGGGAGCATTATGAAAAGAGCATGATATATACCCAGGGGCAGGGATTTTATCGATTTGTGGAACGGGACTTTGGGGAAGTGTGCATTGTGAATTACGAGATCGCGATGCTGTGCCGGAATGCATTTTTGAGAACATGGCTTCCCAGGGTGGATGTGTTTCTGGTTATTTTGTATGCGGTTCTGTTTCTTCTGCATACGGCGGTGGTATCCAGGAGCTTCGGAAGGTACATGCGGAATAAGCTGTCACTCCTGAACGAGACGACGGAAGAGATCCGGAATCAGAATCTGGATTTTGAGAAAGGGCATTCGGACATCCGGGAAGTGGAGGAGGTGCTGGATTCGCTATTCCAGATGAAGGAAGCGCTGAAAGACTCTCTTCATCGGCAGTGGGACCTGGAAAAGAGCCGCAGGGAGCAGATCGCCGCGCTGGCCCATGATATCAAGACACCGCTGACGGTCATCCGGGGGAATGCGGAGCTTTTGGCGGAAGGGGAGCTGGCGGAGGAGGAGAAGGAGTATGACCGGGATATCCTGCAGAGCGTGGAGATCATGGAGGGGTATCTGGGGATGCTGCATGAGCTTCTGCAGGCGGACCGGAACGGGATAGAAGCCGGGAACCGCCGTATCCCCTGCGAAGCGCTTGCCGGGAAAATGGAACAGCAGGCGAGGCTTTTGGCATCTGCGCGCAAGTGTAAGGTGATTTTTGACAGGGAAGAGCTGCAGGGAGAGGTCCAGGGGAATGAAAGTCAGATGATCCGGGCATTTCAGAATATTGTCAGCAATGCGCTGGATCATAGTCCGCCGGGAAAAGCAATCCGGATCCGGATTTCCAACCGGGAGGAACAGGGGGAAATGTATCTGGCGGCGGTGGTCATGGATGAAGGGCCGGGATTTTCGGCGGAGGATCTGAAACATGCTGCCGAACGGTTTTATCGGGGGGACAAGAGCCGGAGCAGTCAGGTGCATTACGGGATCGGGCTTCATACGGCGCGGGAGTTCATCAAGGCGCAGGGCGGATATCTGGCGCTGGAAAATAGAGAGGAAGGCGGAGGGAGGGTGACGCTTTATTTTGTTGTTCACTCGAAACTGCACAGTGACTGCACGGCATCCGGCCGATGCGGTGATGGGACGGCTTACAGAGATAACCTGTAAAATAACGGGACAGATAGGAAAGATTGTGTTACAATGAATAATCAGATATGAGAAATACCGTTACGGCCCATTCCCGGGGCTGGAATCCGGCCAGCCGGCCTGAGCGGTCAATTTTACTGAAGGATAAGGTGCAAAATCATGGATAATTTTCGTTCCGTCATGGACTTTGAGTTTGATACGAGAAAGATACAGAATACACATTTCCACCAGAATCCGGAGATCCTCTATGTGCTGGAGGGGGCTCTGGAGCTGGAGCTCGAATCGGAGACACAGGAGCTGCAAAAAGGGGAGTTTCTGCTGGTGAACGCGAACAAGCGGCATTCCCTGCGGGAGACGAAGAAGGATCTACTGATCGTCAGCATCCAGATCAATTTTTCCAAACTGGTGGAATATCTGGGGACGAACCAGATCCTGTTCTGGTGCAATTCGGCGGCGGATAAGAGTGAAGCCTATGAACAGCTGAAAAAGGTGCTGGACCGGATGCTGAACCGGTATTATGACAAGGAGCGGGAAGGCGCGCTGTATCTGAACAGCATTTATTATGAAGCGCTGTATCTGCTGACCAGCTATTTTATGATCAAGGCGGACGACAACCGTCTGAAGGAGCAGGTGTCGCCGGACAATTCCAGGGTGTTTGAGATCCAGAACTATGTGCAGGCCAACTACCAGAAGCAGATCAGCCTGAATGACCTGGCGAAAAAGCTGTATCTGTCCAATGCCTACCTGTCCAAGTATATCAAGAAGCGGTTTGGTTTAAGCTTTCTAGAGTATGTGAACAATATCCGGCTGTTCCATGCGGTGGATGAGCTGCTCTACACGGAGAAGAAGATCACGCGGATCGCGCTCGACAACGGCTTTCCGACCTCGGCGTCCTTTAATAAGGCGTTCCGGGACATTTACCATATGACGCCATCCGCGTACCGGGCCAGCGTGCGGCAGGAGGAACGGGAGAATACGGACGGAGCCGGGCAGCAGGAGGAGGTAGGGCAGCGGGTAAAGGACTATTTGGCGGGAAATGTACCGGTGGAGGATACGGTCGCGGCCAGGAATATGAGCCTTTTCACTGCGGATGCATCTGAGACAAAGGAATATATTAAAAACTGGTGTAAGATCATCAATATCGGAAGGGTGGAAGCGCTTCTGGACAGCAGCATGCAGCAGCAGGTCCTTCTCATGCAGGAGGAGCTGGGCTTTTCCTATGTCCGGATCTGGAACATCTTCGTGGGAGATATGTACGACGAGGATGAGGAGAACGGATGGCACTACAATTTCAGCCGGGTGGACCGGGGGCTGGACTTCCTCGTGGACCATAAGCTGAAGCCCTATATCGAGCTTTCCTTCAAACCGATCCACGTCAGCTATACCATCAATTCCACATTGGCCCAGAAGGAGAACGACATCATTTTCCATGAGCGGGAAAGCTATGAGAAGGTGATGCATGACCTGGCGGCACATCTGATCAACCGGTACGGGCTGGATGAGATCGAGACCTGGTATTTTGAGCTCTGGAAGGATGAGCGGATGAACATGCTGGATGAAAACGGCTGGTATTTCGACTGCTTTGAGATCGGATATGAGGCTTTGAAGAAGATCTCACCGAAGATCAGGGTGGGCGGCGCGGGCTTCGCCATGGGGTATGACCGGTATCAGTACCGGGATCTGATCAGCAACTGGAAAAAACGGTCGATCCGGCCGGACTTTATCAGCGTGTACGCCTATTCCTATGAGCTGATCCAGCAGAATAACATGTATTTCGGGAAGCGCTCGCTGGACCACAATTTTGTAAAGAACCAGGTTGACATTTTCAAAAGGATCCTGGCGGAAGAGGACTTTGTGCCGGAAGAGCTGCACATCACGGAGTGGAATTTTACCATCTCCAACCGGAACTGCATCAACGACAGCTGCGCCCATGGGGCCTATGTGATGAAAACCTGCATCGAATCCATTGGAAATGCGGATATGATGGGATACTGGCACGGGTCGGACCTGCACACGGAGTTCTATGATACGGAGGGAATCCTGTATGGGGACAACGGGCTGCTGACACGGGACGGGATCAAGAAGCCTTCCTTTTATGCCTTTCATTTTCTGCATTTTGCCCAGTCCAGGCTGCTGGGAAAGACGGAAAATGCTCTGCTGACCACCAACGGAAGAGGAACCTATTCCATTGTATGCCACAACTGCAAGCAGTTCAATTACCGGTATGCCATGAAGGAGGAGAAGGATATCCGGATCGAGGAGATGGATGAGCTGTATGAAGACCTGGATGCGGTGCATCTGAAATTCGAGATCCAGAATGTGGCCGACGGGGATTACCTGATGCGGGTGTTCTATGTGAACAAGGACAACGGGAGCGTGCAGAATACGTGGAAGGATATGGAGTATATCCGGAACCTGTCGAAGGGAGAGATCGACTATCTGCGGCGGGCTGCCATGCCGAAGGTGGAGCTGCGCAAGATACGGGTGGAGGACGGTGTGCTCCGGGTGGAGACGAAGCTTATGGCGCATGAGATCAAGGCGCTGGATATCCGGCTGCAGTATTAAACCGCAATCTGCAATCGCAGGAATACGAAAAAACAGCCCTGTGCATTTGGCTGCTCAGGACTGTTTGTTTCTGTCTTAGTTCTGATGTTCTGAGGTGTCAGCGGTATGTACCGTGCTTCAGCCGGAATCTTCCCACCAGGCTCTTCATGAGCTGGGACTGGCCGGACAGCTCCTCGCTGGCTGCGGCGCTTTCCTGGGCGGTCGCGGAGTTGGTCTGCACCACATGGGAGATCTGTTCGATCCCCATGGAGATCTGGGAAATGGCATCGGCCTGGGTGCTGCTGGCTTCGGAAATCTGGCCGATGATGTCATGCATGGCATTGACGCCTTCCACCGCTTGGATCAGGGATCTTGCGGTTTCATCCGCGATCTGTGTCCCGCTGTTCACTGCCCTGAGGGAATTTTCGATCAGGGAGGCGGTGCTGTGGGACGCTTCGGCGCTCTTGCTGGCCAGGTTGCGGACCTCATCGGCAACCACCGCAAAGCCTTTTCCGGCGTCTCCGGCGCGGGCGGCTTCTACCGCGGCATTCAGTGCAAGGATGTTGGTCTGGAACGCGATATCCTCAATGGTCTTGATGATCTTGCCGATCTCATCGGAGCAATGGCTGATGTCATTCATGGCCTGGATCATATCCTGCATCTTCTGGTTGCTTGTATTCATCTCATCACTGACCGTATCTGCCATGGAATTGGCTTTTCTCGCGTGTTCCGCGTTCTGCTTTACCCGGTTCGAGATCTCTGTCACCGTGGCAGCCAGTTCCTCCACGGAGCTGGCCTGTTCCGTTGCGCCCTGGGAGAGCGCCTGCGCTCCGCTGGATACCTGCTCGGAACCGCTTGCGACCTGTTCGGAGCTGTTGCTGATCTGGAGCAGGGTGTCATTCAGCTTTTCAGAGATCGCGCGGAAGGACTCCAGAAGAGGACGGAATCCGCCGGTATATTCCTCGGCGCATACAGAGTCTATGGTAAAATCTCCGGAAGCCATTTTTGCCAGAAATTTATTTTCATCGTCAATGATGACCTGCAGCTTGCGGATCAGCTCGCGCACCTGGGTCGAAAGTACGCCCAGCTCATCCCGGGATGTATAAGAAATATCAATATCCAGATCGCCCTGAGCCATCCGGGAAGCAGCACGCTCGATCTCAAATATGGGAAATTTGATCCCGCGTATGATGATAAACGAAAAATAAACGCCGATGATGATCGTGGCAGCCATGATGGCAGCCTGGGCAATGAGCGCGGTCCTGTAAAGGGAAAAGCTTTCCTGTGTTTCAGTGTCGCTGCCTTCTGTATTATATTCGATGATATCACTGAAAGAGCTGGTCACTGCATTGTAAAGTCCCACACATTCGCCCTCCAGGATGCTGCGGGCCTGCTCGGTCCTGCCCTGCTTTGCAAGAGCGATCAGCTTCTCATCAGCCTGGTCATACTCAGACCATGCCTTTTGAGCGGCTTCATAATAGGAACGCTCTTCTTTATCGATCATCTCTCCGTATTCGGCAAGGAGAGCGCGCATCTCTTCCTTTTCCTTCTGCAGATACTGCAGACTTGATTCTTTACCTTCGGAAGAAATGGCGGTAAGATATCCCAGCTCGTTGAGGCGTATATTGGAAATGGTCGTATCCATCTCCCTGGCCGTATCGATACTGGGCATCCAGCTTGTGGAAATATCACTGGCTTTGTCGTTCAACCGGCCCATCAGATTGAAGGACATCCCTCCGATCAGCAGCATGCCGATCAGCGCGACTCCAACGAGGACATAGAGCTTCTGGCTGATTTTTAAATTCTGGATTACTTTTTTCATCTTCGTAGTCTCCTTATGTAAAAAATTGAGCCGTTTCTTTCACTTCAGGATTTTACGTGAAAGCCCATAATTATATCGTCATTTTTAGAGTAATTCATAAGAGAAATCTGACGATGAAGTCTGCTTTTCAGGCTGTGGAGAAACCGCTCATTTCCGATCACGGTCAGCATGGGGCCGAAGGACAGGACTTCGATCAGCAGCTCCGTCTCCATATTTTTATTATAGTAGATGAGACATTCATAGGTGTCCTCATCAATTTTTGAAGTATTTTTTTCGTAGTTCGCAAAATGCAGCATGGCACGCTCCAGAGCATTGCGTCTGTTGACGATATGCAGCGTTACCGGTTCTTTATAGTAAGAATTTCGGATCCATGCGTTCAGGTCAACATGGGAAGAAAGCACTTTTTCTATAGGACGTACACTCTGGATCCGGGAAAGGTTCAGAAGCTCCAGCTTCATCCTGCCGTATTTGGAAGGCTTAAGAGCCAGGAGGCGGAGCTTGTCATTTTTTACGGAGTATTCCAGCCGGGCGGGAATATATGGATGGTGAAGGCGTTTTCCATTTGGAGAAATGTAATCGATATCCACATACTGCCGGTTTTTCTGTGCCTGGAGCAGTGTACGGAAACGATGGCGGTAGCTTTCATCCTGCCAGGGATCGCCGTCTGAAAAACGATCGTAGTAGTAGAACTGTTCCGGCCTCCAGAGTGGAGGGACTTCGGAGAGCATACGCCGCAGAGCTTCCAGCTGTGCCGGCTCCAGAAATAATCCGATGCGGGGATCGGATAATAACGCTTTTAAGTAGGATTTTTCCAGGGCGGAAAGGGGCGTCAGAAAGGAAGGGCTGAGCTTGGAAAGATAGAGCCCGCCGTCCTTTTCGAATAAATTCCAGGCTCCGCTTTCGATTTTGGGAATGATGGAAAGAAGGCTCTCTTCAAAGCCTTCCCGGCAGATCCGGCTGCGGATGTCCTGGATCGTGAGGGCGCCGTGGGAAGACAGCAGATGCCGCAGGACCTGGTAATAACAGCTGTAGATTTCTGAAAATAAATCCATTTGGCCGGTCCTCCTGTTTCTGAAAATCCTTTTCTATCTGTACACTCGATGCCGGTAGCATCGTTGACTGACTCCAACACAGTAATGGCATGGACAGCGAGTGATTACTACTCAATTATTAATGCAATGCTGTACTAGTACAGCATTGCGTAATTAACGGTGAATTCTGCACCTGCTATTTCTGCCAGTTCTGCGTTGTCGTCAATCAACGATGCACCGCATCGCCTCTTTTCTCCGCCTTGTCCTGACAAAAATATCAGACACATTATTCACCATTATATACGCAATGCTGTACTAGGGTTCCTTACATTTCTATGCTATACATGCGGTACAAGGTCTGGAGATCGCGGTAAAAGCGCTGCTCGACTAATTTGGCGCTGCATTCCAGGGACAGGATCCTGCCGGTAAAGGTGCGGATCCAGGGCAGCATTTCGTTGCAGTCAAAGGACTGGATCTCATACCGATAGACGTGCTCTGCGATCTTTGTGACCTTGCCGCCCCGACCTTCCCGTTTCAGGCGGTCAACGATATAGCTTTCTCCGGGTTCGATCACCTGCAGAGTCATGGTCAAGGTATCCAGCCGGTGTCCTTCTCCGCCCTGGAAGGATACGCCCCAGAGATTTTTGCGGTTCTGGTCCAGCTGATCCAGCAGCACGCTGTAGTCCTCGGCTGATTCCAGCAGTGTGACGCGCTTGACGGCATCCAGGCGGAAACAAGAGAAGCGCCTGCGCCTGCGGAGATATCCGCACAGGAAACGCCGGCCGGTCCGGGTGCTGATAAAGATCTGCAGGGGGACGCATTCTGCGGTGCTTACGGTTCCGCGGCGGGAGCTTCTCAGATCCATGCGTACTGATTTCTGCTGATCCATGGCATTCAAAAGCTCCAGGAGGATTTCCTCTTCCAGAGTATGTACAAAAAAGCTGTGCTTCACGCGGAAGGTCTGATTCTCATGGTCAAACTGCTCTGCCAGTTCATTTCCGATGATCCCGAAGTGGCCGGCCATCTGAAAAAAGGAACAGGCGTCCAGAACATTTCCATTGGCGCGAAGCCAAAGGGCAAGGGTATTGTCCAGGGAAAAAAGGACGGTTTTGCCGGATTTTGTTTTCTGGAGCAGTCCTTCCTTTTCGTAAGTGTTGCATTTCCGGCGGACGGTCTGGATGTCGAAGAGAGTCTCGTATTCTGCGAGCAGGCTGTCGGTGATCTCCTCGGCGGTGCGCGCCCGGCCGTCCTGCAGCAGGTCCAGTATCAGGAAGTGCAGGATGATATCGTTGTCAGTGAAGCTCTTGGTCTTCCAGACACGGAAGAGCGGGTTGGTATCCAGGAGGCTGCTGTCGATGGCAAGGGAAATGTTGGAGCCGCCGGGGACGTGGTCCTTGCGCACGTAAGGGGCGAGCCAGCTTTCCAGGCGTCTCCTCTCGTTGTCGTAGGTCCGGGGGCTTTTTTCCTTGAAATCATTTCTCGTCTTGAAGCCGTAGACGAAGAAGTCACGGACATAATCTCTGGTTTTTGGGAAGCTTTTGATCAGCTCGTGGAAGTCAGACATGGTGTGCGTCACTCCTTTCTGAGATTTCTGACAGCTTCGGGAAATGTTTCTGCTATTTTTTGTATACTTTTATCCTGTAGATAAAAGGGATTTAATACCTTTTTGGAATAGCTGTATGTCTGACCGCTTGTCATAGAAATCAGCAAATGCGTGAAGTATCTCTCCCAGCTTTCATATTCTTCTGACTCAACGTAATCAGATGTTGAAACTAAAATATTGGATAACTCTTTTGTCGAAATTAATCCTGATTTTAAAATTAAATATTCAAATGATTCCGGCATCCAGACCGAAATTCTCTGGCCGATCCTTGTTGCAGAATATTCCAGACAGCTTTCAACCATTGCACCGAATGCCGCACCATCCGCAATAGCCAGTATATCTCCGGTTTCCAATTTTTGAATCCGGTCTAAAACCTTACTGTTTCCATCGGCGCTTTTCACTGTTCTGCCATGAAACAATTTGGAAAAGAACTGGAATCCGGAATTGCTGTCCTCCGTTACAATGGTATCCATTTTATTATTCTCAATGACAGGATAATTGCTGTATATTTCCTTTAGCTGATGGTAAGATTCTTTTATATTTGTTCGTTTTCCATCTGTTATGATTTCATATATTTCATGGATACTATATGGAAGCATTTTTAATGGGGAACGATTGACCAGTACAAAATAATTTCCCGAGGATTTTACAAATTCCGCAAATTCTTTTGAAAATACAAAAGGATTGTTTTCTTCGATAAATATAATGGTACCCCGTAGCGGATATAAAGCTTCTTCCCAGGTACGCCCGACTTCCTGCCGAAGATAGACATAATAATCGGTATCTGTGGTTACAGAATATCCGGATTCCCTACCGACCCTCAGATATTCATACATCATATGAAGCAGTGTTGTTTTTCCGGTGGCACTGTCTCCTTTGATGATTGTGATATTTCGTTTTATGGAAAATTCAAACAGCAATTTTTTGCTTTTTACCCTGAAATGATAACTACCCTTCATCCTGCATGGCCTCCGCTTCCAATAATCCATCCACATATTCTGTCGGATTGTGGACGAGCTTTCCGGTATTCATGATCTGGATCTCAAATGTGCCCTCAAAACGGATGATATGCTGCAGATATACGGTCAGGTCTTTGGATTCTGCGATTCTTAAGACCCACTTTGCACAGTTGTTTCCGCAGTTGGACAAATTATATATAAAAGAATCATCCTTCAGCATCAGAATCAGAACCTTTACACCGCCGGACAGATCCTTTGGCGTGATCGCGCCTAAAACAGGGCTCTCGATGATGTGGGCACTGAGGACAGCGGAGTGGTCAACGTCCTGGATCATCTCTTTGACAAAGGGATCTTCGATCCATTCATCTTCATATACGTTATCAAAATAGGAGGGGGCATCGTTCAAATATTCTGTCCCGCCATAATACCATATTTTCAGCATATTGCATTTCCTGCCTTCCTGAGTATCGCGCCAGCCGCAGCCCGAAGCGGCATACTTCCTTATGCGGCTGTGCGCATCATGTTTACTTCGCGGCAGATTTATCTGGCGCGCAGTATAACAATTAGCAATAGTTAGTATATCAGATTTTATGTGCCTCCTCTCGACCATTCATTATCGTAACTGGGTGGGGGCATGTAATATAGTATACTTTATGTACTCCGGAAAAATCAAGCAGGTCACAGGAAGTTCGCAACTTTTTTGAAATGATGTTTTGGAAACTTTTTCTTATAATAGGGATTGTGCTGATGCACAAGCAGGTTATCAATTTTCTGCGAAAATTGGAAACGAAAGGAGAGAATGTGATGTTTGTAATCTGTAATGATAAAACCAGAGTTCCGGTCAAGGTCTGGCTGGAGAAGGAAGGACAGCTTGAGAGTAATTGTCTGGAACAGGCATATCATCTGTCACAGCTTCCGTTTTTACATAAATGGGTCTGTCTGATGCCGGATACCCATGCCGGAAAGGGAATGCCCATCGGAGGGGTGATCGCGGCGAAGGATGTGATCATTCCGAATGCGGTGGGAGTGGATATCGGATGCGGCATGGATTTTATCCCTACCAATATCCGTGTGGAGGAGATTCGGGAGGTCCAGACCGGGAACGGCACGATGATCCAGGCGATGATCGGAAATATCATGCGGGAGATCCCGTTAAATATGGAGCGGTATCGGGAGCCGCAGGAGTCCCGGGTGCTGGACCTGGCAAAGCAGGAGCTGGAGAAGTATGAGGCGGATGCAGAGCTCCTGCCTCTGATCGAGGATGGATATTATCAGGTGGGAAGCTTAGGGGGCGGCAACCATTTTATTGAACTGCAGGAGGATCAGGATGGGTATCTGTGCATTATGATCCATTCCGGGAGCCGCCATCTGGGAAAGTCAGTGTGTGATCATTTTCATAAGAAGGCAAGGGAACTGAACCGGAAGTGGTACAGCGAGGTGAAGGAGGAATATCAGCTGGCATTTCTGCCTGTACAGACCGAAGAAGGGCAGCAGTATATCCGCTGGATGAACCTGTCCATGGACTATGCTTTTGAGAACCGGGCGCGTATGCTGGAAAAGACCTGCAGGATCGTATCGGAACTGATCGAAAAGCATACGGGGCTTACCGTAGAATTTGGGGAGGAGATCAACTGCCATCACAATTACGCGGCGCTGGAGCATCATTATCATGCAAATGTGTGGGTGCACCGGAAAGGCGCGACCAGGGTGCGCAAGGGGGAAATGGCTGTGATACCGGGAGCGATGGGCTCTTACAGCTATGTAGTGGAAGGAAAAGGAAATCCGGATACCTTCTGCAGTTCTTCCCACGGCGCGGGCAGGAATTACTCCCGGTCCGGAGCAGTGAGGGAATTTTCTGTAGAAAAGGTGATGGTAGATCTGAAAGAACAGGGTGTTGTGCTTGGAAAACGGAAGAAAAACGATGTCGCGGAGGAGTGCAGATTTGCCTATAAGGACATCGACCAGGTGATGGCGCAGCAGATAGATATGGTGACGCCGGTGAGAAAATTGAAGACGGTTGGCGTCGTAAAGGGATAGGTTTCATAATATTAGGAAATCATTTATAACGCGCGGGTATTGGAAAATACTTCCTGCCCGGCGGTGCCTGCAGCGTGCTGTCAGGTATACCATAAATATTTCACGATTCTTAACAGTTCCCTGACTGGAAGGTTAAGAAAGATCTGTGGTGTCGAGGGTTCGACTCCCTCCCGTGTAAACGGTAGCTCAGTGGCAGAGTACACAACATGTTGATTGGCAAGACTCTTCAAGTCTGCGGTTCGAATCCGCATCAGTGAAATGCTTTTATCCCGGATTCCGGCAGCGCCAGATCTCCTTCGGGAGAGCGATACCATGGCGCAAAATGCAGTCCGGCCTGCTGCCAGCAGGCAGGGGATACCGCAGAGGGATCGGAAGAAAGAAAAAGCCGCAGAGGATATTCTGTTTTTATATGGCTTCAAAAGGTCTCAGGCTTTGTGTGGGGCTGAGAGGCTCATATAGAAATAAGGGGAATCCCGGCAGCTTGGAGCTTCCTTTCGATCATCTGCTGAACCGGGCCTCCGCATCAGGCGGATGGATGAGGGATAAAAGTATTCATTAGAGGCCACAGGCGTTCACAAGGATCAGAGACAGGAAATGAAGCATTGGAGGAATATGATCATGAAGTATATGATACAGGACAATCAGGCGGGATTTGTGTTGAAGAATGGAATTTTTAAGAAGATGATTCCCTCCGGGACCTGGCATTTTTCCAGGATGGCGGGGTATACGGTGGAGATTGAGGAGATGACCGGAGAACTGGACTATATGGATGTTCCGTACCAGGTGCTTTCGAAAGATCCGGCATTTCTGGATGCGACCGTACATATGGAGATTCCGGACGGTTTTGTGGGATTTCTCTATATCAATGGAAAGCTGGCGTCCTATGCCAACCGGAAGGAATATACGTTTTGGAATGTATTTGACAGCTATGAGATTCAGACGGTTTCCATGACGGAAACGATGATCGGGCCGGAGGTTACCAGGCAGATGCTTGCCCTGCTTCCGGGAAAACTCTATACGGAAGTGAAGGTCGGGGAAGGGGAAACGGGACTGGTGTATTATGACAATATATTGCAGAAGCCGCTTTCCAGGGGAATTTACCGATTCTGGAACTATCGGCACAGCATTTCCTATCAGGTGCTGGATATGAAGCAGAAAGCGTTGGATATTGTGGGACAGGAGATTTTGACGAAGGATAAGATCGGAATCCGGATGAATGTTGCCTGCATGTATCAGATCCGGGACGCCGTAGAATTTGTCTCGGTCATCTCAGATCTGAAGGGACAGCTTTATTCGGCGGTACAGCTGGCGATCCGGGAGATCGTGGGGAATTATAAGCTGGATGAGATCCTTGAGGGCAAGGAGCGGATCTCCGGCGAGATCTACGAGGCGCTGAAGGAGCGGGAAACGATGTTCTGCGTGAAGTTTCTGACGGCCGGGATCAAAGATATCATCCTGCCGGGCGAGATCAGGGCGATCATGAATTCTGTGCTCGTGGCGGAAAAGACTGCGCAGGCAAATGTGATCTCCCGAAGGGAGGAGGTGGCATCTACCAGATCGCTTCTCAACACGGCGAAGCTGATGGATGAGAACCAGACGCTTTATAAGCTGAAAGAGCTGGAATACCTGGAGCGGATCTGCGAAAAGGTGGGTGAGATCTCTGTTAATGGGAATGCGGGGATCGTGGAGCAGCTGGGGAGGCTGATGGGGATGAAAGAGGCAGGACTTTTTATCTCTGAAAACGGCGGGTGACTTTTGGCGTGCTATCTGGTACAATGGGAGAAAAGAGGGAAAGGACTCTATGTTCTGGAGTCATTGAGGATGAAATAAGGGAAGGCGGTGGATCATGGATCAAAAGCATAGCGGTGAAATATCTGAAAACATTTGGATTCCATATCAATCATGATGCATTTGCAGCGCATTCCTGGTATTTCCGGAATGCCCTTGTGCGTGCGAACTATAACGATCTGACGCGGGGGATCCATGCAACTACGGAATATCTGGAATATTTTTTCGGAAATCTGCTGTTAGGAACAGAGCATGAGCTGAAGAACCGATATCTGGTGATTAATGAAACGGGAAGTTAGGAACCATGTCGGGAAAGAAAGGATTGTGTTTCATGGATTTTTATAAACGGATGGAATTGGTATGTGAGCGGATTCCCGCAGGCCGGACAGCATCCTACGGACAGATCGCCCTGCTCTGCGGAAAGCCGGGGAATGCCCGTCAGGTGGGGTACGCCCTGCGGCGGGGGCGGGCAGGAGAGCATGTTCCCGCGCACCGGATCGTGAATGCGAAGGGGATTTTAAGCGGCGCGGAGGCTTTTGAGACTCCGGAGACGCAGAAGCGGCTTCTGGAGGCGGAGGGGGTTCTGGTGAAGAGGACGGATGCGGGCTGGCAGGTGGATCTGAGAGAATACGGCTGGGTCAGTTCGATGGAAGAGGCGGAGGAGCTTTACAGGGTTTTTCAGGAAAAGGGAATATAGTAATAAAAAAGAGAGGGCCGGTGATTCATATCACCGGCTCATTCGATCACCTCACGCCGCTTGTGTTCCCCTTCTTCCAGCGCCCGGAGCGTATTGTCATGTAGAAGCTCTTTCGCGAACTTATCCTGTTCCACGTAATAGGAATAAATGATATCCAGCATGACCAGGATGGGAAACTGGGGGGAGATCACGTTGCCGTGGTTCAGGTGCCGGAGGGAAGGCAGGAGCACGATCTCGTCGCAGAACTCTTCGAAGATGCCCCGGTTCTTGGCGGTGAGGATGACGGTTTTGGCGCCCCTGCGGTGAGCTTCCTTGAGCAGGTAGAGCACATCCTCCTTTTCCCCGCTGATGCTGATCCCGAATACCAGGCTGTTCCGGTCCTGGAACACGGCCTGCATGCGCATCAGGTCGGTATCCTTGATGGAGTCAATGTCCACGCCGATCCGCATAAAGCGCAGTTCCATTTCTTCGGCTGTCAGGCCGGAGCTGCCCCGGCCGCACACAAAGACCCGGTCCGACTGGTTGAGATACCGCCCGATCCGGGCAATCTGGGCCTCGTCTACCAGGCTGTAGGTCTTGTTCAAAAGCTCCTGGTAGGCGTTGAGGATCATCCTCGTATTGCCGGTCATGGATTCCTGTTTTTCTACGAAGGTCTCTTCGTACTGGTATACGAACTCCCGATATCCCCGGTAGCCGCATTTTTTGGCGAAACGGGACAGCGAGGCTTCCGATACATACAGCTTTTCGGAAATGGACTTTGCGGAAAAATCCATTTTCTTCCGGTTCTGTATGAAAAAATCTGCGATCGTTTTTTCTACCATTGTAAAATTATCATAATTCGATTCGATCATGGGTACTACGGATTTTACATAATATTCCATTAATTGATTACCTGCTATTTTGAGTTCATTCCGCGGCGCTGCATAAAGTGATAGAACGCCCCCAGCATCCCGGCGTCATTTCTGTGCTTTGCAAATGCGATCCTGGTTCGGGAAAACATGCTCGGGATCAGGTACTTTTCCAGGGCTCGTTCCATCAGGGGCCTCAGATATTCCTCCTGAGCCATGATGCCTCCGCCCAGGACGACCACCTCCGGATTGATCACATAGCAGATGTTCGCGATCCCCTGGCCGAGCACATCGGTCATCTCCTCGATCGCCCGGATGCAGAGTTCGTCGCCCTTTTTGGCCTCCTCAAAGATGTGGTATCCGTTCCAGACCTCTGCCGGCTCATTCTTCCATTCGGCCACCTTTCTGGTGAGGATGCTTGCCGCGCCCAGTGTCTGAAAATCGCTTCCGGCCATGTGCATATACCCCACCTCGCAGGCGCTGTTGCTGAAGCCGTGGAATACCTTGCCGTCCGCAAGGATACAGCCGCCGATGCCGGTCCCGATGGTCAGCATGAGGGCGGGGGAGCAGTCCTTAGCCGCACCGGACACGGATTCCGCAAGGCCGGCGCAGTTTACGTCATTTTCCACTTCACAGGGGATCTCAAACCGCTGTTCCATCACCTCTTTGAACCGTGTGCCCGTATAGTGCGGGATCAGGGGAGCGGCGTGAAAGATCTCGCCTTTTTCCGTGTCTACCATGCCTGCGGTCGAGATGCAGATGCCGCTGATCGGATTCTTGCTGATGTATCCGTCCGCAATGCCGACTGCCTTTTCCAGGATGGACGGGCCGCCCCTGTAGGCTTCGGTGCGCATCTGGCGGCGGCAGAGAAATTCGCCGCCGCCGGTTAGGATGCCGTACTTGATGGCGGTGCCGCCGATATCTATGGTTACATATTTTTTCATATCTGTGCCCCTCTATTATAATATATTACTGCTGCTTCGGCAATCAAATTAGATATGCGATACTGTTCGCGCCATCCTCCCGGCCAATCAGCGCAGTGATTGGCCGGGAGGTGACATGGATCAGATATGCACCTTAAAGATTGCTTTTTTTATGGTCTCTGATTTTTCCGCGGCAACGGCCGTGCGGTGGGCGTCGCTTGGGTAACAGATCAGGAAATCGCCGTTTTTCAGTACGACAGAGCTGTTCTTGGGGCCTTCCATGGGAAGAAAATCGTCCGCCGGTACGTATTCCTTCACATCCATATCCTGGATAAAATTCAGGTCGATCTGTTCTGTGCCGTCCAGCATCAGGTGGACGTCCAGGTATTCCCGGTGGGCCTCCCAGAAACGTTCCTTTGCCGCTACGGTCTGATACTCTACGATATTGACAAAGAGACGTTTTCCGTCAATCTCGTGGCTTCCTTTTTCATAGGCTTTCAGATCATGTGATCCTGCGTAATCAAAGCATTCCTTTACTGCGTCCTCCAGGAATGCGTATTCTTTTAAATTCTGTATATTTCCGAATATCATATCGATTCTCCTGTTTCGTGCTTATTTGAAAACGGTTG
Organism: Lachnospiraceae bacterium; assembly: GCA_910575475.1. Taxonomy (GTDB): domain Bacteria; phylum Bacillota; class Clostridia; order Lachnospirales; family Lachnospiraceae; genus Schaedlerella. The sequence continues at coordinate 6,419 of CAJTGD010000052.1, read as the reverse complement.
TGTTCGGCGCCGGTACGGAGGTATCGCCTGTCATCTTACGGGAGATGATACTTGCCGGGACACCGACTGCCAGGGATACCGCGATGGAGATCAGGGAGTAGGACCAGATGGATACCGAACCTGCCGGAGCAAAGTATTTGATCCCTACCATCACAACGGATGCCGCGATAAATGCCAGTGTTGCGCCGAAGGTATTTGCCACCTTGGTAAATGCGCCCAGGATGAAGGTTCCGATCAGGATGCCGAGCACCAGGCCCATGAATCCGTTGAACCATTCGTATGCGGATTTTACGCCGCCGTTTGCCAGCACCATGGACACGATGATGGAGAAAATACCTACGATCAGGGATACATACTGTCCGATCTTGGTCTGCGTTTCAAAGCTCAGTTCCTTCTTGGTCAGCCTTGCCTGGATGTCCAGAGTCCAGCTTGCGGCTACGGAGTTCAGCCCGGTGGACAGGGTGGACTGGGATGCCGCGTAGATGGCTGCCAGGAGCAGTCCGGTGATGCCGACCGGAAGCTCGAACGCGATATAGGACGCGAAGATCTGATCCTGCGCCGCTGCCGGCGGAAGGGTATTCTGCTGATAGAACACATAGAGTCCGGTTCCGATCAGGTAGAATACGGTGGCGATAAAGATGGAAAGCGCTCCGTTGGTCAGCATCATTTTATTCAGCTTCTTCGTATCGGTCGTGGTCGTGAAACGCTGTACGATATCCTGGCTGGATACGTAGGAGCCCATGGTGTTGAAGCCTGCGCCTACGATCATGATGAATACGCTGTCTTTTAAGATATTGATGTCAAAAATGGGCTGGTCTACTGCCAGGAATTTGTGGTCCGCCGCAAATGCGCCGAAGATCGCGCCGATCCCGCCGTCTATGTGCGCCAGAAGGAATACCAGCGCAAAGGTGACGCCGATGAGCAGTACGGAGCCCTGGATAAAGTCGGTCCAGAGTACGGACTTTAAGCCTCCGGTGTAGGAGTAGATGATGGCGATCACACCCATGATGATGATCAGCAGATTGACACTGATCCCGGTCAGGCTTCCCAGTACCATACAGGGCAGGTACATGATGATGGACATCCGTCCTACCTGGTAAATGATGAACATGACCGCGCCCAATACGCGGAGCCCTTTGCTCTCGAACCGCAGCTCCAGATAATGATAAGCCGTATCGATATCCAGCTTGCTGTAGATGGGCAGGAAAAATTTGATGGTCAGCGGGATGGCAAGCAGCATACCGAGCTGTGCAAACCACATGATCCAGGTCCCCGCATAGGAGTTTCCCGCAAGTGACAGGAAGGATATGGGACTTAACAGGGTTGCGAAGATGGATACGGAAGTCACCCACCACGGCACGGTGCCGTCACCCTTAAAATACTCTTTTCCCTTCATTTCCTTTTTCGCGAAATGAAGGCCGGCGAACAGGACTGCCGCCAGATACACAACTAAAATAACCAGATCTATCATTGTAAAGCCTTGCATGCTTTTCCTCCTATTTTCTCATTCGCTCAGCCGGCGCCGGGATACAGGCTGCCGGCCATAGATAGTATCATATGCGTAATAATGGTCGATGACGCTCCTTAGCATCCGTATTCCGCCTTCGCGTCCAGGATCATCTGCGCGGCCTCTTTGACTACCGCTTCGTCGCTCTCGATCAGGGATGCCAGAGGCGCTCTGACTCCGCCCAGCTCCAGGCCTTCATTGCACTTTAAGACCGCTTTGATGATGCCGTACATATTTCCGTGGCCGGAGCATAGCTTGTAGATGATCTCATTGACCGAATACTGGAGCTTTCTTGCCGTCTCCATGTCATTTGCCTTCACCAGATCTGCCAGCTTCAGGAACAGCTCCGGCATGGCGCCGTAGGTTCCGCCGATGCCGCCTTCCGCGCCGATGGCAAGGCCGCTGATGAACTGCTCGTCGGGACCGTTGAAGACGATGTAATCCTCGCCTGCCGCCTGCTTGAACATCTGGATATCCTGTACCGGCATGGAGGAGTTCTTGACACCGATGACCTTCGGGTTTTTGCGCATTTCCGCAAACAGGCCCATGGTCAGGGCTACGCCTGCGAGCTGCGGGATGTTGTAGATGACAAAATCCGTATCCGGCGCTGCGGAGCTGATATCATTCCAGTATTTTGCGATGGCATGCTCCGGCAGGCGGAAATAGATGGGCGGGATGGCTGCGATCGCGTCTACGCCCAGGCTCTGGGCATGCTTTGCCAGCTCCATGCTGTCCTTCGTATTGTTGCAGGCAACGTGGTTGATCACGGTGAGTCTGCCTTCTGCGGCTTTCATGACATTTTCCAGAACGATTTTGCGATCCTCAACGCTCTGATAAATACATTCTCCGGAGGAACCGTTCACATAGACACCCTTCACGCCTTTTTCTACAAAATATCTGGTCAGTGACTGTACGCCCTCGGGACTGATATTTCCGTTCTCGTCGTAGCATGCGTAAAATGCGGGGATGACACCTTTGTACTTACTTAAATCTCTCATAATTTTTTTCTCCTTTTTCTTGAATGCAGAAAACGGACTTTGCCGGATTTTCTGCCCAACTGTGTCTTATAATATAAAAATATCTGGTACAGTGTTTCGACGGCTTAGAGCTCCAGCCGTTCCGCAAAGGACTTTGTGATGAGCTGCGGCCTTGTGATGCAGGAGCCGACGACCACGCAGAAGGCTCCCAGGTCGATGACCCGCCGGGCTTTTTCCGGTGTGTTGATGTTGCCCTCTGCAATGACCCGGTGCTTTACATTGGCCAGGATCTCCCGGATGATCCGGAAATCATCTGCCTCGATCTGGTCTCCCTTGCTCTGGGGGGTATAACCCACCATCGTGGTTCCGATAAAATCGAATCCCAGCTCATCCGCATGGAGCGCCTCCTCAATGGTCGAGCAGTCCGCCATCCAGAGCTGATCCGGGTAGCGTTCCTTGACCTGGTGAAAAAAATCATCCAGCGTCAGGTTTCCAGGCCTACGGCCTCCGGTGGCATCCATGGCGATGATCTCCGGCTGAACCTCGATCAGCTCCTCCACCTCCTTCATGGTAGGCGTGATGTAGATGCTGCTGTCCTCATAGTCTCTCTTTACGATCCCGATCACCGGAAGGTCTACCTGAGACTGGATCTCACGGATGTCCTCCCTGGTGTTGGCACGGATCCCCATGGCGCCTCCCTGCTTTGCCGCCAGCGCCATCCTTCCCATAATAAAGGAAGAATGCAGGGGCTCATGGGGAAGCGCCTGGCACGAGACGACCAGTCTTCCTTTTAATTGTTCCACACATTCCCTCATAGACTTACTCCTTTCATCTCATAGAATGTTGATGAATCCGCCCTTACGGGCTTTGTTTACCGCTTCTGACAATCAGTATAGCATCAAGGAAATTAATTTCAATAGGTTTGGATTGTTCTGAAAGTTCTTTCGTTCTTTTCAAAAAAGGACTCGGTTTGGTAGAAAATACAGGTGCTTTTTTGGACAGATTGCACAAAGCCAGGTTACTTCTTTCCGAGTCTGAAAGTACACTCAGCATCAAAAGTTGAGAATTTGTATAATGCGGGATTTTTGCATACCTGAAAAGTATATGGAATTGAAGGAGATTTATTCGCGAAAGAAAGCTATTAAAAAAAGAAACGGTTTAAAAGTCACGCAATGGGGGCTTTCAAACCATTTCTTTACAGGGTCATTTGGCGGGGATGATCTCCAGCCAGTAGCCGTCGGGGTCTTCGATGAAGTAAACTCCCATATCTGCATTTTCAAAGCAGACACAGCCCATCTCCCGGTGCTTCGCAAGAGCGGCGTCAAAATCATCTACCGTAAATGCAAGGTGGATCTCGTTGTCGCCCAGCTCATAGGGGCGGTTCATGTCCCGCAGCCAGGTCAGCTCCAGCAGATGCGGGGTGGTCTGGTCGCCTAAAAAGGCGAGGGTGAAGCTGCCGTCATCGGCGTCCTTTGTGCGTTCCACAGTCAGACCAAGGGCTTCCTTATAAAAGTCCAGGGATTTCTGCAGGTCGTATACGTTCAGATTGTTGTGGGCAAAAGTAAATTTCATGGTGATGTCCTCCGTTTTTTTTCATTATAACAGAGGATGGGGAAATTTTCTACGGGGGAAGGAAAAATGGGGAAAATATTTTTAACTGGCGACATTGCGGAATAAAAAGGTTTTTGGTACAATAGGTATTGCGCTAGAGCGCTGCGCGGGTCATCAATTTTCTGGCGGAAATTGGTGACAAAATAACCGGCATTTGACATGGCGACGATGTTCGGGTTCATTAAGAATAGAAATGGACAGGCGGCGGTCGCGAACCGTATCTTTGAGACGAGGCTGTATAATTATTACCTGTCGGCAGCAGACATGCAGGATACGGATATTTATAAGGCGTCCCAGAGGGACCGCAGCCAGTTTCTGATAGACGGGCATCTGAATATGCGGCGGGTTCTGGAAAAAATTGCCACCTGTACGGTTGGATGATCTAAAGATCATCCAACCTACGCATCCATTCGCAAAATCCGTGCTGTCGCACTCTTGCGTCTGCTAATGCAGCCGCATTTTGCTTATTCATGCGTAGGTTGCTAATCCAAACTATCAGTTTTATTGCAATAAATTGCAAAAAACTGATAGTTTGGATTGCAACCGTACAGTTGGAAAAAATCGGTGTGCATGAGATCATGATCGGTGAAAAGCTGCTGATAGAAGCAGTTGTATAAATGCGGTATAGGGTGTAAAAAGTATTAACTGTACAGTTAGAAAAAGTATATGGTAAGCAGGCTCTGTCAGAGGAATTGGATCTGATGGGGCCTGTTTTTTGCTGCAACTTTTCCAACCTACGCATCCATTCGCAAAATCCGTGCTATCGCACTCTTGCGCCTGCTAATGCAGCCGCATTTTGCTCATTTATGCGTAGGTTGCTAACCTGCAAAAAAACATGATGCTTCGAGACGGCGATCTTTGACAAAATCGTGTAATATATATTGGTAAACAGCTTCTTATTGCCTACTATTATGAATGGGTTGCTTAAGCATAAAAGTAAAAGGAGGCGGGTACAGATGAAAAAATATGGTTACATACGTGTGTCAACGAAGGAACAGAACCCGGAACGTCAGATGATCGCGCTACAGGAGTATGATATCCCGAAGGAGAACATCTACCTGGATCAGATGTCGGGAAAGGATTTTCTGCGGCCGCAGTATCAGAGGCTTATGAAGGCGCTGAAAAAGGGCGACCTGCTGGTCGTCAAGAGTATCGACAGGCTGGGGCGCAACTATGGGGAGATCCTGGAGCAGTGGAGAAACATTACCAAGGAGACCGGGGCGGACATCCGGGTGATCGATATGCCCCTGCTGAATACAGATTCAGTCCAGGGGGATCTGACGGGGGTGTTTATTTCCGATCTGGTGCTGCAGATCCTGGCCTATGTGGCGGAGACGGAGCGGGCCTTTATCCGGCAGCGGCAGGCCGAGGGGATCGCGGCGGCGAAGGCAAAGGGGATTCGGTTTGGCTGCCAGAAGATAGAAACGCCCCATAATTTTCGGGAATATTTTGAAATGTGGGAGCAGGGGGAGATTTCCTCGCGAAATGCGGCAAACGCCCTGAATATGAGCCATTCGACATTTTATCGGAGGTGCAGGGAACAGATGGAGAGGGAGAAGGAAATGGGGGAAGGAAAAAGAAGGCTGTAACAAATAGTAGACTTTTTGAAACGGTTGTTTTATAATGTTTACATACTTTAAAACGGTTATGAATTGGATGATAGATATGCTTTTTAGAAGTGTTTCTTATTGTCTACTTTGCGAAACGGTTGATGAAAAAAATTAAAACATGGATAAAATTTATTTTGTGGTTTTAATGCAGTAAAAGGGCAGGCATCTTTTTTGGTTTCATACGGTTTCACAAATCAGTATGTACCAGAAACAGGTGTCTTTTTGTTGTAGAGAGAGGTCATGCGTGTTTTATGCTCCGGGGGGCGAAGGAAGAATGAAGAATAAAAAAACAAGCGAGTATGAGGATGGGGAACCAGAGCTCAGCATAGAAAGGGCTGAGGAAATATTGCGGAATGTTTATAAGGCTGTCGGCGCTGTGCCGCCGGAGAATTGCTCGGAAATTCTTCGGGCTAGTTCAAGAAGAGGGGAGGAATGCTAGTAATGGACAAAAAATGCTGTGAGGAACGCCTTGCTGAGGAAAATGTCATATATTTTGAACTTCTGGGCTTATTTTCTTATGGGGGTATGACATCGTCTTTAAAGGTGGGAAAAAAGACTCTGTCATTTCTTCAATATTTGATTGTAACCTAAAATCCGAGTTTTAGTTACTCGTTAAAATATCAGTCTCTGGTAACACCAAGATATTTAAGAAATAATTTATCACGCTCAATTATCTCGGTTTTCCAACGTTTTCTGCCAAATCTTGTGTCTACT
>CAJTGD010000051.1 GCA_910575475.1 Lachnospiraceae bacterium | reverse complement strand
CACCTCACGTTTAGTATCTCAATTTTTCTTTTTTCTAAACTTGAGGTTATGGGGTTGACCTAAAGGTTTCGCCTAAAGGCGAGGGTTTTAACCCCATTATACAGACAATAAAAGCCTGGGTTCCTCGTAGTCGAGAAAGACAAACTCATTTTTCAAAAGCAGACAGGTCAGGAAATCTCTTTTTATAAAAACATACGCCCCGTATACCGCGATCAGAAAGCTCCCGGCAAAGCAAAAATACCTGTTTTGTTTCCCGGTCTTTTTCTCCAGCGCGCTCCACACCATGCTCCAATGCAGCCCCAGGTGCAGGCTCATCAGCAAAAATCCCCAATAAGAGCCTAAGATGTGCAGCCGTCTTGCCGCGGCCATGCCGCCCCGCACCGGGAGAAATGCAAACACATGTCTTGACATGGTGATTCCGCTGTACATCAGGATCACCATCGCGGTAAGTGTCAGGATATTTACGATCAGCATAAGGATACGTACCGGCTTATACTTTCCCCGTGCCAGACTCTGATACCAGCTCCGGTTCAGGATATGATGGGCAATAAACAGGGCAAACATCCCTGCCCCCACCCATTCATGCGCCGTTTCTCCCCAGAAATGCCAGCCCATCAGGAAGAAAAGCGCCAGCGTCATCAAAATGTCTAATATCCATTTCAGCTTTCTTTTCATCTGTTTGTCTTCTCCCGTCCATATTCATCACTCCTGTTTTTGTCGTGCTTCCACTATTCCGCAGATGTTTTCCGCTGCTATTTCGCTGCCTTTTACTCTTTTTTACTCTGCCGCCTGATTGATGCATCCGATCGCGTTGAGGCTGCGCGGATAGCCGATATACGGAAGGCACTGGGATACGACCCGAACCAGAAAATCCTTATCATTTCCAAGGTTCATATTTCCTTTTGCGTGAGCGGTAAGCTGCGGCTCACATCCGCCCTGCGCCGCCAGAAAGCAAAATGTGATCAGCTCCCGCTGCTTTAGATCAAGGCCGCCCCTTGTATAATAATCTCCGAAGCAGTTTGCCGCGAGCCACCGGTTGATATGTCCGGCCTTCCATGCCTCCTTCATGTGCTCCCCGAAAATCTCCGCCTGTGCCTGCACTCCCTTTTCCAGCCGATCCTCCATCGTAGTCGTTGCCTGGTCTGGAAGCGGAAGCTCTACGCCCCGGGCTGTCAGGATCTCATTGGCAGCTTCCAAAAACGGCATCACTCTTCCAAGCCCCAGATAATCCACTGCCTGATACACCATTTCCTTTGCCATGACAGGCGTTACGCCATGCTCCAATGCCTCCGGAAGCTTGTTCTTATAAACCTCCAGACCCTGGCATCCTAAGAGTGTGGACAGGATCGTCAGATACCGCACATCATCCGGTAGCTCCTGCCCCGGCTCTTTTACCACCTCTTCCAAAGTAAAATGTTCCATACGTTCCATAAATTCCGGATCTGTTTTATATAAATTCATCGTCTGCTCCTCCTTTTGTAACCAATTTGCGCAGCAAATTGATTGCCTGCACTTAGGAACTGTGCAAAAAGGCAAGTTATTTTTGCATAGTTCCTTATCGTTACGGCCTGACCGGCCGTGAATCATAATCCTATATTCTCTGATCTCCCGTTGACCATACATGCGTTTCCCTTGATGCTTTCTTTGTGTTCTGCGCCATCACGCCCACCAGCGCATGGGGAACGTAAGGCTCTTCCAGATACCGGATCTCCTCATCACTTAAGACCAGATCCGCTGCCTTTGCCGCGCCTTCCGCATGGGAAAGCTTTGTGGCCCCCACCACCGGAGCCGTGGCTTTGGTAAGAAGCCATGCCAGGGAGATTTCCGTCATGCTGACCCCGCGCTTTTCGGAAAGCTCTGCAACCCGGGCAATGATCGCTTCGTCCTGCCCTGCGGCAGCGTCGTATTTTAACCTTGCGTAATCATCCTCCCGGAGACGCTTGGAAGTCTCCCCCGGGCGCTTCGAGAGCCTTCCGCCTGCCAGCGCGCTGTAAGGCGTCATGGCGATATGATCCTCCTCACAAAGGACCGCCATTTCCCGCTCCTCCTCCCGGAAGATCAGGTTGTAATGCCCCTGCACGGAAACGAATTTGGAAAGGCCTTCCTTTTCCGCCAGCGCATTCGCCTTCGCAAGCTGCCAGGCAAAGCAGTTGGAAATGCCGATATAACGGGTCTTTCCCGCTTTTACCGCCTGGTGTAAGCCCTCCAGGATGTCATAGAGCGGGGTCTGGTAATCCCACATGTGGTAGATATACAGGTCCACATGATCCATCCCCAGATTCTTAAGACTTTTATCCAGCATCCGCCGGATATGCTCCTGACCGGAGATCCCTTCCTTTATCTCATCCTGCGTCCTGGGAAGAAATTTTGTTGCCACCACGACCTCTTCCCGTTTTGCATAATTCTTTAACGCCCTGCCGAGATACTGCTCGCTGGTACCGCTCTGATAAGCGATCGCCGTATCAAAAAAATTGATGCCCAGCTCCAGTCCCCGCCTGATGATCTCACGGGAATGCTCCTCGTCAACTGTCCAGGAATGCTGGCCGTTTGCCGCATCTCCGAATCCCATACAGCCCATGCAGATGCGGGAAACCGTCAGATCTGCATTTCCCAATTTCATATACTGCATCACATAACCTCCTATAAGCGCTTAAAGTCCCAGTCGATCCAGCCATTCGCCCACCGCGCTGTCCGGATCGGATGCCGCCGAACCGCTGATATGAAGACCTTCCAGTACCTCTGCCTCCGGCTCCAGCGCTTTGATACTGTTTACCGTGTCCGATAAACCGCTTCCGCCGCTGGTACAGAAAGGCGCGACGGTCTTGCCGGAGAGGTCATAGCTGTCAAAGAATGAATACAGGATCATGGGCATGTCACCCCACCAGTTCGGGAAACCTACATAGATTACATCGTACTGCCCAAGATCCTCCATGCTGTCCGCAATTTCCGGCCTTGCCCCGTTCCGCTTTTCTTCGGACGCAATATCCAGAAGTTCATTATAATCATCAACATAAGGCTCCGACGGCACGATCCTGAACATATCCGCTCCCGTCTGAGCGGCAATCGAATTTGCCACATTCTCCGTATTGCCAGACCAGGAAAAATACACGACCAGCGCCTGACTTCCTTCTCCTTCCGGCTGGTTTCCTTCCCCGCTCTCCGGTTCTGTCTCAGACTCTTTTGCATCTGCCTTCTCCTGTCCGGATGTGGATGTCTCTGTCTGCGCCGGCTCCTGCCCGGATATCTCGTTCTGTTCAGACTCCTGCCCGGATGCCTCTGTCTGCTCCTGTTCAGGCTCTTCGGCAGCATCACCGCTGCTGCAGGCTGTAAGTGTTCCAAATAATGTACAAAGAAAAAGCATAGAAATCCATTTTTTCATATTCAATCTTCCTTCCCTCCGCGATCTGCATCCGTCATTTTTCTGCAGATCCTAATTTTCCATATGCCTCGTCGTCTACCGGCTCGCACCACTCATTGCTCGTCTCCTCGCCCGGAACCTCTACCGCAATATGAGAAAACCAGCTGTCGGCCTTCGCGCCGTGCCAGTGCTTCACCTCTGCCGGGATCGTGATCACGGTTCCCGGTTCCAAGCTTACCGCTTCTTTTCCTTCCTCCTGATACCATCCGCTTCCCGCCGTACAAATCAAAAGCTGTCCGCCGCCGCTCTTTGCATGGTGGATATGCCAGTTGTTCCGGCACCCCGGCTCAAAGGTTACATTTGCCAGAAATACGGCCGTCTCTCCCGGAACCGTCAGCGGATTGAGATAGGAATTGCCGATAAAATACTGCGCGAATGCCGCGTTCTCCTGTCCCAAGCCAAATACATTCTGTCTGTTAAATTCTTCCTTGCTATTGATCTTCATCATCCATCTTCTCCTTTTCATAATGATTGCTGGCACTTCGGAATTGTCCTGCGCAATCTGCACAAATTATTCCAACTGGATGCACAGGCTGGATAATCTTTAGATCATCCAATCGTACAATTGGAAATTATTTCCAGACATTTCCTTAAGAAAATGTGCCATTCTGCATTTCATATCTCAGATAATCCATATATTCGATCTGCTTTTCCTTAAAATGGATCTCATCCAGAGTCCTGCCTCTCTTCTGGTTCAGCATTGCGATCCGCTGCTGCCGCGTCTTTTCTCCCTCCAGCATAAGGCGCATGTAGGCCTCTACCTCCCCTTTATCAAAGCCAATATCGTGCAGCGTCATGATCATGCTGAGCCGTTCGATATCCTGATCATCGTACTGCCATTCCCCCATCACCTTCTTTACAGCCTCGCACAATCCAAAGCTCTCGTACTCCTTCAGGATCTTCACAGGAATGTGATATTTCTTGCATGCTTCCTTCATTGTCATGTTCCTACTCCTCCCGTGCCTGAATATTCAGATACATGTCACATGTTGACCAGGCGTGACATGTATCCTCCGTTACGCATTCCTTCCCGGAACAATTCTATTGTAAATCTACTTACGTTTTATGTCTAATACCTGTGTTGTATTTTCAACTATGCCTGAAATGTATCATTCAATTTGAAGAATCAAAAAAACACCCTGTCACCTTCGATGAAGATTGTCAGGAATTTCACCGGCAATGATGAAAGCGTTTAAATGCGCTGTTGTCCGCATACATTGGATTCCAAAGTGTTAAGACCGCTCTGTGCTACTTGCGATAAAGCTGATTGCGATTATAAAGTCCGTAAAATTCCGGCAGAGCCATTTGCATTTTCTGAGCAGGCGAAAGAGGAACCAACAGAAAATGCTATTGATTTTTTAAATTATGGAAATCCCTATCAGGAACTGAGAACAGCAATAACGAAGTCCGAGGATATAAAACATTTGGTATTAAGTATGATTAAAGAGATGGATTTGGATATTGAAGATTTTCGGATTGAAGAAAAGGATCATGACCGTATTGAGGTCTTTACAAAACATATTGTGGATGGGTATAGTGCTGAAATCACATTGTCGGAAGAATCCAGCGGAACAAGAAAACTGTTCGGGCTACTTCCGTTTATTGCAAAAAGTCTGATCTATGGAACTACGCTGATCATAGATGAACTGGACGCAAAGCTTCATCCTATGTTACTGCAATATGTGAGCAAGCTGTTTACAGATATGAGTATAAACAAGAATGGCGGGCAATTGATTTTCACTTCACATGATCTGTCTACCATGAATAACGAGTTGTTCAGGAGGGATGAAATCTGGTTTGTAGCAAAGGGAAAGGGGCAGAATTCAGGATTATATTCTCTTGTTGAGTTTAAGAACGATAAGGGAGAATCTGTTCGTAAGGATGCAAAATATGATAAGCAGTATTTGGAAGGTAAATATGGTGCAAATCCCTGCCTGAAAAAAATCATAGATTGGAGTGATGTAGGTGCCTAAAAAAGTTTGCGGGTTTTAAGCGATTGATCGAAGAGAATCCAATCTATAAAGATATGGTGCTGATAGAAATAGAGCCTTGTGCAGCAGAGACAATGAGAGTAATCGTGTGGTTTTATATGAAGGATATTTTTGATATTTTGATGTCAAAAGGGAAACCAAAGCTTGCAATACGGTATGCAAAACGAATTATAAAAGATGGACAAGGTATTTCCGATGATCCTCAGATTCTCGATACCGGCGGCGATCTCGCTGCTGATAACGGCTGTCTACAATATCGTGGACAGGATGTTCGTGGGGAACTACAATGGGACTTCCGCATTAGCGGGATTATCCGTCTGCTTTCCGCTGTCCTATATGATGATGGCCTTTGCCTTAATGTGCAGCGCAGGTGGTTCTACATTTTTCAGTTTATTCTCCGGAAAAAAAGAATACGATAAAATGAACAGATCATTCGGAAATGCGATGGTGCTTGTCTGCATTTTTGAAATCTTGCTGAGCGCGGCGCTTCTTATGTTTTCAAACCCTGTCTTAAAGATTTTCTGCGTTACAAAAACAGCCTATCCTATGCAATTTCCTATTACCGCATCGTAGCCCTAGTACAGCATTGCGTAATTAACGGTGAATTCTGCACCTGCTATTTCTGCCAGTTCTGCGTTGTCGTCAATCAACGATGCCACCGCATCGCCTCTTTCCTCCGCCTTGTCCTGACAAAAATATCAGGCACATTATTCACCATTATATACGCAATGCTGTACTAGGCTGTCTTTTTCAAGGGCTGTCGCAGCTCTTTTGTGATTTTGTCCGCGTCTCCGGAAAGCCGGTCTTAGGAATGTGTGTGACAGGAATCGGAGCAGTCACAAATATTATTTTGAAAGCATTCGTCACAGGCTCTGCGGCGGATTGAAGATGGGGATTGCAGTTACGATTCATGGCGCCCTACACCTGTTGTGGACGGTTCCTCTAATTTTGATTTATTTTTCTTCCGATATGCCCATTGACAAACGATCGGTATGCCGCCGTATCTGCAATCCTCCTTGGAAAATATGATTGCCTCCTGGAAGATGATAGACAGCGGCAGGAAAGATTTGCATTGGGATATTTACTGGTGTGAGCTGAATGCAGACATTAACGCTGCCGAAACCGAGCAGGAAATATCTGCGGAACAGGCCTGGTATTTGCGTGAAAACTAATCACCAACCCCCACTTCAAGTGGGGGTTGGAAAAACGCCCCCAAGGGCTCTGTTACTGCTCGCCTCAAAGGCGGGTGTCGCAAGCATATATTACTTGCTGCCGCTAAAAAGCGGCTCCTTTACTTTCCTCTTTCCGGGATTCTTCTGACTGTTCCCGAATGTATTTCTTTATGGCATCCTCTGTTACATTTCCTACTGTTGCCACGTAATACCCTCTTGCCCCAAATGCTTTATTCCATTTGTTTTGTTGTTCCGGATGCCTGTCATATATCATGAGCGTACTCTTCCCTTTCAGGTATCCCATAAAACTTGATACGCTTATCTTAGGCGGTATGCTCACGCACATATGTACATGATCGGCACACACAGCTCCTTCTATAATTTCTACTCCTTTGTATTTGCATAAGGTGCTTAATATCTCTCGTACATCGTATTTCAACTGACCGAATAATTTCTTTTTTCGATATTTTGGTATGAATACGATATGGTACTGGCATTTCCATTTCGTGTGTGATAAACTTTTACTGTCCATTTGGACCGCCTCCTATTCTTGAGATTGGCTTGCGACACCTTTCTCATTTTAACATAGGAGGCTTTTTTATAATATCTTCTTCGTCACAACTTACTCTATTCTCCCCAGCATAGCTGGGGGATTAGTGATTTCATTTAGATGAAGTAAATACTACGCCGGCTTGCCGCAACTGAATTTTTTCAGTATCCCGGTATTTCCTTTTAATATCGGTACGGGGAACTATATAATCCCCATGTGGGGATTGCCCTCTAAATCAAGCACATCATTCCCGACAACATCAGGCATTTTCACTTTCCTCTTTTCCTAAATTTGAATTTACTTTCCGAAAGGAACAAGCCGATTAAGGTAAGCCCTATGCCTATCGCGGCAATCCATGTAATTTCTTCCTTTAACACAATAACGGATGTGACAACGGTAATGACAGGAACGATATAGATATACACGCTTGTCCTGACAGCCCCAAGCACCTTGACAGCGTGATTCCAGGTAACAAAGCAAAGAGCTGACGCGCCAAGCCCTAAATAGATAAGGTTTAGGGCATACTCTGGCTTTACAAACCTCTGCACATCCAATTTAAAATCAAATACAAAGAGAAACGGAAGCATGAAAAGTATTCCATATGTAAATATCTTCCTTGTAGTCCCAATTATATTAAATCCATAGCCGCTGATTTTTCGTGTGAGCAAGGAATAAACTGCCCATACGAATGCCGCGGCAACCGCCAGAATATCACCAATAGAATTCAGATTTAGTTCCTTACCGTTAAAACTGATAAGGCATATTCCTGTCATGGCGACAGCAAAACCAATAAAAAACTGCACTTTCAGTTTTTCTTCTGTCTTTAGAAATACATGAGATAAAACGGCAGTAAAAAACGGGGCGGCAGAAATGATAACGCCGACATTGGAAGCCATCGTATAGGTCAATGCTATGTTTTCAAGCAGGTAATATAAACATATCCCGCATAGCCCCGCTGCTGCGAATGTAAGCTCCTGTTTTTTATCCTTTATTTTTAAGCGTTTTGGATCAATGACAATCAACACAAGCAGACCGAGCAAAAATCTGAAAAACAAGATTTCTATCGGCGTAAAACCCGCAAGCAGTATTTTGGTGGATATGAAAGTCGTTCCCCAGATCACGATCGTAACCAGAGCCGTGACATGCCCTGCGGTAGTTTTTTTATCCATGATTTCTGCTGCCCTCCTTAAAAATGCGCCTGTATGCGGCAGGCGACAATCCGATAAACATATGAAAAAAATTGGAAAAATGGCTCTGGTCTGAATAGCCTGTCTGCATAGCGGCAGAGGCCGCGGTTACGCCCTGCTCCAACAGTTCCTTTGCTTTGCCGATGCGAACCGTCTGAAGATACCTGTATGGCGTAACTCCTTTTGATTTGGTAAACGCACGGAGCAATGCCGATTTACTAAGACCGCTGCATTTACACAGTTTTTCCAATGTGATATGCTCTGCAAAATGTTCTGACATAAATACGCAGGCACTCTCGATCTCTTCGCCGCACTCTGGAATACAGTTTTCGAAAGGCTGTCCGTATTGCTCGATCAGCAGCGAAATAAGGAGCAGGAGCATTTCTTCCTTTTCAAACGCTTCCCCTCCGTCCATGATCATCTGATGCAGAGAATGGAGATAAAGATTCAGCTCATCATTTTTAATGACATTTTCCGAAAAACCAGGCAGTACCCTCTGCCCTGTTATTTCTTCTGCCAGTGACAGCATCGTTTCTTTTGGAATATTCAAACCTCTGTAATCCAGTGTTTTGCCGTCACACTGCACACAGCTGTGGTTATCGTTTGGATGAAACAAAAGGATATTTCCCTGACCTACCGTATATTCTTTATTTTTGCAGGATAGACAGCGTGTCCCTGCTTCGATAAACCCAATCACATAGTAATCGTGAAAATGATTCGGAAACGGCTGTACGATTCCCTCAAAACGATATGCTTCAAGATGCAAATCGTCATCATAACAGACTGTCCGTATTTCTTTATGCATGTTAACACCTCCTCGCACTCCATATTATACTCAGAATGTCTGCCGATTTCTTGTAAGATATCTTCAAAAATATCACGTACAGTTAGAAAAAAATCTGCTTCTTCGCAGACTCATTTATACATCCCGAAGAAGCAGATCTTTATCCTTTTTTTATTTTCCCAGGCGTATTACATTCCATGAAGCTTTTTTCAGAACGCTGGTCATATAACCGTCATTGAGACAGCTTCTGTCATTTGCTTTTACAGGATACACTGTTTCCTTCTGCAGCGTATTCACTGCTTTCAGGTCATCATTTTCCATTACGATGTGCTCCAGTATCCGGTATCCTTCAAAGCACCTGACGTCTGTTGTCAGTTCCACGTCTTCTTCCAGATTCCGGTTCACGGCAAAGACAGTCACCTCATTCTTTTCCTCATGATATACCGCGGCAGCTTTCACATCCGTAATCTCGCCATGCTTTGAAGTGTCATGCTTGGTCCCTGAGATCACCGGAAGCAGAGCAGTCCCCCTTCCGTATTTTGAGGCATGTAAAAACGGATAGAAGATCGTCTGCCGCCATGCCCCGCCCTTTTCATCCGTCATGATCGGAGCGATCACATTGACAAGCTGGGCAAGACAGGCAATCTTTACCCGGTCTGCGTGGCTGATCAGGGTGATCAGCATCAGCCCCACCAGAAGTGCATCTTCGAAGTTATAGATATCTTCCAGCATCGGAGGTGCAGACTGCCATGGGTGATTCTCTTTAATATCATTCTCAGCCTCATTGGAATGGAACCACACATTCCATTCATCAAAGCTGATATTCATGGTCTTTCTGGTCCGCTTTCTTGCCTTCACATAGTCGCAGGCGGCGACCACTGTGCGGATAAAATCATCCATTTCATCAGACTGTGCCAGAAAATCATTGCTGTCATTCTCTCTGTTTCCATAATACTGATGCATGGAAATATAATCTACATACTCATAAGTATGCATCAGGGTGGCGGCCTCCCATTCGGGGAATGTAGGGATTCCCCTGTCAGAGCTTCCGCAGGAAACGAGCTCGATCGCCGGGTCGATCAGGCGCATGGCTTTTGCTGTTTCGGCAGCCAGTCTGCCATATTCTTCCATCGTCTTGTGCCCGATCTGCCACGGACCGTCCATTTCATTTCCAAGGCACCAGACCTTGATGTTATAAGGATCTTTTGCCCCGTGACGGATACGCATATCACTGTATTTGGTTCCGGACGGATGGTTGCAGTACTCCAAAAGGTTACATGCGTCCGCGATCCCTCTCGTTCCAAGATTGACTGCCATCATTACCTCAGAACCGGTTTTCCGGGTCCATTGATAGAATTCATGGATGCCAATCTCATTTTTCTCGAGGCTTCGCCATGCCAGCTCCAGTCTCCGCGGCCGTTCTTCCACAGGGCCGACCGAATCTTCCCAATAAAAATTAGAGACAAAATTTCCTCCCGGATATCGGATGATCGGAACATGCAGTTCCTCTGCCAGCTGTATGACATCCTTTCGGAATCCATTTTCATCCGCCGCGGGATGTCCCGGCTGGTAAATGCCGCCATATACCGCTCTTCCCAGATGCTCGATAAAAGAACCGTAAAGTCTCTCATCAATCCGGGATATCTGAAGCTCCTTATCCAGCATCATTTTTACGCGTCTGCTCATTTTGTTTCCTCTCTTTACAAATTTTCTCCATTTTCCTGAATCGTCTGCCTGTACCAGTATCCGGAATCCTTTATCATGCGTCTCTGGCTTGGATAATCCACATATACGATTCCGAAACGCTCTGCATATCCGGTGTGCCATTCAAAATTATCCATAAAACCGCGGTCCTCAATACAGACATTCCGGAGTAACCGGCCAGTCCAGCGATGTTTTGGGGAATCCGTCGTACCGTTTTACCACTTCTGGTTCTCCATCGGATCCCATGCGGACCCGGACTCCATTGTATATATTCTGCCCGTAAAAGTCAAGATTTTCGGTATTTTTTCAGATGTCGCTAAAAGGATTTGAACCTCCGGCCTACCGCTTAGGAGAAATCCTAACCGATTGAATTTACGTGTAGCCAAATCGTCTCTAATGTCCCCGAAACCCTCTATTTTCCTGGACATTTCGCAATTTTCACCGGCTATTTCCACTGCTCCTTGGGACTGGGGATATTCTTAATCAGACTTTTCGGATTCAGCCCCATTTCCTTTGCCATTCGGATATCTTCCTCATTTAATCGGCATTTTTTCTTCGCTTCTGCCCAAAGTTCTGGTTTGTATGCCATCCTGCATCTTCCTTTCTTTAAAAATACGTCCATTTATTCTGCCCCTAGAATCTCCCTTATTAATTCCATATGCGGCCTGTCAGGACTCTTCTGATAGACATTTACATGGTTCAAATCCCCGCACCGGTCTGTAAATGCCGGAAACAGGAATCCACATTCCGGTTCTCCCGGCTCATATTCGCCGGAAAACGGGCAGATTATGCAGATTAAATATTCAAACATTTATCATCCCTTCAAGCCTCTTGCCTGCCTGTCCATGTCTTCCACAACAATATCATAAATTTCTCCCAAGGAAGCACAATATTCCAACACCTCCCAGGGTTCATTTGTATGGAAATGGATTTTTATTAATTCCTCGTCCCCAACCGCCAGCAGACAATCTCCCTTAAAGTTTTCCGTAAAATATTCACTTATCACATCTTCATCAAGGCCTTCTCCCTCAATCAACTCATCCGTATACACATCATCATGATCACCCTTTTCTCCTATGCCGTCCAGACTGGCATATGCCTCCATTAGCTGCTCATATGAAGAATACGGTTCCAGTCCAAGCTCTTCCCATGTCGTTCCATAAGGCATGCCCCCACTTGTATATCCTGCAATAAAGGCAAACCTGTCATCCGAATCCGCATACAAAAGAGCTGCTTCTTCCATAAGCTTCTGTCTCTTTTTCGCATGTTTCTGCCGGATCCGTTCTTCCTCGCTGCGCTTTACAGCCTCCAGATACTCCTGAGTAAATTCCACGCCTATCGTCTGAAGGTCAAAAAGCGCTGTATTAATATCAACGTGGAACCGCTTCCGGTAATTCTTTGCCATATGTTTTGGTGTCCCATTATAAGTCAGAACCCATTGCCTTGCTTTTTGTAAACGTATTTCTTTTCTCATCGTTTTCGATGAAGCCTTATTTTTTCTTCCCATAATCACCACTTTTTGAATTCCAGTTCCACTCTTGAAATTCCTTCTACATTCATGTATTTATTTTTCATATGGCCATAACGAAAGTGCCTGCACCAATCAGGACAAAGCCAAACAGAGATTTCGCTGGCTTATTTCATGTTCAACAGAAATTCTTCAGGACTATATACTGGCAGAGCTGCCTTTTTATAGTCGCCAAGGTTTCTTGTAACAATACAGTCCATCTCCTCACGGATCGCAGATTCTGTCATAACTGCATCCTCAAAGTCCGAAAGATTGGACGATACCGCCTTACGGCAGTCCATTCCAGCCGTATCCAATAATCCAAACAGGCAAAACAGCTTGTTTAGAATTTGTCTGGTTTCTTTATCGCTATGTGTGCATCTATGTGTGAGATAGTAGATATCAGTAACAGATTTCGCAGTCAGGAACCCTTCAAACTGCTTATTTGCCGCTCCCAGAAATATCTTCTGGGCCTCCTTAAAGAAAGGCTCCCGGCTCTGCAGTGCATCCATCACAATACAGGTATCTATCAATGCTCTCATATTTTATTTCGCCTTTCTTCCTGAGCTTCTTCAAGTGTCATTTCAGCAGGTACGCTGCCAAATAATGACTGTGCCATGCTGACCTGGTCCTGAAATGGATTCGTCAGTTTTGCAACTACTTTCCCGTTCTTTGTAATAAAAACATCTTCTTTTTCTGCAAGAAGCAGATACTTGCCAAGATTAAGCTTTAATTCTGTAGCCGTAATAGACATTGTGGATCCCTCCTTCATTTGATGTTACTTTTATTATATCCTATTTGAACGATTCTAACAATAAAATCGTTCGAAATTATCATATTTTACTCTCAGAGTCATTAGGATAGCCGCACCCTGTGGTCGCTTAATGGCTTTTTTTTATTTTATTAAAAACTACGGCGTTATGGTTCGTTTCCATATTAGAAACATGATTTTTTATGCATTCCATATTTTGCATGAGTAAAGAAATACTCTGTTCTGTTAAAAAACGCCGCAAACATTTACGTTTACGGCGTTTTCACGTTCCTGACTGGAGTCGAACCAGCGGCCTATTGCTTAGCAGTAGAACCATTTGCTAGTAGACATCTCCCTCTTGGTGTTATCTAATCCCTTTATTTCCTTGCTTGTCACGGATTCAGAATGTTATCTCGTACCGACCTGTGACCGCTGATTTTAAGGCGTTTTAGATGCTCCTTTTAGCAGGCGATTAGCAAGAGGATTGAATTTAGGGAAATGTTACGCTGTAAAACCTTTCCCGATTAATACCTGCATTTCACAACTAATCCCAGAATAGTTTAAACTGTTACTGCAACATCAGACTTTTTCTTCGAAAGCAGATTCAATGTCCCAACATCTACATATCCGTCTATCAGATTGATTTCTTTCTCTGCTTTTTGAATTAGACTTACTATCAGACTGAACGCATCGTAAATCTGTCCGTCAAAAAATATTTTTTGACTGGATTCCTCATGTTCGGATATGTATGCAAAAACTCTCTCAAAACGCTCGTCTGTTTCTGTCTGATAATTTATCTGGCGAACCTCTATTGCATTTAACCGCTCATACAGCAAAGATGTATTTGCCATATACTTCCGCATCTCCACAAAAGTGTCCATAATCCTAATGCTTACTCGGATAGCAACATCACTACGCAAAACAGCAGAAAGCATTGCAATTCCTTGTTCTGTGAATACAAATGGCAGTTTCCTGCGTCCGACATATCCATTATCTTCCTCCAAACTTGAAGTCGCAAATTGCGACTTCAAGTTCTGCTGCTTCGTATATCCTTAAACTTGAATTTCCAAATCGGAATACCAAGTTTTATGTATGCTTGTTGTTTGCTTTTACAGTATATCATACATTTTTCTATGAGGATAGCAATAATCTCGCCATCTCCGCAGAAAAAGAGGACAAAGCAAATATATTGCCAAGTTTGAAATAACAACACAGTAATAGAAATACAATGAATTGTTTCCACATAACAATTTTCAACTTTGTCACAAGTTGGGACGAAGTTACGAATTAGGACAAGAAACTTTCGCCTTTTCAATTAGCAAAATTTTCGATAAAATTCTTCGAATAATTAGCAGAAACACCATTCTGATTAGTAAACTTAGACAGATAAAAATACCGAAAACTCTGGAATCCCAGTGCTTTCGGCATTTCTTAGAACGTCGCTAAGAGGATTTGAACCTCCGGCCTACCGCTTAGGAGAAATACCAATCCAAAAAAATTACGTGTAGCCTATACTCCTCAAATGTCCTCGGAAGCCCCTATTTCCCTAGACATTTTGTAATTTTCAACGGGAGGGAATATCCTCAAATTTCCTCTCGTATCTGCTAATATTCTGACGTGAAATTAGCCGATTATTAGCAGAAACAAGAGTTGAACTCTGTACTGGCACCAACTTGTTAGCACAGAGACGCCTATTTATAAGCAGCTTTTGGCGGCTTATTTTATATTTATTTTATCATAGGTCATCAGTTTTTGCCAGAAAATTGATGGCCTGTTTGCGATCAGCGCAATTCATTTTTTTCATGAACTTAACTAATTTTAATAATGTAAAGGAGACAATTATGGAACAATATAAGAACCCTCAAGATTACCAGCTAGAGCTGAAGCAAATCGTGGAATTTCCACGCTGCAGAATCTACAGAGATTTCATACGGTCATTAGTCACTAACAAGGGCATCCGGACAAACGGAGGCTCTTTTCTTTTTTATTACATAGTTCTTTGCTCTTATGCAAATTACAGGTCATCCTACCGTCGTACAGAAACGATGACTTACCTTGTAGGGCCTGGAGAATGGATCTGCACTCTGGCAGATCTGCGCGCATGGTTCCGGTGCCGTTTCCAACATCAGGCAGTTTCGATCCTGGATTATCTGCAGAAACAGAATTATATCACTTACACTCTTCTGGAGAATAAGAAGGTCGTAAAGTTTAAGATAACAGACTGGCCGAAAGATAATACTGTACTGGAATACAACTTCCCCTGCAAGAAGGATGATGGCTTTTTCTTTTTCCCAATCGCCAAAGTCCATGAACTGATCAGCATGGGCAAATGCTCGGAGATGGACATGCTTCTGGACATGTGGATCCACGCTATCTATAACGATCCATCTGTACAAGGCTCTTATTCCGGACCGGTTGTATATTACCGTAACCACACCGGCAATCCGGTTACCAGTTTTCAAACATTAGGTGACCGTTGGAACCATTCAAAGACAACCGTATCACGTACCTTAAAGAAGTTTGAAGAAATGAATTTCATCACATTAGTCTCTTTTACCGGAAGGCATGGCAGTATGATCTATCTGAACGATTATCTGTCAGTCATGTTCGATATCAGTGATGTGATGATAGATAAGGAGGAGATCGCTATGACCATGCATCTGCCAATCCATGTACCCGAATACAAGGAAGAACTCTGCGTTTCAGAAGTTGTGAAAGAGGAACAAGTCAGCGTTCCAGAAAATAATCCGTGTGTTCCGAAATCGCACATGCAGTTTATCATCCAAAAAGTGGCGGAAATGCTGAAATCACAAGGGATTCCGTGCTGCGAGTGTTCCAAAACCCGCTATATATTATCTCCTTTATCCTCTGACTGCAAGAATATAGTAAATATATATACTCTAAGTATTATCTGCCCTTACGGAAATGCTGCCTACCGGTTTGAACTGACCGTTAAGCCTGAAGCAAAGGACTATCTGGAGAGGAATCCGATTCTGAAAGATCATGCGGATATTGTCGAAAAAATTCTGAAGGGGGCTGAATAGAATGATGGATACAAACAGGAAGAATGCAGGAAGGAATGGGGTCAAACTGGAAGATGTGAAGAGGGATGATGCTAAATGGAAAGATGAGGGAGCAAATGGGATTGAAATGAAAGATGTGAAGAAGACAAATATCCAAAAAGGAAATACAAAAAGAAAAAATGCAAGAATGAATGATGTCTGGAATAAACCATACCTAAATCCAGAGGAGGATCCACGCTTTCATGACACCTATAAATTTCTGCGCAGATACCGGGATGCAACCTATAGCCTGAAAGTGGTAGTACGCCAAATGGAGATGCAGTTCCGAATGAAATATGGGACAAGTGTGGATGAATTCCTTGACTCTATCTATTCTGCAGGCGTTGACCTATCTGGAGATGATATTGAAGAGCGGGCAAAGAGCATCGAGCGGAGCAACCGAATGTTAAAAATGTTAGATTCCTCTGTAGATCTGCTTAGAACTAATCACAAATATGGAGAACAGTATTACTGGATTCTTTACTATTCCTTCCTGTCTCCCCAAGAGCTGAAGGATACGAACGAGATTATAGAGGCGCTGAGACCCCATATTTCCAACATTTCTTATCGCACCTATTACCGAAAACGCCATGCTGCCATTGAAGCACTGAGTACGATACTGTGGGGATTTACAGCAAGGGAAACCATTGAGATACTATATAAATTTTTCCCAGAATAGATAAACTGTTAATCTATTTTATAAACAATAGCGAGAGATTCATTCGCATCTAAAAATATTTTCCGGTCAGGTAGGAGACTGGCTTAGCCAACCCTACTTGTCCGGAAACGGAATTATAGTATAAACGAAGACAATATCTGTTAATTACGCCTGCCCATAGTAACATATCTTATATAATGATGTACGGACAAATCAATAAGGATAATTATAGGTTGAATAATAGGGAATACCAAAAATATTATTTCTTTTACATACTTTTAACTGTCCAGTTATATATTAAATAGGTGTTAGTCAGAAAATGGGGTGACGCCCAAAATCTTGATTAAATTACTAGCAATCCTGACGATTTTACATCCTTGCAGGAAATATGCCTACTGGAGCAGCTAACGTCCAAAAGCTGATGACAGATCCACTCAATTTTGTCTGCTGTGTATCTATATGCCAGACTGAACAGTGCATTGTATCTATTCAGGTATTTTGTTGCAACACCACGGTAAAATTCATATCTGCCTTTGATAAACGAGTGGAAATTATTCACTGTGTTTAGGTTATAAAAATCCTTTACTGTTTCAGTATTTATATCCTTTACACTACAGCCGGTACTCTTTTCCAGTGAATGGTAGCTTTTTAGTCCATCACAAAGAATAAGTGTTCCGTTTTCAATCCGGTTTCCGAATATTTCCTGCAATTCCTTCGAAGATGGCTTTGCCCGGTTTACTGTTTTTGCTATCGCACAGCCTTTACGCTGTACCCCGGTACAGATGCATATGTATTCTTTTGAAATGCCTCTTTTTTCAGCTTTTGCGCCATGTTTGCGGGCTTTACGGACAACAAATGAGGGGAGTTTCCGGCCCTTATAGGAGTCAAGGACAAATGTTTCATCCAATTCAGATACATCACTGAGACATTCGCCATTTTCAGTTTGAAGCTGGCATACTGCCAGAAGGAACTTATGTCTCATATTGAAAACACAATCATGGGAAATACCCAATCTTTTTGCCGTGAAAGAGATTGCATCTCCAGAAAGGGTATCTTTGATGACTTCTTCCCAAACCTCACGGGGTTGATGGGAATTTGCCATCAAAGTTTTTGTTGTGGAAACAAAAGTTTTCCCACAGCCCTTGCAAAAATACTCCTGCTTGCCACATTTATGTCCATTTTTTACAATATGGCTACAATTGCAGTAGGGACAGTTCGGGTTATCCGTAGATAAGTGTCCTGCAAAAAATGAACAGGCCATTTCGTACAAAGTATTCAGGTCTTCATCAGGAAGCTTTGAAATAAGGTTTGTCAGTTTGATTAAGGTATTAGTTGCCATAGAGATTATCTCCTTTATCCGATTGATAATCTCATGATACCAGTTTATGTGTCCCCAAAACTGGACTGCTTGATATTATCACCCCATTTTCTGACTAACACCATTAAATATTATCCCAACAAACTCCTACTACAATTAAATCTAAAGACATTAAATATCATATTTTTTCCAAGTATCTTCAAAATAAGCTTCCAAAGCCGAATATCCAGAACTAGATTTTTTATATCTTTGCATTGGACTTTTGCTTCCTGGTATATCAGTAGATTGAAAAGATAAATATAAACATTCATCAAATATAATTAAACGAAATCTAAGAATTTCATTATGTTTAACAATTTTTATATTATCATTTTTCTTTGCTATTTCGTCAAAACATCCAAGCGAATTTTCAATTCCCATTTTCAAATTATTATTTCCCAACTCTTGTCCTCTTTTAATAACATATAAGTTATCAGGATCCGAAATAAGATATTTTTGTTTCGTTGGGCCATTTAATAAAAGAGAATGTAACTCTCCTGCTTTCCCTGGACTAGAAAAAGTATCTCCCTTCATACAGAAAACTCTCATACTACTAGAGGTTTTTGCATCTTTCTTTATCGATTTTAAAGCACGTCTTTGGTTACGAAATTCTCGATCAAAACTCTTTCTTAATTTGGGCGGAACTAATTTTGAAAAAAAACCAAGCAAGTATAAAATATAAGATGCCGCCAAGGAACTTAACACACCTAAAATAAATGAAATCAAATTATTCATATATTTTTTCTCCTTTGGATTCTTCTTTTACTATTTGTTTTATTTGATCATACGCAAAATCTATAGCGTACATCGAAGTATTTTCTGAGTAAAAATTCATCACTACATAATCATATAACAAAATATTATCTGTATACTTTTTAATTCTTTGTTTAATACTATTATAACGCAATTTAAATTCTTCATCACGATACATGATACTTTCAATATGACAATTGATATTTTCTATACATTTAATTAAACCCTTCGGATTATCATTAATAACCATCTTTTGGCACATTTCTATCTCTTCATTTATTTCATCTGTAACATCTTTTATCGAAGGATAACCATATCGATTTTGGTAAATTTTCATCAATTGATTTTTCCCTACATCAGACACTATATAAATAACAACCACATTCTTTTTTAATAAGTTTCTGATTTTTTTGATCGTTTCTTCGTCGTTTGTAATTAATATTTGATTTTTATTGCAAACACGTTCTACAAGGGTTTCAGAATTAAAACCATACCAATTTCCATACATATTGTAAACTAAATCGCACGCACCACTTTTTGAGTCTTCTACAGATATTACATCATCAACTGTACTAAAATTTCTTCTATTTGAATATTTAGGAATACTATCACATAAACCTTCTTGTACTAATTTATTTAATAATGTTGATTTTCCTACACCGGAAGATCCTGATAAAATAAATAATTTATGCATAAACTTTAAGTTTCACCTTCTTAAATTTATTATTTTGAATAGTAACGAAAAAGGCGAAAAATTTGATCAATTAACTCCTCTTTTTTTCCACCATTTTTTTTAGCCATTTCTGATTCTGCATAAATAGTAACATGATCAAAATATGCTATATACCTTGAATACTTCTCAATTTCTTGTTCAAAATTAATTAATTTTCTTGTTACTGTTCCAGCTTTAGAGTTTTTTTCGAATTCTTCAGAACTTATTTCAGAATAAGCAAATACTGTTACTATATCGTCCCCAAACCATTCTTTACATAATGCAAATATATCAATCAAGCTTGCAACAAGTACGCAATGTTTATTTGCCTTTTTCATTTTTTCAAGATGTATTGAAACTTTTTTATTTAATTCTTTTTGAATCCTGCAAACTTTAAAAGCATATAATGTTTGGTTATTTTCATACATTATCCACCCATAATTATTATACTCTATATAATATGCAGGACCTGTCATACCAAACTTCTGTCCTTTTATCATCAACTCTATTTCGTTTGAATAATCTTCACGTACTTTTTCTAAATCTATAATATATTCTGGATTTTTATCATAAAATTTTTCCAAAAATTCGTTTTGAAACGACCTTTTTAATAAGCACACATCTACTGAATCATCGTGAAAACCATCCTTTTCATATAATTTCCATAATTCGTTTTCATTTAGTTCTTTAAGTTTCTCTTTTGTAACATTATTTTCTACATTAGTCTCTTTTAATATTAAATTTATAAGATCTTGCTCGTTAATTTTTGTCTTTTTCAGAAAATCTATTGGATCAATATCGTTCTTGTGATATCCTTCTTTACAATACATATCAAACAGCTCATCAAAAGACATTTTAAATAACTCCTTATTGCTAATTTTTTTCTCTGGTATAGATTCATTTAATATCCTAGTTCTTAAATTATTTTTTTGTTTTTCTCTTTCTTCTTCAACAGAATCCCAAAACCTTCTACTCGCTGTTCTAATTTTCCTTTTTTCAGATAAATTTATCTCTAGGGCTTGCGTCCTTTTCTCAACATTATTTCCTGCATGTTTTTCCCTATCTATAAAACTCACTTTTTTCTTCTCAAATTCACACTGATATTCTATCTCATATTTATCTAATAACTCCTTTTTAGGTATATATTTACAAATCATTTCATTACCATCCGTCTCATCTTGCATACGAGAAGTATATTTAGGAATGATACTTCCTTGTAAACTACCCATTTCATTTACAGCTTGAATAATCTCATCTTTTCCCGAAGCAGCATTTCCAGATATTATAAAAAGTTTTGAGCCATTTTTACTTTTTTTATTTAATTTTATTTTTCCTGTTATCACACCCATGATAACATTTCTTATTTGTATTTGCGCATAATTTTCAGTTTTTCTTTGTTCTTTAGGATTTAAAATTACTCGATTAAACAATGCAATATTTTCAATATATGTTCGAAAAATTGCAATGGATTTATTGTAACGTTGTAATATTTGTTCTTCAGAAACATTTCCTCTCTTTTCCGAAACATTTTGAAAAGATGATAATTTAGGCACTTCTCTAAATAAAAATAGCGCCAATACTTTTTGCGGAAAGCTTTTTTTTACTTCTTCCACAACACGTACATCATTAATAATTACTACTGGTATTTTCCCTTTTGCTAATAGTTCTTCCAATTTCTTACTTGAAAATCCATATTTATTGCCATATGTCTGGTATATAAAATCACAATCATCTGGTAAATCTTCACAAGAAATAACATCATTTTCTATTTCCTCTAGTTGCTTTTTAATTTCTTCTGTTCTATATGGACGTGTTGTATATTTAGAAATGCATATAGGTGAAAAGATAATATGTTCTTCCTTATATAATATGTTTTCTAAATTCTTAATATACTCAATAACATAAGACTTTCCGCACATAGATGGTCCTGTAAGTGTAATTATAAATGATGGACAAATTTCTTCAGGAGTTGTCATTTCACTCTCCTCCTCTGTACTTTTTAACAATTTTCAAATGCTTCTTTTACTCGAAGTGAAAATTTTGTAATTTCATTATCCCATTCTGGCGAATCTAGCATGTATTGTAAGTCTGGTGTAACTTCAAACGCACCCGCTTCTTTTTCACTAACTTCTTTTGGAAGCAAACCTGCTTTTGCAAATTGCTTTATTTGATATGGAAATAAAACTAAATAGTCTGAATTTTTAAGCTCAGAGAGATCAAATCTTTCTGATGTTATTACAAAATACAAATCAACAAAACACTTTGCCTTAATCTGTGTTCCATCTGGAAGAATTCGCATAGAATCAATAGGTTGTGCAGTCAATCGACTATTAAAGCTAAAACTATAAAATTCATCAGGTTCTAGTACTAAGCTAGTTGCGAAATTAGGATACCTTGATTCTTTCCATTTACCTAGATAAATAATTTTGTCCTTATTAATGGCTGTCCACCCATCATTTTTTGAGTGTCCTTGTTCTGCCTCTTCACAAGTATATAATTCTTCTGCAATTTCACGTGAAGCCCCAGTAATTGTATCATAATCATTTAATGAAATATGACCACCTACAGACTTATCCCACATACCTTGGTTATCTTTTGCGTTTATGCTACGTTTATGAATAAGGATGCGTCCTTCTCTGTCGAAAATTAACGCCCACATTACAAGTTTATAATTATCACTGCCATAAAAAGAATCTCTTGGCATTTGTCCAAGCATCACATGATCTGCTGTATAATTATATATAACCTCTTTTCTATTTCCTTTTTTTGTTTCTTCAATACAATATGTAGAGGAACAATATGAATTAAAATACTTTACATATTCTTCAAATAAATGATAACGGTAAATATCTTCATTTTCCTCCAAACTAACATCTCCCATATATAAAAATTTATTTACATCAAAATGATGAATTGGATCCAAATTAGCAAAATAAGAATCATCAATTTTAATCATTTGAATAGAAAAAGGGTGATAAAGAGTTTTTATAATAAGTCTTTGTTTATATTCCATTTGCAAAGATAAATTTTCCAATTGCATGTGTCGCTCAGAATATGCTTCTTTCGAAGAATAATCTTTAATCAATTTATAATCTTTCATTCTTTTTACTAATACGTCTAATACACATTCTAAACAATATTTTCGAACCTTTTTTGTCTCTAGTCTAAATGGTATTGTAAATGTCTTCGAATTAATTATTTCCTCAAATGGAATTTCAATATTTGTTTTTACAAATTGAATTAAATCTTTTAATGATTCAATTTCTTGTAATAATTCTTTTAGTCGATTTTGGATTACTTCTTTATATAAATTATTTGAATTACTTAGACTATAATAATCTTGATTTTCAATACAATATGCAAGTAAATCACTTTTATTAAACGCTTGATTCATTTCACTTGTATATTTATATAATAAATTATTTTTTATATCATCTATCAATTCTCTTTCTGAAACATTTTGAGAAATTAATTCTTTACATACATAAAAAATATATTTTTCTTCATAAACAGCGTCTAGTTTGTTCCTACATATATCTTCTACAGGTTCAAAATTTCCAAACACTCCTTTGGCAGTATTTCCTTTTGCATAGCTTGACAAAAAGTATTCTCGTAATTTTGTAGTCGCATTAGACCGCGCTTCCATTAACAAAGCAATTGGATATTCTTTATCCATTCCCCTTAATTTAGATGTTAATGATATTGATTCAAGTAGTGGTGTGGATTCAGCATATATTTCAATGCGAAAATTTCCGTTTGAATACTTATTGTATAGATCTTTCAAAAATCCATCTTTGGACCACGGAAGATTAAAGGCAGTTGTACCTAAAAGAATGATTTCTTTTTGTGATTGTGAAATAGCCTCTAATAAACTTCCCTTATCTACAAATCTTAAATTATTTTCCATTTTTATAATTCGCCTTTCTGCGAAAGGCACCAATGCGTCATGAAATATGTTGGCTAACTTTCGCTTTTTATTTTCTATTCTGATTTTCTTCTGATATAGTTCTTTTATAAGACTGACACACTACAGAATATGTGGAAATAAGTGGCGGGACTGTATATCGGCGACCTCGCACTTTCATATATTGTTGGTCATCTATTAAGTCATCATGATTGGCGCGTTACCGTAGTCCGTAAACTTATCTCTTCCAAAGTCGACTCGATTTTTCCAGACAGCCAGTCACTGTCAATCTTATAACTATAAAGTTTCAGGAGGTTATTTTATTGTCGTTTAAATTTCTAAAAAACAACTGCTGCAGACTTGATGTCCACAAAACATATACCTTTGCCTGTATCGGTATAACTGATTCCAGTAATCGTACAGAATATTAACAGACTTGCTTTTCCCTTTACTAAAGGATTGCAAGAGTTGTGTGATTGGTTTCTAAATATGACTGTAATGATGTTTGCATGGTGTCCACCAGTAAATATTGGATCTCTATTTTTAATATCTTGAAGAAGAATAACATCTGGGTTACTCTTTCCCATTCCAAATATACCAAACCTTAAAAGGGCAACAAGAAAGACTATCTAACTTAAAATTAGATGATGTTTTCTCTGATATATTTGGTAAATCTTCTTGTTCCATCACGGAACAGATTTTACAACATCCTAGAAAAATTTTGATGTAACATCATTCGTAGATGGCAGATGCTGAACCCCTATAAAAGAAATATAGGATACTATTGATGGCACCGATTCTACGGAACAAGCTGTGAAATTCAGATAATGCTTAAATCACATCAATGAATTAAAAATGCACATAGTAGAAATAGAACGGGAAATCTTTCGTATCCACTAGGATTTTCTGTGTTGGTTCTTATTTTAAATCGGTTTTGGCGCAAGTTGCAAACGCTTTGATTAAATAAAAAATATCCTGAATTTACTGCCTGTTATCGACGTATAAAACACACCGTAATCACAAGAAAGCTATCATTGCCATCTGCGTATACTCACAGATTTAAAGCCATGTACACCAGAGGGCTTCCTTAAATCACGTCCTGTGAACAAATCAAAGATATTGACTACTTCACAGGCGCTTAATCTGCTTAAACAATATAGCTATCTCATCAAAAATAAGGCTGTTCCTGCTGCTTGATTAGGTGTTGTGCCGTATTTAATTTTTATCCACCAGAAAAAGGCTTGTTTACAATGCCCTTTATTTCTTGGATACCCTCTATGTATTTGTTTCACACCTCCACCCCTTTTAACAATAAATTTAACAAAATATATTATTTATGTTTATTATACAATTTTTTTCATATTACAACAAATCGTGTACATCATATTAAGCACTTCGTACATCATATTAAAAATCTTTTTATAAAATTTTCCCAAATCCCGTCAGTTTTTAAGCTCCTAATTGTCTTTATATATAGAAAGTATAAAAGGATGAATAAACAATGAACTGGATACAAGAATTGTTTCAAACCGAATCTCTAAAAGATACTCTTATTCCTTTTCTAGATCAATATGGAGTTTTGGGCTTAGAAAAAGCCTTGATTTGTTATTCAACTATGTTACCAGAATATGTTTGCAAAACTAAATCGACCATATCAAAAATCAAAATTGATGATATTTATTATCTTGAAATAAAAACACATGCTATTAGTGTCTATACACAACATGGCATCTACAGAAAATATGGTTCCTTAGCTGAAGAACAAAAACGTCTATCTCCATACGGATTTATAAAATGTAATCAGAGTTGCATTGTTTCCTTAAAAAAAATTAGGAGCATTTGCAATAATACTATTACTTTAGTTAATAATGTTCGATTACACATGAGTCAGCATTATGCCCCCAAAGTACTTATAGCCTTTACTCATAATAATGTTTCTAAAATCTTATAATATATTTTCAAATTGTTAAACTTCTATTATTGGGACTTTTATTTCTTTTTGATTGTTATTCCAAAGACCCTTAGACGAAGTTGGCACGGAATTGTCATTTATTGGCACGGTTCTGCGATTGTCGCGTATATCCCCGTGTGATATAATAGTATTGCTTAAAGTTTTTTCTTTTCACAGCACCTATACAGGGTGCTTTTTTTACTTTAGCAAGATAGAAGGAACTATCAATAGCAGGTTCCATCTTCGTAACCCGTAAACCAATCATTGACAGCAGGTTGATACATAAGCTGTACGCACACTATGCATACCATTAATGAAACTCCCCGCAGCAAGCTGCGGGGTATCAGCCCGAGACTCACTTCGTTCGTCATTAGTTTGTTGCGCAGCAAGCTGCGGGGAATTAAACCCTCTTTGGGATTAAAAACCAGTACAATGCAAGAAGAACACGTATACTGTACATACGTCATATGTATATGACACGCATATAATACGTACAGCCTATGCAGAGACCTGTCAATCCACGCAATAAAGGAGAACGTCATGAAATCAAGAAACCAAATTTACAGAGGGGAAGGTGAGCGTCTTCTAAAACTCATTACTACCTACCATGCGCTGCAGTACGAACAGGTACTGCAGTTTTTTATTCGTAACAGGGATTCCCTGAAATCCCTGATTACAAGCCTGATCAAACAGGGGCGTATCTACTATGACCAGGACAGAAACCTTCTATGTGACAGCCCGGAAGCTTCTGATTCCCCGGATTACGGCATGATTGCAGCCGTCTGGGTTCTTCTGGACTTCAAAGAGGCAGTTGTCTATCACACCAGCGGAGAATTTCCAGTAAAACTCCATTTTTTCTCTAAAAATGAAGCCTATGAGGTCATCTATGTCGGCTTAGAACAGGAAATTCTAATCGGCCATGTCCTGAATGGCCTTCCTGCAGATGATACAAACCGGCTGGTCATACTGGAATCCGAACAGCAGGCATCCCGTCTTTCTCTTGACGGGGTGACCGCTTACTGCCTGGTAAATCCAGATGGAACTGTAAACTATTATCAAAAACAACAGAAATGAGGTATTGTATGGACTCAAAAACTATTTACCAGAGACTTCATAGTATTGAAAATGAAGTTGCCAAGCTCAATAACACTATTTTTGCCCTGAAAAACACTGACATGGAAAAACATGGGGCAAATTATGAGAAATTAAGCACAGATGCCGCGCTATGTGCAGAACGGATTGCCTGCCGGTTAAGAAACCTAATACGAATTACTGACCTTACCGGGAAATCCGCTTATATGAAGGAAGCGGTAAAAGCCTTGGGAATACAGGTTTCCTTTGAGGATGACATCCTTTCTGTCACATTGCCTGGGTTATTTCCAAAAAGGAGAATCCGAAGCAGTACAGCATTTTTACATGATCCGCTGCACTATGCATTAAAGGAATTTTTCACAAATCATGATGTGGCACCTTTTAAAGAATGTGTCATCTGCTTCTGTCTGGTCTACGACCGGGAACTTCCCCAGCGCCGGATTAAGGACTACGACAACATGGAACTCAAACTGATTTTGGATGTCATTTCATCTTATGCGCTGTTTGATGACAGCGGATTGTATTGCGACGACCACCATACTACAGAACTGGGAAAAACCGACCAGACAATCATCTATATCATGGAAAAAGATAAGTTTCCCGACTGGCTTGGGAACCACATGAAAGCGAAAAATACCTTATCCGAAAATATGTGATTTTCGCAATTTTTACGCCGATAACGGTAAATTTACCGGAAAGCCTGCATTTTTCCGCATTTTGCTTTCAAGAGAAAATTTCCAAAATACCGAAGCAGGCTCTCTAAAGGTAAAAATACTACTCAAAATATTTTAAAGGAGATACTATTTTGCTAAAACCAAATACCCAGAAATATAAACTGTTAGAAATGATCGGGATAAGCGGGGAATTCCCTGCCAGCCAATTATCCAGGCTGTTTGATACCCCGGCTTATACAGAGAAGATGATCACAGATTTGAAGGCAAACCATTTGATCCGGTGTCATTACAAGGATGGGCTGAGAGGTTATCGTCTGACAAAGCGTGCCAAGGAAATGCTGCTGGCCTACAACCCTGCCCGGTTTCATTGCTATCTGGATGGTAATGTGGAAACAAACAGTATCCGCAGCGAACCGCAGCGAAGGATCCGACTTCATCAGAAAGCGCAGACCTATTTAACGCTTTCCCATACAGCAATCCCGTTTCTTCCTGATGAGAAACCGCCTGTCTTTCATGGAGACCGACAAAATGTGGATACTATCTTATCAAGTCTCCCCTGTTTCTACTCTTCCAGGGAGATCAAGGAGCTTGGTGATGTGACTACAAAAATCAGGAATTCCCGAAGTGTTGGGAGTCTGTTGGCCAGGCATTGTGTCTACTGTATTTACAACACAGGTTCCGCTGTTATGAAATGGGAATATCGGACAGAAGTGCGGCTGACTACTTTCCTGCAGCATTATCTCAAAGGATATCCTTATACCGGGCACCCGCCAATCCGGGCTATCATGTTTGGAGATACGATGGATGTCGCCCTGCAGCTTATGACCAGTACCGGAGGGTCTCGTCGAGACTTGTTTATGCTGGATAAAGCTTTTGATTTCTTTCATTTTCTGCCAAACAGCGAGGAGGGCGAACCTATCCTGAAGCTGCTGGCAAATCCAGAACTGCTTACAAAGTTAAACCAGCTTTTATTATCTGACCAGGAGAAACGCCGGGGAGACATTCCCATGGAACACGATGCGATTTCGCCGGATGGCTGCCCGACACTGCTCGCTTATGACTTTGATATGCAGAGAATCAACCGGTTCAATACGGGATTAAATGTATTAAAATTGTCCGGGAACGTAATCTGTTTTGATTTTCAGATTCCAGTTCTGGAGAAATATATGGGCGATAAGGTGCAATTCTCCAGTATTGACCTGTCCAAGTTCAGAAGGGAGTTTTTACATGAGTTATAAATGGTGGAAGCTTATTTTCATTCTTCCGGTCTTCCTGTGCATTTTATATGCCGGAGGCTATATTGCACAATTTATCGGTAATTACAAGGTCTGGACCAGTGCCGGCAACTTCGCCGGTAACGGTTCTTACCCAAAGGCTCCTTCCCTGCATCCGATGGCATGCCTTCATGCACTGGCTCAGTTCCCATATAACTTATATGGGATTTTTCTTTGCCTTCTTGCGCTCGGACTCCTGGTCTTTTTGTTGATGCGGATGGGCGTTGACCGGAACGGGGAAGTCTTTGATAAAGAGCGCAACCTGAATTACTCCCTGAAAGGCACCTATGGCACATCCGGATTTATGACACCGGATGAGATGTACAAGGTGCTGGAGCTGACAGACCATGTGAAGAAAACCAAAGGGACAATTCTTGGAAAGCTGAATGGAAAGGCAGTCTGCCTTCCTTATGAAACACGCATGAACCGCAACATTGCCGTCTATGGTGCCAGCGGCTCTATGAAGTCCAGGGCATTTGCACGTAATATGATCTTCCAGTGTGTCGCACGCGGGAAAAACGGCGGAGTCGGGGAAAGCTTAATTATAACCGACCCAAAAAGTGAATTGTACGAAAGCATGGCTGGATATCTGGAGAATGAGGGCTACACTGTACGGTGTTTTAACCTTGTGAATCCGGAGAACTCGGATGCATGGAACTGCCTGATGGAGATTGACGGACAGGAGACGATGGCGCAGGTTTTTTCGGATGTCATCATCCAGAATACAGGTTCCGCAAAAGGGGATCATTTCTGGGATAACGCGGAACTAAATCTGTTAAAGGCGCTGGTTCTCTATGTAGAGCAGGGATTCCCCCCGGAATCCAAGAACATCGGGCAGGTATACAAACTGCTGACGCTCAGCTCCGAAAAGGAACTGAACAGCCTCTTTGACCTGCTTCCGGTCAGCCACCCGGCAAAGGTTCCTTACTGCATCTATAAGCAGGCAAGTGATACGGTGCGGTCCGGGGTAATCATCGGACTTGGAGCCAGGCTTCAGGTGTTCCAGAATAAGCTGATCCGGCAGATCACTTCCTATGATGAGATAGACCTGACACTGCCGGGAAAACAGAAATGCGCTTACTTCTGCATTACCTCCGACCAGGACAGCACCTTTGATTTCCTATCGTCACTGTTTATGACCTTTGTGTTTATCAAGCTGGTGCGGTTTGCGGATAAACACGGAGTAGACGGCCATCTGCCAGTTCCGGTACATATCCTCGCGGATGAACTGGCAAACACTGGGGCTATCCTAGAGTTAAATAAGAAGATTTCTGTCTGCCGTTCCAGAGGGTTAAGCATTTCGTGCATCTTCCAGAACCTGCCCCAGATGCAGAACCGCTATCCCTTCAACCAATGGCAGGAAATTATAGGGAATTGTGACAGCCAGTTATTTCTTGGATGTACCGATGAAGTAACGGCTGAATTTATCAGTTCGCGCTCTGGAGACGTGACTGTGGGTGTCAGTTCAGAAGCGAAGCAGCTCAACACCTGGCGGGTGTCAGATTATTCTCCGGAATACCGGAAAACCCAGTCCATCGGCAAACGCAAGCTCCTGACACCGGATGAGATCCTGCGGCTCCCTCTGGATACTGCACTCATTATCTTAAGAGGGCAGAAAGTGCTGAAGGTTCAGAAATATGATTACACACTGCACCCGGATGCAAAAAAACTGGTGACCAAAAAGGCGGCAGAACATATCCCGAAATGGCGGGAAGAGGGGAAAACAGAGGAATACGACTATCTTCCCAAAGCGCCTCCGAAACCGCGCAGGCAGAAAAGCGGTGCTGTTTCAGCTCCCCGTAAGCCGCTGGCAGCACTTACCTATGAAACTACAAAACACATTTATCAGGAACCACAACCTCCTGATTCTTCAGACAAATCACCAGATAACCTGTGGCCGGATGAACCGGAGATGGTTCCATTAGATAAAAATTCAATCATGTCATAACGAAAAGGAGATCATTTATGCAAAACGAACAGAACACAATCACAAATGTACCTGTATTAACCCTTGATTCCGACACGGTGCTGGAAACGGCGCAGTCGAAAGCAGACCTCATCTGGCACGAGATCCAGAATGCCTACCGCACAAAGAAAATCCTCACCGGGATGTTGGGCGGAATTGAAAAAACGGAGAATGGAAGTTTAATTGCCATTGTTTATTATAAGGAGTTCCGTACCGTCATCCCAATTACGGAGATGATGATTAATCTGGTGCAGGATGAATCTCATGATTACGGAGACATTTCCCTCCGCCAGAACAAGGTTCTCAATAACATGCTTGGCTGTGAGATTGACTTTATTGTGAAGGGGCTGGATGCCCAGTCAAGGAGTGTGGTTGCCAGCCGGAAGGAGGCCATGCTGAAGAAACGCCAGATCTTTTATCTGGATCGGGATGCATCCGGAGGTCCCAAGATCCATGAAGACCGTATCGTGCAGGCAAGGGTTGTCGCCGTAGCAGAAAAAGTTGTCCGGGCAGAGATCTTCGGCGTGGAGACCTCCATCCTGGCACGCGATCTGTCTTTTGACTGGCTAGGAGACGCCAGAGAGCGTTTCCATGTAGGCGAGCATATCCTGGTGCGTATCCTGTCTGTTACTGCTGAAAATCCAGAAAAGATAACAGTCAAGGCAGATGTCAAGAGCGTGGAAGGCAATACCAGCAAGGAGAACATGAAGAAATGCAAGATTCAGGGGAAATATGCCGGAACCGTGGAAGACATCCATAAAGGGACAGTATTTGTCCGGCTCTCCATTGGAGTCAATGCTATCGCCCATTCCTGCTATGACAGCCGGACAGTGGGAAAGAAGGATGAAGTGTCCTTTGTAGTGACGCACATTGATGAAGAGCGGAATGTGGCAGTCGGACTGATTTCACGGATTATCCGGCAGAATCTTTAAAGTAAAATTTGACATTCTTTCTTCTCTTTGCTAGAATAAGAATAGAAAAAGGCACTACCGATAAGCGGTTGGTCCAAAGTTTATTAATTACTTACACAAAGTAACCGTAGCCTTGGCGGGGGCGGTTACTTTTTTGTGTTTTCGATGTATGCTATTAATATCGTGACTATGATTGCTAGAATCATAAGTACAATGGAGAGCATTTCAAAATCACTCATTAGCTTGCCCTCCTTTCCCAGATTTCCCTTTGCAGGGATTTCTATGTAATCAGAGGGTCCAGTCCCTCTGGTGAAGGACCAACCGCCTACCGTTTTTCTAGTAGTGCCTATTAATATTCTACCAAAATTTACAATATCTTACAATATAGATTTCCCATTCAATTTCTGGACTAACCGCTCCAGTGCCTCCTCAAACCTTATATCATCCTCTGCTGTCCGTTTTGCAGGCCCTCTCAGATGATGCTTTGATTTTGAGCGTCGTATTTTCTTGCTGACATGCCGTTCCATCAGCATGCGGTCAATATTCTCATCCGTATACCATTTTCCACTCTGATGGATTCCATAAGCTCCCTTTCCCAGAATCATAGCAGCCACCCCATAATCCTGCGTTACCACAAGATCTCCCTTCTGGCATAAGCCAACCAGTGCAAAGTCCACTGCATCTGTACCAGCTCCAATCACCTTGACTTCACTGTACGCTGACTGCAGTACATGGTTCGTATCACATAGGAGAATGACTGGTATCCTATATTTACTTGCTACATGCTCCACAATGGAAACAACCGGACAGGCATCCGCATCTACCAATATTTTCATAGAAATATTCTCCACAACTCCCGATTTCATGTCACCATCTTAACACAAGTATCAGGATTTTTCTATGTTGTATTTCAAAGAACGGCATGAATGACCCTGTCTTTTCCCAGACGTTATTTTATATGCTCATCACTTACCTGTACGTCTTTTGGAAGGATGTCATCACGAAATCCTTTAAAAACGGGCTGCCGGAGAGAATGCAGCGTATTCGGCATATATTCCACCACACAGACCTGATCTGGCTCTACCCAGACAGCGCTTTCGTTCCCTGTCGGCAGCATCTGAAATGGATTCCTTCCTGTTTCCTTCAGATGCATTACTGCATCTTTCGTCACTCCGGAGGTAACATGCCCTTTATAAACCAGCCTGCCAAGCCGGTATTTTGCCAGTACCAGGCTGAAGGTATGTTCCCCCTTTTGTATATATCCCGCGACAATGAATTCTTCATCTGCCATGCGTTTAAACTTTACCCAGTCCTTTGTCCGCTTCCCTATAAAATACAGGCTCTCTTTTCTTTTTGCCACAACCCCTTCCAGTTCCCTCGCCTCTGCCGCCTGATAAAGCGCCGTTCCTTCTTTTTCGATATAGCGGGAAACTGCAATCCTGTCATTTTCCGTAATCATCCCTGAAAGCTTCCGTTTTCTTTCCATAAGTGGTTGAAAAACCAGCTCCTGATCCCCTTGATAAATGCAGTCAAATGCCACGAAAGAAGCCGGAAACCGGCCTGCCTCCAGTTCAATCTTAAATGGGTCAGTCAGCAGGGTTCGTTTCTGAAGACGGTAGAAATCCGGCACGCCGTCTGCAAGCACTACGATTTCCCCATCCAAAATGCATCTTCCGTTTACATTCTTATAGATCTCTGCAAGCTCCGGAAATTTCGGCAGCATCTGTATATTCCGTTTATTGCGAAAGTCTACAGAATTCCGGTCAATATAAGCAAGGCACCGAAAACCATCCATTTTCAGTTCATAGATCCAGTCTGGATCATCGAATGCTTCCGTCTGCTGTGCAATCAGCATGGGGCTTGCGCTGCGGGCTTCATAAATTCCCATCATGCGGTCCCCGTAAGCTGCTTTTTGCTGTTTTCATCTGGATTTTCGATAATTCCAGACTTTTTTGCAGGGCTTCCATCAAGTCAATGACATTGGACGGCCCGCTGCTTTCCACTGCAACAACTTCCTGCCCCTGGATCTTCTTCATGATTGCCTCCCGCAACCTCACCTGGTATTCATCCCGGAATTCCTCTGCTTTAAAAGGTTTTGTCATATTCTCAATCAGCATTTTAGCCATATTAAGCTCATTCTCATCCAGTTTCATCTTAGGAACCGCTTTCGGCATCGCTGCGATCTCATCATGGTAAAATAATGTCTTTACGATAATGCCTTCCTTTGTAGGATATAATACCAGGAGCTTTTCGTTGGTTCCCATTACGGTTTTTGCGATAGCCACTTTCTTCTGGGACAGCAGAGACTGGCGGAGAAGTTCGTAAGCCTTCTCTGCACCTGTATCCGGAACGGCATAATAATCCTTTTCGTAATAGATCATATTTACCTCAGACATTTTTGCGAACTGGATGATATGGATGGTCTTGTCTTTCCTGGTCTTGATCTTCTCCAACTCATCATCCGTCATGACAACATATTTATCTTTTTCATATTCGTATCCTTTTATGATATCATTTGCCGTCACTTCTTTTCCGCAATGGCTACAGTATTTTTTATACTTGATCCGGGCCTTGCTTTCCTTATCAAGCTGGTTAAAATGGATATCACGATCCTGGGTTGCCTTATACATCCCGATGAGGATTAATACTAGTACAGCGTTGCGTAAATAATAATGAATAAATGTTGCTTTTTTATTGTTGTCGGTACATAATAATTCTATCACTAAAGAATGGATGGGTTATTATGCGAAGGAAAACAATTGA
>CAJTGD010000050.1 GCA_910575475.1 Lachnospiraceae bacterium | reverse complement strand
CTGAAATAAAAGCTTTGAAAAGCCTGCCTTTTTGACAGGCCGAATACTTGTACCTAAATTTATCTTTTGATGTTTTTTATTGATGTTCTGTTAAGTGAATATCATAGAAATTATAAAATCACAATTAAAATGAGTGCTTATTATTTCAAGAAGAAATCAGGTGGGAATGTGGGCACCCGGTCAGGGGGGAAGTTCGACGCCGGTCAGACCATGGGATCAGGCGTTTTGCCAGTACATTGCGGATGCAACGGGAAGGCGGGTCAGTGCGGGACCGGTGGAAGCAACAGCGGTTGGAAACGCGATGATCCAACTAAAGGCTCTGGTGGCATTTCCGGATGAAGGAGCTCAGAGAGAACTTCTGCGCCGTTCCTTCCGGATCCAATGCTATGAACCGAAGGAGACAAAGGTTTGGGATCGTATGTATGCCAAGTACCGTGAAATCGTGAAGAGATAGAAGAAAAAGAAGGGATGAAAAAATGAGTGCGAAAATTTTAGCAAAATCTTCACCATTGGAAAAATTAATATACGGTCTCGGTGATGTCGGGGCAAATCTTTGCTGGACCTTTATGTCCATGTATGTAACGATGTATTATACGGACAGCGTCGGGATTTCTGCCGCAGTGGCCGGGACGATC
Source organism: Lachnospiraceae bacterium (assembly GCA_910575475.1). Classification (GTDB taxonomy): domain Bacteria; phylum Bacillota; class Clostridia; order Lachnospirales; family Lachnospiraceae; genus Schaedlerella. Next base: position 34,564 of record CAJTGD010000050.1, on the reverse strand, counting down.
ATGCTGGTAGCCAGGGTCTTCGACGGGATCAGCGATGTGCTGGGGGCGATGCTGATTGAAAAATGTCATTTTAAAATGGGAAAGATCCGACCATGGTTCCTGATTGCGTCCCCGCTGCTTGGAATCTCATTGTTTGCAAGCTTTCATGTGCCTGCGGCCTGGGATTCACAGGCAAAGGTGATCTATGTATTTGTGACCTATACATTTACGGCTGCGGTTTCCTATACTATTTATAATCTGGCATATTCCGCGATCCTGACGGTCATGGCATTGGATGAACACGACAGAAGTACGGCAGCTACGATCGGGCGGTTTGTTACCACCGGCGGCGTTACGGTGATGTTCTATGTGACCCCCATCCTGCTGGCAATGTGGGGAGGCGGGCAGTCCCAATCCGCATGGAGCAGGCTATCCACAGTGTACGCGCTGCTTTGTACCATTCTGGTATGCTGTATGGGACTGTTCATCAAAGAAAAATCTTATGAAGTAGAAAATGACGGAAAAGGAGAAGAAAATAAGCCTGCTCAAAAGGGAGAACTGTCAAAGGCATTCAAAGCAGTGCTGACAACAAAATATACATGGCTGCTACTGGGATTATTTCTGTTGTTTTATCTGTACAGCGGAGTCTCTTCCATAAAGACCTATTACTATAAGGATGTCCTGGGAGATCTGGGACTGTTCAGTATGGGATCCATGCTGGCTTCCCTGCCGCAGTTATTCGCACTGCTTCTGGTTCCGGCGCTATTTAAAATGGTTGAGAGAGGAAAAGCTGTTATCGCAGGGTGCGTGATCTTTATCCTTTCCAATATTGCATTTGCAATGTTTTCCAGGAGTGTTGCGGCAGCCTATATATGTACAGTGATCATGAGCCTGGCATGGACTCCTCTTACGGCAGTGATCTATGTATACATAGCCGATCTGGTTGATTATATCTACCGCAAGAAGCATGTCCGGGTTGAAGCTGCTGCTTCCATGGCTTCCAGCATTGGAACAAAGATCGGCGCCGGGCTGGGGTCTGCCGCGGTAGGCTGGGGACTTGCGCTGATAAACTATGACGCGTCGCTGGAAGTACAGACGGCTGCGACACAGAGAGGGATTGTGGGATTGACCTGTATTCTGCCGATGATCCTTGGCGTTTTGATCATGGTCATCATGCTGTTCTGGAAGGTAGATCAGGAAAAGGAGGAAAATTAGAATGAAGGTATACGGGCTTCGATGCGACGCGATGGAAAATCCGTTGGGAATCTCCGTTACAGCGCCAAGGCTCTCCTGGAAAAAGGAAGCGGAAGAAAGGCATATCTTTCAGACCGCATACCGTGTGACTGTGACAGAAGATGGACAGGCCCGGGGCGTGTATGATTCCGGGATCGTGGAATCGCAGAATCATTTTGCGGAACTGCCGGAAGTGTGTACTGTAAGCGGGATGCGTTACAGATGGCAGGTGACGGTCCGGGATAACCGGGGCAGGGAAAGCGGTTCCGAAGAGGCATGGTTTGAAACGGGCCTGCTGACAGAACAGGACTGGCAGGCAAAATGGATCGAACCCAAACAGCAGCAAACGGTTCATGATGACTATGCAGGCTATTGGGGCGAGCCGAAGCAAAGCAAGACGATAGAGGAAGAAAAGCTGCGTCCATGCCCCATGCTGCGCAGGGAATTCAGGGTAAAGGGAAAAGTGGCGCGTGCGAGGGCTTATGCAACGGCACATGGCATTTACCGCCTGCTGCTGAATGGAAAGCGGGTCGGGAATTATGAACTGGCGCCGGAGATGACCTGCTATGAACAGTACCTGCAGGTGCAGACTTATGATATTACAGAACTGCTACAAGAGGGAGACAATGTGATAGGTGTCGTCCTGGCAGACGGCTGGTGGGCCGGAAGGCTGGGGCATTATGGAATCCCGGTGCAATATGGAGACCATCTTGCGCTGCTGATTCAGATCCAGATTTTCTATGAGGACGGAACCGACGAGGTAATCGGAACCGATCAGACATTTGGTTCCGGCTTTGGAGCACGGGTGTATGCAGACCTGTATATCGGAGAGAAATATGATGCAAACCTGGCGGATGACGGTTGGCTTCGTCCGGGATATGCGGGCAGCAGCTGGACAGGGGTGACGGAAAAAGAGTATGGATACGCCAATCTGACCGGACAGAACGCAGAGCATATCCAGGTGCTGGATACCCTTGAATTTTAAATGGAAGCAGGGCCTTGCGGGCTACGATCCTTTCCGCTTGGGGGCGCAGGTGATCAGCGGCATTGGGTTTCTCGGCGCAGGAACGATCATAAAAGAAGGCGCTACAGTAAAAGGACTGACTACGGCGGCCAGTATATGGACGGCAGCCTGTATTGGATTATCTGTGGGTTCCGGCCTGTATTATGAGGCGGCCGCGGCCACTGTATTTTTGATGATAGCGCTCAGGACATTGAGGGTACTGGAACATTATCTGGTAAAAAATAAAAATGCCATGATCCTGGAGATTGCTGTCGCAAATATATCCCGGAATATGTCGAAGATTACTTCTATTTTAGAGGAAAAGCAGGTAGAGGTTCTGGCGATTTCTACAGACTACCAGGACAAGGAGATGGTCAAAATTGAATTTTTGCTTGAATCAGGGAATTCAATCCCTATCAGTGAGATATTGTCGAAATTATCAGGTATTTACGGCGTAAAGGACGCAAAGTATAAATCTGCGGCAGGATATTGAGAATCGAAATAAAAAGGGACTGCGTTGCAGTTTGTGGCAGTTGGACCGCAAATGATAATACAGTCTCTTTTTCAGTTTTTCAAGGCCGGAATCCTTTTCCTCACTGATTGGAATATATAAATGTAAACCTAAAAATAAAATGGGTTGACAATTGCTGCATATGCCTTTATAATGAGGAAGGATTCCATCTGAGGCCTGTATCAAAAGGAGAAGAAGGATTCCGGAAAACATGAGAAAAGAGTACTCTCGGAAACGCGGCCGCAGAGATGGGTGCAGGAGAGTTCCCAGGAGTGCCCGAAAATATCAGGAGGTATCTATGATGCAAACTTCAAAAATTTCCACACAGGACATATGCAGCATTGCCATTATGACGGCCATCACAGCGGTCATGGCGCAGATTTCCATTCCCATGCCGATGGGCGTGCCGATGACCATGCAGACCTTTGCCGTGACTCTGGCCGGGGTGGTACTCGGCGCGAAGCGGGGGGCAATCTCTATGATCATTTACGTACTGCTGGGAGCGATCGGCGTTCCAGTGCTGGCTGGATTCAGCGGCGGATTTCAGCATCTCATCGGGCCTACCGGGGGATTCCTCATATCCTTCCCGATCATGGCATACCTGATCGGCGTAGGTACAAAGCTGAGAAAGCAGAAAGGCATGTTTCTTTTATTCCTGATCTTGGGAACGGCTGCCAATTATGCAGTCGGCGTGCTGATGTTCTGCATCCTGATGAAAGCGTCCGTTTGGACAGGGTTTACGGCCTGCGTGCTGCCCTTCCTTCCGACGGCGGTGATCAAAGCGGCCGCGGCCTCCATACTGGGGCTGAAGCTGCATGTTCGATTGGGGGAGGTGCTGCAATGGACTTAAGGCCGCATCATCTTCTCTGTACCCAGGGGTATTCCGGAAAAGGGTACAGCGATGAATTTGTAAAAAATATGAACCAGGTTACCGAAAAGCTTCGGGGCAGTGAGCCGGTAACGGTCCATCTGACCTGCTCCACCGATGTTCTTTGCGCCGATTGTCCCAATATGCTGGGAACGGATCTGTGCAGTACCAACGAAAAGGTGAAGCGGTATGACCGGAAGGTGATGGAATATTTTCAGTTGGAAGAAAAGGATTACATTTATCAGGAGCTGGTGGAACGGATCCGGGAAGAGATGACGCCGGAGATGCTGGCAGACATCTGTGACGGGTGCAGCTGGTATCCGGTCAGCGCCTGCCGGGAGAAGATATTGGGGAAGAAGAGAAAAGCAGAGGGATGAACGCCTCTGCTTTTTCTTTTTTAAGAATGAGGTCAGGCCGCTGTGCGGAAGAGTATACCCAAGGGTATCCCATCATGGCCATGCGGCCGTTTCACAAGGTATAGTGCCGTGCGCTGTACGAAATGAAAGTTTTGGATATATATCACATGATTACCTGTATTATTGTGTGAAATTTCAGGATGCCATCCATGTGGCTGTGTGTGATACACCGGCCGGGCAGTATGAATTTTACGGGAGAGTGAGATATAAAGACGGAACGGTCATGGCGGAGCATCAGCCCTATGATCCCTCTGTGATCTGTACGGAGGAAGGCAATTTTCTATATTTTGGATTCGCGCCGTGTATGATCAGCATCCCCCGCTATAAAAATCAGAATCTGCGCGGAGGCAGCGTGCTTCAATTGGAAGAGGATATGCTCACGGTAAAGAAAGGGCCGAAAGTGATCCTTCCGAGTTTAAACTATGGAAAAGGGACGTCCTTTGAAGGAAATGAGTATTTTGAGGGGCCGTCCATACGGAAAATCAACAGTAGATATTATCTGATCTATTCTTCGGTCAATACACACCAGCTTTGTTATGCCGTCAGCGATCAGCCCATGAGCGGATTTCGGTTTGGAGGTGTCATCGTAAGTAACGGGGACGTGGGATATCAGGGAAGGACAGAAGAAGAGAAGCTGATGTCGGTAGGAAATAACCATGGCGGCCTTGTTCAGGTAAAAGACCAGTGGTACATATTCTATCACCGCCATACCGCGTTGGATCAGTACAACCGTCAGGGATGCGCGGAACGGATTTATTTTCAGGAAGACGGCAGTATCCCGCAGGTGACGATTACGACAAGCGGGATGAATCCGATCCCCTTATCCGGCAATGCGTCCTATCCGGCGGTCTATTGCTGTAATCTGACAAACGGGCATATGGGAGCGCTCTCTTCACTTGGAAGATCAAATGCGGAGGCAGATTTTCCATATATGACCTGTGAAAATCAAGAACGGTATATTAAAAATATTAAGGATGGGACTTTAATTGGATACAAATATATCAATCTGAGAGAGACCAGAAGGATTGAAGTGATCTATAAAACAGACAAGGAAGGCATCCTGGAGATTCATACCCAAATGATGCCCCATACATGTCGTTGCGGGCCCGGCGGAAAGAAACACGCTGAAATTCAATTGGAGCCGTCGCAATACTGGAAATCCGCGGAGACAGAGATCGGATTTGAGGATGAGAAAGAATTATATCTGATCTATAAGGGAAGCGGGAAACTCTCACTTCTGGAATTACGTTTAAAGAAAGCATAGAAATGCAGAAGATCCGAAAGTGGAAAATACATTTGACAATTTCTATCAGAAATCATAAAATGCAAAGGAGAGAAAAAATGGAAAAGAATAATATTTCATGGAAAGAGATACTTGCGTTTGCAGTAGGAAACGGCGGGTGCAATCTGGTATGGACTACCGTAGGTTCTTATCTGACATTGTATTATACGGACAGTGTCGGGATCGCGGCTGCGACGATCGGAACGCTGATGCTGTTAAGATGATTATTGGACGGGATATCAGATCTTGTAATGGGCAGTATCATAGACCGTACCCATGCACGCTGGGGAAAAGCAAGGCTGTGGATCCCTATAATACACTGCTGTCACTGGTGGCTCCGGATCCGAAGGACCGTGTCACTATGAGTTCTATACGTTTCTTTCTTACAATGGCAACGGTACTGTTTATCAATTATAATTGTACCGGGTTTGTGGAAAGATTCGGCTGGACAGGGATGTCTGTTATTTTCGGCGTCATTGCGGTGGTTTTACTGCTGATCACATTTTGGGGAACCAAAGAGCGTACCAATCAGGATCAGAATACACAGACAGCAGTAAGGGCAGAAAATAAGATGAGTGTCAAAGAGTCCTTCGGGCTTCTGCTTCAGAACAAGTATTTTGCGCTGCTGACAATCGTATTTGTGATCAATTATACGATCCTTGGGGTGAATAACGGCCTCCGGATCTATTATGCAAGAGATGTATTAGGAAATGCCGGGCTGATGGGAACATTGACACTGTGCTTTATCCTTCCTAAAATGATCGGAAATCTGATCTATCCATATATCAATTGATTGCTTGGAAAGTGGAAGAGCATGATGTTTGGCTATGTACTGGAGTTTGCGGGCCTTCTGATCATGGCGTTTACGGAAACCAGCTTTGCGTCAGCGGTGGCAGGGCTTGTCTGCCTCGGTATCGGAGGGATTCCGCATAATGCGGGACTGTTCGCCATGGTTGCGGATGTGATTGATTATGGAGAGTGGAAGACCGGAGTCCGGCTGTCTTGATTATACTTGGCCTTGCGGCGCTGTTTTTCTGTAATCTGGATAAAATTTATCCGGAGATTTCGGCAGGGCTGGAAGAGAGAAGGGCAAAAAAAGGCTGATTGCGAGGAAATCATATGTCTTATTCTATCTATGAATATATCAGTATTGATGAGCCGTTCCTGGTAAATGCATTTGTAACATCCATTCAAAGCAGTACATTTCATTGGCACAATGAATACGAATTGCTGGGAATCCTGCGGGGCGCTGTGGAGGTGAAGGTGCGTTCAGAATCCGTGATTCTCAAAAAGGGAGATCTTCTGCTGATCAATCCGAATGTATTTCACGCGATCAAGTGTATGGAGGGAGAAGACAATCTGTGTATGATCATCCAGATGCATCTCGATCTGTTTCAGGAAGAAAAAGACAGCGGTTTTGACATCCGCTTTTATCTGGACAGTACCAGTGATGAGATCCCTGCCTGTGGCTTCCGATACTTTTTTTGCAGAATGGCAAAGGTCATAAAGGCGCGTGACCTGCTGAAAAATACAAATAAAAATATGAACTATATATTGGATGTATGCGGTTTTGGTTCTGAAAAGACTTTTTACCGTGTGTTCAAGCAGGAAACCGGAATGACCCCGAATGAATTTCGGAAAAGAGGACAGGTAGAACATTACAATGATACGTTAAAAGACTATCTGAATTTTGATGAGATGGAAGCAAAGGAAATCTTAAATGAAGTGATCGAGGATCAGAGAAGCGATGGTGAGCTGGAAAAAGGAACGGTTACAATACAATGAAACAGCGAAAAAGATCTTAGAAAGGTTATCTTTGGAAGAAAAGATCTCCCTATTGAGCGGAAATGCTTTGCAGGAGGATGTGAGAAATGCCATCCAAAAGAAACGGAGCATCCATTATAATGAAGTTCCGTACCGTGCGGGCGGGGAGAAAATACCTGTTTCCCGGTTTCAGTTATGAGAGGGGCGACATTTGATCCGGAGTTGGAAGAATGCGTTGGGGAAGCAATAGCGGAAGAGACACTTGCCTGCGGGGGAAATCTTTTTGGAGGGATCTGTGTAAACATTCCTTATCATCCGGGATGGGGGCGTTCTCAGGAATCTTATGGAGAAGATCCCTGCCTGCTGGGTGAAATGGGTGCCGCGCTGATCAGAGGAGTACGCAAGTATGGCGTGCGTGAAACATTTTGCATTTAATTCGATGGAAAACGCCAGGTTTAAAGTTTCGGTCTCCTGCGGCAAAAGAGCGGAGAGAGAAGTATTTCTGCCCCATTTTCAGAAATGTATAGATGCCGGGGCCGACGCTGTTATGACGGCGTATAACAGTTATGACGGCGTGGCCTGCGGGCACCATGACTATCTGTTAAATCAGGTGCTGAAAGGGGAATGGGATTTTGACGGATTCGTAATGAGTGATTTTATATGGGGGATTCAGGATACGGCGGCCGCAATGAACGGCGGTCTTGATATGGAAATGCCGGTGACAAAATATTACGGAGAGAATCTGCTCACAGCCGTAAAAGAAGGACTTGTATCCGAAGACAGGATAGATGAAGCAGCGCTTCGGATTGTCCGGACTCTGCTTGCTTCAGAGGATAGACGGAAGAAAGCCGCAATCCAGAATCGGGATCGCGGCGAACATAGCTCACTGGCATTGCGGCGCGCCAGGGAGGGGATCACGCTTCTTAAAAATGAAAAGGAGATACTGCCTGTAAACAAGACATACAAAAAGCGGATGCTCGTATTGGGAGAACTGGCGGACCGGGAAAATATCGGAGACCATGGTTCCAGCCAGGTATATCCGCCATATGTGATCACGCCCTTGCAGGGGATCGCGCGGATGGCGGAGGGAATGGAGCTGATTTATTATACGGGAGAGAGCGCGCGGCATTGCAGGCGTCTCGCGAAGGACGCGGATGTGGTGATCGTGGTTGCCGGAAATGATTATCTTGATGAAGGAGAGCATGTCGCGGCGGATTCAGAAGAAAAACCATCTCAAAAAATGGGCGGGGACAGAGTATGCGGGCTTGGTTTAAACGAAAGGGACAGAAGGATCATTGAGGCGATTGGAACCGTCCGGACAGATACGGTCGTCGTTTTGATCTGCGGAGGGATGATCACGGTTCATGAATGGGAAGATAAAACAGGGGCAATCCTGATAGCATATTATCCGGGGATGGAAGGAGGCGCCGCGTTGGGAGAAGTCCTGTTTGGAAAAGTAAATCCCGGAGGAAAACTTCCGTTTGCAATTCCTGAAACAGAAGAAGACCTCCCGGAGATTGACTGGAATGCGGCACAGATCCGCTATGGATATTATCATGGCTATACTTTACTTCACAGGATGGGAAAAAAGGCACTGTATCCGTTCGGATTTGGACTTTCATATACCTGTTTTCAGATGCAGGAGCCGAAGGCATGGCTGGAAAACAGCAGGATCTGTGCGTCTGTATCTGTTCAAAATACCGGCCGCCGCGCCGGAGAGGCGGTCATACAGATGTATGTGGGCGTGAAAGATTCCTGCGCGGAACGGCCGGAATATGTTTTGAAAGCTTTTCAAAGGGTACATCTTTCAAAGAAACAAAGGATTACAGTAATGTTGTCCTGCAATATAGAGGACACGGCGTATTATGATGAAGAGAAACAGACATTTGTAACGGAAGATACCGGATGGATGGTTTATATCGGGAGCAGCAGCGCAAGGGAGGATCTGTATGAAGTGGAGATAAAAATGGTTACACAATAAATGGGTTGTGTGTTATAATGCATGGAAAGGCTTTCTTTAAAATGGATAGGGGAAGAGGGGCAGTCAGGAATGAATCAGATCACATTTGAGGACGCTATCCGTCAGGGGATTGACATGAGCATGACCGCAGTATGCAAAAAGCTCCGCAGGCTGGCAAAGCTGGATCGGCTGAGGCTGGATGAGAGCGAGCACAGAAGCGGCCTGAACCGACATCTTTTTGACTATATAACATACTGCGGCAGAGATGTCCTTGATTTTATCAGGCAGTATTTATCGAACCTCCAGCCCTATATGATTGAGAGGAGAAAAGACCAGGAGCCGGAAAGCACCTATATCTGCGTGATCGACAATGTGTACCGTGTATCCGTATATATCAAGGCGGACAGCCGACAGTTTGAAGAGGTGGTTGTTTCCTTTCACGAAAATCACAAGCGGGGGATCGCGAAGACGAACAGCCTGATTCGGGCGGAAGGAGGGCGGTATGTCCCGATTTTTGCGGATTCTGTTTTAAGCCGTGCGGAGCATGAAAATCGATATGTAGTGAAAGCATTTTTTCAGAGAGGCCTGACGGTTCTGGGGCTGGAACTGGCGGCAGTGAAGTGTGAAGATGTATTTCTGGTGGAGAGAAACGCGATCCATATGCAGTTCCTTTCCTATTGCAATGATTATATCCGGGATCTCTATACCAGCGATCTGAATCTTGATTTTGAACGGATTGAAGTATTTTCTGTGCTGCAGCAGATTTCTTTTACGTCTTACGGGAGAGATACATTTTCCAGCATTTCGCTTTTGATTGACAGCCTGTGCGTACAGAAGGATATGTACAGTAAGTCGCTGGCAGACTTTGCGCTTGTTACATTTGTGCAGAATCTGAGATTGACGGAGGAACAGAGGCAGGAATTGATGGAGCTGCTGGAAGAAAAATTCCGCGTGACCAGTATCCGGGGGATTGACCTGATATTGGGCAGGATCAGGGAAAATCTGTATCTTTCGGCGGAAATCTGACATAAGGAACTGTCCTGAAAAATTCTTAAGAAAGGAATACGATCATGCAGTGGAAGGATGGAAAAATGAGATGCCGCTGGGCAAATCCCAACAATGAGAAGTATATTCATTATCATGATGAGGAATGGGGCGTTCCCGTATATGACGACCATAAGCTGTTTGAGATGCTGATACTGGAATCCTTCCAGGCCGGGCTTTCCTGGGAATGCGTGCTGAATAAGCAGGGGGCGTTCCGGGAGGCATTCGACGGATTTGATCTGGAAAAGGTGTGTGCGTATACGGAAAAGGATTTCGAAAGGCTGCAGGAAAATCCGGGCATCATCCGGAATAAACGGAAAATTCGTGCCGCGGTATCCAACGCAAACGTGTTTCGGGAGATTCAGAAGGAATACGGGAGTTTTTCGGAGTATATCTGGCACTGGACAGACGGCAAGGTCATCTATGAAACAGGGCTTGCATCCTCAGAACTTTCGGATCAGGTGTCAAAGGATCTGAAAAAACGGGGGATGACGTTCGTTGGGACAACCATCATCTATGCATATCTGCAGGCAGTCGGGGTGATCTATTCCCATGAGGAAGGGTGCTTTTTAGAACATTGTGAAGGAAAACATTAGATTTTTGAACCGCTCATAGATGGGCGGTTCATCCAATTTTGTCCCGGTTTACCGGCTCATGATTTAACCAGGGCATGAATTTACTCTGCTTGCAAAGCAGTTTCCTTTATGCTAAGATTGATAACAACAGTAGATGATAAATAAAAAGATTTTATAGAGAGTGTGTAAAGAAAAAAGAGAAGGAGGTAGCTATGCAAAAAAGTATGATCCAGGCTGCGAAGGGCGAGATCCGCGCAGACCTGGTACTGAAGAACGGCAGCGTATTGAATGTATTTTCGGAGGAGATCGTCCCCTGCGATGTGGCTATCGTGGACGGCCGCATTGTGGGGCTGGGGAGCTACGAAGGGGAGCGGGAGATCGACTGCACGGGCAGGTACATCGCCCCGGGGCTGATCGACGCCCATGTCCATATTGAATCCTCCATGGTGTCCCCACTGGAGTTTACGAAGTATATCATCAGAAAAGGGACCACCGGGATCGTGGCGGATCCCCACGAGATCGTGAACGTCAGCGGAAAGCGGGGGATGGACTACATCCTGGACGCGTCGGAGCAGGTTCCGGCGGATGTCTATGTGATGGTGCCTTCGTCGGTGCCTGCCACCAACATTGACACCAATGGCGCCGGAAAATTTCTGGCAGAGGACATGGCACAATACAAATCTCATCCGAGGGTGCTGGGCTTGGGAGAGATGATGCGGTTCGTGGATGTGTTGAACGAGGATCCGGAGACCCTGGATAAGCTGGACGCGTTTTCGGATATGGTGATGGACGGACATGCTCCGGGAATCTCACAGAAAGAGATCCAGGCATACCGGATGGCCGGGATCCAGGATGACCATGAGTGCTCCACCGGCGAGGAAGCGCTGGAAAAGCTGCGGGCCGGATTCCACATCCTGGTCCGGGAAGGCAGCGGGGCGAAGAACCTGGAAGGGATATTAAGCGGCCTCCTGAAAAACGGGGCTTCCCTGGATCAGTGCATGTTCTGTACGGACGATAAGCATCTGGAGGATATCGAAAAGGACGGGCATATCAATTACTGCGTCCGCAAGGCCATCGCCCTTGGCGTGCCGGAGGTGCGGGCATACAAGATGGCGTCCTGGAATGCGGCAAGGTTTTATGGCCTCAAGGACACAGGCGCAGTGGGGCCGGGGTACCGGGCAGACCTTCTGATCATCGATGATCTGAAGGAAGCAGTGCCTTCTATGGTGCTCAAGGACGGAAGGATCGTGGAGGAAGCGTGGCTGGATTCCTTCGGATATGAACTCAAGGACCGGTCTCTTCTCCGTACAGTCCGGATCAGGAGCATGTCAGAGGAAGATCTGCTCCTGGTGAAAAAAGAAAAGAACCATGTGCTGGAGCTGGTGCCGAATGAACTGCTGACGCTGCATAAGATAGAGGAGCTTCCGGGCCGGCACGGCGTATTTATCCCGGACAAGGATTACGCGAAGCTGGCCGTGGTAGAGCGGTACGGCAAAAACGGAAAGGTAGGAGTGTGCCCGGTGAAAGGATACGGGATCCAGTCCGGCGCCATTGCGACAACCATTTCCCACGATTCCCACAACATCATTGCGGCAGGCGATAACGACCGGGATATCCTGTGCGCGGTGCGGGAGCTGGAGCGGATCCATGGCGGATATGTGATCGCTTCCGGCGGGAAGGTGGTGGATGAGCTTCCCCTTGCCATCGGCGGTCTGATGAGCGTGGATCGTGCGGAGGCTGTGCAGAAGAAAACTGGGGAAATGGTACAGAAGGCGCGGAGCATGGGCGTGTCAGAGGGCGTGGATCCCTTCATCACGCTTTCCTTTATGGCGCTGACGGTCATTCCAGAGCTGCGCCTCACGGAAGCCGGGATGTTTGATGTGACAACGATGCAGTTTATAGAAAAATAAAAAAATTTATAGAAAAGTAACAAATCGCTGCAGTTTCCGGCGCTGTGTACATGGATATGCGGTATCCGGCCGGCAGCATAGTTCTGCATGTGAGACAGGCGCATTGGAAAATATAGAGACATATGGAAGAGAAGAGAGAAAACAGATTGGTAAGCTTCATAAAAAAATATGCCGCCGCACTGCTGGCAGGCTGTGTAATCCTTTTGCTGGCAGTCTATTTTATCAATATCATATTTGTACAGAATCAAAAGACGGCAGTGTCCGTGCTGGTCCTGGAATTTATGGAGGATACCTCCGGATTGGAGAATCAGGTTCGGGAAGTCCTCGGGACAGGCGGGGATGAGGAAATCGAGATTCGGACGATCTCTGCCGGAGTCGGGGCGAATAAAGCGGTTGCGCTGACCTGGATCCGGGCAGAGGTGGTGGACGTGATCATCGGGGAAGAAGAGCAGATGACGGAATACGCACAGGCCGGGTATCTAAAGGATCTGGGCAGCACAGAAGCAGAGCAGCCCGGCGCTTTCCTGTGCGGGCTGGCGGAATATGACAAGGACGGCAATGTGACCGGAACGGGGCCGGAAAGCTGCTTCGGAAAATATGCCGGGGAGATTGCCGGGGTTCGGATGGAAAAACCGGTGGCCGGTCTGGCTGACAATGCCTCGAATGTGGAAAATGCACTGAGGCTGCTAAACTTTTTTTCTGAAAATTAAATAGTAAATATTTACCAAAAAACTTGCAATCTGTTGGCCTGGCGGATAGAATAGAAGGAGGGCAAATTGAACTCCCGTAAAAGGAGCGAGGTGATTGATTGAAAGCAACGATCAGGGAGATTGCAGAACGGGTTGGAGTTTCTTCTGCAAGTGTTTCATTGGTGCTGAATCACAGAGATTGCAGAATTTCAGAAGAAACGAGACAGAAGATATTTGATACGGCCAGGGAAATTGGCTATGTCAGAAAGAAAGACAGGATAAAAAGCAAAAGCCGGTACAGCGGAAGACTGATCGCGCTGATCTATCCGCGTCTTCGGAATGAACTGATCGAGGAATGCATGCAGGGGATTGAAGAATATGCTTCGCTGTATGACTACCATGTATTCCAGCTGTACTGTTCGGAGACGACGCAGAAGTGCATTGAGCAGATCGAACTGGCCGTGTTTCTTGGGGCGGACGGGCTGATCCTGATCCCGCCCAATGACATGAATACAGGGGATAACCATGTCCTTCTGGGGGAAGCGCTGAAGCATTCCGGGATTCAGTACCTGTTGCTGGATAAAGCGGTCTACAAGGTGTTTTGTGATTTTATCACAGCGGATAATAAGCTGGGGGTCGGTATGGCAATGGATCATCTGCTCAGCTACGGTCATCGAAGGATTGGGATCCTGGCTGGAAAAAAAGAGATCTATAATACCAGAAAAAGAGTGGAAGGCTATAGAGACAGCCTGGCGCTTAATGGTCTGGAATATGAAGAAGAGCTTGTCTGCTATGGAGAGTATTCTAGGCAGTCGGGGTACGAAGGAGCCGGTTATCTTCTCTCAAAGGGTGTGACAGGAATCGTTTCCTGCAATGGGGAAGTGTCGCTGGGAGTATACGAATATGCCAGAGAGAACCGGAAGGTGATCGGAGAAGATATTTCGATCGTAAGCTTTGGAAATCTCAGGGAGGCGGGCTGGGTGAATCCCATGCTGACCAGTATCATCCAGCCAGGGGAGCAGATGGGGAGAAAGGCAGTGGAAGTGCTGATCAGCCGGATCCAGCATGAAGAGATCGGGGGAATCCATACGAATTATTTTACACCCACTCTGCGGCAGGGAGAATCTGTAAAAAGAATGGAGAATGCATACCAGCTATAACTTTTGATCTATAAAAAGCGCATTACTTTTATGTTTTGTAGGAAACATAGAAATGGATGTGCTTTTTTTGTGCATAATTTACAAAAATAATAAGTTTATCAAAATTTATCATTTAAGAAATAGGATAAATAATGCTTTATAAGGATAAATAATCAGAATATAATTTATAATGTATGAAAAAATAAGAAAATTAAAATTACTAAAGTCAATAATATGCATAAATTGTGATTGACAAACAATAAAATCTAAGATATAGTATGATTAACAAAAGGAAAATGATAAACAAATGATAAAAGTTTATCAAAACACGATGAAATTAAAGGAGGAAGTCATGAAAAAGAAAATGTTATCCATGTTATTGTGTGCTGCTATGTTCGCATCTATTTTATCGGGATGTGCGATATCAACCACAAAAGAGTCCGATGACAGCAATGCGGAAAGCACGGAGGGAACGGAAAGCACAGATGACGCAGACGCGGATTCGGATGCAGAAGCAGGGGACGATGTTGTTGTCATGAAGGATGAAGATCTGGAAGGCAGAGAGGAGATCACGCTTTGGTTCTGGGGTGCGGAGCCATATGCGCAGGAAGCTTTCAAAAAAATACTCGTGGACAGCTATAATGCGTCTCAGGATGAATATCAGCTTGTAGTAGAGTTCCGTCCGTCTGTAGATGCGGACATCAAAACAGCCCTGGCAGCAAATCAGGGACCGGATATCATCTACGGTTCCGGCCCATCCTTTGTAATGCCGCTGGTAGAAGCAGAAAAGCTGGAAAATATGGATGGATATGCGGAAGAATATGGATGGAAGGATAAGATCCTGGAGCCATATTACGAATCAGGTACAGTACATGGAAGCCTTTACAGCTTGGTAAACGGCGTCAGCACAATGGGCGTATTCTACAATAAAAAAGTGTTGCAGGATAATGGATGGGAAGTTCCCACGACCATCGAAGAGATGGAAGCGATCATGGATGAGGCGATCGAAAAGGGAATGTATGCTTCTGTTACAGGGAATAAAGGCTGGCAGCCGGTCAATGAAAATTACGCATCTTTGTTCCTGACCCATATCGCGACGCCTCAGACTATGTACAAGGTTCTGACAGGCGAAGAAAGCTGGGTAAACGACGGTGTGAAAGCAGCCATTGAAAAATCAAAAGAATGGTGGGATAAAGGATATCTTGCAGGGGAAGATTATGTAAACCTGAACTTCAGCGAATCCTTGCAGCTCTTATCCGATGAAAAAGCGCCGTTCTTTGTGGGACCGTCGATCGCATTCCAGTGGGCAGCTTCCTTCTTTACAGGCGATAAGGAAGAAAATATCGCATTTATCCCGTTCCCGGCTACGGAGCAGGTGCCGGATACGACCTACACATTGGGCGCGGCCTGTACCCTGTCGATCAATGCAAATGCGGAGGATTCCCATAAGGATGAAGCGGCAAAGGTCATCGATATGATGATGAATGCGGAATTTATGCAGGAAATGACAGCAGCCTGGCCCGGATACTGGGGAACACCTCTGAAGGATCTTTCTAGTGTAGATGCAGGCGATATGAGTTATCTGTCGGCGGAATTTGTAAAGGTGGTCAGCGATATTTCAGATGCTGTGAACCAGGGGAACTTCGGATATTATGACAATACCTTCTTCCCGTCCGCAACGCAGACCAGGATCGTCAATATTGATGAAGTCTGGTATGAAACATCAACAGTGGATGAGTATGTTCAGTCCCTGGAGGATGAATTTAAAACAGAATTCGAGAACGGCATGGTGCCGCCGACTCCGAAGCCGAATATGGACTAAGGAGCTGTGCTGAAGGATCATGAATAAGTAATGAAGCGGGCTGGAATGAATCAGGGAACAGATTCCGGCCCGCTTTTTCACTAAAGCAAATGGGTTTCAAATTTAGGAGAAAAAAGATGAAAAAAAGAAAAATAAATTGGAATTATTTTCTGATCGCTCCTGCGCTGCTGATCAGCGTAAGTATTATATTGCTCCCGGGGGTTATGACATTCGCGTATTCCTTTACGGATTGGAACGGATTATCTCCAAACATCAATTTTATCGGACTGAAAAACTTTATTGAGCTTTTCCAGGATAAGATCTTTTTCAAAGCGATCCAGAACAACATCATCTGGACCCTGCTGTTTTTGACGATCCCGGTCTGTATCGGGATGCTGGCGGCCATGCTGCTGCTCTCCAGAAAAAAGACCAGGAGCATCTACCAGGTCGCGTTTTTGATTCCCTATGTGCTTGCGCCCTCTGTCAATGCCATGCTCTGGCTGAATGTGGTATTCAGCCCGGTATCCGGCGTGATCTCCGTATTCCGGAATATGGGATTTGACATCAGCTCTCCGCTGGCGGATATGAAGACAGCGATCTACGGATGCGCGGCAGTGGATATCTGGCATTACTGGAGCTACCTGACCGTCATCTATCTGGCGGCGCTGCGCCAGGTGCCCACGGACCAGGTGGAAGCGGCCCGGCTGGACGGGTGCAACGGATGGCAGCTGTTCCGCTACATTTACCTGCCGAATATCATGTCCACAGTAAGCCTTATGTTTGTCATGATCACCATCGGTTCCTTCCTGGCCTTCGATTACATCAAGCTGATGACAGGAGGCGGACCGGCTCATGCGACAGAGGTACTCGGAACCTATGCGTATTCCTTCGCCTTTGATTCCATGAAGGTCGGAAAAGCGGCGGCAGTGGGCTTGTTTATCAGCTTCTTTGGTCTGATCGCGTCCACCATTTACACGAAACTGAGCAAAAATGAAGAGATGCAGTAGAAGGAGGGAAAACAAATGGGAGTGGCTTCAAAGAAAAAACAATTTGGTATCAATTTTATCATCCATCTGGTGCTGATCGTTCTTGTGGTCATCTGCCTGGCGCCCATCGCGCTGGTGGTGATCAACAGCTTTAAGACCAACACGGAGATTGTCAGCAATCCGCTTTCCTGGCCTTTTGTCCTGCATCTGGAAAATTATATCCAGGCATGGAAGACCGGCAACTTTTCCGTAGGCTTTATCAACAGCGTGAAGCTGACCGGATGTACGGTATTGATCGTGCTGGTCACAGCCAGCCTGGCAGGGTATGTGCTGTCCGGGAAGCGGATCAAAGGAAGCGGCGTCATCCTCATGTATTTCATGATGGCAATGACCGTGCCGATCCAGCTGTTTTTGTTCCCGCTGTACTATGCCTATGCGAAATTAAACCTGATCGGAAATATCCTGGCCACCAGCTTTATCCTGGCTGCGCTGTATATGCCTCTCTCCGTATTTTTGATGCGGACCTTTTTCCTCAATGTACCGAAGGAACTGGAGGAATCCGCGCGGATCGACGGAGCGGGAACCTGGCAGGTGATCTGGCATATCATGCGCCCGGTGGTTTCCCCGGGGCTGATCACGGTGGCGATCCTGATCGGGCTGCAGTCCTGGAATGAGTACCTGATCTCATCCACATTTCTGCAGGGGGCCAAGAACTTCACGGCAACCCTGGGATTCCTGGCAATGAACGGATCCTACGGCTCGGATATGGGCGTGATGATGGCGGCTGCGTCTACCCTGATCGGACCGATCATCGTATTCTTCCTGTGCACCCAGAGATACTTCGTGGACGGCATGGTCAGCGGAGCGGTGAAAGGATGAGTCAACATAAAATATGGAGGACAACATGAGTATCAAGGATTATCAGAATCAAATATATGCGGGTGTGCTCGGAAAGATCATCGGGGTATACCTGGGCAGGCCCGTGGAGGGCTGGAGCTTTGAAAAGATCCGGGAGCATTTTGGGGAAGTGTACTACTATAAGGGACATTTTACCGGAGCGCCTCTGATCGTGCCGGACGATGACATCTCAGGAACCTTCGCGTTCTTCCGGGCGCTGGAGGACAACGGCTACAGCGCGGGGCTGACGGCGGAGGATATCGGAAATGCCTGGCTGAACTATATTGTGGAAAATGAGACCATCCTGTGGTGGGGCGGGCTGTGCAGGAGTACGGAGCATACCGCGTATCTCCGTCTGAAAAACGGGATCAAGGCTCCGGAGAGCGGAAGCGAAAAGCTGAACGGAAAGAGCATGTCGGAGCAGATCGGATCGGAGATCTTTATTGACACCTGGGCCCTTGCCAATCCGGCCAATCCGAACCGGGCGGCGGACATGGCAAGAAAAGCAGCCAGTGTCAGCCATGACGGGCTGGCCGTCGATGCGGCGGTGTATCTGGCCGTGATGGAGGCCATGGCATTTGAAGAAAAGGACATAGACACGCTTCTGGACAAGGGCCTGGAGTATATAGACAACCCGTTTTTTGAAGGTCTGGTGGGCGAGCTGAGGCGGCGCTGCAGGGCGGCAGAGGACTGGCATGAGGTGCGGGACTGGATCGCCCGGGAGCACGGATATGACAAATATCCCGGAAACTGCCCGATGGTCACCAACCACCTGACCCTTTTGATGGCGCTGATCCTGGGCGGCGATGATTTCAACAGGGCATGCATGATTGCATGCTCCGCAGGGTGGGATACGGACTGCAATTCCGGAAATGTGGGATGCCTGAACGGGATCCGCCTGGGACTGGAAGGCTTTTCTACGGGGACGGATCTGAGAAAGCCGGTTGCGGACCGCCTGTATGTGGTCAGCAGCGACGGAGGCGAGACGGTTTCCGATGCGGTCCTTGAGACGAGAAAGATCGTAAAAGCAGCCGCCATATTGAATGGGGAAGAGGTGGAGATCCCGAAGGAGCGGTATGCCTTTGAATATCCAGGAAGCGTACAGGGCGTGATTCCGTTTGACGGAAACCCGGAAGAGCAGGTGCTGACCCGGATCGAGAATGCTTACGAAACTACAGGGGAGCCTGGCTGCAAGATCTCCTATGAAGGCCTGGGCGCAGGGGTCCACGCAAGCTGCTGTGTGGATACCTTTATCGACCTGAAACCAAAAGGGAAGGAAGGGACAAGCTATTTTGACGTGCTCTGTTCCCCGACCCTGTACAGTGGACAGGAGATCACGGCCTGCGTGACAGCGGTGGAGGATGTGAATCCGGATTTCCGGCTTTTTATCCAGTACTTCGATGAAAATGACGAGCTCTCGATCCGGTATGGGAATACCGTGAAGCTGAAAAAGGGACGCAATGTGATCCGGTGGACGGTGCCGGATACCAGGGGCCATGCGGTATACCGGCTGGGGATTACCTTAACTAGCATGTTCCGGGTGGACGGCAGTATCATCCTGAACACGCTGGACTGGTCCAACGCCCCGGTGCGGTATGAGATGGGGCGCTCCATGGAAATGACGCCCAGTCTGACGCCGTGGATCACCACCGCCTCCTGGCTGAAAACCTTTATTTCCTCGGCAGATCATTTTAACCCGGATTATACGGTCACCTTTTCCATCTGCCATGAACGGGAGAACGGCGTGGTGACCACAGGAAGCAGCGATTGGGATGACTATACCGTATCCTCTGTGATCACATTTTCCCAGCAGGACCTGGCCGGGCTTACGGCCCGCGCAAAGGGGCACAGGCAGTATTACGGCGCGGTGCTGACAGAAGGGTGCGCAGAGATCTATAAGCAGAAAAATGAACAGAGGATCATCTTGGCAAAAGAACCCTTCGGCTATCAGATTGACGAGACGCACAAGCTGGCGTTTACGGTCAAAGGAGAAACGCTGGAGCTGAAGATAGACGAAGAGAATGTGCTGCGCGCAGAGGACTCGGAGTACTCCTGCGGACAGGCCGGTTTTGTAGTGGATTCCGGCGCGATCCTGGGAGATGGGTTTGTTGTGGAAAGAGCATAAAAAATGAAGGTGGTTGAAGCAAAACGATGAGCGTAAAGAAATACGAAAACAATATTTATGCCGGGGTGCTGGGAAAGATCCTCGGCGTATATCTGGGGAGGCCCGTGGAAGGGTGGAGCTATGAAAAGATCCGGGATACCTTTGGAGAGATCCGGTATTATGTCCATGAAAAGGTGGGGGTGCCCCTGATCGTGGCGGATGATGATATTTCCGGTACATTTGCTTTTTTCCGGGCCATTGCGGATCACGGATTCCAAAAAAATACGCCAGCGAAGGCATTTGGAGATACCTGGCTGAATTATATCATCGAAAATAAAACAATCCTCTGGTGGGGCGGACTGGGACGTTCTACGGAACATACCGCGTATCTGAATCTGAAAAACGGGATCGAAGCGCCCAGGAGCGGTTCTGCTGCTGTTAATGGAAAGATCCTGGCAGAGCAGATCGGCGCGCAGATCTTTATTGACGCCATCGCCATGGCATGTCCGGGAGATCCGGACACGGCGGTGGAGCTGGTCCGGAATGCGGCCAGTGTCAGCCACGACGGGATCGCGGTGGAGGCGGCCTGCCATCTGGCGGCGCTGGAAGCGATGGCTTTCGAGGAAAAGCGGGTCGACGTGCTGCTGGACCGGGCGGCAGGATATGTGAAGAGCCGGGAGCTGCTGGATATCATCCGGGATGTCCGGGATATCTGCAGCAGAGAGACAGACTGGAGGAAGGTCCGGGCATATCTGGATCCGAAATACGGCTATGAGGTTTATCACGGATGCTGTCATATGGTTCCCAATCACGCCATGGTCATTGCGGCATTCATCCTGGGCGGCGACGATTTTCAGAAGTCCATCAGCATTGCGGCCTCGGCGGCATGGGATACGGACTGCAATGCGGGAAATGTAGGAGCATTGAACGGTATCCGCCTTGGAATCGAAGGGATCCATGCGGGCGCGGATTTCCGGGGACCGGTTGCGGATCTGATGTATGTGGTGACATCCGACGGCGGTTCCGTGGTGACGGATGCGGTCCTGGAGACAAAGAAGATCGTGGAGGCTGCCGCGAAAATGCGCGGGGAAAGTGTCTTTGTATCGAAAGCCAGATATACGTTCGAATACCCGGGCGCAGTGCAGGGATTCTTGAAATGTGAGTTTGACCACGGGGCAGCGGCGGATGTCCGGATCTTTAACCGGAATGAGATTTCCGAAGAAAACGGACTCTGTATCGAATGCAGCCATGTGGCGGAGGGTGTGACAGCCAATGTGTCCACCCAGACATTTATCGATTTTTCCAAACTGGCGGCCAATTTTTCAACAGTTGCCTCCCCGACGCTTTATTCCTCCCAGGTGGTCTGTACGGCTGCATACAGGGAATCCGACGGCCAGGTATACCTAAGGCCATATATTCTTTACTATGATATAGACAACCAGATACAGGTGATCTATGGAGACGGATGGGAGCTTTCCAGACAGCCGGAAACCTATTTCTGGACGGTGCCGGATACAAAGGGGATGTCCATATGCAAGCTGGGATATCAGATTGAAAGCCGGAAACGGTTTGACGGCAGGATCGTATTGAAGGAAATAGACTGGACCGGCGCGCCGGCGGATTTTTCACAGAGGGGAATGCTGATGAATTCCATCTGGAATACCAATCCCCTGTGGCTGGCAGGCTTTGCAAGCTCTGCGGCGCAGTTTGCGGCTGACTTTAAGCGGACCTACTGCGTATCTCACACAGAGACAAACGGTGTGGTGACGATCGGAAGCAGGGAATGGAAGGATTACAGTGTGGAATCTGTCATATATTACAGCCTGCATCAGGAGGGCGGGCTGGTGGTCCGCAGCACCGGGCACAGGAGATTTTACACCGCCCTGCTCAGCGGGTTTTGCAAAGCACAGATCATTCTGGAAAAGGACGGGGAAAGAAGGGTTCTTGGAGAAACGGAGTATCCCTATAAGGAAGAAACAGGATACCGCATGAAATTGACGGCAAAGGGCAGCAGGCTATATCTGGATATCAACGGAAAGCGGGTGCTGGAAGCAGAGGATGAGACCTTTGGGTGCGGTGGCGGAGGATTTTTGATCTCCAAGGGGACCATGACCTGCGACAGCCTGATCGTGAAAAACGAGGGATCAGGGCTGTAAAAAATGGAGGTTTTTATGAAATATGTAGTAGTATCAGCCGTAGTTACGGATGAAATACATTTTCCGGACGGAAGCGTGAAGCTTGCGCCGGGCGGGGCGGGGTTCTATGCACTGTGCGGCATCAGGCTGTGGAGCGACAGCGTGATTGCCGTGACCGGGATCGGAGAGGATTACGAAAAGCTACATGGAGAATGGTACAGGAGAAACCACATTTCCATGGAAGGCTTCCGGATCAAGGATGCCAGATCCCCGCATACAGTCGTGGAATATTTTCCGGACGGCGAGCGGATCGAGACGCCGTCGCTTGGATTGGAACATTTTCGATCTCTGGAGACGACCGGGGAGGAATTGGGACCGTATCTGGAGAGCGCCCAGGGAATGTACATTTTCAGAAATCTGGATCCGGACTTCTGGACTGCGTTCCTGAAAAATAAGAAGGATTCCTCCTGCAAGATCATGTGGGAGCTTGCCGCGGATGCCGCGCAAAAGGAGAATCTGGAAAGCGTTAGAAGGATTGCGGAGCAGCTGGATGCATTTTCCATCAATATGACAGAGGCGAAGAACCTGTTCGGCACCTCAGACCGGGAGGAGATCATAGAAGGGCTCAGGAACTGGGGGCTGGAACTGATCTTCCTGCGTCAGGGAGCAAAGGGAGCGGTCATGATCACGGCGGAGGAAACCGTGGAAGTGCCGTCCCAGCCGGATGTCCATGTGGTGGACGCCACAGGCGGCGGCAACAGTTCGACCGGGGCTGTCCTGTGCGGGCTGGCAGAGGGGCGTTCTCCGGAAATCTGCGGAAGGATGGGAAGCATCTCCGCGGCGATGTGCATCTCCCAGTATGGAGCGCCGGAAGAGATCACCGAAGAAATGCGCAGAGAAGCATGGGAGAAGGCAATCCGTTAGAAGCACAATATCAGAAAAAAACAGACCGTTGAACTGCGCGGGAAGGACGTGGGCCGGTCTGTGCAGGAAAGGTCTGGTGTAAAATTCATGTTAAGTGAGAAGATCAGAGCAAAACAATCTATAAAAAATATCCGGGAGCGCTATGAATATTATGAGAATGTTCCCGAGAGAGGGCTGGTCATCAACGGCAGGCCGGCATTGACGCAGATCGATCCGGAAAAAGCGGGGGATTTTGTGCTGGTCACAGTCCGGGATCCGCTGTGTGCCTATGACCGGGATCCGGCGAAGATCATTGCGGACAGGATGGAGCATGCGGAGCTGATCGGCAGTTCCGGTATGTTTACGAGTTATACCGGGGAGTACAAGGGAGCACGGATCACAGTCGTCAGCGGAGGCAGCGGTTCTCCGGAGATGGAACTGATCCTGTATGACTATATGGAATATACGGATGCTCATACATTCCTGCGTGTAGGCGGGTCCGGCGGGATCGGAGATGAAGTGAAGCCGGGAGATGTGGTCATTTCCAGCGGGATCGTAAGAGAAGAGGGAATGACAAAGGCTTATATCCCGGCGGCTTATCCCGCGGCCAGCCACTATGAGGTGGTAGCGGCCATGGTCCAGGCGGCGGAAGGGCTGAATGCTCCTTACCATGTAGGGACTACGGTATCGGTGGACAGCGACTTTATCGGCGGAGGGAGGCCCGGGGTGGGAGGCTATATGCAGCCTTGGAACGTAGAATTTGCCGGGATCTACAACCGCGCGGGAGTGCTCAACGGCGACAGGGAATCCGCGGCTATCGTGACGCTTTCCGCGCTTTTTGGAAGAAGGGGCGGTTCGGTGTGTTCGGTAGCGGACAATCTGTGCACCGGCGAAAAATTTGACGCGGGAAGCGGGCATAATTTTGCCATCGATATCGCTCTGGAGGGCTGTTATCTGCTGAATGAAATGGATCGGCAAAAGGAAAGGCTGGGAAAAAGATACTGGTATCCCGGACTGTGTAATGGAAAGGAAATCAAAGATGAAAAAATATGATAATCCTATGAGCAGACAGGTGGAAAGTCTGCCGGAATTGATCGAGCAGCAGTATGACGACCTGGAACCAAAGACCAGAAAGGTTCTTTCGTTTCAGGAGATCTACAATATTCAGAGGATCGTATTGACCGGATGCGGGGATTCCCTGGCGGCTGCGATGGCCACAAAGCATGCATTCGAAATGCTGACCGGCATTCCTACGGAGGTGGTGACGGCCATCGAGCTGGGACGGTTTTACTGTGAGAGGCATTTAGGAGTAGACTGCCGGAACCCGCTGGTGATCGCAGTCAGCAATTCGGGCACCGGGGCCAGGGTGTCGGAGGCTGTACAGAGGGCCGGAAAGCTTGGATGCTTCGTGCTGGGAGTGACGGGAAATGAAGCGTCTCCGCTGGGGATCCATTCGGATAAGATATTAAAGCTGGATATCCCGGCCTTTGAGAGTGCCCCCGGAACCCGGAGCTATCTGGTGAGCGTAATGTCTCTGCTGCTGCTGGCGATCCGGTTCGGTGAGGTGAGGCATCAGTATACCATGGATCAGGCCATGGATTACCGCATGGATATCCAGAGACAGGGGGAACTGCTCCGAACGCTGCTTCCGGAGATGAAGACCGTCTGCCAGGCTGTGGCAGAGGAGTGGCAGGGATTCCCATGCTATGATTTTGTGGGCTCCGGTTTCGACTATGCGGCGGCCTGGTTCGGGCAGGCTAAGATCCTGGAGGCTGCCGGAAAATTTGCCATGCATATCAACACCGAGGAATGGTTCCATCTCAATTTCTTTGCGAGAAATGCAAGGGAAATGGGCACCGTAGTGGTTGCCAATACGACGAGCCCCGGACACAGCCGCGCGAGGGAGATGGTGAAATACGCAAACGTGCTGCACCGGCCTCTTGTGGTCATCACGGACGGAGGCCCGGAGGACTTCGGCGGAGAAAAGGCTGTGTATATCAAAGTGCCGAAGCCGGAGTATCCCATTACCATGCCGCTGACCCAGTTTGCGCCGGTATGTCTGATCGCGGCGTATATTGCGGAGCTGATCGGAGAGGAATACGGAAGAGGCTGCGAAGGCGACTGGTCGTTCAGCAAAAACGGGGCCGGGGTGACGGAGAGTGAGATCATAGTATAGAGGATGACGGCAGGAGGAACAGGATGCTGAAACATTATAAGATTAAGACAAAGTATAACGACGTATATGACATTACAAAGGAAGTCAGACAGGCAGTAGAGGAGAGCGGTGTGGAGGAAGGGATCTGCATCGTATATAATCCCCACTCTACGGCAGGGATCACGGTGTATTCGCCCTGGGATCCGGACGGATTTGTGGATCTGGACGAGGAAATCCGGCGTCTGATCCCTACGAAGGTGGATTTTAAGCACCAGCACGATACCCCTCAGGATGCCGCGGGACATGTAAAATCCGCGCTGCTTGGGATTTCAAACAGCTTTATCGTACATGAAGGGAAGCTGCTGCTGGGCGGCTCCCAGGGAATTTATTTCCTGGAATTTGACGGGCCCAGGGACAGGGAATATTATGTGAAGGTAGTCAGTGACTGATAAGACGCAGAGAAGCGCCTGCCCGTATTGGTGCGGGATTGCATCGTATCTGCGAAGGGTACTGTGCCAGATACGATGACAGGCGAATCGTATATACTGAGCGGCAGATCAATCTGCCGTGGGTATATTTAATAGAAAGGAAAAGAACATGAAGAAGATCATATTGGATTGTGATCCGGGGATGGATGATTCCATGGCCATCGTCATGGCAGTCAAGTCGGAGGCGCTGGATGTACTGGCTGTCACGGCTGTCAATGGAAACTATCCGGTGGATGTGACGAGCAAAAACGCAAGAAAGGTATTGGAACTGCTGGGAAGGACGGACATTCCCGCTGCCCGCGGCATGGCCGGCCCCATCATCCGCAAATCTCCGCCGGACCCATTTACCCATGGAAAGGACGGACAGGCAGAGGCGTACCTGCCGGAGCCCACGATGCCGCTGGCAGATCTGGATGCGGTGGATCTGATCATTCAATTGGTGAAGGCGAATCCAGGAGAGGTGACGCTGATCGCGACAGGTCCTATGAGCAATATCGCCATGGCCATGATCAAGGCTCCGGAGATCAAGGAAATGATCCCTGAGATCGTTGCCATTTCCGGCGCGTTCGGACTCAACAAATATGCCTTTTTGAATGCGACCGGGGACACGCCTCAGAGTGAATGGAACGTGTATGTAGATCCGGAGGCGGCAAAGGTGGTCTATGAGTCCGGCGTCCGGCTGGTGGCGCTGGGGCTGGATGTGGCAACCTATTTTGATGTGAATTTCAGCGATGCGGATGTGAAACGGCTGGAAGAGAGCGATAAGAAGGAAGCGGATTTTCTGGCTAACGCGATCCGTTTCGTGAAGAAGCGGGGCTTTGACGCATACTGTACCGTGATCGACTGCATGGCGGTGGCCTACGCCGTTGACCCGACTCTGGTAGAGACCATGGAGGCTCATGTGGGAGTGGAGACCAAGGACGGACTGACTCTGGGGATGACTGTCATTGACCGGAGACATCATTTTGTATGGGAGCAGCTTCCGCTGATCCAGGTGGGATGCAGTGCGGACTGCGGGAGATTCCTGCAGATGCTGCTGGAGCTGGTGCTGAAGTAAGGAACTGTGCAAAAATTACTTGTCTTTTTGTACAGTTCGTAAGAACAGGAATTTGCAGACTCCCGGATATTTCTGACTTTTGCGGTTTCGGCACAAAGCCGGATGTCAAGCTGTGAGAAAGAGGAGGAAGGTTTGGGAGCTGACAGGATTGGAGGAAAAAAGGATGTACAGATATCAGCATTCTCTGGTCAGTGACGAAGCGTTATATATCGCGGGGCCGGAATGTTTTTACACGTATGGCTATGATGCCCTTGGGGCGATGAAGGCCCGGGCGGAGGCGCTTGGATTTTCCGTGACGCTTCCCAACAGCGATCCGCTGGATATGGAAAATCCGGATCTGCAGAAGCGGGCGGACAGTATCTTTGCCAATCTGGAAAAGGTCATGCTGGATACCACGGCGATCGTGGCGGATCTGGAAGCCTACAGAGGGGCGGAGCCGGACAGCGGGACGGTCTACGAACTGGGAATGGCCTATGCAAAAGGCGCAAAATGCTATGGCTACACCAGGGATAAACGGAGCTTTGCCACGAAAAATCCGAATACAAGGCTGCAGGACGGAAATGTCACAGATGAATTTGGAAATCATCCGTTTTACGGGCAGCTTCCCTTTGCACCCACGATCATCGGTTCCACAAAGATCGTGGAGGGACGCTTCGAGGACTGCCTGCAGATGATGATCCTTGATAAGGAAGAGGAAAGCAAGTTTCAAGCCCGGAGAGGATACTATGTGGACCGTTCCAAAGCCCGCACGGAAAAACCCGGGGAGAAGCCGCTGGTATACCTGGCAGGAGTCGGGCGCTACCAGGAAAATGCGCAGGAAATCTTTGGGAAAATGAAGGAAATCTGCGCGGCATACGGGCTGCAGGCATTTTCACCGGTGGACTGGGCAGCAGGAGTGGAGCAGTTGAAGACAGAGAATCCCTATATGTGGGCACAAAATCTGTTTGATAATTTTCAGCAGCATGTCAGGAACTGCGACGTGATCGTTGCAGACTTAAACAATTACCGTGGATACGAGGTGAACAATGATGTGGGCTTTGAGTGCGGAATGGGATTCCAGCTTGGAAAGAAGCTGTACGGATATATGGACGACACCTCGCCTATGATCCGGAAGATCCCGCACCTCGGCGCAGACAAGGAATACCGGGATCATACGGGCAGTAATGTGGAGAATTTTAATTATCCGTGCAATCTGATGTTTGGCTGCTCAATGAAGATTTTTGAAGGGAAATTTGAGAAGATCATTGCAAACGTGGCAGAAGACCTGTTTTCCAAATGAGAAAAAGGACGGGAGACGAAATGCCAGGATACATTTCTGGATATGATCCGGATTGCGCTGGGGATCGTATAGATTCCATGATCATGCGAGAGTAAAAATGCTGCCCAGCCTTGGATTACACCAGGGCTGGGCAGCATGGAATTTATCTGTTATTTATCTGCATCCGCAGTCTGACGGCATATCAAACTCGGGATTGAACGCATAGAAGTTCTTGCTGTCCAGATGATCCTGCACGATTCGCAAAGATTCACCAAAACGTAGTTATGTAAGCATACTTTGAACAACGATAAACAAACGAATTCTATGTGTAGGCTGTCGCTCTCTACGCCGAAAGATTCAGCATCCGAAAGGGTGCTTTTTCTTTTGACGGAATGTGAACAGCTTTAGGAGGAAAAGTATGAACAAACAATTTTTAAAGCACTACATGGCTACGATGCCTCAGACAATGGAACAGAAATATATTTTTTTAGTAGACAATGAGAATATTGCAATGAACATTGTTGCCAGTGGTTATCAGGCGATTGCGTTGGTATCAGGCAATGAAGCATATTATTCTGTGTATTCTTTTATCGAGTATATGGATGAAATTGCTTTCCAGGGAACATATCGCACTGCTTACTGCTACATTCCGGCCTGTTGTATGAAAAAGATAAATGACACTTTAGAAGGATATTTTAAACAGGAATATTTGCAATTCCATGCCGGATGGATGCTCTTTAAGAATAAGGAATATCTGGAGAAAAGGGAAAATCAGACGGAGCTGAAAGCAATACTGTCAGGCTTTCTTATGAGATTTGAACAGAATTTATCAGAACAGCCGGACTTAAACCGCTTCCACAAATTCAATGAACAAGGAAAACGAATCGGTGTATTGGATATGGAGATTGTCGATTATCTAATGCAGAAGATTCCTTTCTTTGTAATAGGCAGCATACCTTATATCTATAATCAAGGATGTTATCAAGAGGATTCTAATGGTATTATTTTGAAATCTCATATTCAAAAGCTGTTATTTCGGGACTGTATCAAAAGTACCGTCATACAAGGCATTTATAATTTGCTTTTGTGCCAGCCACAGGTTCAAAAGAAGTTTTCCGATTTAAACAATCAGCCATCACACTGGATCAATTTCAAAAACGGATATTTTGACGTGAAAGAATGGAAAATGATATCGCATGATACAAAATATCTTATGATAAATCAAATTCCATTTTTCTTCTATCCGGAACAAGCTGATGCTGTACTGGCTCAATGTACTACAACCAGGCGGTATCTGGATTTATCCATGCCAAATGAATCTGATCAACAGACCTTTTGGCAGTATCTTGGATATTGCATGACTACAGATACTCATTTCCAAAAATTCCTTATGATTAAAGGGAAGGGTGGTACAGGTAAATCGGTTGCAATCTCTCTTATACAACATATCATTGGGATTGAAAACTGTTCCAGTATTTCACTCCAGGATCTGAATAAACGTTTCTATGCGACAGGGCTGTTTGGGAAACAGTTAAATGCATGCGCTGATATTCCCTGTACTGCCATGCAAAGCGTAGATATTATCAAAAAAGCAGTGGGCGAAGATACTCTGCTTTATGAGAAAAAGGGACAAGACCCTACACAGTTCCACAGCTATGCGAAGCTGCTGTTCTCAGCCAATGAAATGCCGTTGAATCTGGATGATAAGACGAATGCCTATTACCGCCGCTTACTTGTACTGGATATGAACCGTACTATTCCGGAATCAGAAAAAGATATTATGCTGAAAGAAAAAATCTACAAAGAAACAGATTATGCGATTCATATGGGTGTAGCGGCATTGAAACAACTTTATGCAGATAACCATTTCTGTGAATCATGTCATAGCCGGGAGTGTATTGAAGAGCTTTATCGTTCAGCAGATAGTGTGAAAGCATTTCTGGATGAAAAGGTATGCAGACAGAATGGTAAAAAGTTGAAGCGAAGTGACATTTACAAATATTATGCCGATTTTTGTGAGGAAAATGATCGTCAGGCCCATGGAAAATCTGTATTTTTCCGTATGATGACAGACAAAGGATATGCCATAAAACGTAATAGTGATGGCTTTTATTATGATAATCTTTCGATGAAAGAAGAGGATTTTATAAAAGTAGACGATACGGAAGGAGTACCTTTTGAGCAGATAGAATTTATGATAAAATGAATTTTCCTGTTGCACAGACAAGCAATCATTATTTAGAAAATATGTAATAGATGATAAAATCAAAAGGAAGGTGCAATTGTAATGACAAAATAAGTGATAGAAATAATAGCGAAAAACGTTGATAACTCTTCACAGTGATAAAAATGACAAAATAAATAAAGTTCAGAGAAAAATAAAATTTTATCTTGCGACTGATAAAGCAATTTGTCATTTTTATCAGTTTATAACAAAAAGCTAAAATAATGCTGTTGAGGGCTCAGCAGCATTATTTCAGCTTCAATAGGTCATTTGGGGTACAATCAAGATATTCACACAATCTGGTAAGTATCGATAAATCAATTCGAGAGACTTTGTTTTTACAGTAATTATTTAACTGTGTCCGTTGTAATTTACAGGCGGCACAAACCTTATTTTTACTAATATTTTTTTCTTTCAGTAGATTTTCTAAATCAATATAAATTTCCATGTCCATCATCCCCTTCTTCAAATTATATATACATCTGTATTGAAAAATAAGCTGTATTATAGTAGACTGTATTAAAATGCAGGTGTTAAGAAAATAAAAAAGAAGAATTAATATGATTCGTGTTATCATTTCTCAGGAATGTTACGGAATAACTACTCACAAATTTGCCGGGATATGTATATATGAAATAAAAATGTGTACTTTTGAGCTGAGGACTTGTTATGAGTGGCAGAAGGTTTTACAGATGATAGCTTTATCTTGTATAAGATGCACGATTTTCAGTATGAAATCTTGTTAGATTCTGTAGATAGCTTTCTTTCCTAAAAGTAGTAAAGTGATGTACCTGATAGCAAAATAAATCACAGAAAAGGAGATGAAATATATGCTGCAATGTAATCAAGATGAACAATGGTCGGAAACATTGGGAATATGGGCAGACCGGAAAGTAGTCACTTACCTGAAAAAGTACCATTCGAAATTTGATACTTTTCTTAAAAGGCAAAATGAACTGGCAAAGAATTATTCTATCATCGCACCATTTTTGAACGATGAAACACCTGTCAGTCTGACGGCCGATGAACATAAAGCGGTGCTGGAATATTTCAAACTACGTGGAGAAATGGAATCTCTGATTCGAGAATACCATTTTTATTTAGGACAGACTATAGGATTTTCTGGAGTACGAACCCTCCCCCGTGATAATAGGGATGCAAAAGAAAGCGTAGAACGTAAAAATGAGTTGCTGGATATCTTGACAGAAGGCAGGATGGAAAGCATTGAAAACAGGCTGCTTTCCGAAAATCAAGAATATCGACAAATGGATGATGAGTCGATAAAAAAAGAAGAAATAATAAAATCTTTACATTTACCAGATGAAATAGAGAACGCTGTAGACGAATATGTGAGTGCTGTAAACGCTCAATGGTTGTTGTATAGTCAATTATTATATCGGTATGGACTGGAAGATGCCTTAGCTTTATTTCAGAAATAAGATAGAAAGGAATATGCGTATAAAATATGAAAGGGATTTTATCTATGTGGATGGAATCTCTTTTTGTGTCCATTTCCAAGAATAACATTTCAAACGGCAGGTAAATTTCTACTTGCTGGAAAAATATCCCTTTCTACCAATTTCTTTTCTTTCCAGCAGGTAGTTCCCACAAACAGTACCTTCTGAGATACTTTCCGGATATACAACATGAGATACTTTTTGTGAAGTGTGCCGAAATTAATAGAGTAAGGTTTCAATAACTATAAAGAAAGAGCTGCCATCCAGGCCAGCATAATACCTCATGAAAATAAATAATACAATTATCCGTGTCAAAAATTCCAACTCTACACGGAAAGTGTTCATAAATAGCTTGTTACGTGCAAAATATGAATCAACACGTGTCAAAACCGCTTATAGTTCTTACGCATAAACTGTTTAAAACAGGACTTTCATAGAATTGTGCAACAATCCGTAGCTATCTGGCTATTTCTCGACGAGCTTAACTAATACAGGGCATCCTATTGGATGCCTTGAAATATCATTTGCTGCGAATAAGGGCATCCAATTGGATGCATCAAAGTCACATTTGCAGTGAACAGAGCATCCTATTGGATACCATGAAGTCATATTTACAGCGAACAGGGTATCCTATTGGATACCCTAAAGTACATTGACTCAGCAATATAGAAATACTGGTGAAATTTTATAAATCAGGATATCATTTATTCAACTAGAGATTACTTCTACTTCCAATTATTTAGTAGAATCAGAACGAACACTTCTCTGGTTTTTAAGAAAATTCTGAATTAAACAGTGGAACTGGTTTGTGCAAGCATAGCATTTGGATATCCAAATGCATTTTGGGGCGAACCCCAATCCCCTAAAAAATCGACACTGTATCATAGAAAAATATGTTGGAACAAAATGAAAGATAATATCGATTGTTAAAAGCATGTTATATATCTGGTATATCTATAACATGGAATATCCGGGAGAGGGGAAGTGTATTATTTTCCATAAGCACAGGGCTTCCCAGCCGTACCATCAGCATGGGGGAGCAAGGAGTCTGGGGCAGGCGGTAAGGAGTATTATGGGGCATGATGCGTTTCAAATGAATGGGGGAAGAAATTTTGACAGATATTCGACACGATATATAGATTACCAATAGAAGATGAAAATAATGCAAGATATAGGGTGATTCGATGGAAAAAACTCTATATCTTGTTTGTGCTTATTTGGCAGTATTATGATTTTATGTTAAAAATGAACTTGCATATGCTTCTTTTTAAGCTATAATAAATATATACATCTTTAGCGCAGATATCAATAGAGATTTAGTGACACAATGATAATATAAAGTAGGAGACAAATGAAAATGGTAGATTTCAAAAGAAAATTGTTATCAGGGAAAATTAATAGAAAAACTGAACCACAGGAACTATATAAGACATTAGACAGGAAGAGTGTGGCGGGCCCCTTGCGTCCAGCACAAGAATATATTCTTGCTGAATGGTATCAGAAACATCGCAATGACAAAGATTTGATAATTAAATTACATACAGGAGAAGGAAAGACATTAATTGGATTGTTGATATTACAATCTGTGATTAATTCCAAAGGAGGACCTTGTTTGTATGTTTGTCCGAACATTTATTTGGTGTCACAAGTATGTGCCGAAGCTGAAAAGTTTGGGATTCCTTGTTGTACTATCGGAAATGACAAACAAATACCGGATGAGTTTTTAGCGGGGGAAAAGATATTAATTACACATGCACATAAAATATTTAATGGAAAATCAGTCTTTGGCATTGACAATAATTACATTCATATTGGAACAATTATTTTAGATGATTCCCATGCTTGTGCAGACGTGATAAAAGAGGCGTTTACAATTACTATTACCAAAAAGGATAATGAATTACTTTATCAAAAATTAATATCCTTATTTAATGATGATTTGATTGAGCAGGGCGAAGGAAGCTTTATGGATATTCAATCAGGAGATTATGAAACTTTTATGCCTGTACCATATTGGAGTTGGATGGATAAGAGATTAGAAGTATTAAAAGTACTATCTGAGTTTTCCAGTGAAAGCTGTATTCAATATGTATGGCCGCTTATGAGAGACAAAATAAAAGAGTATTGCTGCTATATTTCTGGAAGTGAAATTGAAATATCTCCGTACAATCCTAATGCAGATGTATTTGGATCTTTTTCAAAAGCGAATCATAGGATTCTTATGTCTGCAACCACACAGGATGATGCTTTCTTTGTTAAGGGACTCTCATTCAGTGCTGATGCCGTAAAATTTCCATTGATTAATAGTGAGCAGAAGTGGTCTGGCGAAAAGATGATTATATTGCCCTCTCTTATTGATGATGAATGCGACCGAGATTTAGTTGTTACTAAATTTAGCAAAATGGATAACAAGAAATTTGGTATGGTAGCTTTAGTGCCAAATACAAAACGTGCCAATCATTATAAAAATCTAGGGGCAATATGTGTAGATAGAGAAAATATTTTTCCTATTATAGAAAAGCTGAAAAGGAAGGAATTTGGTCATATTGTTGTTATAAATAATCGTTATGATGGTATTGATTTACCAGATGAAAGCTGTCGTATATTAATCCGTAACTTCCTTAGTTTAGGTATTACCCTCTTATTCCATATTCATAAAGGTATTATAGGATTCCGACAAGCATTGGATTTCCTTGCTTTTCGGTATTTTCTATGATATAATACCT
>CAJTGD010000049.1 GCA_910575475.1 Lachnospiraceae bacterium | reverse complement strand
GTTACTCGTTTAGTGGAAGAGAAAAAGGAATAAAAATCCTGTATTTTCAAGGACTTTGAAACCGATAAAGTCAAAATCAGGCGTTAACGAGTGTCCATTACACGGATTTTAGGATACAATAGAAAAGCATTTCGATGACCTGAAAAATGACCTTGATATGAAAAGGCTGCGTATCCATTCCTCAGCAGCAATGGACGGGCGGCTGTTTATCCAGTATATCGCCCTGATACTTTCTTCCCAGATTAAAAACATCATGAATGAGGCCGGATGGTTCAAGAGCCATAATATGCAGGAAGTGATAGATGAGATGAAATGAAATCCCTGCGGGTAGTTTCTGTTGAAGGGAAACGTAAGCCGATCTACACAACGACAACAGCTTTTCAGAGAGAGATTATTGAACTCTTTGGGCTAAACATCGGCTGACATATGTATAATTGATACGGGATTTTAGGATACATTAATGTCAGATAAGCTTAATCAATTAGGAAAACGGGAAAATGTAAAACTTTATCCATGTGTGAGCCGGGAGGCGCTGGATACTTTATGGAACAGGTGTGATTTTTATCTGGATATTAATCATAGGTATGAAATATATGATGCGGTGAATGCAGCACATCACAATAACCTGCTGATCATGGGGTTTGAGAATACTTTACACCATAGGGAGCTGCTTGTAAATGGCTGCATATATCCGGAACAAGAATATAAAAAAATGGTGTTGGTAATAGAGTATATCTTGAAGAGTTCGGTGCTGATGCAGAAATTATTGCTGGCACAGCAAATAAAAAAGATAGAGATATGGAAATCGGTATTGAAATCGGAAGAATAACGTGACCAGCAGTTGGCATAACGGTCTGATTAAACGGGGGGATACTCTGAGTTACTTTCCTCATCCCGTGAAAAGTAACCGATTTTTAATAAATATTTAGTGAGTTTTGAAAATAATATTGTAGAAACCTGCTGAATATGGTAATATTTTGATGTGGCGATAAATTCTTATGTGCAGGCGATAAATTCCTGTAAAGGTATTTGCTGCCTTTTTTGATGCTCTGAATTATGAATTTATAAAAATAAAGTGCATTAAATGTCTTATAAAGATTCAGAATTAGGTGTCCGAGGTGATAAGATAAAAGAGAAAGAGAATAATAAATCATTCATAAATACTGCATTTTCAATCGGTGTATTAACTTTGGCATTTGGAGGAGTTACCATATTTGGAATAAATTTTAATGAAATTTATGAAGCATATCCATCCATTCTTTAATGATAGAATTATTATGCACCGACTACCGGCTACAATAAAAAAGCAACATTTATTCATTAGTATTGATAACGTGCGAAAGATGAGGTGTTTGTGTTATGTCTCTTATTGGAATTTTGGCAGATATTTTTACCGTTATAACCAGTTTGCTGGCCTTGGTAAAGGAATATATAACTGCATATATTACAAGAAAAAGAGAACGTCAATTGTTAAATCTATTATACCGTATGGCGGGGAAAGAAAATGAAAGAGAAAATATGATAGACTTTAACAGGTATGTAAATCACCGACTGAAAGATGTAACGCAAGATTCTGAATACAATTTAAAGAAGTTAAAAAAAGATTTAAAGCCAAATTCAAGTGAAAATAAGATTGTATTTATTTTAGGTGATCCGGGCAGCGGAAAGTCAACGTTGATGGTGCACCTTGCTTTTTGGTACTGTAAATATAACAGGAGAATCAATTCAGGCGAAAAATTAGCCGATTTTGGAATCGAGTATCATAGAATGCGGGATTACAAAAGTATAGAAGAACTAAAAAAGAACCTGGAAAATGATTTTGAAGCTTTGTTTTTAGATGGTTTTGATGAATTTGTTGTATTGCAGCATAAATCAGCAGAAGTTATTTTAGAAGAATTATTTGGTTCATTTGAAAAAAATAAATTAAATTCAATAAGAAAAATATATATAGCTAGTCGCAAAGAACCATTTAAGGAAAATGTAAAAGAGAAGCTTACAAGGACAAATTTAAATCAATATCAACCTAAAATAATAGAAATATGTCCGTTTGACAGAAAACAAATTTTATTGCTTTACAGAAGAAAAGGAGCACAAGGTAAAAGAGGAAAAAATTTATATAAAATGCGGCGTTATTTATTAAACAATAGCGCAATTTTCCGTATTCCGTTATTGATAGAATATGCAGATATTATTATGAAGGAATACTGTGATAATGTTTCATTATCCTTATGGCAGGCATTGGATGCAATTGTAAATGACTGGTTGAAAAGAGAAGAACAGCTTTGGCATAGCAGACAGAAGATTGGACAGGAAAAGGATAAAGAAAAGCAATCTGCGTATTATAAAAATGCCTGGGGGGTAATACTCGCAATGTGCCAGAAGATGGTACTCTCAGGTTCATATGGTTTGTGTATAGACGATATTGAAAAAATATTTGAAGATTATGATGATGAAGGTTTTGGATTGAAAAATCGTGAGTTCTTTTTTTCAACAAGACAGTTGATACGTAAAGTAAATGATAAGGATTACGAGTTTATACATATGCTTTTCTTTGAGTTTTTTACAGCACGTTTTTTGGTGGCACTTGAAAGCGTTTCATTTGAACAAAGAAAAGTAATGTTGTCGGATTCTACTAAGAATTACAGAAGTTTTTACACGCACTGGATTTATGAACTTCCAGCAGATTCCTTTGACATTAAGCAGTCAAAGGAAGAATCTTTAATGCAAAAAATAAGAAAATCGATAAAGTTTAATTTTGCAAATCATGAATGTGATATAGAAAAGCAGATTTTTGAATTGATTTCAGCAGAATGCATTTCTCTTTTTGAAATGCCGGAGATTTCTGTATATGGTATTTTATGGCTTTTCCCGCTTGCTAGAAAAATTGAATGGAAATCATATCAGCTTTCGCTCTCAGAAATTACAAATTTAATGGGAGAAAAGAGTTTCATTGCGATCACAGATGGAAGACTAGAAAAACCTTCAGATTTAAGGTGTTTTTTTCCATTTCGCAATCTGGATGTGAAAAAAAATGAATTTATAGATTTGGAATGGATTAAGGATTATGAATCATTTGACCGATTATGCTTATATGGAAATTACGTAGAAACGCTTGAACCGTTAAGTCATCTTGAAATTTCAAAGCTTGAGATTTCTATTAAGAGTGAGAAAAATTTAGATGAACTTTTTACATTTTTAAAAAGTAGTTGTTGGATTGATTTTTCGGGACCTTTATTTCTTTATAGGAAACTTGAACAGTATCAAAGAAGTAAACAGAATTGGTATTTGGCATTTCTGCCTGAGATTGAAACTTTTCCAATGTATTATAATAATTACCCTTCTGGAGAAGAGATGGGACATGTTTTAAAAGCCGTTTTTCATTTGGCAGTAGTATCTTTTTGCACTGAAAAGCATTTTGAACCGAAAGTGTTTAACTTAGGTAAAGAAACAGGACGCTATCTATATCTATGCAAAAAATATGAAGAGTCACTGGATGTGTTTCGGCAGTTAAGATATTTGATAGAAAATACAGAAGATGCAGAGAAACATTTTCTTATAAAAACAGAAGGATGGATAGGACAGATTCTTGCTAAGACAGGAAATTATGATGACGCTATTCCATTGTTGAGAAGTGTATGTGGAGAGAAATGGAAGGATGATGCGGATAATGAAACATTATTGATGTGGTATTGGCGTATGGTAAGTATGTACCGAAAAAATATGAATATCAATGTAAGTGAATATGGAATAAATGATATTATTGAAGTTATGTTTTTATGGGGAAAAAAATTATATGAAAACTATGAATATGAAGAAGCGGAAGAAATATTGAGAGACTGCTATCAAAAGAGAAAAGAAGTCTTAGGAGAGAATTGTGATGATACGCTGACAGCATGGGAATGGCTTGGCAGGACTTTAAATCAAGAAAAAAAATATAAAGAAGCAGAGGCGGAACTAAAGGCCTGTTATCAAATGAGAAGGGATGCATTTGGGGCGGATGATGAGGAAACATTGTCAGTGCAAGGCTTACTTGGTGAAATATTCTATAACAATAAAAAATATAAAGAAGCAGAGTGTGAACTGAGAGGTTGTTGGGAAAAACGGAAAGAAGTACTGGGAGAAGAAGATAAAAACACATTAAATACTCAATTATGGTTGGGATCGACGCTGTATCAGGAGAAAAAGTATGAAGAAGCAAGGGAGATATTGAAAGATTGCTATCAAAAGAGAAAAGAAGGCTTTGGAGAAGACGATGATAATACTTTGACAGTGCAGGAATGGCTTGGTTATACGCTGTATCGAGAGAAGAAGTATGAAGAAGCAGAGGGAATATTGAAAGATTGCTATCAAAAGAGAAAGGAAGGATTTGGAGAAGATTATGATGGTACGCTGAAAGTACAAGCATGGCTTGGTTATACGTTGTATCAGGAGAAAAAGTATGAAGAAGCAGAGGGGATATTGAAAGATTGTTATGAAAAAAGAAAGGGATTTTCTGGGGAAAATCATGATTACATGCTAACAGTGCAGGAATGGCTTGGCAGGACGCTGTATCAGGAGAAAAAGTATGAAGAAGCAGAGGGAACGTTGAAAGACTGCTATGAAAAAAGAAAGGAAAGCTTTGGGGAGAATCATGATGACACGCTGACAGTGCGGGAATGGCTTGAAAGAACTTTGGAAGCATTGAAATGAATATCAATAACCATGAGTATAGTGTCATCCGGCAAATTGTCTGATGGCACTTTTAGTAGTTTATTTAGCGAAGGCTTTGCCGTCAGAAACTGTGCAGGACATTTTAAAGGTGTCCGTTCCAGAAGGGGCTTTGATGGCATCCAGTGGAGCCGGCTCGCGTACCAGTGTTTTTCATCTGCATTGATGGTCGTATAGGCAACCTGTTAGTATTCGATATCATATCGGACTGAATGGTAGAAGATATAGGGTGCGTCTACATTTGGAAAATATACGGAAAAGTTTTCATAGTAAGCCGGAGGCAAGTGTGATAAACTATAGATTGACAGGATAGAGGATGTGGATTTACCGGATTACTCGTGTAATGCTGTACCGGGAAAGGAGTGTGCCGGCTGTATGGGAATCTATTTGAACGGAAAAAGGGCGTATTCTCTGTTTCAGGAGGACTGCGCGATGACATACTATATCGATAAGACGGAGATGCTGGATGAGATTGTGCGGATTCTGGAACAGAAGGGGAATGCGGTTGAGGAGACAGGCGCATTTCGGGGAAAGAAGATGAAATACCTTTGCGTGACCAGGCCGCGGCGTTTTGGAAAGACGATGGCGGCGAATATGATCGGGGCTTTTTTGGGCAAGGGAGCAGACAGCAGTGAAGAATTTGTTCATTTAAAGGTAGCCGGGTATGGGTGGTATCAAAAGCATTTGAACCAGCATAATGTGATTCATATTATGTTCAATGAGCTGCCGGAAAACAGAAGATCTTACGAGCAATATATTTCCAGAATAAAAAAGGGGCTGATCGGTGATCTGAGGATGGCTTATCCTGAGATAGAGATTGAAAAAGAAGATTCTGTATGGGACACGCTGACCAAGGTGTTTGAATACGGCAATGGGGACAAGTTTATTTTTGTGCTGGATGAGTGGGATTATATTTATCATCAGAAGTTTGTGACGGAGGAAGAGAAGGACGATTTTACGAAGTTTTTAAGCAACCTTTTGAAGGATAAGGCGTATGTGGAGATGGCGTATATGACGGGGATCCTTCCGATTGCCAGCGCCTGTACTGCGTACACGACTCAGGAAT
Organism: Lachnospiraceae bacterium; assembly: GCA_910575475.1. Lineage (GTDB taxonomy): Bacteria > Bacillota > Clostridia > Lachnospirales > Lachnospiraceae > Schaedlerella. The sequence continues at coordinate 30,697 of CAJTGD010000049.1, read as the reverse complement.
CTATCGATTCCTTCGTTGACCCATCGGCTCCGAACTGAATATGTTCTGTGAGTATACCATGGTGAATGAGGAAAAATATAACGAATATTTTGGATTTACCGGGGAAGAGGTGGATGCGCTCTACGAACGGTACCAGGTGCAGGAAACGGGGAAGCAGAATATCACCAGGGAGGATCTGCGGCTCTGGTATGACGGGTATCATACCAAAGGGGGGCGGCGTATGTATAATCCACGGTCGGTGGTGCTTGCGCTGTCCAATAATAATCTGGGGAATTACTGGATCAATTCGGGGCCGTATGATGAGCTGTTCTACTATATCGGGGCAAATGTGGATGAGGTGAAGGTGGATGTGGGGCTGATGATCGCAGATATCCCGGTTCCGGCCAGGGTACAGGAATATGCGGCGACGTCCATGGAACTCAAGACAAAGGATGAGATCTTTTCGGCGATGGTGGTTTATGGATTTTTGAATTATGAGGATGGATATGTTTCGATTCCCAATAAAGAACTGATGGGGCGTTTTGCGGATATGGTCCAGAGGGAGCCCTCCCTGGGAAATGTTTACCGCCTGGCAAGGCAGTCCGGCCGGATGCTGATGGCGACGAAGGCCGGGGATACGAAAACGATGACGGAGATCCTGCAGTTTGTACACAATACGGAAAGCCCTCTGCAGGTTTACAGCAATGAGGCGGAGCTGGCCTCGATCATCAAGTGGGCCTATCTGCAGGCAATCGATCATTATCGGATGGAACGGGAGGATAAGGCGGGTGTGGGATATGTGGACTATATCTTTTATCCGTTCCGGCGGGAGGATGACGCGATCATTCTGGAATTGAAGGTGAATCATACCGCGGATGACGCGATCCGGCAGATCAAGGAGCGGCAGTATGCGCTCCGGTTTGAGGGGAAGATCGGACAGAAGCCGGAATATACGGGGCGGATCCTGGCGGTGGGGATTGCCTATGATAAGGATGACAGGACGAAACGGCATGAGTGTAAGGTGGAAGTACTGCGGGAGAAGCTGAAATGATCACGGTGCTTTGCGTTTTGTCGCAAGGCATTCGGCCGATAAAGCAGTGACTTCAGGCAAATTTGCAGATATAAAGAAGCTGATCAGTTGAGATTGTGGTAAAATGTAATTAAGAAGTAGATAGAATATTGGGATATAAACAAGGAGGCCCGGTGTTATGGATCAGATTAAGGATGAGCGGATGAAAAAAATGTTGGCTGAACTTGCAGAACTTTTACATCAGGCATATGGAAAACTGCTGAAAGAAGTGATACTTTATGGATCTGCAGCAAGAGGAACGCATACACGGGATTCGGATATTGATATTATGGTATTAGTAGATGGAGACGATGCAGAGCTTAGGGAGTATGACAAAATGCTCAGCGATGTATCTACAGATATGTCTCTTAAATATTTAAAGGTTTTTTCTATTATTGATATCAGTTATCAGGAATATTTGCAGTGGAAGCAGATTTTGCCTTTTTACAGGAATGTATCAGAGGAGGGGGTTGTGCTGTATGCCGTTTGATACGAATACGCTGTGTAGATATAGGATAGAACGGGCAGAAGAAGATTTGCTGACTGCAGAAAGTAACCATCAGGCGGGTTTTTATAAGGCTGCTATCAACCGGTCTTACTATGCGATTTTTCACAGTATTCGGGCGATCAATATATTAGATGGATTCGATGCGTCAAAACATAGTTCCGTAATAGCGCATTTTAATCAATTTTTTGTTCATACTGGGGAATTAGAAAAAAGAAGATGAAGTGCTGCGGGAGAAGCTGAATTAGAGCCGCAGAGCAGAGAATGGAGAAAAATTCATGAAATTTATACATTTATCGGATCTCCACATCGGAAAGCGGGTGAATGAGTTTTCCATGCTGGAGGATCAGAAGTATATATTGGCGCAGATTCTGGAGCTTGTGGAGAAGGAAAGGGCCGACGGGGTGATCCTGGCGGGGGATCTGTATGACAAGCCGGTGCCCCCGGCGGAAGCGGTGCGGGTGCTGGATGTATTTTTGACCCGGCTGGCGGAGATGGGGGTGCCGGTCTTTGCGGTCAGCGGGAACCATGACTCGGCGGAGCGGGTGGCTTTCGGCGCGCAGCTGTTTTCCAGCAGGGGCGTGTATCTGTCGCCGGTGTATGACGGGAAGGTGGAATCTATTTCGCTGGAGGATTCCTTCGGGGAAGTGCGGGTGTATCTGCTGCCCTTTGTGAAGCCGGCGGCGGTGCGGCATGTCTTTGAGGCGGAGGAGATCGACAGCTATGAGGATGCGGTGCGGACGGCGGTGGAGCATATGGAGATCGACCCGTCTGTGCGAAATGTCCTGGCGGCTCATCAGTTTGTGACCGGGGCGGCCCGGTGCGAGTCGGAGGAAATCCTGGTGGGCGGACTGGATAACGTGGATGCGGCGGTATTTGACGGGTTTGACTATGTGGCGCTGGGACATATCCACAGCCCCCAGCATGTGGGCAGGGAGACAGTGCGCTATTGCGGGACTCCTTTGAAATATTCGTTTTCCGAGGCGGAACAGGAAAAGTCAGTGACAGTGGCGGAGCTTAAGGAAAAGGGAGACGTGGAGATCCGGAGGATTCCGTTGAAGCCTCTGCGGGATATGCGGCGGATCCGGGGGACATATATGGAGGTGACGGACCGGTCTTTTTATCAGGATACGAATACGGAGGATTATGTGCAGATTACGCTGACGGATGAGGAGGATGTGCCGGACGGACTGCAGAAGCTCCGGGTCATTTATCCGAATCTGATGCGGCTGGAATATGACAACAGGCGGACCCGGGAGAGCGGGGACGTGAACGGGGCCTGTGAGGTGGAGCAAAAGTCGGAGCTGGAATTGTTCGGGGAGTTTTATGAGCTGCAGAATAATCAGGCGATGAGCGAAAAGCAGGAGGCATTTGTACGGGAACTGATCCGGAAGGTGCAGGAGAGAGGATAGCTTAAGCGTATACGGAAAAGAGGAAAGATTATGAGACCACAAAAGCTGACGATCAGTGCTTTCGGGCCTTATGCCGGGAAAACGGAGATTGATTTTTCCAGGCTGGGGGACCGGGGGCTTTTTCTGATTACGGGAGATACAGGAGCGGGAAAGACCACGATATTTGACGCGATCGCGTTTGCGTTGTACGGGGAGGCCAGCGGAAATGTGCGGGAGGCGGGGATGTTTCGGAGCAAATATGCCGGGGAGGAGGTGCCCACCTTCGTGGAGCTGGAATTTGTCTATCGGGAAAAACGGTATCGGATCAGGCGGAATCCGGAGTATCTCCGGCCCAAGGGGCGGGGGACCGGGTACACGATGCAGAAGGCGGACGCGGAACTGACCTTTTTTGACGGCAGGCAGCCGGTGACCCGGACGCGGGAGGTAACCCGGGCGGTGGAGGAGGTGATCGGGCTGGATTACCGGCAGTTTACCCAGATCGCTATGATCGCCCAGGGGGATTTTCAGAAGCTTTTGCTGGCGGGAACCCAGGAACGGGGGGAAATCTTCCGGCAGATCTTTCATACCGGGCTGTACCAGGAGGTGCAGAATCGGCTCCGGGACGCGGCGAAGGAACGATGGAAGGAATATGATGAGATCCGCATGAGCATCAGCCAGTATCTGTCGGGGGCGGTCTGTGAGGGCAGTCCGGAGATCAGCCTGGAGCTGGAAAGCCTGCGGAAGGTGAAGTTTGAAGGCAGGGTAGGGAGAGGTCTGGAGCTTCTCCAGGAGCTTTTGGAGCAGGACGAGGCGGCATTGGACCAGATAGATGCGCAGCTGTCCGGTCTGGATAAGAAGATTCAGCAGGAGGATCAGCTTCTGGGGAAGGCGGAGCATTTTCGGCAGACAGCGGTACTTCTGGAGGAAAAACGGGAAGCCCTGGAGGAGAAGAGACAGGCTTTGGAGCAGGCCGGGGAGATCCGGGAGAAGGCTCTGCAGTCGGGGGCCGAGGAAGAGGAGCTGGCGGCCTTGATCCGGCAGGCCGAGGAGAACCTGGAAAGATACCATGCTATGGAAAAATTGCAGGAACAGATGGAATTGCAGGCGGTTCGGATTGCCGAGGAACGGGAGAAACGGGAGAAGGCAGTGCTGCGCGTGGGAGACCTGAAGCTGGAGATCGGGGAAAAGAAGAGGGAGCAGGAAACGCTGGAAACCGCAGGAGAGGAGCGGGAGCGGCTTCTGCACCGGAAGGAAGGCATGGAAAAGCATCGGGAAGGACTGCAGCGGCAGGGCGAGCAGTACCTGGAGATCCAGGCGGAACGGGAGAAGTGTGAGGCGGCGAAGGAAAAGGCGCTGACGCAGGAAGAGAATTTGACCGGGGAGTTGGAGGAGACCGGGCAGCAGGCGGAGGCTTTGCGGGATCGGGATGCGGTGCTGGTGGGACTGACCGGGAGCCGGGAAAGGCTGGAGAAGGAGAAGGCGGAGCTGGAAGCGTGCCGCCGGGAATGGGATGAGGTCCGGGGGCAGCAGGAGAAGGCGGAGGAGACGCTGGCCGGGCTGACGGAGCAGGAACGGGCATGGAAGGAAATGCTGGGGAAGCTTCGGGAAGAACTGCGGCCTTTAAAAAATGCTGAGAGCGAGGAGACGGAGTACCGGCATCGGGCGGAAAGACAGAAACAGGTGCTGGAGGATTTTCTGGGGCATGAAAAGCGCTGGAAGGGGTATGAGAAGAAACGGAAAAAGCAGCAGGAGAATTACGGGGCGGCTGTGGAGGAATGGGAACGGCTGCGGAATGCGTATTATGAGCTGGAGCAGAGATTTTTTGATGCCCAGGCGGGCATGCTGGCGGAGCATTTGAAGGAGGGGGAGAAGTGTCCGGTATGCGGGGCGCTGCACCATCCGGAGCCGGCGGCACTGGCCGGGGAGGCGCCGGAGAAGAGAGAACTGGAGGAAAAGAAGCAGGAGCTGTCGAAGGCGGAGCGGAAGGTGGAGATGCTCAGCGGGGAGATCCGGCATCTTTCGGAGCAGATGGAAGAGGCGGAAGGGGAGCTGCTGAGGATTGGTGAGGGAGCGCTTTGGCTGTCTGGAGAAGAGGAGCGGTTGTCCGGAGAAGAGAGACGATTGCCTGGAACGACGACTGCCGGGATATTGGCTGAGATGCGGCAGGCCCTGCAAATGCATTTGGAAGAGCTGGAGAAGTTGCAGGAGGGGGCGAAGGAGAAAAAAGAGCGGTATGATACCGGAATGCAGGAGGCGGAAGCGCTGGAAGGGCGTCTGGCGGAGCTTGGAGAGCAGGGGAAGGAGCTGCGGGCAGATGTGGATTTGCTGGCGGGGCGGAGTATGGCTCTGGGGAAGCAGCTGGATGGCAGGCTGGGCCGGATCGAGGATACGCGGACAGAGCAGGACGAAAGGAGGAAGAGTAAGGGGGCGGTTGTGTCTGCGGGGTGTATGAGTGCGGATGCAAAGGAAGCTGGCATGACTGCGGCGAATGTGGGCGCGGACATTGTCGAGCCGGAAGCAGACTCGGCGTGTGCAGATGTGAAGGCTGCGGTTCTGGAAGCGGAGGATGCGAGTGAGGAAGCAAGGGCTGCGGTTCTGGAAGCGGAGAATGCGAGTGAGGAAACAAGGGCTGCGGTCCTGGGAGCAGACGATGCATCTGCTACCGGCGCAGCGGATGGGAAACGGAAAGCTGCGCTTGAATCTGCATTATGCTGGCTGGCGGAACAGCTGGAAGAGATCTCGCTGCGGGAGCAGCAGGTGCAAAAGGAACTGGAACTGCGCGGCCGGCTGTTGGAAACGGTTCGGAAGCTGGAAAAGAAACTGGAAAAATGCCGGGAGACGATCCGGGGACAGAGCAGCCGTCTGGAAATCCTGCAGTCCCGGCGCGGGGAAAACCGGAAGCAGATGGAAGAGCTTCTTCTTGCACCGGGGATGCCCTGGGGAGATTCTTATGAAAATGCGGCGGAAATGGGAGACCATGATCTGCTGCAGACGGTGAGCGGAGCGGGGCAGCTGCTGGATCTGGAGCTGGCTGATCTGGAGAGCGGGATCGCCGAAAATCAGAAAAATATAAAACGGAAAAAACATTTGGACAAAGATATTCCGAAGCTGGAGGAGGAAATGCGCCGGGAGGAGGAAGAAGCAGGCCGGACGGAGCTTCTTTTGACACGGATGGATACGGAGCGGAAGCTCTGGAAGGAACAGAGGGATGATCTGGCAAAAATTCTGGGAGAGCAGACCAGGGAGGAAGCGGAAGAGAAGGCCGGGCAGCTCCGGGAGAAGCTGCATTTCCTACAGAAGGAACGGGAAAAAGCAGAACAGGATTTCCAGAGGCACAGGGAAGAACTGACGGCGCTGCAGGCGGCAATCCAGGCGCTGGAAGGGCAGCTGCAGTCGGGGGAACCGCTGGCGGTAGAGGAAATTCTGGAGAGGAAGCAGCAGTGGACGGAGGAAAAGGCGCGGCTGTCCGGAAAACGGGCGGAGCGGTATGCGGCAGGAAAGAAGAACCGGGACATTTTTGAAGCAGTTTGTGACCGGCAGCAGACGATGATCGCCGTGGAGCAGGAATATGTATGGGTGAAGGCGCTGTCGGATACGGCAAACGGGACTCTGGCCGGGAAGCGGAAGATCGAGCTGGAAACCTTTATCCAGATGACGTATTTTGATCGGATCCTGCGCCGGGCGAACCTGCGGCTGATGACGATGAGCAGCGGGCAGTATGAACTGAAGCGGCAGGAGGACGGAGACAGCAAGCGGGAGAAGGCCGGGCTGGAGCTCAATGTGATCGATCATTATAACGGTACGGAGCGGAGCGTCAAAACGTTGTCCGGCGGGGAGTCCTTTCAGGCGTCTTTGTCCCTGGCGCTGGGATTGTCGGATGAGATCCAGTCCTGTGCGGGCGGGATCCGGCTGGACGCCATGTTTGTGGATGAGGGCTTCGGATCCTTGGATGAGGAGGCTTTAAACCAGGCGGTGAAGGCGCTGGCCGGGCTGACGGAAGGAAACCGCATGGTTGGGATCATTTCCCATGTGGCGGAGCTCAAAGAGCGGATCGAGCGGAAGATCGTGGTGACGAAGCTGCGGAGCCGGGACGGAGTCGGGAGCGCGGTGGAGGTGGATTGAGTAAACGATAAAAAAGATGAAGAGTTTTAATTACGCCAAAACGCTTTGAAACACTCTGAAATACGCTGTGGCGTCATAAACAGAAATAGCTGTAAGCCCTGAAAAATCAAGGTTTACAGCTATTTTCAATTAGCAGGGGATGAGAGAATCGAACTCTAATGAATGAACAGGCAGAAGGCGTACAAATGCCCATTTTACAAGGAAAATCGGATGTTGTGATGTTTTCATTTTTGATTAAGTTTGATTAAATATTAATCAAAGTGGCAGTATGTAGTGAATAGTGCGGAGAAAGGAGAATCTTGCACGTATGACAATTGAATATTTGGACATCAAAATAAGCCCCATAGCCAGTCGTTATATGATTGATTATGAGGCTTATTTTGATGCCTAAATTTACAGATGTAAAAATCCTTGCATAAAAGGAGAAGATGGCTGTATGAGCCGAACAGAGCGTTACAGACCTATACGATGGGCATGGAGAATGAAACTACGATTTTAAAGTATCCATATGGATGCTCTTGTAGAAGTAATTCAAAGATATAAAAAATAAAAACAGGAGGTCAGCATAATGGCAGACAACAAAGAAAACAAAGCAACAAAGGGAACAACAACAGAGGTAACAACAAATAAGGCAGTAAGAAAGAACATTCCATTCTTCAACGAAAAGAAATGGATCATGGCTTATTGGTTCAAGAGAAGCCGGAAAGCGCAATTTACAGTAAAATATTTGAGGGAACAGTGGATTAAATGGTGGGGAAATGATTCTGAACGTATTTCGAATGAAATGCTTCAAGAGATAGTTGTATGGCTTAAAGAAGCTGTTAGTCCGATGAGTATGGATGAAGTAAAAAAGAAGAGGCGTGAAGCCGCAAATAAATGCCCTGTCCTTCCATTTCTCAAGAGACTTGCCGAGAAGAAAGGGTATTACATAAAAAAGTGCAGCACAAGGAACCATCCGTTAAAAGTCAGCGGATATGCAATTTTTAAAAACAGGGAAGATAAAGTACCTGTATATGGCAAGAAATTTGACTTGACGGTAAAACAGACAAAAAAGATTTTAGAAGCTAAGGAGGATAAGAAAAATGATTCTAAAAACAGAACTGATTGACAGAGTATGGAAAAAGGTAAACATAGGGAAACAGGGACGTAAAGAGAGACTCAGAAGAGTGGATATTGAGAAGATTATAAATACCATGCTTGATGAAATGGCTCAATGTATGATTGATGGAGAAGATATCAGGATTGATGGATTCGGAAAATTTCTATCCAGAATACGGAGGGGAAGAGTCGCTTTTGACTCAATCAATAAACAGAAAATACGGCTTCCAGAGAGAAGGGTTATCAAGTTCAATATATCAAAAAGCATTGATAAATTTATCAGAGGGGAGAAAAATTTTGAAAGAATCGAGGAATAATTGCATGAATCAGGATAGAATGTGGGGCGTTGTAACCAAGTACGATAAAGAAAGAGGATTTGGGTTTATAAAATCAAATGTAGACGGGAAGTCATATTTTGCTCATGTATCCCAGATCCAGGACGGAATTTTAGAACATGGATATTTAGTTGAGTTTGGTGTAGGAATCAATAAGAAGACGGGTAAGGAACAGGCAGAAAATGTGATTGTGGTTGAAGCGAAGTAAGAGAAAGGGCAAGTGAGAATCTTGCCTGATTAATTCAATGATATAGGTAAAAAATATACAATCGAATAGAAAAATATGTCAGGGAATCCGACTCAGGGTTTTCTTTTTCACATTCGGATATAAACGAATGCTGTCTATTATCATATCGAAAGGAATCAAGAATTGAAAAAATGGAGAAGGAAATAAATACAGAAAATTCGGATACAAAGATACAATTTATTTTAGATGAAAACGGTGAATTGCAGGAAATACCGAAAGACAAATGCAAACCAGTAGAACATCCAATAAAATATAAACTGAAAAATGCTTTTGAAGTATTTGTGCGTGTGGAAGATACGGAAAACTACTGGATCAGTAATTACGGAAGATGCGTGAACAATCTAAATCGTAAGGACAAAAATACTTTTTATGAACATAAAGAAGGTAAGTGCCATTATACAGTTTTTGAGATTGAAAGAGAAATTGTGAGTTGTCCCATTAAGGCAAAATGTAAAACGAAAAGGCATGATAAAAAGAAAGAAAAAACAGAACGAGTGTTTAAGATAGGCACACCATCCGAAGAGTGCAGCCAGATTTTAGAAGAAATGAAAAAGGAAAATGAAAAGCGTATTTTCTCTATGCAGGAAACAAAGTGGAGAAGAGAAACAACACCGGAGGATTTAGTCGCTGATACATTTCTTGTAAAATATAAGGGTAGATTTAAGATATGGCACAAAGATGGAAATGAATCAAATAACTGGTATAAGAACCTGTTGACAGTTACGCCAGAAGATTATAAGGAGTTGAAAGCTGGTAAAGTAACATGGAAGGAATTGGATCTTGAACAGGAGTACATAGAGTATGAAAACAGGGCAAGCATACAAGCGTATCACGTGTATAACGGGATAAGAACAAGATGTAAGGATACAAAAGAGGATGATAGGATTAGAAAATGCTATGACAAATCTATCATGTGCCAAGAATGGCTTGACCATCCGAAAACTTTTGTGAAGTGGTATCTGGAGCATTACTACGAATGCGGTGATGAGTCAATGCAGGTGGATAAGGATTTATTTGGTGATGGTTCCGGCATGTATCATCCTGATTTTTGCTGTATATTACCACAGGGATTGAATGCGTTGCTTGCGAATAGTAAAAAGCATTATGCGGAAAGTGAGGTATCTGATAATGTACTGCCGCTGGGAGTGTATTATAGCGGAAGGGTTGGTAAATATTTCAGTAGAATCACTTTTACTGGATCTGAACAGCAGAATACATTATCCAGATGGGATACGCCGGAAGAAGCGTTTGAGGAATATAAGATGATGAAAAAAGCCGACATATTGATGACGGCAGCAAAATATAAGGAACAGATTCCGGACTATATTTATAAAAAATTATTACAAGTTGAAATAGAACCATATTAAGATCAGGGAGGATTTAATTTATGAGTAGAGATAATAAAAGTAACGAGATTGAAAATAAGTATGGGCACTTGCTGGACAAATATTTAGATGGATCAAGTATTCACTTTGAAGAAAAAATGCGCAGAGAGGAAGAAGCAAAGACAAAATACGGCGATTTATTAAAATATGCGAAGCCTGATTTAACTCTATATCAGCATATGGTTAACATTGAGGAATCAAATAGACAAAGGAGGAAACGAGAGGAAGAAGAGCAAAAACAGTCTTATATTATGAGACAGGAGCGTATTGAGCGTGAGATTCGCAAAGAGAGGGAACATCGGGAAAGAATTAATAATTTTGCCGGATCTATACTTGCGAAAGCGGAGGCAAAGAGAGAAGCTGAACAAAAAGCGGCAGAAGAGAAACGCATGGAAGAAGAACATAAGCAAAATTTGCTGAATGCTATCCAGAGAACCATAGATATTAGTGATGAAATATCGGCTACAATTGAACGGACCAACAAAATGTTGGAATATGATGCTAAAAAGAGAAAAGCGCATGAAGAGCAAATGAAATGGTTTGAGAATCAAAAACGCTTGTAATAACTATAGGGTATATCAGATTGTGAAATATCTGGTATACCCTATTTTTTACTTTTTTTTCAGGGGATAGATAGAGTGGGATGGATATTTTGGATATTTTGATGTAAATGTATGCCCCTCTCTGGGAGTGCTGTTTCTGGATCATAACATCTGGTCATCTTCTGAGGGGATGTATCGGCATATATCTTGAATCTGGCAGCTAAGAATGCGGCAGAGGTCATTAAGGGTAGTTGTATTTAATGGCTTGTTTTTACGCAACTTATCAAGAGTAGAACTGGATATATGATGTTTGTTAATTAACGTATATGTTGATTCCGCTGATTTGCTTAACGTTTTCCAGAAAGGGCTATAATCAATCATGTGTTATATCCTCCATAATTTCCAGAATAAATGATGGTCTTGTAATTGACTATAGTCGTTAAAAAGACTATAATTAGAGTGAAATAAAAATATCTGAATGGAGGTTGGTTATGTTTAGAGAAATTCTGAGAAAGATTAAGAATTATGAAGAAAGAAAAGTAAAAAATCAGAGATTGTGATGAAAGTGTGAAAAAAAGTGTAAAGGATTGGTAGATTTACTAAAATATTGATGATATACTTACTCTAAGTGGCAAACAAATGAAGACGAATATGGGACAGCGCAACAGGAAGAATGAGGTACAATATGATGAAGAAAAATATTATTTTCTAGCGATTTCTTTGATGCTTCTTGTTTTTTCAACTACTACAATTTCGTTTGCACATTCTGGAAGAACAGATAGTAATGGCGGACACCATGACTATAAAAATAAAAGTGGGTTAGGTAGTTACCATTATCATCATGGAATGGAGGCGCATTTACATCCTGGAGGAGTATGCCCATATGGCTATAATAGTCAACCGGACGTATACACGGAATACACGCCTCCGTCACCTTCGATTTCTTTAAATAGTTATCCAACAAATCTATATGTAGGTGAAAGTGCTGGGATAGACTTCTCTGTTAATAATGCAACGAATAACCTATATTCTGTTACGTCAAGCAATCCTGAAATTGTAAAGGTTAATCCTGATAATACATTAACTGCAATGGGTGAAGGGGTCTCAACAATTACAGTTTCTGGTTCTGGTGCTGCCGAAACATTTACGTTGGAAGTTAGATCTATTCCAGTTGAAGGTGTAAATATAGCAAACCAGATAGAAAGATTACAATTAGGTGAAACACATCGTCTGGAATGGTATTTTGAACCAGCAAATGCAACGACTAAAGAAATTACCTGGACTTCAAGTGATAGTAATATTCTGGAGATAGACAGTAATGGAAATATTTCTGCAAAATCAGTTGGGAATGCGGTTATTTCCTTTAATGCATCCAATAATATATCCGGAGAATTTTCTGTAGAAGTTTATGAAGTATATCCAGAGCAGATCATTACTAATGTTGATAATATCAATCTTGAAATTGGAAAAGCAGCTTCATTAAATATACAGATACTTCCGGAAAATACAAACAATACAGATTGCGATATAGTAGTTGAAAATCAAGCCATTGCAAATATTGATGAAAATCTGGCGATAACTCCGATTAGTGATGGAAATACAAAAATTACAATTAAGACGTGTAATAATATTGTAAAAGAAATACCGATAAGTGTATTCCATATCCCAGTGGAAAATATCTCTATTGACGACAGTAGTATAGAGTATATTACTATGCCATTTTCGGATAAAGCTATCAGTTATGACTCTTCTATTGAATTAAATGCATCTATTGAGCCTTTAGATGCGTCAATTAAAGATTTAGAATGGGAAAGCAGTAATCCGGATGTTATATCGGTCAAAGGGGAGGAATTTATCATAAAAGGTACAGGTGAAGTCACACTTAAAGTATGCGGATATGATGATGTGGAAGAATCTATTAGCTTTCATGTAGTAAATCCAAATAAAATTATTGGCGTTGTAAGTGCTGGTGCTCTTGGGGTGGGATGCGCTGGCGCAGGTGTAGGATTCCTGGCTTACAAAAAACGGTCAAAATGGAAATGATTTGAAAATTTGAATAGTATTTACGGAAGAATTGTAGAGGTGACAGATGGCTTTAATAAAATGTCCTGAATGCGGAAAAGAAATTAGTGATAGAGCAAAAAAATGTCCGAACTGCGGATTCCCAATAAAACGGAAAAATGTAAGGACACTAAAAAAGAAGAAAAAAAGCAAAAGTATATTTATAATTTTCACTCTTACGATTTTATTTTTTATTGTTGGAGGTATAGGAGGAAAATTCTTTTTCGATGTAAATATAGGGATACAAAAATTAGTTGAAAATGATAAAAAAACTGATATTGAACCAATTGCAGAGGAAACTAATGTTAATAATAAGGAATGGAAAATAACATATGATGGAGTTGAATATATCGGGAAATATACAGGAGAAGTAAAAGAAGATATCCCACATGGAGAAGGAATTTTTTCATTTAATAAGGACGATGTGAATTTTCTGTATGAGGGTTCGTGGGAAAACGGAAGTATGTCAGGAAATGGACATTTAGACACAGATAGTTTTCTTATGCATTTCCCTGAATTTGACAGAATAGGAAATTATTCAGGGGTGACGATAAATGGTATTCCTGAAGGTCAAGGAGTGTTTTCTGCAATTAATAGTGAAGGCGTTCGATATGAATACACAGGTGAATTTAGAAATGGATTATTTAATGGACAAGGTAGCCAGATATGGGAAGATGAAGATGGGATAAAATTAATTGGAAATTTTGTAGATGGAGAATTTTGTCCCAGCATTATAGAAGGATTAAATTCTTTAGGAAGTACGTCCCCTAAATTTTCAATACAATCAGGATCAGAAACAGAAAAGATTATTCTGGATAATTTACAGTACATATTAGGAAATGGATTTGATCAAAATGAAGTGACATCTAAAATAAATGGAAATCTTTCTTATGCAGAATATATTAAAAGACCAGATAACTACATAGCTCAATTTGTTTATTGGTCAGGATATACGGTGACACAGGTTTGGGTAGATCCTTTTTTTGATACAGAGTATAAAATGATTGAAATAAATGCAGTTGATTATGATGGACATGTGATTAGAGCGTATGGTGTCGATGATGGTAATGGCGCTATTCTCAATGATATCGTTGAAAATATGTATGTAGAATTCGTTGGTATTCCATTAGGCTCTTCATCTTATGAAAATGTAAGTGGGGGAAATACTAATTGTGTAGTTTTATTGATTTGCTTTTTGAATTATTAAAGATACCTGTAACCATTAAGTATCAAAAAGTTTTTAATAGAGTAATTTATTGACGGTAGGAAATAAATTACGTATATGTCTGTCTTTATAATAGGTGTCTATCTTTATTCAGTTCAGTAAACGCTCTTTTTAGAGCTTCATTTGACCAGAAAAATTTTTTTGAGGCTTTTTTTAGAGCGTTTACTGAACTCTCGTAAGAAATTTATATGAATTGTTGAAAGAAGATGTTTCGGTGCCGTAAAAGTTTGTTGGTGTGTGAGTTAAACCCATCCCCCGCCTGCCGAAACAGAAAAGCCCATCCAAAATGTAAACTATCCCCGGTATATGTGTATGTGCTTAAATCACCGAAAACAGCCCCTAAAATGAATCAAACATACATACCCTAACCATTTAATCAATGCAACCATTCAATCGAAAATAGCCCCTAAAAACGCAAAATAACTCTAATAATATCACTAAATGATAGAGCCTGACACATGGCGTAAAATCCTATCTGGTCAGACTCTTGCTTTTACACTATACCATTTACGCCATTATAGCGAAAACTACAGCAATCAATACAATATAGAGTGTAACCATATCAGGCTACACTCTGAAAAATATTTACGCTTCAAGAAGTTCCCTTCTATCACGCTGTACTTTTGTAGTGCCGTAATAACTACGAATATCGTCCATAGTCAATTTTTTGTGGCTTGTCTTTCTGAATGCCTCAGTATGAAAATACCATGCTTTTTTCTTGCTGGCATACTTGAAACCGTATTCTTTCAACTGTTTTCTGTAATTGTATGTATTGCCTGATACCCATATCCAAGCCCCTATAATCTCAATGTCAATACCTTTAAAGTTAATGATCTTTTCAAGCGTTTCCCTTATAGCCTTGTCATTCTCCCAGTCATACATATTCTTGCTGTATTCTGTTTCGTTACCACTTGCATTATCCTGTTTCTGTGTATCGTGTTTATCTTTCAATATCTTGAACAAGCGTTCATATTCTGTATTGATCTCTTTGGTCGCTTCCTCTGATCCTCCATTGTCAGGGTGATACTTTTTCAGTAGATTCTTGTATTGCTTCCTTAACTCTTCAAGAGTATTTACATCTTTGAAATATTTATTCATGAGGTTATCTCCCTTCCCTGTATTCATAATTGCATGATGTCGGTATATGGCAGGCGGTAACTTTCTAAATGCTACCGCCATAAAAAGCGATCAACGCTCTAAGTATTTAACCTGTGTCAGTGCTTCAAGTATTCTCGAAACCTCTGACAGAGTGCCAGATGCGACCATGTTATTATCTACGGTATACAAATTGATCCCACCTATGATATCATCATTAAGTTTTAACTGAATACCGTTCAATGTGTTGTACCTGTTGACCTGCGCCTGCAATGTTTTTCTTGTTGTTCTCATAACGTTCCCTCCTGTAATTTTATAAAATAAAAAAGGTATAAAGCCTTGACAATTCAATAGGCTTCATACCTTTTAGTGATCGCTTATGTAGTTGTGATCATGATACTTTCTTTTTCAGTTCGTTGATCTCGTCTTGCATTAAATCAATGCGCCGAAGTAACAAGTTTAAAGTATCATTCTGTAGCTTTGAAGCATGTACTTCATTCTCAATATTATCCAGCCGTTTTTCTATCCGTTTGAAATGATCATTTGCTTTTTCCTGAACCGTGTCCACTTCTTCAAGGATGTTGTTTTCTAGTTCTCTTAGCTTTTTATCCATCATTTCACCGATAGATTGCAATAACTCCTCATTCGTCATATGCTCACCACCTTTTTAATACGCTTATACTGATACAACTATGATATCTTTTTCAGTTTTTCGCTATGTTCTGATACTACTTTCTTTAGTATTTCAATATCTTCGAAAGCGGCTTCCATCTTATCAGCATAATCTTTATATCGGTTATACGTTTCTGTGTAGCAAGATTCGATAGTATTGAGCCGTGGTCGAATATCATTTTCAAGAGTTAATGCTATATTAGTAACTTTTGTCTCAATCCGATCAAGTCTGTTTTCCATTGGTTTTAATCTTGCGTCAAGTTTTACATCCAGTAGCTGAGATATTGCTAATAATAATTCGTTATCTGTCATTCTATCACTTCCTTTTTTGTGATCATGCTGTTATCTGATACTATACATTATATCACGGTCAAGGTATGAAGTCTATTCAATTGTCAAGGTTCTATGTTTTTTATTGATGGGATTATTATATACTGGGTACAGTATAAATTCAATTGACATTTTAGACAAAAGTAAAAAGAAAAATTTGTATAATATGTATACTGGGTACAATATAATTAAAAAACTGCTATATATAAATATAGCAGTAAATCAGTCCTTCATCTCAGGTATTTCATTTTCTAATAATCTATTTAACATTCCGTTAACTGTTTCATTATTTGATTCAGCATATTTTTTTATAAGATTTTTATTTCCTTTTCTTACTCTCAATTTTATTTCATCATATGTTTTTTCATTATATTTTTTTACCGCTTTTTTTTGTGCGTCACTATATGCCATGATTTCACCTTCTTCATATATTAATAATTTATCATAACATGAAATGTTAAAAAAAACAATATGTACCCAGTATACAAAATTCACAAAATATACTGGGTACATTTGTTAAAAATGTCAATAGACAATATACTGGGTACAGTATATAATAAGACCATGCAAAACAACAACGAAACACAAAGAGTAATCACAATAGAAGGAAGGGAGATCATTACAATGAAGAATACGGCAAGGTATCAGAGATACAAAGACATTCAACCAATAGGTGTTATGGCATTCTGTAATACCTTCGGCATAGCAATATTTGAACCGGATGTTATCGACCGATATGAAGATAACTGTGATCTGATAGCAGCATGGTCAAGTGAGGAAGGTTATCACAACTACCACAAACACAAGATTCATTATACAAGCGTTGGTAGAGGTTACATCCGTAAGGGCAGCTTAAGAATTTATTTAGATGAAATGATGGGGATTGCATAAAGGAGGATATAAGAATATGAAAGAATATAGAATCGAAGTATTTTACAATGATGGAGCAAACAATGAATCCTTTTACATCGGATCCAGAGACGAAGCGATCATATTCGGCACAAAACAACTTTCAAAATCGAATACAAAATCTGTATTTCTTCTAAGGCACATTATAGATAACAAATATGATGTGGAAATGCAGATTCAATAAGATCCCCTGACGAGTCTTTGAGAATTAAGACGAAACTCCCATAACAGGGAGTCGGGATTATGGCAATATCAAAATCCTACGCACTTTGATAATTGAATAAAGGCTTTACACCTAAATTTCCTTTTGTTATAATGAAGGTATCTCATAGACGATATTTTCATATTATATAGAAGGGAGGCGATTCTATGGGTATGACGAATAAACAATTTCAAGGCATTATCAGGCTTATCTTAATGCAAGTTGATAATGTGCTAAAAGTTGTTAAAGATAACACTGAATTACAAGAATTGAGAGATGTTTTACAGTCTATGCTAGAGGATGGAGATTGACAGTATAATCAAATAACCAAAACCTAAAGGTGTAAAGTCTTTATTGAATTATTAAAGGCTTTACACCTTTTTTAATTTTATAGCAACCGGATAAGCCGAAAGCGTCCATAAACTTAAAAGCCATATACCTGTGAGTGGTATCTGTATGAGAGACAATAGTTAGGAAGATGTTTTTAGGGGTTGCTGCTAATCAAACTAAATATAAGAAAAGGAAGGTAAAAGGGTATGTGCATTACGAAAAAAGAGTTAGAAAACAAAGTTCAGGAGTTAAGAAGTTTGAAAACTATGAAAGAAGAGCTTGAAAACGAAGTGAAAGCGGTTGAGTGTGAGATCATTTCATACATGATTGAAAAAGAGATTGATACAGAGATTACAGACACGGCGAAGATCACATATAAACCGCAGAACCGCACCACATTAGATAAGGACAAGCTGAAAGAGATTTTTGGCGAAGATTTGAAGCCGTTTGAAAAAGTAAATTCCTTCAAGGTACTTAGAATCAAATAACAGAGTGGTCACAGCCACTATAAACAGGGCTTTAAGCTGTGAGCGTTCCCATCTGGTAAAGGTGGGAGGTGGTCAGAAGAAAGTGAGGTGAAAAGGGAAAATGAATAGTAATAATTTTGCGGTATTAGAACCGTACTGCGAAAATGATATGTACAAACTAAAAAGAATGTCACGATCAATATTCATGAAATTTAATGAACCATTGACAAATGCGGATTATGATGATTTTTATTCAGTCGCGAACCTGGTATTGTGGCAGGCTTACAATTCGTATGATCCGGATATGGGCGTTAAATTTGAGGGTTTTCTTCATAGCTGTTTATCAAAGAAGTTCAAAACGGAATTAGAATACAGACACAGACAAAAAAGAATTTTGAATCAATTTGCTGTCTCGTTGGATGCGGCAAGTGAAAATGATGAAGAGTACAGCCTTATGGATTGCGTGGCATCTGATTTTGATACTTTTGAGGAAGTGGTCAGGAGACAGGAAAAGGATCAATTCCAGGATAAGGTACAAACCTATGTTTCGAGATTGTCAAAACAGCAGATTAGAATCTTGAACATGCTTATGGATGGTTACAAGTCTGGTGAGATACGGCAAATCTTAAAAATATCGTCAACAGAGTATACGGAAAATCTGCGGATTATGAGAAGTTATGAAAATGTAAAAATATTATTTTAGGAAGGGGATATCAATGAAGATTAGAAAACAGACCTACAGCTTGGAACAGTATTTAAAATTGATGAAAGCGGAAACAATCCGCACGGATCAGGAATGTCAGCGGTTATCCGGTCAATGGAACTCTAATATGGTAAATGAATTAATCGCTACGGTTTTAACAGATGGCTATATTCCACCTATTATATTAGGTGAGGAAACGGTTAACGGAATCACTAGACAATGGATAATTGACGGATTACAGCGATCCTCTTCGCTTTCCTTATTCAAATACGCTAATACCAGAATCACAAAAAATATTGATGAATACATGGTTACATATCAGCGGAAAGTTATGGATGAAAGCGGAAATTTAAAAAGGGATGAACAAGGTGAGCTTGTATGGGAATCTGTTGAGTATGATATCCGGAATAAAACCTATGAACAGTTGCCAGAAGAACTGCAGGAGCGTTTCAACGGATATCAGCTTGAAGTGGCGATACACCAAAACTGTGATACTACAGAAATTTCTAAACTTGTACGGAAATATAACAATCACAAGGCAATGAATCAGGCACAAAAGGCATTTACCTATATAGATGCGTTCGCACGGGAAATAAGAGATATAACGCAGAATAGGTTCTTTCTGGATGTTTATTCCTACAGCCAAAAAGGAAGGATAAACGGAACATTTGAAAGAGTTGTCGGGGATATGGTACTTCTGTGCAACTATCCGAATAAGTATAAGAAAGATACAAAGCAAGGCTTCAAATGGTTGAATGAGAATGCGTGTATTGACGATTTTGAAAGTCTGGACAATCTTCTTACCAGATTAACGGAATCAATAGATCACACAACGGAAATCAGATCATTATTCAGTAGCAAGAATGCATATATCTTCGTGGCAGCATTTAAAGCATTTACAGAACTTGGAAGAAATGATAAAGAGTTTGGAGAGTTTCTTGAATGGTTTGTAAATGGTGGAAATGAGACAGAAATTGATGGAAAAACATGGAATGAATTGGATATTAACCATTCAACGAGGGATTCAGGTGTTGTACACGGAAAATTAAACTATTTAGTGGAACTAATAAAACAGCATTGTACAGAGGTTGAAAAAGTAGCATAGAGAAAGGGAGATTGATGCGTATGAGTACGGAAACAAGAATTTTTATAAGAGCGGAACTTACAGAGGATGGAA
Source organism: Lachnospiraceae bacterium (assembly GCA_910575475.1). GTDB lineage: Bacteria > Bacillota > Clostridia > Lachnospirales > Lachnospiraceae > Schaedlerella. The sequence continues at coordinate 10,853 of CAJTGD010000049.1, read as the reverse complement.
AAGGTAGGTTATCAAAAGTGATCCGCTTCGGCAATGGAAAGAGAGTTGAAATTCCTATCAATAAGGATGGATCAATGCGTTGGTTTGATGATTCAAAGCTGATGCGGAAATAAAAATTTAGGCTGACTGGTGTATTATGGTAGGTTCGATTCCTACCACGGTCATTTGCTCATGAGTCAAATAATTAAAAATTAAAGGCGGTGGAAAATTTATGTCTAAAATGAGGAATCTTTGCCGAGAAGAAAGAAGAGAGCTAAAAGTTTTAGCTGATGATTTCGGCCTTTTGGAAAGAAAAGATATTCAGAATATCATTGATTCATGCGTCACGTATGACGAAGGCCAGCGGAAGATTTTAAGCATTTACAATCAGGTTTATATGTAGCTTTAGAGGTAGAAGGAATATGTCAATTGTATTAACGAATGGAAAATATTATATTGCACGTGATGAAGCTGGAAAAATTATTAAGGTGCAAAATAAGTCAGAAGCGCATGATTTCCAATCAATAAAAAGGGCTATAGATGTAAAGAAAAAGTGCTGTGGAAAAACAAAAGGCTATTATGTGTTTGATACCGCTCTGGATAAAATGCGGAGGAAGGAGCCACAGTATGTGCTTACTGATGGGAAGAACTATATAGGTTATGATCATGTGACAGAAAAAAATATTGTAGTAAATGATTATGACCATTCTGTGAAACTCAAATATACGAAAATACTAAATATCTTGAAAAATTTGAGTGAGGATATATTGCATAAATCTAACTGGAAAATAGTATCAGCAGCGGAAATAAAAGAGGATTTATCTTCGGTGGAGAATTTGGATATTGAGAGACTCTTGGAATCAGACAGTCTATTTGATATTGGATTTAATACTATATCGAAACGGAAAATTTATCTTATGTTAGAGCTTGCAAAAGTAGAAAGGGAAGTTACGGATATTTACCACGCTATGGAGTTCCATAATTACAACGTATGCAATGGCTTCAAGATGTATAAATTACTGCAGGAGCGGCTTCACCACCGCCGGAAGATTAAAGATGAAATTCATAAAATAGATTATATTGTTTCTGGAATATGCGGAGAACTTTCAGCGAAACAGATTTTGAAAAATATTAGACGAATGGATCATAGACAGTATCAACCAAGAGCATTAAAGGAATTATTTGAAATGTGACCTGCGGAAGAATTATGGGAAGAAGGGAAGGCGTATTTGTATGCAAAAGGAAGATTGGGAAGAACGTTTAAAAGCTTTGCTAAGTAAATTTCGAGAAGACAATATGTATGATTATCGAAATTCAGAAGAATATCAAAACGATCAGGAAAAGATGAATGAAGCGTCCAGAAAGATAGAAATGCTTAATCTGAATGAAAAAACAATGAAAGCAATCAATAATATGTCAGATATTGAAAATGATACTGGCACAGCTTATATGGAACAGGCGTATATCCAGGGGATTTGTGATGGAATCAGATTGGTGAAGTTTTTTCAGCAGAATTAATAAAAAGGAGACAGGTTACAATGCAGAAAATAGTTGCTACATATGATTACTATACACTGGATCAGGCAAGGAAGATTTTATACAGAGAGGAAAGCAAGCGGAAGAAACGTAAGGCGAGAATAGAACAGATAAAAGCTAATATGATACTGTTTTCATTTTATGTGTTGGCTCCTGTATATCTGATAATAAGCTGGGCGATAAGTGGGTATTGATACATGGAAAGCAAACAGGGAAAATGTTAAGGAGGAGGGGCAATCCCTCCTTCTGTATTCAATCAGATATATCTTGCTTCGATCTGGAATGAATTTCTTCAACAGCCTTTTCAAGAGATACCTGTTTCCATTGCTGACGGATGATCTCTTGCTGTAGTTCCTGACTACGTTTTGTAGTGTATCTGTCTAACCAGTTCATGAGGAACACTGGAAGGAACGATTCTGGAATATGAAGGACAGCGGAAAATAAAATATCTTCTAATGCGTTGTGTATGCCCTGGAAGAATATTTTGATTTTACTTGTGGGTTTGAGTTCAATGTTTATGTGGATCACCTCCTGCGATATCCATATTATATAGGAAGAAACAGGATAAATCAAGGATTAGAAAGCGGTCTGGAAAAGTTGCTCAAGAAAACATCTGAAAACATAAACAGATGGAAGATATATATTTTTGTGTTGAAAACAGGGAAAAAATAAAGGATTTTGTTAAAGAAATTATAAATACCTTTTCTTTAACAATTCTATTTATGAATCAGGAGTGATGAATATGAAATATGGATATGCCAGAGCTTCAACGAATGAGGATAAACAGGATATCGGGAGACAAAAAAGAGAATTAATATCTATGGGGATCAAGGAACATAATATTTTTTGGGAATATGAAAGTGGATCCCATGAAGACAGGGAGAAATTACAACAACTTCTTGCAACAGTAAAGAGCGGTGATACAATCGCCTGTACAGAGGTTAGTAGATTATCACGTTCCACAAAACAATTATGTGAAATATTGGAAATGATAGAGGACAGGAAACTAAAATTAATCGTAGGAGGTTTCATTGTGAACTGTACAGGCAATGAGATTGACCCTATGACAATGGGAATGCTGCGTATGATGTCTGTTTTTGCTCAGATGGAAAGAGAGATTACGATTCAGAGGATAAAGTCTGGAATGGAAAATGCCAGAGCAAAAGGAAAACACATTGGACGGAATAGAACCACAATAGAAGATATACCGCAATCATTTTTTAGATATTATCCAAAGTTCTCAAATGGTGGAATAAATTTGTCAGAGTTTGCAAGGCTCACAGGGCTTAGTAGAAATTCCGTTTATAAATACTTGCGGATTGTGGAACAGCAATAATGGAAAAACTATAAGTAATAGGAAGGGGATTAGAGCGATATGGAAAATCAAATTAGACAGGATGGAGATAGCAAAGAGTTAGTATATGATTTTCTTGTAAAATTTATTACTGAAAATTTATTTGCTCCTAGCATAAGAGAAATATGCGAAGGAACATATTTAAGCTCTACGTCAAGCGTATATAGTCAGCTTTGTAAGTTAGAGAAAGAGGGGAGAATAGAAATAAAAGGAAATTCACCAAGGGCAATTAGACTTGTAGGTTATAAACTGGTGAAAGCGGAGGATTAATCATGAATAATACAAAAGAAAGTAACCAGATAAGGAAAGAAATTTTCAATAATGTAATAGCCGATCTGAAAAAAGATTTCCCGCTGTTATCAGAAGAAGAGATAAAGAAAATTGAAATTGGTTTTTACTCTGGTACGGAAAAATATCTGTTTAAACGGAAAGGGGAATGAAAATCTGCAAATTGTAAAATAGAAATATGTATAGCTCTCTCTTTTAAAGTATGCTATGATTATAAAAAAGAGAGGGCATATTTTATGTGTGAGATTGAAATGTTAAAAAATCACGTAGAAAAAAAGAATGATGTACAATCACTAAGGGATCTGGATATTGATTTGACAGATAAAGTAATTGAACAGCTTATGGAGAATTTAGGCATGTGTTTGAATTTTCCGATCGTAAGAGTGTTTTCAACAATACATAAAACAGGCAAAAGTTTTTATGATTATAAAATGTATGTTAGATTACTCAATTTCTATCTAGGATGTAAAGATATAAGTAAAGAAAAGAGAGATAAGTTTTACAAAAAGAATGTATTTAACAAAGAAGAAAAAATAGGATACAGAATTATTCAATTATTAGAAAGTCAAGACGTAGATGAAAAGGCTCTGTTAATAGGAAAACTATATGTTTATTGTGCGGAAAAAGAATATGATATAAAATCATTTTTTAGAATTAGTCAGATAGTTCAAAAGTGCTATTTTGATGACTTAGAGTACTTATTTTTCTGGGAATCAAAAGAAACTATATGTGCAAAAAATAAAAATGTTCCACAAGAGATAATGGAATCTTTGTATAGTAATGGATTGCTTTCTGAACGTGGATATGATGGGGGTGGGTTTAGTGAAGAAGATGATGAAGGTGTGGAATATGCATTAAGTAAATATGGCCAAATAATACTAAGTGTTATAAATGAAGATTTATTTTAACAATATGGATTGGCAGTAGTTCGGTGATAGTCCGATAGAAATTTTTGGATCACTCATTAAAAAGCCTGTAAATAAGGCATTTATGGCGGTTTTCTTGTGTGCTATAGCATTAGGAAGCTGCTATTTTTTTGCCTGGTATTGTGATTTTTGTGGTTTGTTCGGTGGAAGGAATTTTTGGTATGTGGAAAAATTGTTGAGAGTATGGAAAATGCTTATTTTTTAATGGATTTTTGAGGTTTGATAATCTTAAAAAACCTAGTAAAATGGTAGGAAATGGGGCGTTCGGGAATACATTCGGTGTTGAATACCGGAAGATAAACTTTTACCTACATTAACTTCTAAAGAAATTTGTGAAAATATTCATGAAGTTATTGGATTATCATTTATAGGCGATAATAATTTGATTGATAATATAACAGAAATTATAACTGCGGAATATTTAAGTAAAAGAGGATTGACAATGAAATTAATTGATCTAGCTGTGTCAGAGAAAAAAGCAACAGACAAAATAATAAAAGGCATGGATGGGATCAGAAACACAGTTGAGAGAATTAATACTGTAAATGAAAGTAAAAAGTATCGGAAAGAACAAATTTTAAAATATGGTCTTGGCAGAAAAATAGACTCTTTTATAAGCACTGTTGTAAGAGATTATTTATTGTGGGTTAAAAATGGGAAATTGACATTTTATGGAAATAATATTCTAGAGGTAAAACAATTTTTTCAACAGATAGATGAGCTTATTAAGAATGGCTTTCCAGATGTCACAGAAGACTTTTATAAGATACCAATAAAAGAAGAGAATGCTTTGGATTATATAATTAATATTCGTAGTGATATAGAGCGAAGAGCTGATGAACTTATAAAATTTTCAGATTTACTACCGGATGAGTTTTTTTATACAATGATGGAACTTTTAGATATTTTTGCTCGGAATCCTATGTACAATTACGATACAGCGTCTAGGTTGTTTGCCAGTGTGTGTATATATGCAACGCCATCTTCAGACATGAATATAAGAGAATCAATAGTAAATGAATTAGAAGGATTCGGGAAAGTAATACTTAAATTTGAACCAATGTATAATGCATATTTAAAACAATAACTGAAAATAGATATATTATTCTGAGATAATCGTTGTATTCTTAATCGCAATACCCTATAATTATAATATCTTTAAGACAGGGAGGTGCAATCAATGAATGTAGTAAGAAAAGAAGAAACCTATACAATAGATGATATCTACGCATTGCCAGAGGGAGAACGTGCTGAGCTAATTGATGGACAGATTTACTATATGGCACCGCCAAATACAAATCATCAAAGATTAGTAAATTATCTTAGTACAGAAATTAATTTATATATCCGTAACAATAAAGGCTCTTGTGAAGTCTTTCCAGCCCCATTTGCAGTCTGTCTGAATAAAAATGAGAAGGATTATGTTGAACCAGACATTTCCGTAATCTGTGATCCGTCAAAATTAGATGATAAAGGTTGTCATGGTTCGCCTGACTGGATTATTGAGATTGTGTCTCCTGGCAGCAAACAGATGGACTATTATAAGAAGCTCTTTAAATATTGTACTGCCGGAGTGAGAGAGTATTGGGTTGTTGATCCAGATAGGAAGAATGTAACGGTCTATAATTTTGAAGCTGATACCATGATAGAATATCCATTCGGTGAAGAGGTTCCAGTGGGAATCTATGAAGGATTCTCCATAAAAATTCAGTAGATATTGAAAATCTTATTGTAGAAATATGTCGAATATGGTAAAATATTAATGTGGCGATAGATTCCTGTAAGGGGATTTGTTGCCTTTTTTATGTAAAAGTGTAAGAAAGAAGAATAGTATGAATATACTTGTAATAGGGAATGGTTTTGATTTAGCACATGGATTACCAACAAAATATACAGATTTTTTAGAATGGATTATTGGTGAATATAAATATTGGGAGGTTTCAAAAAAACGAGGAGATAAGTTACCTAATGGGGTGAAAAAGTCATCTATAAAGCTATATTTATCGCCAGAGAGAGAATCAAAGATTAAAATTGATACCGCAATAGAAAAACAGATTGAATTATGGGAATGTATAGATGATAATCTTTGTATTGAGTATTTTTTACAATGCGATATGCATGGTGATGAAAATTGGATTGATTTTGAAAGTGAGATTAAAAATGTTGTCAAAAAATTAGAAGAAAATCTACAAAAAATTGGAGGAAATTTATATTCTACAGTTGGAAAACTTCCAATACCATTTTTTAATAATTTTTTTCTTGACAACTTAACATATAGGAAATTAGTATCCATTTTAGAATATGATTTGAATAGACTTATAAGATGTTTAGAAATATACTTAGATGATTATCTCAAATTTAAACTAATAAATTGGGTACTTCCTGAAATTAAGAAGCTTGATATAGATAAAATTATAAGTTTTAATTATACGAATATATACGAAAAGGTTTATGATAAGTCAGTAAATAGAACGATAGAATATGATTATATTCATGGAAAAGCGGACAAAAATAGTAAATTAGAATCTAATAATATGGTTCTTGGTATAGATGAATATCTTTCAGATGATCGAAAAAATAAAGATATAGAGTTTATTGCTTTTAAGAAATTTTATCAAAGAATATATAAACAAACTGGATGCAAATATAAAGAATGGATTTATAAAATAAAGAATGAGGATAATAAAAATCGAGAGGAAAGAAGTTGGTTAAGAGCAAAGCTTGACGAATGCAAAAGTAAAAATGCGCCAACGTCTGAGATAGGAAAATATAAACATAAATTAAAGGAAATGCAACATAACCTTTATATTTTTGGTCATTCTTTGGATGTTACAGACAAAGATATTTTAAGGGATTTAATTTTAAATGATAATGTATATACAACAATTTTTTATCCATATAAAGATGAATTGGGAAGAAAAATTGCTAACCTTGTGAAAGTTATAGGACAGGAAGAGTTAATTAGGAGAACAGGCGGAAGTACAAAAACGATTGAATTTAAGTTGCAAAAACCTATGGTAAGAAGGACAAGTTAATACAACTAACTATTATTTTAATCTCTTCGGGTTTAATTCCCCACAGCTTGCTGCGGGGTGGTTCATTGTGACCATCACCAACGAAAATACGCCATCTTCACCACCTAAAATCACAGAAAACCTTGAAAAATAGGCGTTTTCTGGTAGGGACCATATGGAAACCATTAATTTTCCTGGATTTCCAGTAAAAAAACATACAGATTTTGTCCGATTTAGTGACCACCTTGGGCACACTGTAAAATATTACATGAACTGCATAAAACAAACCAAAGGAATCCCTACATATTTCCTCACATATTAACAGATACTATTATAGATTCCGACAGATATAATCTTTTACACAGATTTTCGTTTTACGGAATGTGTACACTTTCTTTTTATCCTACAAAAGAAAAATGATTTTGAGTTTATTCTGTAATTAGTTCACACCGATACACATGCCGAAAAATGGATATGATTCTCTGTATAAAGGTTGCTTATCTGTCGGAATCATTAATGACATCCAGTATAGCAAGTGAGGAAAAACAGCATGGATCAGACAGAACAGATTTATAGATGCATAAAATCCTTTAAGCAAAAGTATGGTTATGCACCACCTTTTCGGCATATAGCTTATAAATTGGATTTAAGGGAAGATGAAGTGAGACAGGCTGTAGATAGTTTGAAACAGGGTGGAAAGATTGTGGTTACAGGTGGAGTGGGGAAGAGTGTAGTGCAAATTGTGGATTGAGAAAGGTATTGAGTAGGGGATTATTTATATAAAATAGCCAGTCCTAAGTGTTTGGGCTGGCTATTGTAGTAGAAGAATTGTTTCATTGGGAAAATATATCGTTTTACAAATCTATTTGTAATTTGTATTCGGGTGTATTTTGCTGTGCCTTATAAGCCATATTTATGTATTTATCACAATCATATTTGAAGTCATCCCATGAGACAACAGGTATATATCCATTATCTATATTTGCTTGTAAGATTGAAAACAACCGTAAAGAGTTATAATAGTTGTAACTCCCATTTTTATTTGGTAAAACAACAGCTAATACTGCATTTCTCTGACTCGTATATGAACTTCTAGGTGTTACTCTTAAAGAATATGATATTTCCTGTGGAATCCATTGACTTTTTTCTGTGCAATATGTTTTTTTCATATTTGGCGAAATCAATACAATAGTGATTGAACTATCAAATATTTTATCTTTTAATTGTCCCCAAATATATTCTTTAGAATATTGAGATAAATCTTGATTATCTTTTTCGCCTTTATAATAATGCTCTGTGCGATTTTGAAATTTTTCTTCTAGCCACGATACATAATCTCTCACTTTAGGAGTGGAATCGCTAAATTTTGGAACTGAATATACATCGTTATCCCAATACTTGTAAGATATAAAAATTTTTCTTCCCATAAATTATAGACCTCCGTTTAATTTGATAATAATAAAAATTACTATAAGTAATGCTATACCTCCATACATTGGTAACAGAGTTGGCGAAAAAGCTGCTTTGATCTGATTACGTTTTTTATCTTCAAGATTCATTTTTTTGTTATATGGATTAAGGTCATATAAATAATTTTTATTTCCTTCCAGTCTCTGTTTTATAACCCATTCATATTTATCTCTATACATCTGTTCTTGTAAAAGGAAAAATGAATCAATCAGCCAAAAACATAAATCAATACATAAAATAACAACACAGATATACCATTTATTAATATTTTCAGGAACTAATGCGAATGTACCTGCTACTAATGTCAAATTCCAGCTCTTACATGAAAATGAGTTTTTGGTCATTCGGTTAATACAAGTTTGTATTAAATCCATTTCCTTATGTATTTCTTCTATTGATAAACAATTTTTATTTTTTTGATCCATTATACTAGCGTCCCTTGATAAAATTTTGTAGAACCATTTATCCAATCACGGAGTTTTATAAATTTAGTACGACTTTGATTACAAATATAAAAATTACATCCAATATTAACTCTTGCATAAGGTGCATATTCTAAATATGAGTATAATCCCAAATATTCTTGACCGTTAAATTTATTTCCATATTCCATGATTGGTAAAATACAGCATTTAGATTGTTTTAATCCATCAAAATATCCCAATTCCCACGGACACCATTTTGAATTAACTATATTTTTTGTTGTTAAATATGATAAACACTTTGATTGCTTCATACGCTCTCGTAATAAATCGGCAGTTTGCACATTAACATTATTTCTACTTAATTGCTTATCTTCTCTCCAATCAACATATACAGAAAAGTGATGCTTATTAAATAATTTTACCAATGATAAAACTTGAACTTTATCTAAATAACTATGAGATAAAAATATATCATAACTATCTCCTGACTCCAAAAAATAATTTCTGTTTTCTAATAGTATAGACTCTTGACTATATTCTGTAATATTATTTTCTTTTGCAACTGAATTTAAAAAATTGGGAGAAATTATCATATTATTTAAACCTTTCTTATTAAATTATTGTTTTAATTGTAAATGCTTTCATAACATTAATTGGTATATTATGTTAATGTAGCACAATCGGCAGTGCGAATAGATTTAAAGTTCGGCTCCTTAATATTAAATTCCGACAGTCATTCCAGTAATTACAAAACAAAAAAGGCAACAAAACCTCTCAATTCAATCAAGAGATTTCATCACCTGTACTAAGTTATCGCCACTGGAATAATCATATCATAACTAGCAGCATTCGACAATACAAAATTTTACACTTTTTTCAATCTATCCTCACTCAAATCTTAATTCATACTCATCTTACCCACAAACATAAAAGACCAATTTCATTGCCCCATAGAGAATATATATAGAAGATTCTCAAAAACTTCCAGATAGCACCCATAAGTAAGAATGATCCAGCTAAAGACCGGAAGGCATTAGAAACTTATGTGTCTCTAAAAGGATATAAGCAAGGTGGTAATGGTTCAAATCAGTATGTGCAAACATGCCAAGATGGCATCTTTGCTAAGTCAACCCTTGAGGAAATCGCCAAAGAACTCAATATGTCTAAACGTAATCTTCAGAGAGCTTTGCGAATTGAACGAAACCTTACAGATTCAATGAAGGAATTATTAGATACTAGCGAAATCACAAAAACATTTGCCTCTGATACTATTGCTTCTCTCTCAAAAGAAGAAAATTAATTTTGTATATCAGAATCATGTTTCATTGCCATAAAAACAAACAATTGTTCTGATTTTTTATATTGACAAAACAGAACATTTGTTCTATAATTGTTCTTGTAACCAAAAAAGACCTCTCCTCAAACGGTGTTGGCGCACCATCGGAAAGGTCTCACATACATAAAGCGCAGAAAACGCTTCAGTCATATTATTACATATCTTTAGATGATTTTCAAGCGATATCAAGCGTTCTCTGCAATGTTTTCAAGTAGTAGTTAATTTTTTCCATACAGAAAGTATTGTTTCATCCAGCGATGAAGCATTATTTTGTAATATTTTTTCACTAAAAAGATAGAAAAAAAGAGAAATAACATTATGAAGCACATTGAAAAATTCATATTGGTAGTAAAGGAGAGATTGCTTTGAGAAACAAATGTAGAAAAAAAGTGTGTAGACGAAGCTCGTATGATCAGTTTCTTTATTATATAAGCCTGCAAATAAAAAGTCAATAGAAAATTGAATATTTTTTGAAAAAGTTTTATGTAGGAAAGATGCGTACAACAACCAGACCACCGTAGAACG
>CAJTGD010000048.1 GCA_910575475.1 Lachnospiraceae bacterium | reverse complement strand
CTCATTTTAACATAGGAGGCTTTTTTATAATATCTTCTTCGTCACAACTTACTCTATTCTCCCCAGCATAGCTGGGGGATTAGTGATTTCATTCATGTTCCATACCAACTTACAGACTGCCTTACCTGGCAGCGTGGAGCAGGTTATCATCCCGTCATAGAATGTCGCCTCTCCTCCAAGGCTCTTATATGCGTTTTTGATCTCATCATGTCTGCTCATTTTCCCCATCCTCCATTCTTTTATCCAAGCGCCACATCCAGCGCCATCATGACCGTAAACCCGGCCGCAAATAGCACTGTCCCCACATTGGAGTGCTTTCCTGCCGACATCTCCGGAATCACTTCCCCCTGCTGACGACAAACCCCTTTTTGTCTTTTATAAGACGGTATCTGCCTGCCACTGGACTTTTGTCCCCTACGATCCAATAATCACAGACGCTGCCTTCCGCACAGGTATGCTCCCTTATAAGCGTCGTATACAGAAATCCAAACGCCGGAAAATCTCCGTTGCAAAAGGCCGGCATTAAATCCATGTATCCATGCCTCCTCGCAAATTCAGCAACAGGACACCTCAAAAACCGGTAGCGGATTCCGTTTCCTTTATCAAAGGGCTCCGTTTCCATAATGTATCCGTCTGGACATATATCCCTGATTTTTCTGTCCTTTGCGGCTGTCCTCTGAAACGCTATGTTCATAAGCCTTAAAAGAAAGTTCCTGTTGCCGTCCATAACTTTTCCCAGGAACCGAAAAGGCGGGAGAAAAACCTCATTGTTCATCTCATACAGTTCATCAACGGACGGCTTGTCAGGGACTGCCTCATAATAGGCAAATATAGCAATGCAGTCATAAGTCCCGCCTGTGGCGTTATGCGTATTTTTCCCGCCTCCCAGAAAGGGAAGATCTTTCAGGAACTCTGCATACTGATGCTGGACTTTTTCCCATAATTCCTCTGCTTCTTTATCAGGATAACGTGCCGCCAAACGTTGCTGAATCACATTTTTTACCTGTCTGGAATAGCAGATGTGCTTCCTCCAGTCAATCGCCAGTTCCTTATCCCTCATGTTTTTTTCCTGCCTTTCCGAACAGCCCTTTCTTCTCATACGGCTCACTGCTTACGGATACGGCATTGTATCCCGCCTTTGCCACCACGCTTTTCAGTTCCTGCTCCGGGATGTCCTTCTCCGCAAGGATGACTGTCTGCTTCTTTGTATGGGAGCTTGCCACTTTCTTTACCTGAAAGGCATTCCTTACAGCCTCGTTGATATGCGCCTCGCACATACCGCAGGCCATTCCTTCTATTCCCACTGTTATCTTCACCATAAGATGTCCTCCTCGCTCTCCTAATCGTAGTTAGCAAAAACTAACTCATGTCTCTAAAAAATGCGGCTGTTTTGTGTTAGTAGCCGCTAACTCAATTTTAAGTATAACTCTTACGCCTTGCTTTTGTCAATAGGATAGAAAATCATTTGCAGAATTTTCAGACTCCGACCACAGCCTTATCACAGTTTTATCACATTTATACGCGCAGAGTTGTTTTATAATGTCACGTATACTTACTTTGTATTGATTATAAATTGCTTTTCGTCTATACTTGGGAGTAAAGACAATGTGATTTTTGTTTCGCACGCCTCCATTTTTCGGAACACGAAAAACTCCGTCGTACTCAACCGGCTAAAGCCGATAAAAAAAATAACAGCAGCCTGATTTTCTCAAGCCACTGTTATAATACTTATTTGCTTTCATCGCCGAACGCATCCTCACCCCATACCTTACGGTATATCTGTTCATATGTAAGCACCTGCCCTTTGTTCGCCACAAGCAGGCTGAGAAGGTTATACTCCTTTGCTGTAAGATTTATTTCCCGGCGATCACGGTATATCTTACGCCGGCCGGGATAGATTTCCAGTCCCGGCAGTGACAACACCGGCTCATCCTTTATCTTCATGTATTCAATATCAGGACAGCATTTCACCACTTCCATGATCTTATCAAAGATGGGCGAGTCCTGATCCTTCAGTTCAAGAACCATTATGCGCACGATGCCACCTCTATTCTGCTGTTTCTGTAAATGCTGCAGACCACTTCTTTTATTTCAGTTCCTCCAGCTTCACGCTTTCGTCAGCTCCAGCCAGCTCTTTGCTTTCCGAGCCATCCCATGTCATCTGCCCATCAAAGCCGTCTATGGACGTTGTGCCATAGGAATACCCGACAGCAGCGCCCACATATTTCCCTCCCGAAACAGTAAATTCAGAAACGGTGCAGGAGCTTATATCTGACTTTGCGGGTTCCGGGTAATATTCTTTGAACATGGGAGAATAAAATCCCCCTCCGGTAATCCCTCCGATCCTCTCTGAATTTCTGCCCGTTTCAATCGACACATTCTTTACGGTGCCGTTCTCTACCAGCGTCGGGGCATTTTCAAAAGTCCCGGAGTGTCCTGCAAGGCCGCCGAGCAGCCAGCAGTTATCGCCCGTCACAATCTTCACGTTTTCCGCTTTACAGTTTTTCGCATACTCGCTGCAATGGAAACAGCCTGCCAGTCCCCCAATGCTGTAACAACCGTCAGGAGCGGTAATGGTTCCGCCTGCAGTACAGTTTTCAAGATTGCCGTCTTCCTGACCGCCAACAATGATGCCCGCCCCCTGCATATTGGCATCTGTGAGCGTAAGGTCTGCCACTGCCTCACAGTCCACAATATCCGCGTGGGAAGCCCCGGCAATTCCCCCGATCAGGAATCTGCCCTCTACCGTATTTTTACCACTGAGGGTGATCCCCTCTACATAAGAGCCGAAATCCGCAAAGCCGATCACGCCGCCAGTGTAATTCCCGCCCTTTACGCTTATATTTTCCACTTTCAGGTTTTTCACCCAGGAGCCTTCCCCGGTCATGCAGCCGAACAGCCCTACGCCGTTTTTATCCGCCGCGTCAATCTTTATGTTTGAAAGGGTATGCCCGTTCCCGTCAAAAGTGCCGGTAAAGGCAAGCGCCGTGTTGGGCGTTTCCGCATCCTCCTCCGCATCTGACTTCGGCTCGAAGATTCCGACCGGATTCACGGTTTCACCGCCAAAGTCAATGTCCGCCGTAAGTATGTATGACGCTGAGAGGTCATCATATATTTTTGCAAAATCATCCCTGCTGCCGATTTCGACCGCTGTTTCCTGCTGATTATTTTCCGTGCTGCCAACAACCTCTGACGAATCCTGCTGCGGATTGTTATCCTGCGGGTTCTGGCCGCATCCTGCCAGTGCGGACGACAATGCCAGGATACCCACAAACCCAAGTGTCAACAGTCTTGATTTAAATTTTTTCATCTTCCACAGTCCTTTCCCGAAACAATAGATTGCACCTGCAATCTATTGTCATGAATTATGCCAGCGCTTTTCCGAGCACCCTGCAGTCTTCCAGTGCATCTTCGTCCGGCGCCTCATTGCAGGTCACGCTGTCACACACAAGCACTGCGCCCGCCGTCCTGCAGGTTTCCTCCCAGTTACGCATCCATTCCCCGTCGCCCCATCCATAAGAGCCGAACAGCCCGGTCTTTTTCCCGCCGAGCTTTCCTTCCACGGAATCGAACATCGGCTGGAATTCGCCTTCTTCCAGCACCTCCGCACCCATAGCCGGGCAGCCGAAAGCAACTGCGTCATAGGAATCTATTTGGGAAGCGTCAAACTCCGAAGCTGTAAGCAGATCCGCCTCCGCCCCGCCTGCCTTTGCACCTTCCAGGACCGCCTCCGCCATTGCCTGCGTGTTTCCGGTTCCGCTCCAATAAACTACTGCTATTTTTGCCATAATATGTATCCTGCCTTTCTGTTAAAATATTTTTTATATATCAAACGGCCACTGTGAGCCGTTCAATAGACTTACCCTGTGCAAACTGTGCAAGGCAGGCCTCCGTGCATTTCCGGTATTCTGCAAATGTCTCTTTTGCCTTATCCGCATCACCGTAGACCTTCCATTCCCCCACACATTTATACCCTTCTGCCCTGTTCTCGATAAAGCCGCTTACATCTTCCGGCGGGTAGCCAAGAAATAATCCAATTTCGTGCGGGAATTCCCCGCCATCCGCCAGTCTCTGCATAAGCTGGATAATGCACCGTTCCGGCGCGCCAAACGTGTATCCGCGTTTTTCTAACAGACTGCAGGCATCAGCCTGCTGTAAGTCCTGCGACAGCTTTGACGGCCGGTATGCATAAATAAGCGCACACCCGTCACGGTACCGGAGGGGAAGAACCCTGATCCCCTTTTTCACAAGGGCCACGTTCAGCCTGCGGACGCTGTCCCTCATTTCTTTTTCGTCTGCAAAGCGGCAGGAAAATAAATTTGCCGTTTTTATCCCTGCCAGTGTCGGCGAACAGTAGTGGACGAATATTTCCTCAGACATACATACCCTCCCCGCTTTCCTCCATATGCCCTTCCAGGATTCCCCTAAGCGCATTTATGGAGCTTGTGTGGGAACGGACCGTCCTTACCGGCTTTCCTTTCGTCTGCTCCAATGCGCTGCGTACCATTTTATGGGAAACCGTGCCTGTAAACAGCACAAGCAGATCCGGCAGCCCGATATTTTTCAGGTTCCCTGCCATTTTGGGAAATATTTTCGCCTTGCATTTGTACTCCCTGCACAGCTCTTTATACTGGCGGACCATACATTCATTCCCTCCGACAATCACCACACTCATCCGCTTCATCTCCTTTTAGTTAGTATAAACTAACTCATTGTCAAAAATAAGAGCCTCTTGCAAGGCACAGCAAAATGATAGCATCCTTTTTCAATCCTTTCCGCTCCATCAAAACAGAAAAATGCTCCAAAACAGCACTCTTTAAGGAACGCCGTTTTAGAACGGAAGTCACTGCCATCCCGTAATTCCGTGCATTTTCCTGTATTCGCCTGGAGTCTCCCCCATGATCTTCTGGAATGCAGAAGCAAATTTCCCCGCATTGCTGTACCCAAATTCGGAGGCTATCTCCAATATGGCGGCATCCGTATGGATCAGCCGCAGGGCGGCAGACTGCATTTTCAAAATCCGGGTATAGGAACTCACGGGAACGCCATACACGCCTTTGAATGCGTTCTGAAGATGGGTCTGCGATACATGGAACCTGCCGGAAAGCTCAGACACAGATACCTGCCTGTCTAAATTCTCCGCAAGCCATGCGGCGGCTTCCTTGGCAAGGTCTGCCTGCAATTTTGACAGCGAAAGGGCGGGTGCGCTGTTCTTTTCCGGGCTGAAGCTCCCAAGCACGAAAAGCAGTTCCAGAACCTTTATTTTGAAATAGCCTTTTCTGCATTCTTCCGGCACCGAATACAGCTCCGAAAAGATATGCTCGATATATGCCTGGGAGCGGATAATAAAGCAGTTTTCTTTCCCGCACAGCCGCCTGGCCAGCTCCCTGGGACGGACATTTACATCCTCCAGGAAGCAGGAAAGGCACTCCGGCGCGGCATCGGTATCAATGCATATGGAAATGCCGTGGTAATGGCAGAGGGGGAAGCTGTATTCGCCGGAACGCTGTCTTTTTACCGTAACGGACAGGTCACCCGGCATAATATAGGCGCTCCCATCATCCTCCAGCCCCTGCTCCATGCGCCCTTCACGGCAGTGGTGTATTTCCATAAAGTTTCCCTCTTCCTCTGTCCCGAAGAAAAAACTGTCCATATGCACAGAGTAAATATTCAGCTCAATTCCCGGAAACACTTTGTAGGAATCAACCTCTGCATCACCCCTGCCATTTCGGAATCTATGTATCTTAGGCCCGTATTCCGGGGATTTGCCTGATTCACTGCGCAGGGCGCAGCAGATATTCCTTTCATCCTTTTCTCTGTAATCCATCATAACACCTCTTTTTACAGGAGCCGCCATGCAGCCCCTTATCCTGCCTGCGCCCTGCACAGCTTTATCAAAGCATATGCCCAAATCCTATGCATTACAGAAAACCTGCCACTGGCAGCTTTTCTGCATACTATGGCATCAGTTTCCAGCCGATAGCCTCTTTCCTTCCAAGCACGAAATCCGCATAGATGCCTTCCTGTCCGATCAGTTCCCCATGATTTCCTTTCTGGACAATACGCCCCTCGTCCACCACAAGTATCTGGTCAGCATTCCGCACGGTCTTCAGCCTGTGTGCAATCATGATGATGGTCTTATCCCTGGTCAGTTCCTCAATCGCC
This sequence comes from Lachnospiraceae bacterium, assembly GCA_910575475.1. Lineage (GTDB taxonomy): Bacteria > Bacillota > Clostridia > Lachnospirales > Lachnospiraceae > Schaedlerella. The sequence goes on along the minus strand of CAJTGD010000048.1, from coordinate 30,564 downwards.
TTCTGCAGCCGGTCCTCGTTCTCCGGATCCACATTGGCGGTCGCCTCGTCAAGGATAACAATGGGGGCGTCCTTCAGCATCGCCCTTGCGATGGATATCCGCTGCTTCTCCCCGCCGGAAAGGGATGCGCCGCCTTCCCCGATCACCGTATCGTACCCGTCAGGGAGGTCTTCAATAAAATCTGCACAGCAGGCTTTCCTTGCCGCCTCCATTACTTCTGCGTGTGTCGCCTGCGGCCTGCCAAACTTGATGTTGTTCTCAATCGTATCCGCAAATAGATATACGTTTTGGAACACCATGCTGATCTGCTCCATCAGGGATTCCAGCGTGTATTCCCGCACATCCTTCCCGCCAATCTTCACGCTGCCGCTGTCCACATCCCAAAAGCGGGCGATCAGGTTGCAGAGGGTAGTCTTGCCGGAACCGGAAGGTCCGATGACTGCTGTTGTAGTCCTGTCAGGCAATGTCACATCAATGCCATGGAGTATCTCCTTGTTCTCATAAGAGAAATGCACATTTTTAAATTCAATCCCATGGCTCTTTGGAGAAAACGCCTTCCCTTTCTCATCCATCTGCTCCATTTCCTCCGTCTGCAAAGTGCGGTCAATGCTTGCCGAGGCAAGGCGCAGCATGGACATTCCCATGCCGAACAGTTTAATCTGTCCGAATACAAGGAATGACATTACAATGCACATCAGCGCATTGGCAATGGGCATTGTGCCGTCTGCCCAGCAGAAAATTGATACGAACATCATGGCGATCCCCGCAATCTGAAGCACCAGCTCCTGAAAGATTGTATAAGGCGTCATCAGCTTTTCCATGTCAAGGTTGCTCTTCCTGTTAAATTCCAAGGCATCCTGCGCCCTCTTATCGCCCCTGCCGCTCAAATTAAAGGATTTGACGATGCCCATCCCCTGCACATATTCCAGAACTGCAGAAGTGAGCGCCGTCTGCGACTTCTGTGCATTCGGCGCGATAGCCGCGGACTTTTTTTCCATAGACGAGACAATTAAGAAATATACGAAAATACCTGCTGCAACGACCAGTCCCACGCGCCATTCGAATATCAGGATCATCGCTGTAAAGACAACCGTCCCGATCAGGCCGCCCATGATATCCACCAGCACCATAGGAACCAGCATCTCAATATTCCCAAGCACCGTGGTGCATACGCCGGTCACTTCGCCAAGGCTGTTCTCGTTGAAGAATCCCATTGGCACGCCTTTTAAGAGATTGCCGATTTTAATCCTCTCATTTGCCGCCATGAAATACCCTGCGTGTGTCTGCTGATTCTTGGAAAAAGCAGTCGTCACCGCATTGCCGATAATGCTGACTGCCATAAATGCCAATGCCGTCCAAGCCGCATCATTTCCTGTGTTTCCCTGCGTCAGAGCCACGATTACAAAATAGATGGCGCTGACCTCCAGCATATGGAACACTGCATTTAAAAATTTTACCACTACGGATTTATTGATGTTTGCCCGCTCTGCGCCGGCAAACCGCCATATTTTTCTGAATGCTTCTATCATGCCACATCACCGTCCTTTGCACCGATATGCGCCTGCCACATGGATTCATAGAGAGGGCAGGTCTTTCTTAATTCCTCATGTTTTCCGGCCGCTTCTATTCTGCCGTCCTTTACTACAACAATTTTATCTGCATCCTTAATGGTTGAAAGCCTGTGGGCAATCACGATCACCGTTTTACCCCGTACCAGCTTTGCAATCGCTTTCTGGATGACTGCCTCATTTTCAGGGTCAATATACGCGGTGGCCTCATCCAGTATCACGATGGGCGCATCCTTTAGCATTGCCCTCGCTATGGCAATCCTCTGACGTTCACCGCCCGAAAGGTGTGCGCCGCCTCCGCCAACATTTGTTTCATATCCTTTTTCCAGGGAGCGGATAAAGGCATCGCACCCCGCAGCTTTGGCAGCCGCTTCCACTTCCTTATCTGATGCGGACAGCCTGCCCATGCGGATATTTTCCCGGACGCTCTCGTCAAACAGATAATTATCCTGGGATACAAATGCCACCTGGTCATAGAGCTGTTCCAGCGGGATCTTCTTTTCATCCACGCCGCCCATGGAAACCGTCCCGTCCTTTACATCCCAAAAACCGGCGATGAGTTTTGCAATGGTGGATTTGCCGGAACCGGAAGGCCCCACCAGCGCTGTCATTCTCCCTGCGGAGATGGAAAGACTCACATCACGCAGGATATTCTTATCTTCATGGTAGCCGAAAGAAACATGGGATAATTCAATATCCTTACCCTTGATACGGACCTCCTTGTCACCATGATGCTGTTCCTCTGCGGAAAGAAGTTCATCCACAGATGCCACCGTTGTACCGACCGTAGCAAGCGTGTCTACAAAGTTCATCGCGGCAATGAGCGGCCCCGCAATGCCGAGGGACAGGATGATGACCATGATAAAGGTTTCCACCGGCAGGCTTCCATTCCTGTACCAGAGCCAGCCCGCCGGAAGAATCGTGACCAGTGAGGCAGGCACGATGGAATAACCCATGGATATCCCGAACTGGCTTTTTTTCATCCAGTTATAATAATAGGCAGCGTTTGCCTTTACCCGGTCTGCGAATTTCGCATAGGACGACTTCCCCTGGTTAAACGCCTTGATGACCTCAATGCCGCCTATGTATTCCACGATAGTCCCATTCATCTCCTGTGTAGTCTTCAGCGCGCCTTCATAATTCTTTGCATAGCTCCCCATAACCGACATCATGAATGCCATCCCAACCGGGATTGTCACGATGGACAAAAGCGCCATGCGCCAGTCCAGAACAAACAGGCAGACCACGATAAAGAGCGGCCCCGCAATATTGGCAGTCAGCTCCGGGAACAGATGGGCAAGCGTGGTCTCCATGCCGTCCACCTGATCCACGATAATCTGTTTCATCTTCCCGCTTGACATATCCATAACCGTCCCAAGGGGCAGCTTCGGCAGTTTTTGCAGTATTTTCTGCCGGATGTTTTTCAAAATGGAAAAGGTTGCTTTATGGGACATAGATAATGCCATATTGTAAAGAAGCGTACGTGCGGCATACCCCGCCAGTCCCAGACCTAACCATGGCAGATAAAAGGACAGATCCTTTTCCCCAGCCAGCATGCCGATGATAACCTGTGCCGCCGCAAAATAGGGCAGCATCCCCAGCACTACAGCAATGAGTGCGTTTATGACCGCTCCGATCAGGCGGCCATGTTCGTCTTTTCCCCAGCCCCATATACGGAGCAGCGGATTTTGTTTCTGCATATCAGTTCCTCCTATTTGGTTTTTGACAATAGAAAATTTTCACTTTAATTTTCTATTGTATAGTTAGTTTTTGCTAACTTATTGATTTATTTTAAGGCTGCCTGGTCTACGCTCCGCTTCGGTCCGTCCTAAACAAGCGCCACTGGCGCTTAGTCTCCACTCCGTTCCGGTCGGTGCTGAACAAGTGCCACTGGCACTTAGCACCCTGTTGCAGTTCTGGCAGCCTTAAGAACTTATTTTGTTTCCGCCGTTTCTTCCCCGACGATTGCCAAAAATCCCCCATGGTGGTATTTCCCCATCATGGCGACATACTTTTTCGCATCTTCCCTATCCATCCCATGGCGGACCACTTCAAAGATTCCTTCAAAATATGCAGTGACCATCATGTGATAAAAATCTGCGGTCAGCCCGCCCATAGGTTCCAGACGGGAGCCTGTTGCCTCCAGCCACTTCCATGTGTATTCCTCTTCCATGGATACCAGCCCGTTCACAAAATTACAGAACTTCGTGCCATGGGAAGCATCCAACAGCAAACGGAATTCGTCAAAGTGGTCGTAGATGTAATCCACCATTCCAAGCATCGCATCAGAAGAATACTTCCCAACCTCCCGGCGCTGGACATCGCTGTCAAAAGAATGGAATGTTTCCTGCACATCCAGACACCGGGACATGAACTCTTCTGAAACCGGCTCCACAATGGCGGCAAATAGCCCTTCCTTATCTTTAAAGCGGACGTAAATGGAATTGGTGCTTGTTTCCGCTTCTGCGGCAATCGTCCGCAGGGAGGCATCTGTGTAGCCTTTTTCGAGGAATTCCTTTTTTGCGCATTCTAGTATCCTCTCATACACGCCCTCGATCTGCTTTGCCACCTGTTCACCTTCTCTCTTTAATAACAGTGTTTCATAACGATGTTTCAATTATAATTCAGAAAAACACAGTTGTCAAGAGGGTATCAGTAAAAAATAGAATTGGAAGATCCAAAATCGTATAGACAGCCAAAAAAGCTATATCGGGGACAGATAAAAAGTAAGCGATGAATAACCTATCGTTTTTACATTTTCTAAAATCTCTGGGATAATCTTGATTAAGAAGCAGCTACTTATAAATGAGCTAATGATTTCGAAGTGTATAAATCTATACTTCAAACGTGGGAAGGGGCTGTCGGGAAATAGATAGTTCCAAACAGGGGTAGGTGTGATTCGTGCGAATCACACCTACCCCTGAAACTTTTTGCAAAAAGAAAAAAAGATGGCTAACGACAACCATCTTTCTCCCCGTTTCATGTTATATTGAGAAATGAAACTATGCTTAAACAAGATTATTATAACGACTTTTTTGAGTTTGGGCAACAGAAAATCAACTTCATTTTTTACGAATTGGGTTTACCCGACGACGATCCAGTCTATACCCTTAAAAAAGTGATGGAGGATTTAGATTTTTCAGGCCTGCTGGCCTGTTATTCTGATAAGGGAAGAACCGGGTATAACCTAATCATGCTGTATGGCGTTATTACTTACGCAAACATGCGCGGCGTAAGGGCTGTTGACCGTATTGTAGATTTATGCCAAAGGGACCTTGCTTTTATCTGGCTGGCCAAAGGGCAGAAGCCCCAGTGGGATGCTTTTTACGATTTTAAAGGGAAAAAGCTGACGGGAGAAATCCTGGATGAACTGAATTACCAGTTTTTGCGCCCTAAAATAAGTTCTATAAAGGAAAAATAAGCATATCCCATAGAAGAGTTTGTGCTGGAAAGCATGGAACTCTGGTGGATATGCTTATTTTATGGCAGGGCGCCTAAAAATTGGTATTAACCGACAGCCCCCCTGTATTGGATCCAAAAATAATCATTATTTCTTCAGTAGCATGCTTTTTCTAACCTTTGACCGCCCCCGCCGTCATACCTGCGATGACCCACTTCTGTGCGAAGATATACACGATGACCACCGGCAGGGATACCAGAACCACGTCCGCGCAGACCAGGTTCCAGCTGCGGCTGAACTGCCCGTAAAAATTATACACGGACAGCGGAAGCGTCCATTTTGCGGCCGAATTGAGCAGGTACATGGGAATCTGCAGTTCGTTCCACACCCACATAAAATTGAGTACCCCTGTCGTCGCAAGGGCGGGCTTTAAGAGCGGAAATATCACTGTCACAAACAGCTTCCAGCCTACCGCCCCGTCCATCACTGCCGCCTCGTCCAGTTCCCGCGGGATCCCCTTGATAAATCCGCTCAGCATCATGGTAGTAAACGGCATATACAACGCTGCGTAGACCAGGCACAGTCCGATCCGGCTGCCGTACATCCCCAGCTTCTGCAGAAGCTGGATCGTAGGCAGGGCGGTAAACGGAGCGATGATGCCGAGCGTGATGATCTTGTAGGTGATCCTGCAGCCCTTCGTATCTCTCCTGGCAATGATAAAGCTCAAAAACGCGGACAGCGCCGTGATCAGCACCACGGACAGGAGCGTAATGAACACGCTGTTGCCCAGTGACCTGACAAAATCCTTTTCCAGGACAGCCACATAATTTTCCGGATGCCACTCACCTGGCAGCGAGATATTCAGATAGGCCGCCTCTCCCTTACTCTTAAATGATGTAAGAATAACCATCAATATAGGGTATATAGTCACGATACTGCATATCCATAATAGGATCTCTAAAATTCGATTTACCGTATTTGTCCTTTTTTTCATATCACTCCACCGTCTCCCATCTGGAACTGAATCTCTGATACAGCATGGATACCAGGATCAGCAATACCGTAAATACCAGGTTGACAGCTACCGACTGCGCATACCGCCCCGCCGACATCTCGTTCATCATCAGAGTTCCGAAGCTCTCCGTTGCGTTTCCGGGGCCGCCCCCTGTCATCACGTAGATCAGGTCAAACATCTTGAGCCCATAGATCAGGCTGAATAAAATATTGACATTGACCGTAGGCATGATCAGGGGCAATGTGATCCTGCTGAACATCTGCCACTCCGAGGCTCCGTCCAGTCTGGCGGCTTCTATGTAATCCGAGGAAACCGACTGCATGCCGGCCAGTGTGATAATGATCGCATAGCCTACATTTCTCCACACCTCCGCCATGCAGATCGCAAAGACCGCCGTCCCCCTGGAGCCCAGCCATTGGATGTTTGCAACGCCGAACACATTTAAAATATTGTTCAGCGTGCCGTGCCTTGTCTGGAACACGGCGCTGAAGATCAGCCCCACGACCAGGCAGGAAAAAACAGACGGGATAAAATATACCGTGCGCAGTGCGGTCCTGCTCCTGATCTCCCTGTTCAGGATATATGCAAACACAAATCCCAGAAGCGTCACCATCACCGTTTTTACGCCCGCATAGATCAGGGTGTTGGCAAAGGCCACCGGAACCTTTGAGCTTTGAATGACGGCTAAAATATTTTCCAAGCCGACAAATTTGAGGTCCGTGGTCCTTGCGGCACTCCAGTTTGTAAACGCATAATAATATCCGATCGTAGACGGTACGATAAAAAATATGGTAAATACGACCGCAGGGATGACTGCCAGGTAGAGCGGATATATCTTTTTTCTGTTCATCTATACCTCCAGGGGCGCTTTGCCCTTATTCCTGTTCAAAGGATTTTAATGTAGCAATGCGGTCATCATCGATCAGCTTGATGCATTCCTCAACAGAGATATCTCCGGACATCAGCTGCAGGAGCGCCTTGCCGCCTTCTCCCTGATTATATCCCACGATCTTCGGCTGGGCGGAGGAAGCACGGATCAATTTGTCCACACTTTCTTTGTTTTCTTCGTACTGTCTGGAATTTACATTCGTAGTCTGTCCTTTAAATACTGCGGCCGTGGAAATCCCGTCGAACGCCTCGTTATAGTTGTCAGGCTCGGACATGAAGTTGATGAAATCCTTGGCTTCCTCTACATGATCGCCGTTTTTATTTGCCATCATCAGATTCACATTGCCGCCTTCATAGGTTCCCTCGTCACAGGTTCCCATAAATACCGGCATGATGCCGAAATCCTCTCCCACATAATCATAGGATTCGCTGTCGTAATCCGTATCAAACCAGGTATCCCAGCAGAACATCATAGCAGCCTCCCCGGTTCCTAAGACCTCGCTGCAGTAATCCCAGGTATCCGACGCGTAATTTTTTCCAAAATATCCTTTTTCCGCGGCTGATAAGAACCATTCACACATGGACGTAAATTCCGGGATCTCCGCATAGGTCAGTTCGCCCGCATTGAGCTGCTCCAGATATTCCGGATGCTCTTCTATCACCGGGTCGAGGGCAAACTGATACAGGATCGGCCAACTGTCCGCAGCCGCCAGATAGATCGGCTGGATGCCGTTTTCCAGCAGAGTATCGCATGCCTTGTCAAATTCCTCCTGTGTCGTGGGCTGGCTGATCTCAAGCTCTTCAAATATCTTCTTATTATAAAAGCATCCGGAATTGGACGCTTCCCAGAATGGAAGGCCGATGATCTTGTCATTGTACAAAGCCTGAGGCAGAACGGAATCCTGAATGTCCGATACCCATTCTGCGTCTGTCCAATCCACAAAATTCTCCTCCGGGTTAAAATTTTTCAGATTACTATTACCAAAGTGTACATACAGATCCGGAATATCGCCTGTGGTAAACTTGGTAAGCGCGATCGTTTCTGCATTGTCCGTGTCCAGTCCCTGCTGGTCGATCTTATTTCCGCTTTCCTCCTCCCACATGGAAATGATCTTCTGCATGTAAGGCTTCGCCATGTCATCTGCATTGCAGTACAGTGTCAGTGTCGCGCCGTCTCCGGAATCAGAAGCTTCTTCTGTCTCTGTCTGTTCCGTACTGTCCGCATCGCTTCCCGGATCTCCCGCGCTGTTTCCTCCGCAGCCGTACAGCGAAACCACAGCCAGTATGCCAGTCAGCAGCAGCACCATTTTTCTTTTCATATTATTCTTCCTCCTCAATCTTTTTTCGGGCATCGCCCTTTATTTAGTAATATTATACAAAAATAATTTCTCCTGCTCCATGGACATTTGTAATTTTCAACATGCACTTTTTGCCAATTTAGAAATTATGCCCTCATTTCACGGCCGGATGTGATATACTCTATATGCATTTATCGTTTCCCGGATATGGAGTGTTTTATGAAATTTAAAAGATTATCGTTTCAGAAAAAAATATATATTTCCTGCTTTGCCCTGAATCTGGTCCTTCTGCTGTCCTGTTCCATATTCTTTTATTATTACACGGCGGATTCGCTCAGGGAAAATATGCAGGATACCATCGCCGCGAATGCCTCCATGCTGAACAAGGACCTGGATATGCTCCTGCGCATCGGAGACAACACGCTCAAGGATCTGCAGATGGATCCCTCCCTAATCTCTGTGGCAAAGAGTATTCCTGAATCTTCCGAAAACTATTTCGCCAATCGTGTATCCGACAGATCCTTGTTCCAGAATGCCTTCCGCTCTGTTCTGCTCTCTCAGAACCTGAATGCTTCTATCAGCTATATCAGCGGATTTTATGACAACGTAGGGGTTTCTGTTTCCTCCGGTACATTCAGAAATATTTCGAAGGTAAACCTGAAAGGCTTGGACAGTCTGGCCGGCTTAATAGAGAACACTTCCTTCTCCGCATATCTTCCGCCCCATGAGGATTACTGGGGACATGGACGGACCGTTTTTTCCGTAGTCCGGGTTATGCGGGATACGTATCACAAGTACGGGCTTCTGATCCTGGATTTTGATATTTCCAATCTCACCGGACTTTTGGAGGACTTTGAAAATCCGGAGGATTTTTCCATCGCCTTGCTGGATGAGGAACAGCGCTTTGTCTATACCAGCATACCGGAGCTGGACCAGGAAGCGTTTCATCATGCCTGCCAGGAATCCATCCGCCAGGGCGGCAGGACCTTTTCCTATGATCAGGTCAGCATCAGTTGCTGCGAGCGTTCCGAAGCCACAGGCTGGACCTTCATTCTGACCGGCAGTATCGCGGGATATCTGGCTTCCAAGAACCGGACGCTTTTGATCACAGCGCTGATGTTTTTTATCCTGTTCCTCATTACCGCCACGTCTTTGTTTTTGATGACCCATGGCCTGACCCGCCCCTTAAAGCAACTGGTCAGCCAGCTAAAGGATCTGGAGCCGGGCAGAAATATCAATCTCCCGCAGATTTCCTCGGATAATGAGATCACCACCCTGGCAAATGCGATCCAGGCATTTCTCAGGGCGATCTACGACCAGAACCAGCGGCTTACGGAAGCCCACCGCCGCACGCTGCAGGCTCACTACGATGCAATGGAGGCACAGCTGAATCCGCATTTTCTGTATAACACGCTCTCCGTCATCGGTATGACAGGGCTGATCGACGGCAGCACGGCGGTCTCGAACATGTGCAGCCAGCTCTCCGCCCTGCTCCGGTATTCCCTGTCCTATATCGGACAGGCCGTGCGCCTGGAGCAGGAGATCGCCAATGCAGGCAGCTACCTGTATATCATGAAAATGAGATATGAAGAAAACCTGGAATATGAATGGGAGCTGGACGATTCGCTCAGCAAGATCTCAGTGCCCAAGCTGATCCTCCAGCCGTTGGTGGAAAACTGCTTTCACCACGGTTTCCAGCAGACCGAGCAGGAAATCCTCCCGCCCTGGAGGATCCGTATCAAAACCTTTCAGGATGAATACTACTGGTATCTCTCCGTGGTCAATAACGGGCTTCCTTTTAAAGAAGACCGTCTGAAGGAGCTGCTTGCCCGCCTGGAACAATTCCGATTTCCGGAATATGAAGAACGCACGGAGGACACTCTGCGTGCCCAGCCGGGCTTCGGTCTGGAAAACACCATCCTGCGTCTCAGCATTTATTATCATGGAGAGCAGTATTTCCAGGCGGGGACGGCAGACAATGGTGACACTGCCGTAATCGTGGGCGGTCCTCTCCATCCCAAAAAGCCTTTTGTTGCCGTTGTCGATACTGCGGCGCAGGCCCCATATCCACGGGAAGAATGACACAGCGCTTTCATGCATCCTTCCCATGAACTGCGAAAGGAGATTTGTATGATACGAGTCATGATCGTAGAAGATGAACCCGTCACCGCCAGGGGACTGTCCCTGATGATCGCCCGGAATGCTCCTGACTTCCAGGTGGTCGGCACAGCGGGAAACGGAAAAGAAGGCGTCCAGAAAATACTGGCGCAGACTCCGGATCTGATTTTTGTAGATATCAATATGCCTGTGATGAATGGGTTGGATATGATACGGCAGATCCAGGAGACCGGATTTTTTCCCCGGTGTGTGATCCTGACCGGGTATGCGGAATTTGAATATGCGCGCACAGCCATCCATCTGGGAGTCACCGATTTTCTGCTCAAGCCGATCTCTTCTGATACGCTGAATGAGATCCTGGTTTCCTGCAGGCAGAAGCATCAGAAGGAGCTGCGCATCCTGCAGGTGGAATATCTTCAGCGCTGCATCCAGCATAGTCCGACAGCGGTATCTGAGGTCAGAAATCCGCTGGCCGGTCATACCTGCGTGCTCATGCTGCTTTTATCCGGCCCGGTATGCAGCAATATCTATAATGAGGTTTTATTTGATCCTGCCCCTCTGTCCATAGACGCGCAGACCCGCCAGAGAATCGAAGAAACGTTTCATGCTGCAATTTTTCCTCTGCGCGGACGGCATTATAATGAATGCCTCTTTGCCGTTGCTTTCCCGAGCGATCAGACTGCTGACACTGCAGCGGTTGCCAGGGAACTGTATGAAGCCGTTCCTTCTTCCGGCACATATAGAAATCTGCTCATTTCCGAGCATGCTGCGGATGGAATCGGGATCCAGGAGCTGTCGCGGAATCTGTATCTGTATGCCTTGCTCCGGACTCCCTTCGGATACGGTATGATCCATACGGTCCGGCCTGTCTCTGATGATAAGCTGCATATTTCCAGAGAGATACAGCAGATCTGCCTGAGTATTCCAAAGCATCCCGACGTGGAAGCCGTTTGTGAAGCGCTTCACAGTGCTCTTACATTCTGCCGGGATACAAATATGACGCAGCTTCAGCTGATCTCTGACCTGCGCTATTTTATCAAGACAGTCGTACCCGGCTCTCTGAATGAGCAGATCGTCTATCCGGATGCCGCGGAGATCGTTTCTTCCTGCTTTTCTTATGAGGAATTGGAATCGGATCTGCGGTTTGAGCTGGAGCGGATCTATGACCTGGGCGCACCACCTCTGGCGGACAGCGAGCAGTCTCTTGCAAAGCAGGTACGGAACTGGCTGGACATGAATTTTACGTCTCAGATCACGTTTAAGATCTTCCAGGATATCTTCGGCCACAGCGAAAAATATATCGCATCTTTATTTAAGGCTGAATTTGGGATCTCTCCCATCAAGTATCTCGGAAATCTCCGGATCGATATGGCGAAAAAGCTGATCCGCAATAATCCGGACCTCCTGCTGAAGGATGTGGCTGAAATGGTCGGATATGCGGATGCCTTCTATTTCAGCCGGGTGTTCAAATCTCATGAAGGGATCTCCCCAAGCCAGTATGCGAAGCTACAAAGTGATTCTTTATAAAAACGCCGAATCGCAACCGCACAGCTGGAATTTTTTTACCAACATCTTCTCTGAATGGTGTATAATAGAAGAAACACATTGCAGGCCGCTGGGAAGCCGGCGCCCTGCTGCACAGCAATAAGGAGGATGTTTTATGACAGAACAGAAAGATTGGATCAAGGACCTGGTCATTTATCAGATCTATCCCCGCAGCTTCTATGATTCCAACGGGGACGGCATCGGGGATCTGCCCGGTATTTTACAGAAGCTGGACTACCTGGAGGAACTTGGCATCAACGCCCTGTGGCTTTCCCCGGTCTACCGCTCGCCCAACGACGACAACGGCTATGATATCTCCGGCTATCAGGAGATCATGGAAGAGTTCGGCACCATGGAGGACTGGGACCGCCTGCGGGACGCCTGCAGGAAAAAGGGCATCCGCATGATCATGGATCTGGTTGTGAACCATTCCTCGGACGAGCATCCCTGGTTTCTGGAGTCTCGGTCATCCCGTGAGAATCCCAGATCCGATTATTACATCTGGCGGGACCCGGTGGACGGACATGAGCCCAACAACTGGGGTTCGGCCTTCGGCGGAAGCGCCTGGGAATATGTACCTGAGCGGGGCCAGTACTATTTCCACTATTTTTCCAAAAAACAGCCCGACCTGAACTGGGCCTGTCAGGAGCTTCGGGATTCGGTGATCGAGATGATGAACTGGTGGGCGGACAAAGGGGTGGAGGGCTTCCGTGTGGACGCCATCAGCTACCTGGACAAGCCCCGTGATTTCCCCGATTCCGCCCTGCCGCCCCGGCCTGACGGCTACTCCTTCCCGGACTGCCTCATCTGCCGTCCGGGAACCCATGCCTATATCCGGGAAATGAACCGGCGTGTCTTCGCTCCCCGCAATCTCCTGACTGTGGGGGAGGTAGCGGCGCCCACCGTGGAGGAGCTTGGCAACTATGTGAAAACGGACCGAGAGGAATTTGACATGGCCATCCCCTTCGTGCTTCCCAAGACCGAGATCGACACCTGGTCGCCGGAGCGGCTTAAGAAGGAAATCGAAGAAAGCTACCAGGCTATGAAGGAGGACGGCTGGTGGGCCAGATTTTTCAGCAACCACGATAAGCCCCGGCAGGTGTCCCTCTACGGCGACGACGGCGAGTACTGGGAGGTTTCCGCCAAGTTTCTGGCCATGTTCCTCCACAGTCTGCCGGGCACTCCTTATGTATACCAGGGCGAGGAGATCGGGATGACCAATGTGAAGCTGCCGTCCATTGAGGATTATGACGATCCCAGCACCAGAGACCAATACCAGCAGTACCTGCTTTCCGGTATGGATCCGGAGGCTGCCCTGGCTCAGGCCCAGCTGGAAAGCCGCGACAATGCCCGCACTCCCATGCAGTGGGACGGCTCCGAAAACGGCGGCTTTACCTCCGGCACCCCCTGGCTGAAGACCAATCCCAATACCCGGGATATCAATGTAGAAGCCCAGCGTCAGGATCCCCACTCGGTCTATCAGTGCTACCGGAAGCTGATCGCGCTGCGCAAACAATCCTCTGCACTGTCCCGGGGGGATCTGACCTTCCTGGAAACAGGACATCCGAAGCTGATCGCACTGACCAGAAGCGCGGCAGAGGAAACGCTGCTGGCATTCCACAACTTCTCCCGGGAGAAGCAGGAGATCCCGGCCTCCCTGCTGGAAGGCACCGACGAGGTCCTGCTGTCCTCCTATGACCGGGAAGGCGGTTACCGGGGACCTTTGCTCCGGCCTTATGAGTCGGTGATGTTCCGGATGCGGAAGGATTGATGGATCTATGGTCTGCCGTTCCGAATTGTTACATATTGTTAATCTTTTTCCTAACCTGGATCAACCAGAAAAGCATGATACGAGAATTTTGTCATTTTGCGCATGAAATTGTTCGTAAGTGCCTAAAGATATCAAGCCCCTGCTGCTTTTGCCGCGGGGGTTTTTCAGTGATACTGAAAATAAACGCGCCTGAACACCTCGATATCTCTTTTGGAAACAGGTCCTGTCCACGGCGGAACCCTCCTGATGACAAAAATGAACGCCTGAAAATTATCCATAAAATGCCGAAGAGAAAAAAATGCCGAAAAAGGGACAAAAATCAGCCGGTATTTGGGATAAAGAAAAATAGTACCGGGAAAATCCGCATGGTAGAATACGGATAATATAAAACATATCTAAAGGAGGAAGCTATGAATACTCAAGAAAAAACAAACCCAAAATTGGCATTCGGCTATAGTCTGGGGGAAGTCGGCTGTCAAATGTCCTGGTACATGGTCAACAATTATCTGACATTGTTCTACACAGATATCGTAGGCCTGACCGCATCCGCCATTTCTCTGATCATGCTGATCGCGCGCGTATGGGACGCGATCAACGATCCGATGATGGGAAGCATTGCGGACCGCACAAATACGAAATGGGGACGTTTCCGTCCATATCTGTATTTTGCGCCGCCGGTACTGGCAATCTTTAATATCCTGACATTTACCGTATGGCCGATCTCCGGCACGGCAAAGGCAGTTGCGTGTCTGGTCTGCTACATCGGCACCGGTATGGCATACACAGCCGCATCCATTGCTTATCAGGCGCTGCAGAATGTCATCGCCATTGATTCTCAGGTTCGTATGAATCTGGCGACCGCCCGCGGAATCGGTTCTTCCGTGATCGGTATCATCCTTTCCATGGTCGCGGCTCCGACTCTGCTGGCACTTTCCCGCCCGGGAGCAGAGGTTGCGGACGCACAGGGATACTTCCGGTTTGCGATCGTTCTTTCTATATTGATGATCCCTGCATTCTGGGCTACAGCGGCGATCTGTAAGGAAAAGTACACAGATCAGCTTCACAAACCCCAGGATCATTCGGAAAAGCTCGGTTTTATCGGCGCGATCCGGGAAATCGTAAAAAATGACCAGCTTCTGATGGTTGTTCTGGCTACGGTACTTGGTACGATCTGTGTATCCGGCCGTATGGGACTGCTTACCTTTTACATTATCTACGTGGTCGGCGATTTCATGCATATTGCTACATTTTTCACGGTCATGACCATCGCGCAGCTGATCGGTACGCTCTTCCTTCCGATCGGTACGAAAAAGCTGGGCAAAAAGGGCTATCTGATCTTTCTTCAGATGCTGATGAACGCTGGTTTCCTGATCATGTTCCTGTTCCCGAACGCCGGAATCCCGTTCCTTCTTGTGGTATCCTTTGTATGCGGGCTCTGTAATTCGGCTTCTTCCGTATGCTACGGCCTGGTTGCTGATTCCATCGAGTACGGCGACTGGAAGCTTGGCAGAAGACAGGAGGGTGTTGCGGCTTCCATGCTCAGCTTCGGCGTGAAGCTGGCAACTGCGCTCTGCGGTTCCGTAGGCGTGCTTCTTCTGGCGGCAGTCGGATATGTTCCGAACGCAGATCAGACCGAGGCTGCGCGTCAGGGGATCAATGCGGTTGTCAACCTGCTTCCCTTCGTGATCGGTCTTATTTCCCTGATCCCGATGCTCTTCTACAAGCTGGATGCAAAGAGAGTCTCTGAAATCCGGGCAGACCTGGATGCAGGAAAGCATGCGTGGGATAAGTAATATATAGATTTTAAGAAGTTGTATGCCTCCGATCGGGGTGTGTGCAGCAACATCGCCCCGGCCGGTCCGTACAATGATCGGCCGGGTTGCGGTATATAAAAACAGCAGGAAAAACATCGCTGTTCATACAGCGCCGCGCACTCACTGTACGGCATCCGGAAATGCAACATTGTACTAGCAGATCAGAAAAATCATGAAACAAATTGAAGGGAGAATGATTATGGAAAAGAAAAAAGTATTGGGGATTTCATTTGGAAGAAAGATGAGCAACTGCGACATCATGGTGAAGCACGCCTTGATGGAATGCGAAAAGGCGGGCTGTGAGACGGCGTTTATCCGGGCGGACGATCTGGAGATCTCCAACTGTACCGGCTGTATTGCCTGTGTGATCGGAATGATGTCCGGAAGAGGACGGGGGTATTGCGTACGTCATGATGACTTTGATATCCTGGATGAAGCTGTCATGCAGTCGGATGCTGTGATCCTGGCGTGTCCCACCTATGAGACATCCGTAACCGGAAGGTTTAAGACCATCTGCGACAGGATCGGACCAAGCCATGACATTACATTCCGGCAGGGCGCGTGGGATGAAGGGGTGGCTGCCGGAAAGCCGGAGGAAGCGCTGCCGGATAAGAGATCCTTTAAGAAACGGCAGGCGGCATTGATCTCAGTGGGCGGAGCCATGACGGAAAACTGGATCGCGCTGACCCTGCCGATGATGTACGAATTTACCTTCCCGATGGCCATCGACGTGATCGACACGGTGGAATATTATGGGGCAATGGCTCATGAATCTGTACTGGGAAATCAAGAGATGATGGACCGCATGACCACGGTGGGACAGAACATCGTCGCTTCTCTGGAAGCAGAGACCGAGGAGGAGCGGATCCGGTGGAGAGGCACGGAGGAAGGCGTGTGCCCCATCTGCCATACACGGCTGCTCCAGATCTCCCACGACGGAAAGACGGCAGACTGCGTCGTATGCGGAACCCACGGCACCGTCTCCATCGAAAACGGCGTGATAAAAATGCACTATACCCCCAAGGAGCTGGAGCGTTCCCGCTTGAAATGGGGCGGAAAGCTGGAGCATTCCACAGAGATCAAGACCCAGGCACAGCCTTCCGGTACGATCAAGAATCTGAAGGAGTTGAAGGCGCCGTATGCGGCATTCAATCCAGGGGTGTTTGAGACGGATGAAAATGCGTTTGGGAATGTAGCGAAAGAATAAATCTGAAAATCTTTTTTGAACCAATGAGAAAGGGCTGTCTATTTTCCGGCAGCCCTGTTTATCATCTGTATTCTAAAATTCCTCTAAAAATTATCGACAAAATCTACTTTTCCTCCTCATCTGCTTCCTTCATGATATTGTCAACTAAACTATTCATGAAGCACAGAAAAACTAACTGCACCTGCATAGTCTGTCTCTCGGCTTCCCTCTGCCTCTACTTCGGATTAACTCTCCTGTCTGTCACGGTTGTACTAGCAACCGAACTTTCTTATTCCTTATGATACTCCGAATTTTTTCAGCAGCATCCTCTGGAATGCATCCACCCCGATCCCCACATACACGACCCCTGCGATCATGGCCGCGCCAATCTGGATGGGAAGCGTCCCGAACTCCTGCACCTTCATCGGCCCTAAGATGGTCAGTCCGATGGCCCAGCCGCACAGCCAGGACGGCACGAAGATGAATCTGGAGCATGTCTCTCCAATGATGACCGCAAGGCCGCCCAGCACAAACAGGGTGCAATACAATTCCACATTGGGATGAAAGGGCATTGCTTCCATGATCCAGACTGCCAGGACTGCCCACACATCCCCGCACAGAAAGCCAACCGTAATTTTTAATGCGTCTTTTCTCTGATTTCCGTTTGCCACATACAGCCCCGCGCAGATCAGCGCCACCGCTCCGGTGCTGATTCCCATGTAGGGACTCAGCACCGCCCAGATCGGCGGCATCAGAGCGATCCCGAAGGCCAGTGTGAGCATACGGATTCTTTTTTCCCTCTTCTCTTCCATATCCTGACTCCTGTTCTGTTTAGGAACTGTATGGAATTACTTATGCATTTTGACTTGTCTATTTTTCCGGGTGCGCAATCTGCACAAGTTATTTTCCTACAGTTCCTTACTGTCGGCAAAAGAGTTCCGTTCCTTTGACGGCCAGTTTCCCTTACTCGAAATCAAATTTCTCCCAGACTTTTTTTCCGGTATACTGCTTCAGTTCCTCTTCCCCGTCCAGTACCCGGACGGCGCCTGCTGCCATGGCCTCCATCTCAAATTCGCCCGGATAAGCCGTGACCGGCGCGATGAAGGAACAGGTCTCGGTGATCTGTTCCACCAGATCCTTGTTATGTACCATGCCGCCGCCCAGCAGGATGCCGTCCACCTTGCCGTGGAGCACGGCTGCCATGGAGCCGATACATTTCTCGATCTGGTAGATCATCGTATTCCAGAGCATTTCCGCATACCGGTCTCCGTTCTTTGCACGCTCGGTCAGCTCCAGCGCGTCGGAGATTCCGGTGTGGCTGATGAAGCCGCCGTTTCTGGTACACAGCTTTTTCACGTCTGCGATGTCCAGATCCTGTTCCCGGATATAGGCCAGCAGGTCGGCCACTGCTACGCTTCCGCAGCGGGTCGGCGCCATGGGGCCTTCGCCGCCTACGATGTCGTACCCGTCCACCATTCTGCCCTGCCGGTGGGCGGAAACGGAGATTCCCCCGCCGATGTGGCAGACTACATAATTGCATTCCTCGTATTTTTTATGGAGCACGGACTTGCTGTGGCGGATGGCGGTCTCCTTTAAGTTCAGTGCGTGCAGGTGGATGATCCGGTTCACCCCTTTGATGCCCGTCATCCGGGCCAGGTCCTGTAGTTCATCCACATCCGGCGGGTTGACTACCATAGCCTTTGCTCCGTATTTTTCGGCAAATTCATTGGCAAGCTGGGAGCCTAAGCTGGCGGGATGGATGACCCCGTTGGCAAAGTTCCTGGCATGATCCAGCAAAAGCTCCGTCACTTCGTAGGTGCCGCCTTCCATGGCAAGCAGTCCGCCCCCGCGTCCGACGAATACGTCTACATCGTCCAGTGTGATCCCGGCCTCTTTCAAAAGGCTCAGGATCATATCCCGGCGGTAGGGAAGCTGCTCCGTCAGATTCCGGAATTTGTCCAGCTCTGCCGCATCGTGAGATACATTTTTGGAATACAAGCATTCCTCTCCCTGAAAAAGCGCGATCTTCGTGGACGTGGAGCCGGGATTGATGGCTAAAATTTTATATTCACTCATGTTTAACACCTTTCTTTCAGTTGCTCCCGGCCGCGCGTACCGCGCTGATCACGATGTTTCCCTTGATCTCGGATACCGGCGCCCCTCTGGAGCAGTCGCATACCACCTTGCTGAAGCCCTGCAGCATGGGGCCGTAGGCATCCGCATGTCCGAACTGCTGGATCAGCTTGACTCCTACATTTCCCACATTCAGATCCGGCCAGATGACGACATTTGCTTTTCCTGCCACCTTGCTCTCCCGCTTCACCTTTTTCTCTGCTACGGCCGGGGAAATGGCAGCGTCGAACTGAAATTCCCCGTCGATGGCAAGGTCCGGACGCTTTTCATTGGCAAGCCTTACCGCCTCCACCACCTTGTCGATCAGCTCTCCCTGACCGCTTCCCAGGGTGGAATAGCTGACCATGGCGCAGCGCGGTTCCCATTCCAGAAGAGCCTTCACCGTATCGCAGGCGGAGATCGCAATGTCCGCAAGCTGGTTTGCGTCCGGATTGGTGCAGACCGCGCTGTCCCCGATGGCAAGGAGAGACCCTTCGCTTCCCGAAAAGCCCGGAATATCACACAGGCCGATGCTGGAAACGGTACTGATGCCTTCCTTCAATCCAATGATCATCTGCCCCGCCAGCAGCACATCCCCCGTGGTGTTGTCGATGCCCGCAAAGGTCACGTCCGCTTCCTCCACCGCCTGCATGACCATGGCGTAGTACAGCGGATTCTGCATTCTCCGGTTCAGCGCCTTTTCCTTCAAAATGGTCTGGGGAAGCGCCACATATTTATCGATCAGTGTCTTCTTATACTCTTCCTCGCTGATATCCACGATGGTAAATACGCTTTCCTCATAGCCTCTTTCTCTGGCCGCCTCCCGGATTTCACTGCCGTTGCCCACCAGCACCGGGATGATATAGCCCTCCTTCCCGGTCTCGTATGCGGCCTGCATCATCTTTTCATTCATGGCTTCCGGAAACGCGACTTTTCTTGGATTTTCTTTTGCCCTCAAATAAATCTGATCCAATACACTCATTTTTTACATTTCTCCTTCAATCAGATCCACCAGGTCCCCGATGGTCGCGCAGCCGCTGGCATCCGCAAGCATCAGCTCCACATCCAGCTCGTTTTCAATTTCGGATACGAGAGCCACCATCTGGATGGATGCCCCGCCCAGATCCTCCTTGAATAATGTCTCTGTGGAAAGGGATGCCGCGTCCTGCTTGTAAGAGGTTGCTACCATATTGATCACCTGTGCTTCTAATTCTTTTCTTTCCATGATTTTCGTCTCCTTTTTTTATAATGCATTTATTTGTTTTCATACCCACGGCCGATGAAATCTGCCGTGAATATCGCTCCGGCCGCACCCGCAAAGCGTCATAATTCCTCATGCGGCTGTGCGGTCCGGCGTTCCGTATCATCCTCAACTTTTCCCATCATTCATCCAGGTCAAAAACAACCGTCTTGAATCCGCCTTCCCGCTCGAAGATGGATGCGTGGCAGTTCAGCGGAAGCTTCGCGGACATTTCCGCTCTGTTTTTCTTGCTGATGCCGCGGACTACCGCATTGAGCCGTGTCCCTTCTTCCAACTCCACCTCGCCGTATGCGTATTTTCCCAGTTTCTTATATTCCGGTTTTGAGGACAGGGCCGCCGGAAGGACGATGGAATGCAGCTTTGCCTTTCCGCTGATCTCATACCATTCCGTCTCATAACTGCCGCATGCATTGCAGGCATATACCGGCGGAAATTCTACATTTCCGCATTTCGGACACTTCCTCCCGAGAAATTTGCCCTCTTCCAGGCCCTCATAAAATTTCTGCACTACTTTTTCTAATTTGATACTCATGCTATGCCTCCTCGCATTATCGTGGTTTTTGTTCACACCCGCTCCGGGTGTCCCCAGTCACTCACTCTTTTATTTCTCCAATGTCCGAATCACAACCGCCGCAACATTCTGCGCTCCGCCATATCCCCGGAGCATGGTTGTCTTGGGCAGCTTTTTCACCTGATGGTCTCCGCACTCTCCCCACATCTGCTTGCATGCCTCGTATACATCCGCAAGCCCGGAAGCCGCATGGGCGTGCCCGAAGGAGGTCCGTCCGCCGTTAGTATTGATGGGCCTGTCGCCGTCCCACGCAGTCCGCCCGTCGCAGATATATTTCCAGCCCTCGCCGTAGGGAAGGTATCCCGCGATCTCCGCAGATACCAGGTGGGAGGTGATGATAAAGTCATTGGCATAGAACAGGTCCAGGTCTTCTCCGGTCAATCCGGTCAGCTCGTATACCTGTCGCACTGCTTCTTCCGTAGCGCGCACCTCAAAATGAGGAGTGGTCGCTTCGCAGGCCGCGCTTCCGATGCCGATCACTTCGATGGGCTTATGCTTTAAGTTCTTCGCGATCTCCGGGATCATTTCGGTGGCGCATACGATGGCCGCCGCCGCACCGTCGCATTTCAGCTCCACGCCGCCGGCACGCAAGAAGTCTCCCATGCGCGGATTGTACGGAGAATTCATGTATTCCTCCAGAGTCATGCCTGCCTCCTCGGCCAGAGATTCATAAGTCTTTCTCTCGATCGCCAACGGATTCACGGATGCATTTCTCCGGTTGTTAATGCACATCCAGTTCAGGGTATTGTTCATCTGCTCAGCCGTGATCCCTCTGGTCCTGACATACCATTCCGCCGCGTCGTCGTAGATCAGCTCCTGCCCAGCCATCAGGCCCCGCGTGTAAGTACGGTCGTACAGCCATGAGGTGGTTTTCAGAAATTTGTCCATGGTCATCTTATCCCTCTTGTAGGGATGCTTCGGAGTTTCCACACTGTCCGCCGGAGACGGTGTACTGTCACCGAACTCTACGGCTCCGGTCAGCACACAGTTGTATTTTCCGGAGGCAACCGCGTTGACCGCCTGTTCGATCGCCAGATAGCCGGTACAGCATGCTTCCGAATGGTGGATGGAGCCCTTTCCCTTCATACCGAACCAGTTTCCGATCTGGATGTTGGGGGTCAGGTAATTGGAGCCGTTTAAGGGGCTGGCCTGTCCGTGAAAATAAAAGTCTACATCCTGCGGGTTCACCCCGGCGTCTTCCATGGCTTTGAGCGCCGCGTAACCGAACATTTCCCCTTCGGTCAGCCCGTCTGTCTCGGGATTGTCCACCGTATACATGAACGGGGTACAGCCGACGCCAATGATCGACACGCTTCTTCCATACTTTCCTAATGTTGTCATAATCAACTTCCTTTCCCGGTGTTTTTGATCACCTAAAGTTTTTCCTGTCGAAAGAGGTTTTTTCTCTTTACGATTGTACATTTATTATATATAATAAATGTACTGGATTCATCGTATTTGTACCCAATGTTACTGTTTTGTGAGATACTCTTTTTGTACGAACGCACAATACAGAAAACCTGTCACTGGCAGCTTTTCCACCTGTACGGTTGCAATTCGAAATATCAGTTTTATGCAATTTATTGCAATAAAACCGATATTTTGGATTAGCAACCTACGCATAAATGAGCAAAATGCGGCTGCATTAGCAGACGCAAGAGTGCGATAGCACGGATTTTGCGAATGGATGCGTAGGTTGGATGATCTTTAGATCATCCAACCGTACAGGTGGCAGCTTTTCTACATACATACACGAAGGAGGGCCTATGGAATATTCCGTACTATTCTCAAAATTAAGGAAAAAAGGCTATGAGCCGCAGATATTTGGAAGGGAGGACGCCTCCCGGGATCTGCTGTTTGCCCGGCTCTGGGATCCTGCCCAGACTGTTTTTGACCCGGCCGCGCTTTATCTGGGTTCTGCCTCCCGCCTGCCGGATCCGGAGCTTCCATCGGAATTTACCTTTTTCTGCTGCGGGGAGTGGGCAGATTTTTCCCGCTATGACAGCAGTGCCTTTACCGTGGCCTATTTCGGCCCGTCCGTCTCGGAAGCCGCGCTGTTCAACGACTGCCTGGAGAATCTGTCCCAGCTCCAGGAGATCACCGCCGGGATGCATCTCCTGGTCAATGCCCTGTTTTCGGGAAATGGGCTGCAGTATCTGGTGGATACGGCCGCCCGGATCCTGGGCAATCCTATCTATGTGGTGGATCTCCAGCATAAATATCTGGCGATCTCCGCCGGCCTGATCCCGGACAACGCATTTTTCAACGCGGAGAGCCAGTCCGGTTACATCAGCGAGCAGGGGATCGCCTCCATCCGCGCCAACCGCCTGGACGAGAAGGTCCGCAAGGCAGATACGGCATATTATTATGTGAATGAACTGGTGCAGAAGGGCATGCTGGTGGATGCGGTCCGCATTCAGGGGATTGAGGTGGGGCATATCATGATGCTGGAATCCGAGCACCCCTTCCGGGAATTTGACGCGGATTTCTTCCATCGGTTTTCTAACCTGGTTTCCATGGAGCTGCAGAAGGATTCTGCCTATACGAGAAATAAAGGCGTGATGTATTCCTACTTCCTGTCCGACCTGCTGAAAAATCCGGGCCAGGACGCGTCCAGGATCCGGGAACGGCTGCGGCTTTTGGGCTACAATCTGAGAGAAGCTTTTTATATCGTCGCCATCCCGCCTGCCGGACACAGCACCTCCGATCTGCAGCTTAATGTAATCCTGGAACGGCTGATCCAGATTTTTTCGGGGAGTATCTATGTGATCTATGAGGATACGATCGTATTTTTTATCAGCAGGGAGTTATTTCAGAATCTCAGTGAATACGAAATGTGCCAGCTTGCGGATTATCTTTCGGCCAATCAGCTCAAGGCCGGGATCAGCAATTTTTTCCGGCAGCTGGAGGATATGCCTTCCTTCTATCAGCAGGCCGTGGATGCGGTGAAGCTGGGTCTAAAGCTGAAAGACCCTTCGCCGGTGTATTATTACAGTGATTATTATGTGTATAAAATGCTGGAGACCGCGGAGCGAAACGGGGTCAATATCCGGTTTCTGGTACATCCGGGATTGATGCGGCTTTACCTGTATGACCAGGAAAAGGGGACGGAGCTGATCGCTACCTTGAAGGAATATCTGCACCAGCCGGGCCAGTCCGCCCTAGTGGCGAAGAACCTGCATATCCATAAGAATACGCTGCTGTACCGGCTGGGGAAGATCCGGGAATTGATGGGGTGTGAGCTTGCGGTGGGGGAGGAATTTATGAATATGAATCTGTCCATGATGATCTTGAAGTATTTGGGGATGATGTAAAAAAAGAGGGCGGATCATCTATACCGATATCACAATTCTTTCAAATCCTCGGGAGGATCAATCTCAACCGCCCCGTTGAAATTTTTGATATCGTATATGACTTCATAAGTTTCTTCTGATCCGTTCTCCCGGAATTCCTCTTCTGCTTCTTCCTGTGTCATTCCGGAATACATCAGGTTCGCAATCTCTGCTGCCCTGGCGGAATCGGTGCCGTCAAGCCGGATCCGGACAACCTCTTTTTCCGTAAAATCAATGTAGTATTCCATGACCATCGCAAAGGGAAGCGTAAACTTTTCCGGAACTTTTCCATCCTCCTCCGGCAGTTGGGAATAATCCGCAACATGTTCCTCTTCGAACTGCGTGCGGTATACACAGACCTTCCGGCCGGAAACCGTTTCTTCCCGGTCAAAGGTAAATGCCAGATCCTCTTTGATGTACATGTCGCTTCCTTTTGCTCCGGATTCAAACGTCGTCCAGTAGTCCGGACGGTTGGATACGGACATTTTCATATTGTACACCACATTTTCGCCCTGCATATACCAGTACTGCTCCACGATTCCCTGCGTCTCCGACGCATCCACCGCCTGCTCATACTGCTGATAGGGGTCGGAGATCAGTTTTCCTTTCACTTCTTCATGAAACCGCTCCGAACCTTCGCCGTGTTTACTATACACGGTGTACTCATAATCTCCCTCCCAGAAGTCATGAATGATCTCTTCTGCCTCAGAGTCAGAGGGCGATCCTCTTGTGCAGGATATGAGCATAAGACCGATCAACGAGATCACAAACAAGTTCCTGTATCTTTTCTGCTTCAACATATGGGCCTCCTTTCCGCCGTTCACATAAACGGCAATGATTCACGATATTTGTTAATTTTATTCTAGCCCATATCTTGATCCATTACAATAGCTTATGCGTGAATGCAGTGTTTTTCTGCTTCAATTAGTTTATATCTGACTGTGGATCAGGGGCAGGTTCGCCGACCGGCTGTTTCAGCCGCACGATCATTTGATCAGGGCTTCGCTCACCTTTACCAGGTTCTCCCGGATGGCGATATGCTGGGGACAGGCTTCCTCGCATTTTCCGCACTTGATGCATTCGTCCGCCCGTTTCAGCCCATGTCCGCCTACAAGCCATCCCTCCTGATTCTTTGCCAGGGCGGTATCGCCGTAGAGAGTCAGATAATTCATGGCCGTGAAGGATCCAGAGATGCCGATATTCATGGGGCACACCTTCGCACAGTAATTACAGGTCGTACAGGGGATCAGCGGAATCCGTTTCAGCTCTTCCTGGGCCTCCTTCAATGTCTCCTTCTGGCTGTCCGTCAGTCCGCCAAATGTCTTCATATAGGAAAGGTTATCCTTCATCTGTTCCACATTGCTCATTCCGGACAGCACGGTGATCACGCCTTCCAGATCCGCCGCAAAACGGACCGCCCAGGACGCCACGGAGCTTTCCGGCTCGGCTGATTTCAGGATGTTCTGCACGGACTCGGGAGGGGTCGCCAGCATGCCGCCCTTCACCGGTTCCATGATGACAACCGGTTTCCCGTGCTTTCTTGCCACCTCGTAGCAGCGTCTTGACTGCACTGCCGGGTTATCCCAGTCCGCATAGTTGATCTGGAGCTGGACAAATTCCATCTCCGGATGCGCATTCAAAATCTCTTCCAGTTCTTCCGGGGTGGAATGGAAGGAAAATCCCACGTGCTTGATCAGTCCCGTTTTCTTTTTCTCCATTACCCAGTTCCACATGTCGTATTCGTCAAAATATCTGGATCTTGCTTCCCCCAGATTATGGAGCAGATAAAAATCAAAATATCCTGCTCCCGTCTGCGCCAGTGAGGTGTCAAACTGTGCATACGCTTCCTCCTTTGTCTTGCAGTCGATCCAGGCCGCATTCTTTGTGGCAAGCTGATAGCTGTCCCGTGGATAGCGCTCCACCAGCGCCTGGCGGATGGCATCCTCGCTTCCCGCATAAGCCCAGGCCGTGTCAAAATATGTAAATCCGGCCTCCATAAATAAGTCTGTCATTTCCTTGACCTGTTCCACGTCGATCACGCCGTCTTTCTGCGGCAGGCGCATCAGGCCAAATCCTAACTTTCTGATCTCTTCTCCTAAATATCCCATGTCTGATCTCTCCATTTCTTGTGATTGATATTTTATCTGTTTTGAGTACCTGCTCTGAACAGCTGTTTTTTCATATTGCTGCTGTTCAGAACCTGAAAATAAATCTTGTGCGAAGCATTTCTTCGCATTATAATGAGTATATCAGCTTCGTGTGACTCGAAGTCAATACCTTTTTTCAAGTTTGCAGAATAAATTGCACCAGGAGAAGATTTTATGAACTACACCATGAAACAGTTTGCGGAAATGTTTGGCACTACAAAGCACACCGTGCGCTATTATACGGATATCAACCTGCTGCCCTGCCGGAGGGATGAACAGAACCGCCGCGTATTTGATGACGAATCGGTCAGCTGGATGCAGGGGATCACTTATCTGAAAAGCTGCGGCACTCCTCTCAAAGACATCAAAGAATACTGCCGGTTATGCAGTCTGGAGGAGTCGGAGGAAAATCTGCGCGCAAGATACCAGATCATCCTCCGTCAGTGCGGACAGGCTCACAAAAAAGCGGAGGAGGCGAAAGCAACCGCAGAATTTATGGACCGTAAAGTAAAGCATTATGAAGATATTCTGGCGGGGCTGGTGCCGGATGATACGAATCCCGGAAACTGGACCAATAAGGAGAAAAAACATGTCTGAATTAATGTCTATGAAAAATATCGGAAAAGAAATGGCAAAAAAGCTGACATCTGTCGGCATTGATTCCTCCGAAAAGCTTGCAGAAACCGGCTCCAGACAGGCCTTTATAAAACTGAAAGAGGCTTATCCCCAGGTCTGCCTGGTACACCTGTATACGTTGGAGGGTGCAATTCAAAATATTGAATTCCATCAGCTTTCGGAGGAGAAGAAAAAAGAATTGAAGGAATTCAGTGATTTTTTGAAAAATGCATCATAACGAATCTGCCTGCCGCATCCGAAGGAATTTCGGGAATTGTCCCGCTGCTTTAATCAGATGACGGAAGAGCTTGCAGGAATCGAAATGCTGCGCTCTGATTTTATCAATAATTTTTCACATGAGTTTAAGACCCCCATGGTTTCGATCCTTGGATTTGCCAGATTATTAAAAAAAGGGGATCTGACTGCAGAGGAGCAGACGGCTATGATGATATTAAAAGAGGAGCTTGAACAGGGGGATCTGACGGAGGGGGGAATATCATATTCCGGTGGCTGGATAGCCGCAATGATCGTACATATGGGACTCTGTGTGCTTTACTCTGTAAAACCGTAACATCTTACTGTAAGGGAGCTGTCGGAGAATGCTGTATGTCTGCAATATATTGTTGTAAAACACAGCAACTCGCAATCATATATTGCAGGCATACCGTCATTTTCCGGCAGCCCCTCTACGTTCAATCTACATCTCTTGTCTCATCCGCAATATACTCAAAGAAATCAAAGTCCGCGTAATGCCGATGCCTGGCCCGGTCCGCGCAGGTCATTCCCACGAAGGTCCCGGTAAATTCCCCGAACCTGCAATATTCATCCGAGAATCTTGCGGTCTCAAACTCCCCGCCGATGGGGGTATACGTTTCCCCGTCATAGCCCCATTCGAAATGGAACCTCCGCCCCTCTATCTTCATCCGAAGATACACCGGCACATCCCGGACGCCGATCCTGGTATCCACCATCTCGTTCTTCTCGCCGTTTTCCAGATGGACGATGGACAAAGCGCTTCCGCCCAGCGTCTGGCTGTAATATTTCCGCAGGTTGACATAATTCATATTGTCATAGTAAAGGATCAGGCCCGCGCTGTGCTGATAGACCTCCGGCTGAAATTCCATCTTCGTAGTGACCGTAGCATAGACGCTGGTCAGCTTCCGCGCCAGGATGCTGACCCGGTTCAGGGAGGTTCTGGATTCCTGTCCCCGCATCCGAAGATATCCCGGCCGGGCTTTCAAGTCCACAAAGCTCTCCGGCATGATCCTGGGCGCATAGTAGCAAAGTCCCAGTTCCTCCGAATCAAAATCATCAAAGTCCGGAATCTGAGACATCAGAGCTTCCGGAAGCGCGGCCTCCTCGACTTCCATTTTCGCCAGATTGCTCCCGTCCGCCATACGGAGCCACCCGTCCTCTGTCCATTTCATTTTCTGGATACTGGTCTCCCGCCCCAGTGTGCAGCTCAGTTCCGGCGCAAACGGCCTGGCGCAGAGATGCAGCAGATAGGTCTCCCCGTTCGGCAGGTCCACATAGCTTCCGTGGCCGGATTTCTGGAGGATGGAATCCGGATTGTAATATTTCGGCTTCAGATGGTCCGGATCGTGTCTTTCATAAGACTCTCCCGGCTGGCTGGTGACGATCGGATTCATGGGATCCTTTTCATAGGGACCCCAGACATTTTTGGAGCGGCCCATGGTGACGCAGTGGTTATAGCCCGTGCCGCCCTCCGCGCACATGATGTAATAGTATTCCCCCCGCTTCGTCAGATGGGGCGCCTCAATGCAGCCCCGGTCCGTGCCCCCGCGCCAGATCCGTTTCACATGGCCCATGACCTCCTGTTTTTCGGGGTCGTATTCCACCATGCAGATCTCGCCCGGCTTCTCATAGCCTTCCCTCGTCTCCCATTCCAGGGATACCACGTACTTTCTCCCATCGTCATCGTGGAACAGGGACGCGTCGAAGCCTGCGGAATTGAGATACACCGGTCTGCTCCACGGCCCCCGGATATCCTTTGCCGTGATCAGGAAATTATCCACGTCGAAATACCGGGCGTTCATGGAATTCATCACACCGTATACCACATAAAATAAATCTTCCGCTTCACAGTACGTCAGACAGGGCGCCCAGATCCCCTTCGCGCTGGGGAGCTTCCGAAGCTCCACCTCTTCGTCGTCAGTCAGCACATGGGTATACAGCTCCCAGTTTTTCAGATCCTTCGAGTGGTACACCGGGATTCCGGGGAACCACTCAAAAGAAGAGACTGCCGCATAGTAATCGTCATGTTTTCTACAGATACAGGGATCCGGATTGAATCCTTTGAAAATTGGATTTTGAATCATAATTTGAAACTCCTTTTTTAATCTCAGCTGCCGAATCAGTGGGTTGGATGCTCCTTGGGGCATCCAACCGCACAACTGGAAATTTTTTCCTTACTTCGAGCCGGCCGCCCGCTTCTGCAGGTCAGCAATGATCCCCTCAAATTCATCGTCCAGATGATAGAACCGAAGGATCAGGAAGCAGGCCGCAAATACTCCGATGGGGATCCACACGAAGCAGACACGGATCGCGGTGACTGCGGAAGCGGTCTGGACCGAAGCCGTCCCCACATATCCGCCGATCTCCAGGATCAGTCCCAGCAGTGCGGAGCCGACGCCGTTTCCGATCTTATAGCCGAAGCTGCAGGCGCTGTTTACAAGCCCCTCCGTGCGGTATCCGGTCTTCCACTCGCCGTAATCGATGGTATCGGAAACCATGGCCCACATCGTCGCGCCGCCGCATGCATTTCCGATGCCCCGGATCAGACTGGTTACTACAATGACCGGCATAGAGCCGCCTCCGAATTCCAGAATCAGCATCCCCACTGCCGCCAGGATCAGTCCGATGGAAAATACATTGCGCTTGCCGTATTTTTTTACCAGCTTTGCGATCAGGAACATGCCGATGATCTGGATCGCATTGTAAATGCCGTTGATCGTGCCCACCAGATCCGCATCCCCCAGGACCTCTTTCGCATAGTAGACCGTAGTTCCGCCGTTGATAGCGTAGTACAGGAAAAACAATGCCAAGACGCCGGTCATCATGATCCAGTATTTATTTTGGAACAGCGCCAGAATCCCTTCCTTTACCGGGACATTTTGTGCCTCACCTTCTCCTGCGGATGCCGGTTTTACCCGCTCCTTCGTACCCGCGAAGTTGATCAGAAATGCCGCCACCGCCAAAAACCCAAGCACCACAAATGCCTTCGTCCACGCAGACGCGTTGTCGCCGAAGGCCCTGACCAGCGGCAGGGTGACCAGGTTGATCAGAAGCGTCCCGCAGGTCGCCAGCACATTTCGGAAAATGCTGAGTACAGAGCGC
This sequence comes from Lachnospiraceae bacterium, assembly GCA_910575475.1. GTDB lineage: Bacteria > Bacillota > Clostridia > Lachnospirales > Lachnospiraceae > Schaedlerella. The sequence continues at coordinate 566 of CAJTGD010000048.1, read as the reverse complement.
TCGTAAGGGTCCTGTGTCATCAATGCATTCAGCGAAGAGTAGGGCACGTTGATGGCCGTGTAGATCACCGTGGACGTCAGGTTATAGGTCACGAACACGTAGACCAGCTTTGCCGTCTCGGACATTCCCGCCGGAACGGAGAATAAAAGGATGCCGGATATTGCAAAGGGGATGCACATCCGGAGCAGCCAGGGACGCGCTTTTCCGAAACGGGATTTTGTACGGTCCACGATGATCCCCATGATAATGTCGCTGACACCGTCAAATACCCGGGACACCAGCATGATCGTGCCCACCGCGAGGGTATTGACGCCCGCGTAATCCGAGTAATAGAACATCAGAAACGCGGACATGGCCGTGTAAATGATGTTGCACCCAAAGTCGCCGCAGCCGTAGGAAAAACGTTCTGCCAGCTTCGCAAAAGTCAGTTTGTTTTTTTGTTCCATTCTTCATTTCCTCCTACTACAATATATTTATGGTTAATATCCCTTACAGCCAGTAAGGAATTACCCATCTTGTTGCTTAAGCTGTTAGAATGTAGAGAGCAATCGGTATATCGGATTCCT
>CAJTGD010000047.1 GCA_910575475.1 Lachnospiraceae bacterium | reverse complement strand
ATTAGGGAGAGGTGGTGATGGAAGGATAGACGATAAAGAAAAAAGGTACGGAAACAGAGTACAGGGATTTTATGGCTTAAATCGGATGGTACGGATCATAGGATATGAAAAAAATGAAATCCGATGTGCTCTAAGAAAGTAAGCATAAATTTAAGCGTCAGAGCTGATTAAGGAGATTTGTGCTGTACATTCCCAGCCTTTCGTTATATAATAAAATTTGGATGTCTATAGGTTGATGATTCCAGAGTCTAAAATCCATCCGCACTTCAGGAAGCAGATGGATGAAAAGTTGCTGTGAATACCTCAGGTGAGAGCAGTAACTCATTTTTAAGGGAGAAGTATCAGATGAGCAAAAATGCCAAAGATCAGAATGATGATTCTTACTCAGGAGAAGAGATAAATTATGAGGATTACTATCTGGATGATGAAGATGATTATCTGGATGAAGATGAGGACATAAACACGGACTTGAATGAAAACAAAAGGGAAGATCCGGCACGGGTGGAAAAAAGTGCGTTGATGCCAGACCATAAAAGGAGCCTGACAGAAAACGATCCGGCAGGTGCGGATGAGAGCAGGAAGAAAACAGACATTCAATATCAGACATCAGGAAGCAAAGAATGGAATTCGGAGGTTCGGGATTAGGAAGATATGAAAAAAGATAGCGAAAAGAATTCAGACAAAATGAGAAATGACCCAGGAAAAAAAGATACTGGAAATAAAAAGACCAGTCAGGAAAAAACCGGAGCGCAAAAGATTGATGCTGGAAAAACCGGAGCGCAAAAGAATGGTGCCGGAAAAGCTGGAGCGCAGAAAACCGGTACTGGAAAAACCGGAGCGCAGAAAACCGGCACCGGAAAAACTGGAGTGCAGAAGACCGGTACCGGAACACAGAAGAGCAGCACCGGAAAGAACACTTCACAGAAAAGCACTTCAGGAAAAAACGATGCGTCAAAAAGCAACCCGGGAAAGAGCGGTCCCCAGAAGGGCGCCGCGCAAAGGGCCGGAGCATCCAAAGGAACCGCAGGAAAATCCGATCCACAGAAGGCCGGAGCCGGAAGACAGGGCACAAAACGGAATTCCGGCAATCCTGCCAGGACATCAGGTGCAGGGAGGAGACCGAAAAAGTCGGGAGTTCCCATTCCTTTGATCGCGGCCGGTGTGTTCGTCGGTGTGCTTGCGGCGGGCTATATCGGCGTTTCCGTATATTTTACGAGTCATTTCTATATGAATACGGAGATCAACGGCCATGACTTTTCCATGAAGACAGCGGCAGACGTGAAGGAATACATAGAACAGCAGGTGCAGGGCTACAGCCTGACAATTCTGGAAAAGGACAATAAGACAGACAGCATCAGCGGGGAAGAGATTTCTCTGAAATACAATGAGAATAAGGACATTGAAAATGTTTTAAAAAGGCAGAACGCATTTCTCTGGCCTCAGGCATTTTTTGTGAAAAATTCCTCCAAGGCTACGGTGGATGTGTCCTATGACCGGGATGCGCTGGAGGATAAGATCAGCAGGCTCCAGGCGGTTAAGGCGGAGCAGATCCCGCCCACGTCTGCGTATCCCAAGTTTAACGGCACGGAGTATGTGGTGGAGCCGGAAGTAACGGGTACAGAGGTGAATCAGGAGCTCCTCCGTGAAAAGATCCATCAGTATATCTCGGAATTTCAGCCGGAGCTGGATATGGTAGGGGAGAACTGCTATGCCCTGCCCAAGTATACGTCGGAATCCGGGGATGTGACGGCTGCCTGCAATGAGATGAACCAGTATCTCAAGGCAAGCATCACGTACTCTATGGATCAGCCGGTGGTGGTAGACAAGACACTGATTTCCGAATGGGTGACAGCAGACGCGGAGATGAAGGTGACTTTCAATGAGGGAGCCGTCCGGGAATGGCTGAGAGAGTTCGGAAAGCAGTACGATACAGTGGGCAAGACCAGGTCGATCACCTCTCCATGGGGAAAGACTGTTGAGGTGTCAGGAGGTACTTACGGATGGTCCGTGGATGAGGAAGCAGAATTTCCGGCGTTGGTCAACAGTATCAAGAATGGAGAAGTAGTGACAAGGGAGCCGATCTATGTTGCCGGCCAGACGGCGGCTTCCCGGGGACCGCAGGACTGGGGCAGCACTTATTTGGAAGTGGATCTGTCCGGCCAGCATATGTGGTATATTGTGAATGGAAGCACTGCGCTAGAGACGGATGTGGTAACCGGAGTCCCGACTCCGGCAAAGGAGACACCCAGCGGTGTGTACAGCATCCTGGAGATGGAACCGAATTCTACTTTGGTAGGTGAGATCGATCCGTCAACAGGCCAGCCCGAGTACCGAACCGTGGTCAGATACTGGATGCGCGTGACCTGGAGCGGGATCGGATTTCATGATGCTGACTGGCAGCCGGCGTTCGGAGGCTCGCTGTATGCCAGCGGATTGGGTTCCCATGGCTGCATCAACATGCCTGTTGATCAGGCGGGGGCTTTGTACAGTATGCTGTCGGTAGGGACGCCTGTGATCATACATTATTAAATGGCAGCGATCCAGAGCGGCAGAAATAGAAAAAAGAAGGTGCAAGTCTTCATTTTGTGGAAGTTTCCATTCAAAGAAAAGGAAAGGACGTATCATTCAATTTATAGAAGAGGGAAAGATGTATCAATTACTGAAAACAGACGGGATGGCGAAGCGGGGACGCTTTGCCACCGTCCATGGAACTATTGAGACGCCGGTCTTCATGAATGTAGGAACCGCGGCCGCCATTAAGGGCGCGGTTTCGGCCGATGACCTGCGTCAGATCAAAACCCAGGTGGAGCTGTCCAATACCTACCATCTGCATGTCCGTCCGGGCGATGAGATCGTCAGGCAGATGGGCGGACTGCACCGGTTCATGAACTGGGATAAGCCGATCCTGACGGATTCCGGCGGATTCCAGGTGTTTTCTCTGGCAGGCTTAAGGAAGATCAAGGAGGAAGGAGTCCATTTCCATTCCCATATCGATGGGAGAAAGATCTTCATGGGGCCGGAGGAGAGCATGCGGATCCAGTCCAATCTGGCGTCCACCATTGCCATGGCATTTGACGAATGCCCTTCCAGCGTGGCGGACCGTGCTTATATGGAGACTTCCGTATCCAGGACATACCGCTGGCTGAAGCGTTGCAAGGCAGAGATGGACAGGCTGAACGCGCTGCCGGATACGATCAACCGCGAACAGCTTCTGTTCGGCATTAACCAGGGAGGCATCTATGAGGACATCCGCAGGGAGCATGCGAAGCAGATCACGTCGCTGGATCTGGCCGGGTATGCCATCGGCGGCCTGGCAGTGGGAGAGAGCCATGAAGAGATGTACCGCATCCTGGAGGCTGTGGTTCCCATGCTTCCCAAGGACCGGCCGGTCTATCTGATGGGGGTGGGAACGCCTGCCAATATTCTGGAAGCGGTAGAACGTGGCGTGGACTTCTTCGACTGCGTATACCCTTCTCGGAACGGGCGCCACGGGCATGTATATACCAACCACGGCAAGCTGAACCTGTTCAACGCAAAATACGAGACGGATCCCGGTCCCATCGAAGAGGGCTGCCAATGTCCGGCATGCAGAAGCTACAGCCGCGCCTATATCCGGCATCTTCTCAAGGCAAAGGAAATGCTGGGAATGCGCCTCTGTGTCCTCCACAACCTGTATTTTTATAATACGATGATGGAAGAGATCCGGGATGCCATCGAGGCGGGAGAGTATCAGAGTTATAAAAAGAAGAAGCTCGCAGGGGTTCAGGAGCAGTAATCGGAATCTGCAAAAGAAAACAGGAAAATAGTAAATTACTCTTGAAGAATCCGTTTTTTTTGTGTATGATAAGTATATTGTGCCAAAAGAGGATGTGGCATGTACAGGAACTTCCATAGAGACAAAAGATCTATGCGGAGTATTTTCCGGAGTACGAAAGTTAGGAGGAAACAAAAAATGAATGGAATATTAGCTTCAAGCGGAGCAGGCGGAGCGGCAGGTATGGGCAGCATTATTATCGTGTATGCGGTTATGATCGGCGCATTATGGTTCTTTTTGATGCGTCCGCAGAAAAAGGAGCAGAAGCGGATCCAGGGGATGCTTGCCACCATGGAGATTGGAGATACGGTTTTGACGACCAGCGGTTTCTACGGTGTGATCATTGATATTTCGGATGAAGCGGTGATCGTGGAATTCGGAAGCAACAAGAATTGCCGGATCCCCATGCAGAAGTCAGCGATCGCTCAGCTTGAAAAGCCGGGAGCGGAATAGAAGAGGACAAAAAAGTCTCCGGATGGCAGAAGCCTCCGGTTTCTTTTTTGTCCTTTTCGTTTGGCGTATCGCCTGCAAGAGGGCTTTGACTGGGATTTTTTGTGGATTTTTACAGGAAGTGGCACATCTTTGGGCGATATATTTTGCAGTTCAGAGGGTTGAAACAGCCGAAAAAATGCTGTATGATAAACAAATAGTGTTTTTAGGGCCTGTTCTCCGGCCCACGGCAGCAGTCATTATTTTATACTCGATTATCATAACGGAAGGAAGATGGGATATGAGGTTAAATATCGGTGTGATCAAAGGCGACGGAATCGGGCCGGAGATCGTGACGGAAGCAATGAAGGTCCTGGATCGGACCGCGGAAGTTTACGGACATGAGATGAATTATACACAGCTTTTGATGGGCGGGGCATCCATTGATGTACATGGGGTTCCGCTGACAGATGAGACGATCGGACTTGCAAGATCGAGTGACGCCGTACTGATGGGTTCCATCGGTGGGGACGCGAAGACCTCCCCCTGGTACCGGTTAGAGCCGTCTAAGAGACCGGAGGCCGGGCTTCTGAAGATCCGAAAGGAATTGAACCTGTTTGCCAATCTCCGCCCGGCGGTTTTGTATGAAGAACTGAAAGGGGCTTGTCCTCTGAAGGAAGAGATCACCCGGGGCGGATTTGATATGATGATCATGCGGGAGCTGACGGGCGGATTATATTTCGGGGAGCGTTCCACGGAAGAGGTGGACGGTGTCCTGACGGCCCGTGATACCCTTACATATAACGAAAACGAGATCCGCAGGATCGCCCGGAGGGGCTTCGATATTGCCATGAAGCGGCGGAAAAAGGTGACTAGTGTGGACAAAGCCAATGTGCTGGATTCTTCCCGGCTGTGGAGAAAGGTCGTGGAGGAAGTCGCGGCAGAGTATCCGGAGGTGGCGCTGGAGCATATGCTGGTGGATAACTGTGCCATGCAGCTGGTGAAGGACCCGAAGCAGTTTGATGTGATCCTGACAGAGAATATGTTCGGAGATATCCTGTCGGATGAGGCCAGTATGGTGACAGGCTCCATCGGGATGCTGGCTTCCGCCAGCCTGAATGAGAGCAGGTTCGGACTCTATGAACCGAGCGGCGGTTCCGCGCCGGATATCGCGGGGAAGGGGATCGCCAATCCTATAGCCACCATACTTTCGGCAGCCATGATGCTGCGCTTCTCCTTTGACCTGGACAAGGAGGCAGATGCCATTGAGCAGGCGGTTGCACAGGTGTTGAAGGAAGGCTACCGCACCATCGATATCATGTCAGAGGGAAAGACGCAGATCGGCACCGCCGAGATGGGAGATCGGATCTGCGGATATATCAGATGAAAGGAAGGATACGAAGATGAGAAGTGATACCGTTACAAAGGGGGTACAGCAGGCGCCCCACCGTTCCCTGTTCAACGCGCTTGGATATACGAAGGAAGAACTGGAGAGGCCCCTGGTAGGTGTGGTCAGCTCCTACAACGAGATCGTGCCGGGGCATATGAATCTGGATAAGATCACGGAAGCAGTCAAGATGGGAGTCTCTATGGCAGGCGGGACACCGGTCATGGTTCCGGCGATTGCGGTCTGCGACGGCATCGCCATGGGACATATTGGAATGAAGTATTCCCTGGTGACCAGAGACCTGATTGCGGATTCCACCGAGGCGCTGGCTATGGCCCATCAGTTTGACGCTCTGGTGATGATCCCTAACTGTGATAAAAATGTGCCGGGACTGTTGATGGCAGCGGCCAGGATCAACGTGCCCACCATCTTTGTCAGCGGCGGTCCCATGCTGGCTGGTCATGTGAAGGGGCAGAAGCGGAGCCTGTCCAGCATGTTCGAGGCGGTGGGCTCCTATGCGGCAGGCACCATGACGGAAGAAGAGGTCTGTGAGTTCGAGAACAATGTCTGTCCTACCTGCGGTTCCTGCTCCGGCATGTATACGGCCAACAGCATGAACTGCCTGACCGAGGTACTGGGCATGGGCCTTCCGGGAAACGGAACCATTCCGGCAGTCTATTCCGAACGGATCCGCCTTGCCAAGCATGCGGGCATGCAGGTGATGGAGCTGGTGAGAAAGAACATCCGTCCGCGGGATATCATGACAGAAGAAGCGATCCTGAACGCTCTGACCGTGGATATGGCATTGGGATGCTCCACCAACAGTATGCTTCACCTTCCGGCCATTGCCCATGAGATCGGCATGGATTTTGAGATTGATTTTGCAAACGGCATCAGCGCAAAGACGCCGAACCTGTGCCACCTGGCTCCGGCAGGCCCCACCTATATGGAAGACCTGAACGAAGCCGGCGGCGTCAGCGCGGTGATGAACGAACTGAATAAAAGGAACCTGCTCCATACAGAGTGTATGACCGTAACCGGAAAGACACTGGGAGAAAACATTTCCGGATGTGTCAACCGGGATCCGGAGGTCATCCGTCCCATCGACCATCCCTACAGCGAGACAGGCGGACTTGCGGTCCTGAAGGGGAACCTGGCGCCGGACGGCAGCGTGGTCAAGCGTTCCGCGGTGGTGGAGGAGATGCTGGTCCACGAAGGGCCTGCGAGGGTCTTCGAGTGTGAAGAGGACGCGATCGCGGCGATCAAGGGCGGAGAGATCCACGCGGGGGATGTGGTGGTCATCCGCTATGAAGGCCCCAAGGGCGGTCCCGGAATGCGGGAAATGCTCAATCCTACCTCCGCCATTGCCGGTATGGGACTGGGCTCCTCCGTGGCGCTGATCACGGACGGACGTTTCAGCGGAGCCTCCAGAGGCGCTTCCATCGGCCATGTGTCGCCGGAAGCGGCAGTGGGCGGCCCTATTGCTCTGGTGGAAGAGGGGGATCTGATCCGGATCAACATTCCGGAGTTGAAGCTGGAGCTGGATGTGTCTGAGGAAGAGCTGGATGTAAGAAAAGCAAAATGGCAGCCCAAGGAGCCCAATGTGAAGACCGGATATCTTGCAAGATATGCCTCCATGGTGACCTCCGGCAACCGGGGCGCCATCCTGGAGATCCCGAAAACAAACGAATGATTAGGAGGTACCTGCAATGTATTTGACGGGAGCAGACATTGTGATTGAATGCCTGAAGGAGCAGGGCGTGGATACGGTATTCGGGTATCCGGGCGGTGCGATCCTGAATGTATATGACGCGTTATATCAGCATAGTGATGAAATAGAGCATATCCTGACCTCCCACGAGCAGGGGGCGGCCCATGCCGCGGACGGATATGCCCGTGCCACCGGCAGGGTCGGGGTCTGCTTTGCCACCAGCGGCCCGGGGGCAACCAACCTGGTAACCGGGATTGCCACCGCGTATATGGATTCGATCCCCATTGTGGCGATCACCTGCAACGTAGGCGTATCCCTGCTTGGAAAGGACAGCTTCCAGGAGGTGGACATCACCGGGATCACGATGCCTATTACAAAGCACAATTATATCGTAAAGGATGTGGACACCCTGGCGGACACCATCCGGAAGGCATTTCAGATTGCGCGGTCCGGCAGGCCGGGTCCGGTACTCATTGATATTCCAAAGGATGTGACGGCCAACAAGGCAGAGTATACCAGGGAGGAGATCCAGCCCTTTGCTCCGGATGGAGGACAGATATCCGAGGAGGAGATCGACCGGGCAGTGGCTATGATCGAAGAAGCAAAGCAGCCATTTGTATTTGTAGGCGGCGGCGCCGTGCTCTCCGGAGCCAGCGAGGAGCTGAGGGAATTTGTGGAGAAGGTGGATGCGCCGGTGACCGATTCCCTGATGGGGAAAGGCGCGTTCCCGGGTACCGATGAGCGTTACACCGGGATGCTGGGTATGCACGGGACAAAGACCTCCAACTTCGGAGTCAGCGAGTGCGATCTTCTGATCGTATTAGGCGCCCGCTTCAGCGACCGCGTCACGGGTAATACGCAAACCTTCGCAAAGAACGCGAAGATCCTGCAGTTTGATGTGGATCCCGCGGAAATGAATAAAAATGTGCTCATCACTGCCGGAGTGACGGGCGATATCCGGGAAGCACTGAAACGGGTGAACAAAAAGCTCTCCCGGCTGTCCCATCCGGAATGGATGGAACGGATCCAGGAATATAAACAGCAATACCCGATGAAATATCATCCGGATACGCTGACCGGTCCCTTTGTGATTGAGGAGATCTTCCGGCAGACAAAAGGGGATGCCGTGATCGTGACTGAGGTGGGACAGCACCAGATGTGGGCGGCACAGTATTATCGGTATTCCAGGCCCAGGACATTTTTGACCTCCGGAGGCCTGGGGACTATGGGCTACGGCCTGGGGGCGTCTCTGGGAGCCAAGATGGGCTGCCCGGAAAAGACCGTGGTCAATATTGCCGGGGACGGCTGTTTTCGGATGAATATGAATGAGATCGCCACTGCGGCCCGGTATCAGATCCCGGTCATTGAGGTGGTAATCAACAACCATGTACTGGGCATGGTGCGCCAGTGGCAGAACCTGTTCTACGGACAGCGGTATTCCGCCACGGTATTGAACGACGGGGTGGATTTTGCCAAGCTGGCCGAGGCCATGGGGGCAGTCGGGATCCGCGTCACTACCCGGGAGGAGTTTCAGGAGGCATTTGCAAAGGCGCTGCAGTCAGACGGGCCTGTATTGATTGACTGTCAGATCGACTGCGACGATAAAGTATGGCCGATGGTTGCGCCCGGCGCGGCGATCAGCGAAGCATTTGATGAAGAGGATCTGTAACGGTCAAGAACAGGGTTACGTATGGACTGCGTGATCCTTACTAAAAGGAGGAATGAAACATGAGCAGAGTATATAACTTTTCGGCGGGGCCGGCGGTATTGCCGGAGGAAGTGCTTCAGGAAGCAGCAGACGAGATGCTGGATTACAGAGGAACCGGCATGTCCGTGATGGAGATGAGCCACCGTTCCAAGGCCTATGAGGAGATCATCACAGGCGCGGAGGCGGATCTGCGGGAACTGATGGGGATTCCGGACAATTATAAGGTGCTGTTCCTGCAGGGAGGCGCTTCCCAGCAGTTTGCCATGATCCCGATGAACCTGATGAAGAACAGAACGGCGGATTATATCATCACCGGGCAGTGGGCGAAAAAGGCGGCCCAGGAGGCGGAAAAGTACGGAAAGGTCAACCGGATCGCTTCCTCGGAGGATCAGACCTATTCTTACATCCCGGACTGCTCCGACCTTCCGGTTTCCGAGGACGCGGATTATGTTTATATCTGTGAAAATAATACGATCTACGGAACCAAGTATCATGAGCTGCCCAATACGAAGGGGAAGCTTCTGGTAGCAGATGTTTCCTCCTGCTTCTTATCCGAACCCGTCGACGTGACGAAATACGGGATCGTGTACGGCGGGGTTCAGAAGAATATCGGCCCGGCCGGTGTTGTGATCGTGATCATCCGGGAAGACCTGATCACAGAGGATGTCCTGCCGGGAACTCCCACGATGCTGACCTACAAGACCCATGCGGACGCGAAATCCTTATACAATACACCGCCGGCTTACGGGATCTATATCTGCGGCAAGGTGTTTCAGTGGCTGAAAAAGATGGGCGGTCTGGAAGTGATGAAGGAGCGCAACGAAAAGAAAGCGAAGCTGCTGTATGATTTCCTGGATCAGAGCAGGCTGTTCAAGGGGACTGTCGTACCGAAGGACCGTTCTCTCATGAATGTACCGTTTGTCACAGGGGATGCGGACCTGGATGCCAGATTTGTAAAAGAAGCAAAGGCGGCCGGCCTGGAAAACCTCAAAGGACACAGAACCGTGGGCGGCATGCGCGCGAGCATTTACAACGCCATGCCCTATGAAGGCGTGGAAGCGCTGGTTGCATTTATGAAGAAGTTTGAAGAGGAGAATCTGTAAGATGTATAAATATCATTGCCTGAATCCAATCGCGCCGGTTGGAATTGAAAGATTTGACGAGAATTATGTCAGGGTAGAAAGCGCAGACGAGGCAGATGCGATCCTTGTCCGCAGCGCCGCCATGCATGAGATGGAATTTGGAAAGGACTTGAAGGCGGTTGCCCGTGCCGGGGCCGGAGTGAACAACATTCCTCTGGAAAAATGTGCGGAAAAGGGAATCGTAGTATTCAATACGCCGGGCGCCAATGCCAATGGTGTCAAGGAGCTGGTGCTGGCCGGGATGCTGCTTGCGGCCCGGGATATCATCGGAGGCATCAACTGGGTGCAGGAGCATGAAGAGGACGGGGACCTGGCGAAGGAGGCCGAAAAAGCGAAAAAGGCCTTTGCCGGAAGAGAGCTTGACGGCAAGAAGCTGGGAGTCATCGGCCTGGGGGCCATCGGCGTGCGGGTTGCCAACGCGGCCATCCATCTGGGCATGGATGTGTACGGATATGACCCCTATGTATCGGTAGATGCCGCATGGCAGCTTTCCCGGAATATCCATCACGCAAAGACGGTGGATGAGCTTTACAAGGAATGTGATTATCTCACCATCCACGTGCCGGCGCTGGACAGCACGAAGGGCATGATCAACCGGGAGGCCATCAGCCTGATGAAGAAGGGCGTCATCATCCTGAACTTTGCCCGGGATATCCTGGTAGACAGCGAAGCCATCGTGGATGCGCTCATTTCCGGTACGGTGAAACGGTATGTGACGGATTTCCCGACCCCGGAGATCGCAGGCGTGAAAGGCGCGATCGTGATCCCGCATCTGGGGGCATCCACGGAGGAATCCGAGGACAACTGCGCGAAAATGGCAGTGAAGGAGCTGCGGGATTATCTCGAAAACGGAAACATCACCCATTCCGTGAATTATCCGGACTGCAATATGGGAGTCAAGGAAGAGGGCAGCCGGGTCACGATCCTGCATCATAATATCCCAAATATGTTGGGACAGTTTACGTCTCTTCTTGCGAAGGAAAATATGAATATCACGCTGATGACAAACAAGAGCAGGAAAGCCTACGCGTACACGATGATCGATGTGGACGCGGCGATTTCCGATGAAGTTGTGAAGCGGCTGGGAGAGATCAAAGGGGTGCTGAAGGTCCGGGGTATCGTCTGAGCTTCGATTTTTTACAGGCCGCGGATTCCCTGCGGCCTGCAGTTTTTGCACGCGGTCATTTTCTTCTTGTGTTCCATATATTGACAAAAATTGTATTAGTGTATACAATGATACCTGTTACTGTTTACACCCTGACAGGAGGAAATGATGGAGGGACATCAGGAGAATTCATTGAGAGGTCACGTGTTTCAGAGCATCCGGGACAAGATTCTCAATGGTACATATAAAGAGCACGAGGAGCTTCGGGAGGTTGCTCTTGGAAAAGAGCTTGGCGTCAGCAGGACGCCTGTGCGTGAAGCGCTGCGCCAGCTGGAGCTGGAAGGGCTGGTTACGATCATCCCGAATAAGGGCGCCTTTGTGACCGGGATCACGCAAAAAGACATTCAGGATATCTATGAGATGCGTTTCATGCTGGAAGGGCTCTGTGCGAGATGGGCGACGGAGCATATTACGGAGGAGCAGCTGGAAGAGCTGGAGGAGATCATCTTTCTCTCGGAATTTCATTCCCGGCGGTATGCCAGCAGCGCGGATCAGGTAACGGAGCTGGACGGCAGATTTCACAGGGTACTGTATGAAGCCTCCCAGAGCCGTATGTTAAGCCATGTGCTGACGGATTTTCACAGGTATTCCCTGATGGCGAGGCGTTCCTCCATGGTCTCGGAGGAGCGTGCCAGGAAGTCGATCCGGGAGCATAAGCAGATCCTTCGGGCCATCCGGGACAAGGATGCCAATCTGGCGGAACAGCTTGCCAATGAGCATGTGCTCCATGTGATGCAGAACCTGCGGAGACAGGGGACGGAAGAATAAACGGAACGACTCAGCACAAATACGAATAAACGAGGAGGAGTTATCCAATGGAAAAAATTAAAATGGCAGCGCCGATCGTGGAAATGGACGGGGATGAGATGACCCGGATCCTCTGGAAGATGATCAAGGAGCATCTCCTGGAGCCGTTCATTGAGCTGAATACGGAATACTACGACCTGGGGCTGGAACACCGCAACGCGACAGACGATCAGGTCACAATAGATTCCGCAAATGCTACGAAAAAATACAAGGTTGCCGTAAAATGCGCCACCATCACGCCCAATGCGGCGCGTATGGAGGAGTATGACTTGAAGGAAATGTGGAAGAGCCCCAACGGTACGATCCGTGCCATTCTGGACGGAACCGTATTCCGTGCCCCCATCGTGGTAAAGGGGATCGAGCCTTGCGTCAAGAACTGGAAGAAGCCTATCACCATCGCAAGGCATGCTTACGGAGACGTATACAAAAACACAGAAATGAAGATTCCGGGAGCCGGTAAGGTGGAACTGGTCTATACCGCCCAGGACGGAACGGAGCACCGCGAACTGGTGCACGAATACACAGGCCCCGGCGTAGCACAGGGAATGCACAACCTGAACCAGTCCATTGCCAGCTTCGCCAGAAGCTGCTTCAACTACGCTCTGGACATCAAACAAGATCTCTGGTTCGCGACCAAAGACACGATCTCCAAAAAATACGACCACACCTTTAAAGATATTTTCCAGGAGATCTACGATGCAGAATACGCGGACAGATTCAAAGAGGCCGGAATCGTCTACTTCTACACCCTGATCGACGATGCCGTAGCCCGCGTGATGAAGTCTGAAGGCGGCTATATCTGGGCCTGCAAGAACTACGACGGAGACGTCATGAGCGACATGATCTCCTCCGCCTTCGGTTCCCTGGCCATGATGACCTCCGTCCTCGTATCCCCCGACGGCTACTACGAATACGAGGCCGCCCACGGCACCGTCCAGCGCCACTACTACAAGCACTTAAAAGGAGAAGAAACCTCCACCAACTCCGTAGCCACCATCTTCGCCTGGACCGGTGCCCTGAGAAAACGCGGCGAGCTTGACCACAACCAGGCATTAATGGACTTCGCCGACAAACTCGAAAAAGCCACCATCGCTACCATTGAGTCCGGCGAAATGACCAAGGACCTGGCACTAATCACAACGATGGAGAACCCAACCGTACTCAACAGCGAGGACTTCATCAAAGCCATAGCAAGCAGACTATAAAAAGACAATAACAACTATTTTGTGTGATTGGGGATGCCGTAACGGCATCCCCGTTGTAATTCCCCGCCGTTGAGGCCAACCATTTTTCACTGAGCGTCCCCCTTTCGCCAACCAACCAAAATCCCCCCACTCGAATCTGCCAATTTCTACTTTTTTTCATTGTAATTTTCCAACATTTAGTTTATACTAAAATAGGCATAAATTTTGGTTTAATTTTTAATATTTTTTTATATGGAGGGCTAAAATATGAGCTACAATGCAACTGGGAACCCAGCAAGCAGAAGAATTGCCTCGATGCTTGATGAGGGAAGCTTTGTTGAGATCGGCGGCGCAGTGACAGCCAGAAATACCGATTTCAATCTGCAGGCAAAAGAGACTCCATCCGACGGTGTCATCACCGGTTATGGAGTGATCGATGGTAATCTGGTGTATGTATACAGCCAGGACGCGACCGTTTTGAAGGGCGCGGTAGGCGAGATGCATGCAAGAAAGATTGCCAATATTTATGATATGGCAATGAAGATGGGTGCGCCGGTCATCGGTCTGGTAGACTGTGCGGGGCTGCGTCTTCAGGAAGCTACCGACGCGCTGGAGGCATTTGGAAGTCTGTATTTCAAGCAGTCCATGGCATCCGGTGTGATCCCGCAGATCACGGCGATCTTCGGTATGTGCGGCGGCGGGCTTGCAGTTGTTCCCGGACTGACGGATTTCACATTTATGGAAAGCAAGGACGGCAGACTGTTTGTGAATTCCCCGAATGCCCTGGAGGGAAATGAGATTTCCAAATGCGATACGTCCAGTGCCGAATATCAGAGCCAGACCTCCGGCCTGGTGGACGGAATCGGAACAGAAGAAGAGATTTTGGGCCAGATCCGTACTCTGATCAGTATGATTCCGGCCAATAATGAAGATGATAATTCCTATGAGGAATGTATGGATGACCTGAACCGTGTCTGTGCGGATATTGCCAATGCATCCGAGGATACAGGCATCGCGCTTGCGCAGATTTCGGACAGCCAGGTGTTCTTCGAGGTGAAGAAGGAATATGCAAAAGAGATGGCCGCAGGTTTCATCCGTCTTAATGGCATGACCGTCGGCGCGCTTGCCAACCGTTCCAAAATCTACGATGCGGACGGAAACGCGGAGAGCTTTGACACGGTGCTGACTGTAGACGGCTGTAAGAAAGCGGCGGATTTCCTGAATTTCTGCGACGCGTTTTCCATTCCGGTATTGACATTGACCAATGTGACCGGTTATGAAGCGACAAAAGCGGCAGAAAAGGATATGGCAAAGAGCGTTGCAAAGCTGACCTATGCATTTGCGAACGCGACGGTGCCGAAGGTCAATGTGATCGTGGGCAAGGCTTACGGAAGCGCTTATGTGGCAATGAACAGTAAGTCCATCGGCGCGGATCTGGTCTATGCCTGGCCGGATGTACAGATCGGCATGATGGATTCCGCGCTTGCGGCGAAGATCATGTACGCGGACGCGGATGCCGAGGTGCTCAAAGAGAAGGCGGCGGCATATCAAGAGCTGCAGTCCAGCCCCATGTCTGCGGCAAGGCGGGGATATGTGGATGCGATCATCGAACCTGCAGACACCAGAAAATATGTGATCGGAGCATTTGAAATGCTGTTCACAAAAAGAGAGGACCGTCCGGACAAAAAACACGGTACGGTTTAGTGAGGTGAGGCGAAGTGAAGAAAAAATTAAGTATAGCAGGGCTTGTCCTGATCCTGATCTTCTGCCTGGCAGGATGCGGAAGCAAGTCAGCGGAAAAAGAGTATGATGAGGAAAGGCTGCAGCAGTATGCCCAGGGGATCATCGATAATTTCAGCAAAATGTCAGACAAGGAGTTTGACCAGTATCGGTCCATGTCAGATTACAACCTGGATTATACACTGATGATGACAGGATTTCCAATCGCGGGGGATGATTTCCGGACCATGATTGATGCCTGGAAGTCTGGACAGGAGGACTGCGGTGAATTTCTGGAGATCGGAGATTTTACGACGGAGGTCACGAATACCGGTGTGGTTCTTTCTGCCCCTCTGAAAGGGGAAGAAAGGGATGCCGACCTGCAGTTTGTCTTTGATGAGAACGGGCAGATGGAGAGCATCACGGTCAATGCGCACTATTCAACAGGCGAGATCCTGAAAAAGGCCGGGCTGAATACGATCCTGGGAATGGGAACCGTATTCGTGGTATTGATTTTTATTTCATTTATTATTTCACTGTTTGAGAAGATTCCGGCATTGGAAGCGAAGTTCCGGAAGAAAGAAGCCGCACCGGCCGCGCCGGCACCGGCTCCGGCTGTTGCGGCAGAGCCCGTACCTGCGGCGCGGGCCGACGACAGTGAACTGATCGCCGTGATCGCGGCAGCGATCGCAGCGGCAGAGGGAACGACCACCGACGGATTTGTAGTACGTTCCATCAAGAGAAGAAAATCCAATAAATGGAATTCATCAGTAAGGTGATATAAGGAGGAGAATAAAAGATGAAAAATTATACGATCACAGTAAATGGAAATGTCTATGATGTAACAGTAGAAGAGAACGGCGCAGGCGCGGCACCGGCAGCAAGACCTGTGGCAGCGGCGGCACCGGCACAAGCTCCGAAGGCGGCTCCCGCAGCGCCTAAGGCAGCGGCAGGCGCAGGCAGCATCCAGGTGAAGGCCGGTGCGGCAGGCAAGGTGTTTAAGATCGAAGCCAGCGTAGGACAGAGCGTACAGGCCGGCGATCCGGTTGTCATTATCGAAGCCATGAAGATGGAGATCCCGGTTGTTGCCCCGGAGGCAGGAACAGTTGCTAGTATTGATGTAGCAGTCGGCGATGCCGTAGAATCAGGAGCAGTATTGGCTACATTAAACTAGTTTAAATACGGAGGTTTAACAAATGGAATATATTTCAAATACGTTGGGACACCTCATTGAGCAGACTGCGTTCATGAACCTGACCTGGGGAAATGTGATCATGATCGCGGTTGCCTGCGTGTTCCTATATTTAGCAATCAGGCATGAATTTGAGCCGCTGCTCCTTGTTCCGATTGCCTTCGGTATGTTGCTTGTCAATATCTATCCGGATATCATGCTTCATGCCGAGGATTCCTCAAACGGGGTAGGCGGACTCCTCTATTACTTTTATGTGTTGGATGAATGGGCCATCCTGCCGTCCCTGATCTTCATGGGTGTCGGCGCGATGACCGATTTCGGACCGCTGATCGCCAATCCGAAGAGTTTCCTTTTAGGAGCGGCAGCACAGTTCGGTATCTTTGCGGCTTATCTGGGCGCCATGGCAATGGGATTCTCGGATAAGGCAGCGGCAGCGATCTCCATTATCGGCGGGGCGGACGGGCCGACCTCCATTTTCCTGGCAGGAAAGCTGCAGCAGACCGCGATCATGGGGCCCATCGCCGTGGCGGCATATTCCTATATGTCCCTGGTGCCGATCATTCAGCCTCCGATCATGAAGCTTCTGACGACAGAGGAAGAGCGGAAGATCAAGATGGAGCAGCTTCGTCCGGTCAGCAAGCTGGAGCGGATTCTGTTCCCCATCGTCGTAACCATCGTTGTCTGTGTGATCCTGCCTACAACGGCTCCCCTGGTTGGTATGCTCATGCTGGGAAATCTGTTCCGGGAGTGCGGCGTAGTAAGACAGCTTACAGAGACGGCTTCCAATGCATTGATGTATATCGTAGTCATCCTGCTGGGAACATCCGTAGGCGCGACTACAAGCGCGGAGGCATTTTTGAACTGGAGTACGATTAAGATCGTAGTCCTTGGACTGGTGGCGTTTGCGTTCGGAACGGCAGCCGGAGTCCTGTTCGGAAAGCTGATGTGCAAGGTGACCGGAGGCAAGGTGAATCCGCTGATCGGTTCCGCCGGCGTATCCGCGGTTCCAATGGCGGCCAGAGTTTCCCAGAAGGTGGGTGCGGAGGCGGATCCGACCAACTTCCTTCTGATGCATGCAATGGGACCGAATGTGGCCGGGGTAATCGGTACTGCGGTGGCAGCCGGAACCTTTATGGCGATATTTGGTGTAAAATAAAATGGAGGACAAATTGAATGGCAGAAATAGCAAAAAAACCGGTAAAAATAACAGAGACCATTCTGCGTGATGCGCATCAGTCTCTGATCGCTACCAGAATGACGACAGAACAGATGCTGCCGATCGTGGAGAAGATGGACAAGGTCGGATACCATGCGGTAGAATGCTGGGGAGGCGCGACCTTTGACGCATCCTTACGTTTTTTGAAGGAAGATCCGTGGGAGAGGCTCCGGAAGTTCCGCGACGGATTTAAGAATACGAAGCTGCAGATGCTGTTCCGCGGGCAGAACATCCTGGGATACCGTCCCTATGCGGATGACGTGGTAGAGTATTTTGTACAGAAGTCCGCGGCAAACGGAATCGACATCATCCGTATCTTCGACTGTATGAACGATATCCGCAACCTGCAGACAGCCGTAACGGCAGCCAACAAGGAAAAGGCCCACGCGCAGGTGGCCATGTCCTATACTCTGGGCGATGCGTATACGCTGGAATACTGGATGGATCTGGCAAAGAGGATCCAGGATATGGGCGCAAATTCCATCTGTGTCAAGGATATGGCTGGACTTCTCTGCCCGTATCAGGCAACGGAGCTTGTAACCGCTCTGAAGGAAGCGGTGGAGATTCCGATCGAGATGCATACCCACTATACCTCCGGTGTAGGCTCCATGACCTACCTGAAGTCCATCGAGGCAGGGGCGGACATCATCGACACCGCAATGTCGCCTTTCGCGCTGGGAACCTCCCAGCCGGCCACAGAGGTTATGGTGGAGACCTTCAAAGGGACGCCTTACGATACAGGACTGGATCAGAACCTTCTGGCTGAGATTGCGGATTACTTCCGTCCGATCCGGGACGAGGCTCTCGCAAGCGGCCTGCTCAATCCGAAAAACATGGGCGTCAATATCAAGACGCTGCTGTATCAGGTACCGGGCGGTATGCTCTCCAACCTGACAAGCCAGCTGAAAGAGCAGGGCGCGGAAGACAAGTTCTACGATGTTCTGGAAGAAGTGCCGCGTGTAAGGGCAGACCTTGGAGAGCCGCCGCTGGTAACTCCGTCGTCACAGATCGTGGGAACCCAGGCCGTATTCAATGTGCTGATGGGCGAGCGCTATAAGATGGCGACCAAGGAGACCAAGGATGTATTGACCGGAAAATACGGCGCAACCGTAAAACCGTTCAATCCGGAGATCCAGAAGAAGGTAGTCGGAGAGGATGCGGAGATCATCACCTGCCGTCCGGCAGACCTGATCCCGGATGAGCTGGATACCCTCCGCAAGGAATGCGCGCAGTGGATCCAGCAGGATGAGGACGTGCTCAGCTACGCGCTGTTCCCGCAGGTAGCAGTGGACTTCTTTAAGTACAGAGAAGCACAGCAGACGAAGGTGGATGCAAAGGTAGCGGACACAGAGAACGGGGCTTATCCGGTATAAAGACAGGTGATCCATTACAAATAGTGAAAAAAGCCGGGGCCGGTTTCCTCCACACGAAAAGCGGCTTCGGCTTTTTATTAGAGAAATAAAGGAGCAGGAAAATGACAGTTCGGGAAAGAATTGAGAAGCTTCAGGAACTGATGAAGAAGCAGGACATACAGATCTATATCGTTCCCACGGCGGATTATCATCAGAGTGAATACGTCGGGGAGCATTTTAAGGCAAGGAAATATCTGACAGGCTTTACCGGATCCGCAGGAACGGCAGTGGTCCTCCAGGACCGGGCCTATCTGTGGACGGACGGAAGATACTTTATCCAGGCGGCGCAGGAGCTTCAGGGAAGCGGGATCATCCTGCAGAAGGCAGGGGAGCCGGATGTGCCGGCCATGGAGGCGTTTTTAAAGCAGGAGCTGCCGGAATCCGGAGTGATCGGATTTGACGGCCGCACGGTAGGCGTTGCCAAGGGACAGGAATATGCGAAGATTGCGTCAGACAAGGGCGGCAGTGTCCGGTATGATCTGGATCTGATGGATGAGATCTGGGAGGAACGCCCGGCGCTTTCTGAAAAACCGGCCTTTCTCCTGGACATCCGATATGCCGGGGAATCGGTGGAGCATAAGCTGGCGCGGGTGCGGGAGGCCATGGAAGAACAGAAGGCAGACGTGCTGGTGATCACCAGCCTGGACGATATCGGATGGCTCCTGAATATCCGCGGAAATGATGTGGAGTATTTTCCGCTGCTTCTTTCCTATGCGGTAGTCGGGAAGGACGGGGTCGAGCTGTATGCGGATGAGCGGAAGTTTTCCGATGAAATGAAAGCGTATTTCCGGGAAAATCATGTGACCTTGTATCCGTATGACGGGATTTACGGCCGTATGAAAACATTCACTAAGGAACAGAAGGTGATGCTGGATCCGGAGCAGATGAATTATGCCCTGTTCAGCAATATTTCCGGGGAGGTCCAAAAGATCCAGGCGGAAAATCCAATCGTGCTGATGAAGGCAGTCAAGAATCCGGTGGAAGCGGAGAATATCAGAAATGCCCACATCAAGGACGGGATTGCGCACACGAAGTTCATGTACTGGCTGAAAACGAATATCGGGAAGGAACGCATCACGGAGATGACGGCTTCCGCAAAGCTGGAGGAATTTCGGGGGATGCAGGAGCATTATATGGGATCCAGCTTCGGGCCGATCAGCGCGTATAAGGAGCATGCGGCATGCGCCCATTATTCCTCCACGCCGGAAACGGATGTGGAATTGAAGACCGAGGGACTTTTCCTGACGGATACCGGCGGACACTACTGGGAAGGCTCCACGGATATTACCAGAACGGTAGCGCTGGGAGAGATCACCGGGGAAATGCGGCGGCATTTTACTACGGTAGTCTGCAGTATGCTGCATCTGGCGGATGCCAGGTTCCTGCATGGCTGCTCGGGATTGACCCTGGATTATGCGGCAAGAGAGCCGTTTTGGAGGCAGGGGCTGAATTATAATCACGGGACCGGCCATGGGGTTGGATATCTGGGGAATATCCATGAGCCGCCTGTGAATTTCCACTGGAAACGGGTGCCCGGAAAATCTAAATATCCGGCGCTGGAGGTTCGTATGGTGATCACGGATGAACCGGGGATTTATATAGAAGGTTCTCATGGAATCCGTATTGAGAATGAGCTGATGGTGGCCGAAGGGGAGAAGAATGAGTACGGACAGTTCCTGCATTTTGAGATCCTGACCTACGTACCCATTGATCTGGATGCTATAGCTTTGGAGCTGATGACAGAGCAGGAGAAGAAGCTGCTCAATGACTATCATCAGAAGGTATACGAGAAGATCGGGCCGCATCTGACGGAGGAAGAAAGATGTTGGCTTAGAGAATATACAAGGGCAATCGGATGAGCAGAGTATTGGTTGTAGGCGGCGGGGCTGCCGGAATGATGGCGGCGCTGACCGCCGCCGGGAACGGACATGAAGTCCATGTATATGAAAAGAATGAGAAGCTTGGCAAGAAGCTGTTCATCACAGGCAAGGGGCGGTGCAATCTGACCAATGCCTGTGACATGGATACACTGTTTGCTTCTGTGGTCAGCAATCCCAAGTTTTTATACAGCGCGTTTTATGGATTTACCAATGAGCAGGCCATCGAGTTTTTTGAGAGCCTTGGACTGCGCACGAAAACAGAGCGGGGGAACCGTGTATTTCCTTTGTCAGACCATTCTTCCGATGTGATCCGCGTGCTGGAAAAGGAGATGGAGAAGCGGAACGTGCGGGTGCATCTTCACAGTGAAGTGAAGGAGGTGCTGACAGACGGCGGTGCATTTTCGGGACTCCTCTTTCAGAATGGAAAAAAAGAGACGGGGGATGCCTGCATCATTGCAACCGGAGGGCTTTCCTATCCGTCTACCGGAAGCACGGGGGACGGGTACCGTTTCGCGGAAAGCACCGGCCATAAAGTGACGGAGCTTGCGCCGTCCCTGGTGCCCATGGAGGTGAAGGAATGGTACGCAAAAGAGCTCCAGGGACTTTCCCTGCGCAATGTCACAGCGGCAGTTTACGACGGGAAAAAGAAGCTGTATGAGGAATTTGGGGAAATGCTGTTCACCCATTATGGGGTCAGCGGCCCGGTGATCTTAAGCGCCAGCAGTGTGGTGGGAAAAAAGCTTGGGCCAGGGAAGGGGCTTGGAGATACGCCGGAGGAAAAGCAGGCATCCCGGAAGCCGGCAACAAAAGAACTGACCTTGAAGATCGACTTAAAGCCTGCATTGACGGCAGAGCAGTTGGACCAGCGGGTATTGCGGGATTTTGAGAAACAGAAGAATAAACAGTTCAAAAACGCGGTGGACAAGCTGTTTCCCGTAAAGCTGAAGCCGGTCATGATCAAGCTTGGCAGCATCCCGCCTGAGAAAAAAGTCCATGAGATTTCCAAAGAGGAGCGGCGCCGATTTGTGGAACTGATCAAAAATTTCCGGATGACCCTGACCGGGCTTCGGGGATTTTCGGAGGCTATCATCACCCGGGGCGGAGTCAGCGTGAAGGATGTGGACCCCGGCACCATGGAATCCCGGCATGTAAAACATCTTTATTTTGCCGGGGAAGTATTGGACCTGGACGCGCTGACCGGAGGCTTCAATCTGCAGATCGCCTGGTCCACGGGATATGCGGCGGGGAATGCCATTTTTAGTGAATAGGAGGAATCAAGGATGGGATATAATGTAGCCATTGACGGCCCGGCAGGTGCGGGCAAGAGCACCATCGCAAAGCTGGTGGCGAAGGAGAAGGGATATATCTATGTGGATACCGGAGCCATGTACCGTGCCCTGGCGGTTCATTTTCTGGAAAAGGGGATCGCTGCGGAGGATACGGCAGGGATCATTGCGGCAGCCCGGGAAGCGGAGGTCAGCATCCGCTATGAGGAAGGGGTACAGCAGGTCTATCTGAACGGAGAAAATATTTCTTCCAGACTGCGGACCGAGGAAGTGGGCAACATGGCATCCATGACCTCGCCCATTCCAGAGGTGCGTGAAAGGCTTTTGGAGCTGCAGCGTTCCCTGGCAAGAGAAAGGGACGTGATCATGGACGGCAGGGATATCGGAACGAACATCCTGCCGGATGCGGATGTGAAGGTTTACCTGACCGCCAGTGTGGAAACCCGGGCGAAGCGCAGATACGACGAACTGACCGAAAAAGGGCTGGCCTGCGATTACGAGGAGATCGCAAAGGATATCCGGGAACGGGATGAGCGGGACATGAACCGGGAGACCGCGCCGCTGCGTCAGGCGGAGGATGCCGTTCTGGTGGACAGTTCGGATATGACCATCCCCGAGGTGGTGGAGACGATTGTCAGATTATGCAGGTAAATTCCGCTGCGCCGGTTCATATAGTAACCGCGCAGCCGGAAAAAATTTAGATATAAGGAACCGATATTCATGAAAGTCAAATTAGCAAAAACCGCCGGCTTCTGCTTCGGTGTGAGGCGTGCCGTGGATACGGTATACCGGGAGCTTAGGCGCTGCGGCGGCGAACGGATCTATACCTACGGCCCCATCATCCACAATGAGGAAGTGATCAAGGATATCCAGGCGCGGGGGGCTATAGTCCTTCGGACAGAGGAAGAGCTGGATGCCCTCACCGGGGGCACGGTCATCATCCGCTCCCACGGAGTAGAAAAACGGATTTACGACAAGCTGGAGGCCAAAAACATTTCCATCGTGGACGCGACCTGCCCCTATGTGAAAAAGATTCACAACATCGTCCGGGAGGAAAGTGAAAAGGGAAATTTTGTAATCATCATCGGTGATCCGAATCATCCGGAGGTGAAAGGCATACGGGGATGGGCCGGGGAGAACGCGGCGATCATCCAAAATGCGGAAGAGATAGAAGAAAATTCCATAATTATTGAAAAATTCTTCTCAAAACAAGAAATTTCTTCCAAAAATCCTGAAAAAAAAGCCTGTGTTGTTGCCCAAACGACATTTAATTACAATAAATTTCAAGATTTAGTTGAAATTATTTCCGAAAAGAGTTATGATATAATTGTTTTAAATACAATCTGCAATGCAACAAAGGAACGACAGATGGAGGCCCGGCGTATTGCGGAAGAGGTGGATGCAATGATTGTGATTGGCGACAAGCACAGTTCTAACACCCAGAAGTTATTTGAAATATGTGCGAAAGCATGTAAGGATACGTACTACATACAGACACTTGACGATTTGAATTTGAATCAATTAGGGTCAGTGGAAACAGTAGGTATTACAGCGGGGGCGTCCACGCCCAACAAAATAATTGAGGAGGTTCAAGTAATGTCAGAATTATCATTTGAACAGATGTTAGATGAGTCATTCAAAACAATTCACAATGGAGAAGT
Source organism: Lachnospiraceae bacterium (assembly GCA_910575475.1). Lineage (GTDB taxonomy): Bacteria > Bacillota > Clostridia > Lachnospirales > Lachnospiraceae > Schaedlerella. Next base: position 13,341 of record CAJTGD010000047.1, on the reverse strand, counting down.
TGTAGAAGGGACAGTAATCGATGTAAAGCCCGATGAGATCATTCTCAACATTGGATATAAAGCAGACGGTATCATTACAAAGAATGAATATTCCAATGATTCTTCTCTTGACCTGACAACGGTCGTTTCCGTTGGAGACGCCATGACAGTGAAGGTGCTGAAGGTGAATGACGGGGAAGGACAGGTGCTGCTGACTTATAAGAGGCTGGCTGCTGAAAAGAGCAATGAAAGGCTGAAAGAAGCTTTTGAGAATAAAGAGGTGCTGAAGGCAACGGTGACTCAGATCCTTGGCGGCGGATTATGCGCGGAGGTAGAGGGGGTGCGTGTCTTCATTCCTGCAAGCCTGGTTTCAGATTCTTATGAGAAAGACCTGAGCAAATACGACGGAAAAGAGATTGAGTTCGTGATCAGTGAATTCAATCCGAGAAGAAACCGCGTCATCGGTGACAGAAGGCAGCTTCTGGTTGCGGAGCGTGCAGAGAAGCAGAGAGAGCTGTTCGCGCGTCTGCAGGTTGGAGATACTATCGAGGGTGTAGTGAAGAATGTAACGGACTTCGGTGCGTTTGTGGATCTGGGCGGCGTTGACGGCCTGCTCCATATTTCCGAGATGTCCTGGGGAAGAGTCGAGAATCCGAAGAAGGTCTTCAAGGTCGGCGACAACCTGAAGGTTCTTGTTAAGGATATCAACGATACAAAGGTGGCACTCAGCCTGAAGTTCCCGGAGACCAATCCGTGGGCACATGCTTCCGAGGATTTTGCGGTTGGTTCCGTGATCACCGGAAGAGTGGCGCGTATGACAGATTTTGGCGCCTTCGTAGAACTTGCGCCCGGAGTAGACGCACTGCTTCATGTATCTCAGATTTCCAGAGCGCATGTGGATAAGCCGTCGGATGTTCTTTCCATCGGACAGGAGATTCAGGCGAAGATCGTGGATCTCAACGAGGCGGAGAAGAAGATCAGCCTGAGCATGAAGGCCATTGAGATGTCTGAAATGGCAGACGCGGAATAAGGACTACGGCACGATTCAGTGAATGATTGGAAAAACAAAACTGAGCGGAGACAAAAAGCGTTTCCGCTCTTTTTATGTTAAAAGAGCGACAAGATGTTCGCGGAAAGATACAATAAAATCACGAAATTTACTGGATTTTGTATACAAAGTACTGTAGAATAATATCATGTGAAAAAGAGCTGCTATTCTCAGGCTCATAAGAATTAGAATAGCAGCGGATCAAAGAAAGGAAGGGTAAAAGAATGGGACTTTTAACTTTTAAAGGTGGGATCCATCCCAATGACGGCAAGAGCCTGGCAAAAGACCAGCCGATCACGGAAGTGCTGCCGCAGGGTGATCTGGTATATCCACTTTCCCAGCACATCGGCGCTCCGGCCATCGCAGCCGTGAAAAAGGGCGACCATGTGTTAAAAGGCCAGAAGATCGCAGATGCGGGCGGCTTTGTATCCGCGCCTGTGTATGCGTCCGTGTCCGGGACGGTGAAAGCGTTGGAGAAGCATTTCAATCCGACGGGCAGCAATGTGGACTGTATCGTCATCGAGAATGACGGAGAGTACAAGGAAGCGGAAGCCGCTCCGGTGAAGCCGCTCTCTGAGATGACGCGTGATGAGATCCTGACCCGGATCGGGGATGCAGGCATTGTCGGTATGGGAGGCGCAGGCTTTCCGACCCGTGTGAAGCTCTCTCCGAAGGAGCCGGACAAAATTGAATATATCATTGCCAACTGCGCGGAGTGTGAGCCATACATCACAGCCGACTACAGAAGGATGCTGGAGAACACCGAGGAACTGGTCAGCGGGATGCGGGTCATCCTGTCCATGTTCGAGCATGCCCAGGGAATCTTCGGCGTGGAGGACAACAAGAAGGACTGTATCGAAAAGCTGCAGGAAGCCATCAAGGACGAACCCCGCATGAAGGTCTGCGCGCTGCAGACCAAGTACCCCCAGGGCGCAGAGCGCCAGCTGATCTACGCGCTGACAAAGCGTGCCATCAATTCCACCATGCTTCCGGCAGACGCAGGCTGCATCGTGGATAATGTGGAGACACTGGTCAGCATTCACAATGCGGTGATCAACGGAAAGCCGCTGACCGAGCGGATCGTGACCGTCAGCGGAGACGCGGTGGAGAAGCCGGGGAACTTCAAGGTTCTTTTGGGAACCAACCACCGGGAGCTGATCGAGGCGGCAGGCGGATTCAAAAAGGAACCGGAAAAGCTGATCTCCGGCGGCCCCATGATGGGTTTTGCCATGATCACATTGGATGCGCCGGTGACAAAGACTTCTTCCGCCATCCTGGCATTCCAGGAGGACATTGTGGCCAAGGCCATGTCCACCCCCTGCATCAACTGCGGCCGCTGCGTGGAGGTCTGCCCCAGCCGGATCATTCCGTCCAGGCTTGCGGACTATGCGGAGCGCCACGATGAGGAAACCTTTACGGCACAGAACGGGCTGGAATGTGTGGAGTGCGGCTCCTGCAGCTATGTCTGTCCTGCAAAGCGTCCGCTGAAGCAGTCCATCGGTTCCATGAGAAAGATTGCTCTGGCAAATAAAAAGAAGAAATAGAGAGGTGAAAGAACAGTGAATGGAAAATTAAACGTATCATCCTCCCCCCATATCCGGGATAAGGTGACAACCAGCAATATCATGCTGATGGTAGTGATCGCACTGTTGCCTGCTACTTTCTTCGGAATCTATAATTTCCGGCATGAGAACGCATGGCTGCTTGTGGTGGTTACCACAGGCGCGGCAGTGCTGACAGAATACATTTACGAGAAACTGATGAAAAAACCGATCACGATCAAGGATTTCAGTGCCGTAGTCACAGGGCTGCTCCTGGCATTAAATCTGCCGCCCACACTGCCGCTCTGGATGGGGGCACTGGGCTCCGTGTTCGCGATTCTGGTAGTAAAGCAATTGTTCGGCGGATTGGGACAGAATTTCATGAACCCGGCGCTGGGTGCAAGGTGTTTCCTTCTGATCTCCTTTACCGGCCGGATGACCTATTTTGTATATGACGGTGTGACCGGACCGACTCCGCTGGCGGAATTAAAGGCAGGGGAAGCGGTCAACTCCATGAACATGCTGGTGGGGAACATTCGGGGAACCATCGGAGAGACCTCCGTGCTGGCGATCATGCTGGGAGCCATGTTCCTGCTCCTGATGGGAATCATTGATCTTCGGATCCCGGGTACATACATTGTGACCTTTGTGATATTCATTACGCTGTTCGGCGGACATGGATTTGATCCCCAGTATATTACCGCGCATCTCTGCGGAGGCGGCCTGATGCTGGGCGCATGGTTCATGGCCACCGATTATGTGACCTCCCCCATCACCAAGGGAGGGCAGATCGTATATGGAGTCTGCCTGGGAGTGCTGACCGGACTCTTCCGTCTGTTCGGCGGTTCCGCGGAGGGCGTATCCTATGCGATCATCATCAGTAACCTTTTGGTTCCGTTGATCGAAAAGGTTACTCTTCCAAAACCATTTGGTAAAGGAGGAGAAAAATAATGAATAAAATAGTAAAGAATACCCTGATCCTGTCGGCCATTACGATCGTAGCGGGCTGTCTCCTGGGGCTGGTCTATGAGATCACCAAGGCCCCCATCGCGCAGGCCCAGGAAAATGCAAAGCAGGAGGCTTATAAGACGGTTCTTGCAGACGCGGCGGAGTTTACGGTGGATGAGACGCTGGATCCGGCCGGGGCGGCGGATGTGCTGCTGGAAGCAGGCTACACAGGAGATGATATTACGGAAGTAGCGGAAGCAAAGGACGCTTCCGGTGAAGTGATGGGTTATGTGATCACAGTCACCTCTCACGAAGGCTACGGCGGAGATATCAGGCTCTCCGTTGGAATCCTGTCCGACGGTACGGTGAAAGGAATCGAGATGCTGGATATCAGCGAGACGGCCGGCCTGGGAATGAAGGCCATAGAAGACGATTTCAAAAACCAGTTCAAGGATAAGCAGGTGGAGAAGTTTTCCTATACCAAGAGCGGGGAGGACGGGGATGATAAGATCGACGCGCTCAGCGGCGCCACCATCACCACCAATGCCGTGACCAATGCCGTAGACTCTGCGCTGGTTTATTTTCAGAATGTGTTAGGAGGTAGTGCTCAATGAATAAGTATACAGAGAGGCTGTACAACGGCCTGATCAAAGAAAATCCTACCTTCGTGCTGATGCTTGGGATGTGTCCCACGCTGGCGGTGACCACGTCGGCGATCAACGGGATCGGAATGGGACTTTCCACGACAGTGGTCCTGGTGCTGTCCAACATGCTGATCTCCATGCTGCGCAAGATCATACCGGATTCGGTGCGTATTCCGGCGTTTATCGTTGTAGTCGCGTCCTTCGTAACCATCGTACAGTTCCTGCTCCAGGGATTTGTTCCCAGCCTGTATGCTTCGCTGGGACTCTATATCCCATTGATCGTAGTAAACTGTATCATCCTGGGCCGGGCGGAGAGCTACGCTTCCAAGAATCCGGTGCTTCCGTCCATCTTCGACGGGATCGGAATGGGGCTCGGCTTTACGGTGGGCCTGACGGCGATCGGCATCGTGCGTGAGCTGCTGGGCTCCGGCAAGGCATTCAATGTCCAGATCCTGCCGTCCTCTTATGAGCCGATCACGATCTTCATTCTGGCTCCGGGAGCATTTTTCGTGCTGGCGGGTCTGACCGCCCTGCAGAACAAGGCGAAGAAGCGGGCCGAGGCAAAGGGCGACCCGAGGGCAGAGCTCATCGGATGCGGTACGGACTGTGCGTCCTGCGGCAAGAAGGCAGTCTGCGGGGTATCCGCTCCCGCGGCAAAGGCAGAAGCGGGCAAGCCTGCGGCGGCGGAAAAGCCGGAAGCCGGGAAATCTGCAGATGCGGGAAAAACAGAGTAGGAGGGGAACGTAGATGAAAGAATTATTATTGATCGCGGTTGGTTCCGCATTTGTAAATAATGTCGTACTCAGCCAGTTCCTGGGAATCTGTCCGTTCCTCGGCGTTTCCAAAAATGTAAAGACTGCAGGCGGCATGGGCGGAGCGGTTATCTTTGTTATCTCGATCGCTTCCCTGGTAACAAGTATTATTTATAAATTCATTCTGGTACCGACGCATGTAGGATATCTGCAGACCATCGTATTTATCCTGGTCATTGCGGCTCTGGTACAGTTTGTAGAGATGTTTTTAAAGAAATCCATGCCCCCGCTTTACAACGCGCTGGGCGTATATCTTCCGCTGATCACGACCAACTGCGCGGTTCTGGGCGTGGCTCTGACCAATGTGCAGAAGTCCTACAGCATCTTGGAAGGGCTGATCTACGGGATCGGAACGGCTGTCGGCTTTACGGTGGCGATCGTACTGATGGCAGGCATCCGGGAGAAGATCGAATACAACGACATCACGGAATCATTCCAGGGAACGCCCATTGTGCTGGTAACTGCCGGTCTGATGGCGATCGCGTTCTTCGGATTTTCCGGACTGATTTAAGGAGGGAAGAATAAGCATGAGCATGACAGGAATTTTACTGGCCGCCGTGATCGTCGGCGGGACCGGATTGTTGATCGGCGTCTTCCTTGGAATCTCCGGCAAGGCATTTGCCGTGGAGGTGGATGAACGAGAGGAAGCCATCCTCGGCGTTCTTCCGGGAAATAACTGTGGCGGCTGCGGATACGCGGGCTGTTCCGGATTGGCTGCGGCCATTGTCAAAGGAGAAGCGGAAGTCGGCGCCTGTCCGGTGGGCGGCGCCCCGGTGGCGGCAAAGATCGGCGATATCATGGGGCAGGCGGCCGGAGACCAGGTGCGCCAGACTGCATTTGTAAAATGCGGCGGAACCTGTGAAAAGGCGCAGGATGAGTATGCATATTATGGAATCCAGGACTGTACCATGGCCAGCATGATGCAGGATACCGGGCCGAAGGGCTGCGATTATGGGTGCCTTGGCTACGGCTCCTGCGTGAAGGCGTGTCCCTTTGACGCAATCCACATCGTGGATGGGATCGCGGTGGTGGATAAGGAAAAGTGCAAAGCCTGCGGAAAATGTATCGCGGCCTGCCCGAAGAAGCTGATCGAGCTGGTTCCTTACGATCAGAAGACCTTTGTACAGTGTAATTCGAACGACAAAGGAAAGTCTCTGATGGATGTATGTCTCGTGGGCTGCATCGGCTGTAAGCTGTGCGAGCGCAACTGCGAGGCGGGAGCCATCAAGGTGACCAATTTCCTGGCGCACATTGATGCGCAGAAGTGTACCAACTGCGGTGTCTGCGCGGAGAAGTGCCCGCGGAAGATCATTACGCCGCGGAAGATACCGGTATCGTAAAAAGAATAAAATTGACAGGGAGGACGATGCATTTGAAGCATGGTCCTCCTTTTATCATGCCGTCAGGATTCCACAGTCAGTCTGGCTGAGTTAAAAATATTCCACTTTTTAGAAGCTTTGTTATCTGTTTTGAACGCGATAATAATGGTAAAATTCAGATATCAATCAAACAGAACAGGGAGGATAAAAAATGAAGAGAAGATTTTTGGCAGTATTCTTAACAGCAGCTATGGCAGTGTCTATGACAGCCGGATGCGGAAGCGGTCAGGGAGAGACTGAAAAAGGGGCCGCAGAAAGCGGCAGCAGTACGGATGACAGCGGCAGCGGTAAAATTACATTGAAATTATTTTCCAATCTGCCGGACAGAAAAACAGGCCAGGGACTGGTAGAGCAGATGATCATTGATGAATATATGGAGGAAAATCAGAATGTGACCATCGAAGTGGAAGCGCTTGATGAAGAGGCCTATAAGACAAAATTTAAGACATATTCCATGGAAGGAATGCCGGATGTGGTAAGTATATGAGGTCAGCCGGCTTTCCTTGATGAAGTAGTAGATGCGGGAGTCCTTGCAGAATTGGACCAGGGTGATTATGCGGATTATAAATTTATTGAAGGTTCCTTGAATGGATTCACATATGATGGCAAAGCTTTATGGACTTCCGAGAAACACGGATGTTGCATGTATCTACTATAATCAGAAGATGTTTGAGGACAATCAATGGGATGTCCCGGAGACATATGATGAGCTGCTGGAACTGGCAGGAAAGATCAGTGATGCAGGCATGATCCCGATGGCAATGGACGGAGGAGACGGATGGCCGATGGCGGTCTATCTTTCTGATCTTTTATTCCAGCTGGCCGGTACGGAAAGTTCGGAAATTATTGCGGATGCAATTGCAACAGGGGATTTTACAGATGAAAACCTGGTAAAGGCTACAGAGATTTTGAAAGAATCGACTGACGCAAAATTATTCCAGAACGGCTATGATTCTCAGGATTACGCAACTGCAATGAATCTGTTTACAAATGGACAGGCTGCGATGTTCTACATGGGAAGCTGGGAATCTTCCATGGCGCTGAATGAAGACATTCCGGAGGAGATCAGAGAAAATATCCGCGTATTTACCATGCCTTCTGTCAAAGGCGGAAAAGCAGCGAAAACAGATATCGCGGCATGGAACGGAGGCGGATATGGAGTGTCTGCCAAGTCCGAGATCAAAGAAGAAGCGGTTAAATTCATAAATTATATGTATCAGCCCGATAAATTATCAAAGTATGGATGGGAGAACGGGGGCGGAATGTCCGCACAGGATCAGTCAGAATATATGACAGGCGAAGAGACAGAGCTGATGAAGCAGATCGTGGATATCGTCAACAATGCAACAAATGTATCAGGAACTCCGATCAACGACTGCGGGCCTTCCTTCTTTAAGACAAGCATCGAAAGTGAAATACAGAGTGTCTCAAACGGAAGCACAAGTGTAAAAGAATTTCTCAGTGCCATAGGCGCATCCTGCAAATAAGCAGAGCAAAAAAAGAGAAACTGATACAGGCGTTGGAAATAAAGATTCCGGCGCCTGTATTATCAAAAGGGATGTGCAGGAAAGCGAGGAAAATGCGGATGAAAAAATTGTACAGTAACAAATTGGTTATATGGAGTCTGGTACTGCCCGGGCTTCTATCATATGATCGGATTAGACAACTATAAAAATCTGATGCATGACATGGCGTTTTGGACTTCTCTTAGAAATTTGCTGTTTTTAGCCATTGGATTTATCTGTATCCAGCATCCGCTGGCCTTGATCGTAGCGGCGGTTCTGGATAAGCTGGGCGGAAGAGGAGAGAGCTTTTTCCGGTGCGTATACTTTATACCGAATGTGATCTCGGTAGCGGTGATAGCATATTTATGGAAGTTTATTTATAATCCCGACTTCGGACTGCTGAATAATGTGATCAAGGCATTTGGCGGAAAAGGAGAAATGAACTGGTTTTCAACAGACATGGCAATCTGGGCAGTCCTGGTAGTGTTGATCTGGCATGGATTTGGATGGGGAATGCTGATCTATTATACCGGGATCAAAAATATCGATCAGGTACTTTACGAGGCAGCGGCAATTGACGGAGCGGATCAAAAAACGATTTTCCTGAAGATCACGCTTCCGCTGATGAAGCCGGTCATCCAGGTCAATGTGACAATGGCGGTGATTTCCGCTTTGAAACAGATGGAAACCGTATACCTTTTGACAAACGGAGGTCCGGGAAACAGTACGCAGTTTGCGGCAAATTATCTGTATCAGCAGGTATTTAAGGCGTTCCGCTATGGATACGGCAATGCGATCGGCGTGATATTTATTGTAATATGTTTAACAGCGACGGTGCTTCTGAATAAGATATTCGAAGACAGGGATGAAAGGAAGATCCGGAAACTGAACCGGATAAAGGGGGAGGCAGCATGAAGACGGCGGACGGAAAAAGGAAAAGTACTACGAAGGTTCTTTTGTGGATGGTATTGATTATTGTAGCAGTGATCCAGATATTTCCATTGATCTGGCCGCTGGATTTTTCGTTGGCAAACAGCACCGAGATGTTTACCAGCGGACTGCTGATCATTCCGGAAAAGATTCAATGGGAAAATTATAGAAAGGCTTTTGTGGACGGTCATTTCCTGTTATACTTAAAAAACAGTGTGCTCATCAATGGGCTTGCCGTCCTGCTGGTAATCCTGGTTTCGATCATGGCGGCATTTGCATGCAGAAGAATGCGGTGGAAATTAAGCATGCTGGTAAAAACGCTGCTTCTCATGGGGATGATGATACCGATCCATGCGACATTGCTGCCGAATTATAAAATATACAATATGCTTGGATTAACGGATACCATATGGGCGCTTTTGATACCATATGTGGCGTTTTCGCTTCCCCAGGGATTGTTTTTGATGACAAGCTTTATGGAATCTGTTCCTGTGTAGCTTGAGGAGGCGGCGGTCATGGATGGGTGCGGCATCTACAGGATTATTTTTCAGATCATCACCCCGATGCTGAAATCATCCATTGCGACCGTGGCGATCATGACATTTTTAAATAACTGGAATGAGTTTATCATGGCAAGCACTTATTTAAGCTCGCCGAAGTGGAAAACGCTGCCGTTCTCGGTACTTGAATTTACCGGGCAGTATTCTTCCAATTATGCGGTACAGTTTGCTGTTATGGCGCTGACGGCGGCTCCTGCGGTTATTGTATATATTATATTGAACAAGCACATTACGAAAGGTGTCGCGATGGGGGCTGTAAAAGGTTAAGTGCGCATCAGATTTGGAGGAGTATCATGGGGAAGATCAGACGATGGGTGAATGAATTAAGTGTAAAGGCAAAGCTTGTATTTTATGGTTATATGACCATCACACCTGTGCTGGTATTGATCAGCATCGTCTATCTTCTTCATAATTATCAGAAGGTGACAGAGGAACGTCTGGATACAGACCTGGGAAATGTAAATACACTGGCGGAAAGTGTTCATGTACTGCAGCTTGAGATTAAGGACTTTTCTACCTATATCTGTATCAATGATGATATCAAGAAGCTTCTGCAGACAGATGATACGGAACAGCTGAATGCAAATGCAATGCTTTGGTCGGAGAAGGCGCCGATGCAGATCGTACAGGATATGATCGCTTTGAAGGGGCATATCAAGACCATTGCCATTTATCCGGAAAACAGTCTTCGGCCATTTCTCAGAGGAATGGATGGGAGCGTGAATATGCCGGATATTGAAGCAGTCAGGGAGACAGCGGTATATCAGGAAACGCGAAAGAGTGAAAATGCGATGCTCTGGAAGTATGTTTCCAAAGGGAGACAGGATACCTATCTGATGAACCGGGACGATAAAGTCGTATTATACAGGGAGATACTGGATCTGGCACAGAAGAAGTCATTGGGGTATATCGTGATCGGTGTCAGCAAGGAAAGATTTCAGGAGCTCTGTGTGAATATGATCCGGGACGAGAGAGAGGGGATCGTGATCATTGATCCGCATGGAGGGGAATTGAGCCGTGCGGGGACGTTTGACGGGGAAGTAGAGGAATATCTGAAAAGTGAGGAATTCATCCGGAAGGACTATCGGGAACGAGAATCGCTGCTTACGATCCACGTCTATGATATCATCTGCAGCCAGGTGGATAAAAATACGAGTATTGTCTGCAAAGCCGTACCGCATTACAATCTGCAGATGCAGATCCTGGATATCGCGCATATGCCGCTGATGCTCCTTGCCGGCATGATGGTTGGACTGCTGCCTCTGCTCCTGATCATTTCCAATATCGTAACGGAACCTCTTCAAAAGGTCAGTGAAGCAATCCAGCTTTTTTCGGTAGGGGATTTTGAGCAGCGGCTGGAAATTGATACGAACGATGAGATCGGAGAAGTGGCAAGATGCTTTAATAAGATGGTTGAAGATATCCGGACACTGATTGATGAGAACTATGTGATCACCCTGCGGGAGAAAGAAAGCGAACTGGCAGCTCTGCAGGCACAGATTAATCCTCATTTTTTATATAATACACTGAATTCGCTTTACTGGAAGGCTATGGAGGAAGGAAACGGGGAGATCGCGGAAAGTATCCTGGCATTGTCACAGCTGTTCCGTCTTGTTTTAAATCAGAGGAAAAAGGAAGTGACAGCGGGACAGGAAATCGAACTGATCTCAAGATATCTCCAGATCCAGAAGGTCAGGTTTTCGAAAAGGCTTCACTATGAGATTGTGATGGAAGAGTCTGTGAAAAAAGCCATAATTCCGAAGCTGATCATCCAGCCCTTTGAGGAAAATGCCATTGTACATGGATTTGAAAATGTTACTACGCCATGTTATCTGAAGACGATGGGAATGTCGGGGACAGCATGAGTATCCAGAGCCAGAAAGCTATCTTGGAAAAATATGCAAGGGAAATAGGAAAAGCTGCTTATTCTTTCTACGTGGAAATGTAAACCGCTTAATTGATACAAAGGGCATGAACAGAATATCGGGAAAACCGCTGAAAATAAGGGGTTCTGGCACACTGGATGTTGTCGGAATCCCTTGTTTGCTTTTGGGACTGCATCAGGACAGCATGGGGGCGGCGGTTGCGAACGGCCACAGTGGTCGCAAGTCTGACCCCTCTGTGGCTGTTTTGACCCCTGCGGTTAAAGGTCTGACCCCTATGGCTGTGAATGTGACCCCTGTGGTCACGGTTTTGACCCCTCCCCTTGTTCAGCGTGACCCCTCTGCGTCTTGGAGAATTTATGAAAAATGTGCTGTATCTCTGTGAACAATATTTAACAGCGGCACAGGCGGCTATAAAAAAATAATGCCATAGGATTTTTGGTACTCGCAGGCAAAAGTATTGAAGAATGGCTTAAAATCAAGGGTTTTAAGGCTTGGTGGGGTTCATCACGGTGTGTGGTGGGCCCCTATTTTTGTATTTTTTGATGCCGCTGATAGGATGGCGATTGGGGAAAAAATCGTACTATCAGGCAAAAGTATACTATCACGCAAAAGTCAGGGGTTTCCGTGATAGTATAAAGCGGAAAGGTAAAAAGGGGTAGGATATTGTTGGTTTTTGCGGAAAGATATATTAGTTTGATGGAAAATGCTGTTGAAATACGGGGGATATAATACAAACACGGAAACTGTTCGGAGTTTTGCGTGATAGTATGCAGAGTTTCCGTGTTTGATATGAGCAAAGCGGTAAAAATTTAATGGATAAATGATAACGATGAAAAAGGGCTGTTTTAGCATTTCATTTTTATATAATAGTTTCAGTCCACTCATCTACTCTTTCATGGTATAAAAACAGTTCCGCAGGAATTTTGATGGTATCCGGAGGAACTGGTGTCTGTATCACACAGCCTTTCAGCGGAAGTCCGTGCGTTCCTGTTTCCTGATCGGGTTTTAAGCGCATCATGAGAAAATGGGAACTTCCCTGATGTGTTTCCGGGCGGGATTTCAAACATTGTTTGGAGTAGAAGGTAAGGTCATAATTTTTACTGCATTCATATTCTATGCCTATATAGCACATCCCTTTAGGACAGCATTGCTCCAATGCATCATAACTATGTTTTGCCGCCTCTTTCAACTGTTCCGGGGAAAACCTTTCTGCCAGTTTGGGATTGTTCAATTCTTCTTCCGTATTTTTCCACACATCTATCAAGGCAACAGAATTTATATGGCAAAGCACCTCATCTCCATGATTATCCACGAAACAGAAAGAACGGGATTTCCCGACATTCAGGGTAACTGTCTTTTCTATTATATGCTGGATGGGATTTGGCCTGTGCGTTATCGTGATGGGTGTTTGAGGTGTAAGGTGGGGCAGCTTCGAAACCTCCGCTATGTTCAACGTCAACAGAATGAGATTCTCCCAATCTATATCTTTCAGCCATTCGGGAACTGTCCAGCCAGCACCCATCATATCGAAAAACAACTGGATCATTCCATAATTATCAGAATCCATAGGGCTGCCCATGCCGCCTTGTATCTTGAGATGCACATCACCAAGGCAGAGATCACTGCAATGCAGATAACTGTATCCGTGCCTTTCATGCTCTTTCAGCATCCTCCTGTGATTACGGATGCCTTTCCTGTTCTGGCTTTCCGGTTCCATGTATGGTTCTATAATGTATAGTTTTGCTTCATCGGATAAGGTCATGCCGACAATATGGTATTTTATTCCATTCCGTTCTGTGGTTTTCCCAATCACAAGGATATCCTGCCATTTTGAGTGGAAACCTTCTAATAATGAAAAATTCATCAGCCACACCTCCGTAAAATCTAATATGGCAAGTATACCATGTATGCCGAAATAATTCCATAAAATGCGGAAGGACTCCATAGTAAATCTATGCTTTCCATTCCTGAAAAATAGTCGTTTCGTGCCATCGGATGAAAAACAGAAAATTTTTATGATATTCACTTAACAGAACATCAATAAAAAACATCAAAAGATAAATTTAGGTACAAGTATTCGGCCTGTCAAAAAGGCAGGCTTTTCAAAGC
>CAJTGD010000046.1 GCA_910575475.1 Lachnospiraceae bacterium | reverse complement strand
CTACATAGTATCACATCATAGATAAATTGCAAGATAAAAATGGAAGAAAATCCCATAAATAAAGGGCTTTATGCTGTTATCAGATTGTCTTGAGGGTGTGTAGAGGGAATTATGTAGCGGGAACTACGGATAATTCATCGGCATAATCGTGCAATACAGGGTCGCAGTGAAGAACGTGGTCGATCTGACGGATATCGGGTACACGGCCGATATCGCCGGAATCATAATGCTTCCGCATATACTGGCCGAATTCGATCAGATGCTGATGGCCGGTGGTGAAATTTTCGCAGGCAACCAGAAGGTTTCCGCCGCGTGTACCGATAAATGTATGGTGTACCTCAAAGCCGGCGATGCCGAGGATGTGGCTTGACATATATTCGGAGATTACGTTGTTCACATAGCTTGTATCCAGATCGTTGAGGCGGGTATGCGCTTCCGCGTATTTTACAAGGTAACGCGTGCCGTCCGGGCTGATCAGCCCTTCCTTTCTGTCGGAACCGCTGTAGGGCGTGATCATATCCGGGGACCAGTCATCCAGGGACGGTAAAGCTTCCTTTTGTAAAAAAGTATTTGAAATGCCCTTCATGAAAATCACCTCTTTTATCCCTTTTGGACATTTAATCTATCAATACTATATCAGATTTGTCCCCTCTTTGATATCCCCATTTCAAAAAAAATCATCCATCCGCAAAAAGCGTACAGCCGGAAGATCCCGCATAAAAATCCGCAAAGGAAGCCATCCAAAGAATTGAATTTTCAGAGGCTATATGATAAAATATTACCAAAAAAAGAAGAGAAAAATGTTGCTTGGAGGGGGATTTTTTATGAAACACCTTAAAAATCAAAAGCTTGCGACCCGCATCAGTATCATTACGACTGCCATCACCCTGGCAGGAATGCTTCTGTTATGGCTGATCGTGTCTACCAATGCGGCTTCCATGGTCAAAAACGACATTACAAACCAGATGACAGATGCCGTAGAATCCAGGGCCGCGATCATCAACGACTATGTGAGCTCTGCGGAGGAATATATGACCGCTTTTGCGCTGGACAGCGAGGTTCGTGACCTTCTTGAGGATACGGAGGACCCGGAGCTGCTGAAAAGGGCTCAGAAGTATACGTAGGATTTTGCCGGAGTAAAAGGCATTTTCGAGGGATTATACATTGCCACGCCGGAGACTTATGTACTGACGCACACCTCAGAGGGGGCCATCGGGATGACCACCCGGACAGCGAATATGTATTTTTAAATGCGGAGACCGGCGTATATCTTTGTACTGTCCGAAAGCCTGAAAACCATCCGCGCAGACCTGACCAATGTGATGCGGAACATTTCCCAGATCGCGGGCCAGGTGGATACAAGCGCGGACCAGGTATCCACGGGCGAGCAGACACTTTCCCAGGGAACGCTGGAGCAGTCGGTTTCGATTGAAGGGCTTGTGTCAAATGTGACCACGATCACCACCCAGATCCAGGACAGCGCGGTTCGCTGCGGCAATGCCAGCGAGCTGGTGGATAAGGCGACGGGATTTGCGGACGAGGCGGACGCGAAGAATACGGGCAGCCTGATCGGACGTTCCATCGAGGATGTGAAGGTCGGAACAGAGTCCACCCAGGCAAAGACACAGAACATTCTGCTGGGGCAGTTCCGGATCCGATAGCCATACTATAAGAGATATCCCGCATGCCGCCGAATGCTTGGACGGCAGTGCGGGATTTTTGACACCATCGTATGCAGAAAGGCGGCCAGTGGTAGGCGTTCTGTATATCATCGTATGCAAAAAGGCGGCCGGCGGCATATCTGCTGTTCGGAAACAGATATGGAATTGCTTAGAGAAGGAGGATTTTGCAAATGAAATTTACATCAGGCTATTGGCTCATGCGGAAGGAGATCACCCCGCTCTATGCGGTGGAATATGCGGACCACCGCGTGTCCGGCACGGAGCTTGCGGTCTATGCGCCGTCAAAGCACATCGGAGACCGGGGCGACGCCCTGAACTTGGGGATGCTGACCGTTTACCTGAGCAGTCCCATGGAAAATGTGATCAAGATTTCCATCCGGCATTTTGAAGGCGCTGCCTACCGCGGCCCCTTTGCGGAGGTTCGGCAGACCGATCCCCAGGTTCAGATCGAGGAAACGGATACGGAACTCATTTACCGGAGCGGGCGTACCAGCGCGGTCATTGACAAGCGGCCCGCATCCTGGGGGATCCGTTTTCTGGACGGGGACCGGGAGCTGACGGAGACAAGCTGCCGCAATATGGCGTATATGCAGAATCGCGGCACGGGCAAAAATTATATGGCGGAGCAGCTTGCCCTGGATGTGGGCGAGTCCGTCTACGGCTTCGGGGAGCGTTTCACGCCCTTTGTAAAAAACGGGCAAGTGGTGGACATGTGGAACGAGGACGGCGGGACGGCCAGTGAGATTGCCTACAAAAATATCCCCTTCTACATTTCCAATAAAGGGTACGGCGTGCTGGTGGACAACGAGGGGGATGTTTCCTTCGAAATCGCCAGCGAGAAGGTGGAACGGCTGCAGTTTTCCGCGGAAGGGGAGCGGCTGGATTATTATGTGATCAACGGCTCCGATCCGAAGCACACCGTGAGCCTGTACACGGAGCTGACCGGGAAGCCTGCGCTGCCTCCGGCCTGGTCCTTCGGACTCTGGCTGACCACCTCATTTACCACGGATTACGATGAGGAGACCACCTCCGGCTTCATTCAGGGCATGGCTGACCGGGACATCCCGCTGCATGTATTCCATTTTGACTGCTACTGGATGGAAGCCTGGGAGTGGTGCAATTTTACCTGGGATGCGAAGACATTTCCGGAGCCCAGGGAAATGCTGAAACGGTATCATGACAGGGGCCTGAAGATCTGTGTCTGGATCAACCCCTACATCGGCCAGAAATCCCCGCTGTTCCGGGAAGGCATGGAGCATGGATATCTCCTGAAAAAATCAAACGGCGATGTCTGGCAGACGGATCTGTGGCAGGCGGGCATGGGGATCGTAGATTTTACCAACCCGGCGGCGGTCACCTGGTATCAGGAAAAGCTGAAAACCCTGCTGGATATGGGCGTGGACTGCTTCAAGACGGACTTCGGCGAGCGGATCCCGGTCAGGGATATCGCATATTTTGACGGCTCGGATCCGGTGAAAATGCATAATTATTATCCCTTCCTGTATAATCAAGCGGTATTTGAACTGCTGGAACGGGAACGGGGTGTTGGGGAAGCCGTGCTGTTTGCCCGCTCCGCGGCGGTGGGCGGCCAGCAGTTTCCGGCGCACTGGGGCGGCGACTGCTCCGCGTCCTATCCCTCCATGGCGGAGACGCTGCGGGCAGGCTTATCCCTGGCCTGCGCGGGCTTCGGGTTCTGGAGCCATGACATGGGAGGCTTTGAAAATACGGCCTCCGCGGATGTGTATAAGCGCTGGTGCCAGTTCGGGATGCTCAGCTCCCACAGCCGCCTCCACGGCTCCGGTTCCTACCGCGTACCGTGGCTCTTTGACGAGGAAGCCTGCGACGTACTCCGGAAATTTGTCAAGGCAAAATGCGCCCTCATGCCTTATCTGTATCGGCAGGCCGTGAAGGCCCACGAGGACGGCATCCCCATGATGCGGCCCATGTTCCTGGAATTTCCGGAGGATCGCGCCTGCGAGCCCCTGGACCGGCAGTACATGCTGGGAGATTCCCTGATGGTGGCGCCGGTGTTCAGGGAATCCGGCGAGGCGGAATATTATCTGCCGGAGGGGACCTGGTACAACCTGCTGACCGAAGCCCGGGCAGAGGGCGGCAGATGGCATAAGGAACAATTCGATTATTTCTCCCTTCCGCTGATGCTGCGGCCGGGATCAATCCTTGCGGTGGGAGCCCATACGGAACGCCCGGATTATGCGTTTTATGAAGGGGTGAAGCTACTGGTGTACCTGCCCGAGGACCACGGGAAGGCAGAGACGGAGGTCACGGATCTGGACGGACATGTGGTGATGCGCGTGTTTGCAGAACGGAACGGCAGTCAGGTGAAGGTTCGGGTGGACAGCGAGTACCTGGATTACCAGATTCAGGTGATTGGCGGGGAAGTGCTGGAGGTTATGGAAGGCTGAGGATCTGCATCGTTTAGCGATCTTATAAAGCTCCTTAAAAAGCAGAGACAGCTTAGTGGTTAGGCGGTCTCTGTTTTTTATATGGCAAGAAATTTGTTCTAAAAAACGAAATTCATTGAAAGATAATAAAATAAAGTAGATATTCAAAACAGGGTATGTAAAATAGAGTGGTTTTGTTTCTGTGAAAAGGAGGAGCTTTTATGGCAACAATGTTAACGAATGTAAACTTGTCTGCATGCCGGCGCCCGGTATATACCACTTATGAGTTAAGTGAACCCGGAAAAAATGATTGTAATATGAGATTTTCGAGCGGCCTGGCAGACGATCCGCACGAAAAAAATAAAGGAGAGATTGTTTCTGTTATTTATGCGGAATATTATCATCTTCCTTTTCTGAAAAGTAATGATACAATCTTTAATTCAGGCAGAGAAGGAAGAAATGGAAAATTCAATTCATAAATTATTGAGAAAATTTAGAGGAAATCATTAAAATGAAATGATTTTCGTCCTGCCCGTGACTCCCAGGGTTTCAGCAAGATTTTCCTGTGTAATCCCCTTTTCCCGGCGCAGACTTTTCATAAATGCTCCGATTTTTTTCTGGTCCATAGCCGGCGGCTTCCTCCTTTCGCATACAGTGTACCAGTGTTCAGACATCCCGCACAGATACGGCCGCAATCTGGCGAAAACAGTTCTGAACTGTTATGATCGTACCACTCTATCAGCGAAAAAACACGACACAAAGTGAGAAATGTCAGTTTTTTCTGGATTAGACATGACTTGTCTAAGGAACTGCAGGAAAATAACTTATACAGACAAGTCAAGATGTATCAGCTATTTCCCTGCAATTTCTAAAGCAGTCCCAGCAATTCCTCATGAATCCGCCCGTTTGTGGAAACGATGCTTCCGCCCTTCCGGGGGCTTGGCGGATTGCCCTCAAAATCACTGACCCTGCCGCCGGCTTCCCGGACAAGGAGAACCCCTGCCGCGTAATCCCACGGATTCAGATAGGGCTCGAAGAAACCGCCCTGCCTTCCGCATGCAGTGTACGCCAGCTCCAGCGCGGCGGAGCCGATCCTGCGGATGTCCTGGCACTGGTCATATACACGGCGGAACCGGGCAAAATTGGCATCGGCCAGCTCCCGCCGGTAAGCATAAGTCCCCAGCGCGATGATCGTCTCGGAAAGTGTCTCCGACTCCGATACGTGGATGGGCCGGCCGTTGAGAAAGCTGCCCTTCCCTTTTTCCGCGGAAAACAGTTCGCCGTGATAAGGATTATAGATGATTCCCATCACGATCTCGTCCTGCATGCAGAGCCCCAGGGAAACGGCGCTGTGCTGATAGTCGTGGATCAGGTTGGTGGTCCCGTCCACCGGATCCAGGATCCAGAAGCTGTCCCCGGTCATTTCCTGCAGCCCGGTCTCCTCCCCGAGAAACTGGATCTCCGGGGCAAGGGCATACAGCTTCTCTTTCAGATAATCCTGTACCGCAAGGTCCACCTGGGTCACATAATCCGCCCGGCCCTTCTCCTTGACGTGCCCGGCCATCTCCCGGTTTTCAATCAGGTTCTTTGTAGATTTTACCAGGTCGATGACCTGCTGGATGTTTGGGGTTTGATTCGATAAATGACTCATTTTTTTATCTCCTTTAAAAGAAGCCCGCTGCCAGGCGGGCTTAAATGTATGAATTATTTTGTCTTATCTTTTTTGCCGGAAATTCAATCCCTTATTCACCGGTCCTGGGTGACTTTCTTTCTGTCCCCTTACCGTCAGAGGATGTAGTTCCTCCGCTGCTTCCGGAGTTTCCTCCGCCGGAGCCTTGATCCATAGCTTCATCATCTATTACAATGACATACTCCGAAGCATGTGTAAATGTCAGGTCTACATTACCATCCTTGTCTATCTGACCTTCCGTGACAAATTCAAGCCTGCGGGCCTTTTCATTATAATAGAAAAGGTTTGCGTATAATCCTGCATTTGCCGGATCCACATTGATCCTGAGTACAGCACTGCAGCCGAAATCTCCGCTGTGAGCAAGGCTGAGCTGTATCGCCTGACGGTCTCCTGCCGTATCATTTACAATATTCTTCGGAATAGCTGATGTTCCAACCTGTACAGAAAGGTTCACATCGTTTGCATGATCTGCTGTAACATTCCTGCCGTTTACATACCAGACAATCCCGTTGCCCATGTCAAAAGCAAGCGTAACATTCTGTCCTTTCACACTGTCAAGCACATCTCCGGGTACAACAGATACACCGTTCATATCTACATGAACCCACATTCCATCAGAAGAATTTGCAGCCTCTTCCTTAATGGCTTCCCAGCCCTTTTTACCGGATCCGTTGTTAATGATCGGAAGCTTTGTATCCGGCTCGGACGGCGTCGTCTGACCGGGCCGTGTTGTCTGACCAGGTGGTGTTGTCTGGCCGGGCCGTGTCGTTTCACCAGGGGGCGTCGTCTCACCGGGCGGCGTTGGTTCAACAGGCGGCGTTGGTTCTTCGGGAACATACCCATAGTGTATCGTTGCATTTGCCACTGCCGATGATACATCCGCCGTTTTACTGATGCTGTTCCACTGCGCTTCTGTACCAGTAAAGTAGATATCCCTCAGAGGGCAGTCTGAGAATGCCGCCGTTTCTATCTTCGTTACACTGTCCGGAATTATGACTTCGGTCAGTCCAGAGCAGGAAGAAAATGCTCTAATCCCAATACTCTCCGCACCCTGCGGAATTTCTACTTTTGCAAGCATAAGGCAGCTCTTAAACATCTCCACACTAATGTGGTCTATACTTTGAGGCAGTTTTACATTCATCAGATAGTGGCATTCTCCAAACATATTGTCGCCCATCTTCACCTGCTTACTGCCAGATGCAAACGTCGCACTTTTCAATGATGTGCATTGTAAAAATGCAGCGGCTCCTACCTCTCCAATACTGGCAGGCAGAGCAATAGATGTAAGAGCTGTACAACTTCTAAAGGCATTTTGTCCGATGGTTTCCACCCCTTCGGAAACTGTCACAGAACTAAGGTTCCGACACCCTTGAAAAGCACTGTCACCGATGGTTTTCACACCGGAAGGAATGGTCACGGAAATAATCTGAGATCCGCAGAAAGCACTGTTGCCGATTGTTGCCACACTGGCAGGAATCTCTGTACTGAGAACTCCGCAGTCCATAAAAGCGCCGGCACCGATACTGGTAACACCATTCTCAATAACGACCTTCCGGATCTGACCGCTCTTCTCTTTCCATGGCAGGCTTTCAGCACTGTCAAAATCTGGCATAGCTCCGCTGCCGGAGATGGTCATCGTGCCTGCCTCCGTCAGCTTCCAGGAAAGTCCGCCGCCAAGAGGTCCGCCTTTCCAGTTGTAATTTCCTGTTGAATCCGAATAAGGATATTCATTGGTCCATTCCGCTCCCTCCTTAAACTTATCCTGACTCTGCAATGCAGTCATTGCAGCATAGACTTCCGCCGGAGTAGGAATTGCAGTCTCACGGGCATCCTGTCCATATATAGCTTCCCTTATATACCCCCTCTTCCGGGGAAAGTTCTTCCGGCGATGCATATGCCGCCGACGGGAAAGAAATGAGTAAACACAGCGCTAAAACTGCTGAAAGTATTCGTTGCTTCAAATTTATATCCTCCTTTTTAGTTTACCCTTTTGTGATATTTCCAAAAGTCGATGGTTTCCTGCATATCCGCTTCATCCTCAAAAAGCCCCAGTTCCTTCGCTGCCTCGATCGCAAAATCTACATAGGCATTTGCCCGTGCGGTGATCACATGCCCGTCATTGACGATATCCAGATCAGAGGATCGTGTGGAATCCCGATCATCCAATATCCCCGCCCGGGCCAGCAGATCCACTCCGGCGCAGATACCGCCGATCAGAGCCTGACTGCTTTTCAGCTCCTGCAGATATTCCCGGACTTCATCCGTATCAATGGCGGAAATATCCCCGCCCGGGACGAAGAAGCTGCGGATCTGCCGGGAATCCACATCCTTTAATGCCATGTCCGCATTGACAGAATACCCTTCCATTGCCCGGACCGGCTGTCCGTCAAGGGAACAGTAGATGATCTCGCATCCTGTCAGGCTCATAAAATAATTCAGGATCACAATCTCAAAAAAACAGCTTGTATCATATAGTAGAAATACATCCTTCATGGACTGCCTCCGTAGATTTATAGGTATTATCTGTATTTATACTACTTGACGTGAAAATAATTGTCAAGTAATCTTGCAGGGATTTTGTGCAGGGAGCATAAAAGAAGAACTTCCCCTATGGCTGCCCCTGTGCCCCACAAGATTGCCCGGGCAAATTCTTTCCATATCGGGATATCCGGTATCTTTTTTTCAGACCAAATCAAAGTACGGCAGGATGCTCCCAGCCGTTTCCCATACTCCGTCCAGAACTCAAAATCCGACCATTTTGCAGGGATCATATCCTCCGGGATCCCAATCCTTTGGATCAGGAGCAGGATTCCGCCTACCAGCAGAACATACAGAAATATTTTCCAGAAGATCCTTTCCGCTCTGCCGCCACATCCGCCGGCCGTCCCCCTCACATTCCGCAGCATACGTCTGCAATAACAGATCAAATATATCCACAATATGCAGGGAACCAAACCGTACATCCCCTGTGTGATCCAGGCAAGCATCCTGTCCTCCATCCGTTCCCATCCGCCGCAAAGCTGTCCATAGCTTTCTGCTGTTTTTCCAAAGCTTCCCGGCATGCATCTCACGGAAGCGCGGTCCAGCAGGCACATACCATTTTCCGCGATCTCATACGCCAGAAATGCCTCCTCACTGTCGATCACATCCAGCACCTCCAACGTCCGTCCCTGCACCTTCACCGTAAGCTCGCAGGTATTCGCCCCGCCAAACAGCTTTTCCGATAAGGTACTGCTGATGAGACAGCCATCCCGGACCTCCATATCCAATACCATTGCGCCTGAGATCTGCTCAACTGCCCCGATCGTTCCTCCGCTGCTTCCGACTCCACGGCTCCGCGTATCTGCAGATCCAGGCTCTGCAGATCCTGCTGCTTCGCCTTCATCTTTTCCGCCAGATCCTGCAGATCCACCTCAAACAGGATCTCCCCGGCCTCCACAGCCTGTCCCTCCATGACATGCACCGTCCCCACCCGCAGTCCTTCCACCGTGGAAACGGCAATCTCTCTGCTTCCGGTCACAGTCCCCCGTGCCGATACATCCGGGGTAAATGTCTGATGCTCCGCCTGTTCCGTGGAGACCTCAGCAGTACTCATATTGTAAGCAGTCCTGGAAATAATGGTAAATGAGATCATCAATCCAAAAAGTAAGACCCCTGCGATACACTGCCAGAGCAGCACTACGGACGCCGCCGGAATGGCCATAGGAATCAGCAGACCGCTCTTGAACCACCTTCCCCCATGGATCCCTTTCTGCAGGGACACCGCCAGGATCGGCACGCTGACTCCCATCATCTTCGCCGTATTCGCCGCCGCAAGGCGGAATGCCGGATTGCCCAGCACCTACCGGAAGTTGGACATCCCCGCAAATTCTCCCGTCATGGTCGTGACAAACGCCCTGCGGACCACATCCAGATAGGGGAGCACGTAAAACGCCAGCACCCCCGCCAGGCTGGGCAGGACGAAGGCCAGTCGCCATCGGTCCCGGCTCCGTCTTGCCGCAGAGAAACGAAAAGAATGCGGCAAATGAATTTTTTTCATATCCATTTCATACAACCTACTCACTCAAATACAGATTCACCTCATGTATGGTCCTCTTCTCTTTCTTCAGCAGATTCTTGCAGTGGTTGATCACAATCTTCATCATCCATGTTTTAAAATACTTCTCTTCCCGCAAGGTGGGCAGCTTTTCAAAGCATGTCAGAATCGTATCCTGAACAATATCCGCCACATCATCTTCATTTTTCAGATAGGTCCACGCAAGCTTGTACATGGTCTGCATCTGGGCATTCATCAATTTTAAAAATGCGTCCTTATCCCCCTGCTTCGCGCGCTTGATCAGGTTTCTTTCCATCCTAGGTACCTTCCCCTGTCCTCTTTTTCACTGTTATTATATATGATAGACAACCCGGCGGCCAAAAGTGTTTCAAATAAATTCTATTTTTTAAGCGGCGGCGCAAAAAAAGAGCGCTGCCGCAAATGGCGGTAGCCCATAAGGAAATATTACAAAACTTATGACTTACGTCAGGTAAACGTGAAAAACAGAAAACTGCTATGCAAAAGGTTCGCCGATTGCATAGCAGTTTTTCTCTTTTCAAAATAGCAAATATAACTTTTTCAGTGTTCCAACGGAACGCGCAACCATTGCCCACGGCAATGATCTCAGGGGCTTGGGGACATGTCACCAACAAGCATTATGCAGAAATTCGTTTACGAAATTTCTGCATATGGGCAGCTTTTACGTAAAGATGCATTGCTTGCCAGTAGTATCAGGAACTCAGGACAAAGGACTGTCCTGTACTTTTCATCCAATACCCCCAGCATCTCATTCCACTCACTGTTGCTGTACTCCCGCTCCACAAATGTCTCCTCCGGCAATGTTTCCATATGTATGATCCGCTTCTCTTTCTTCAGCAGATTCTTGCAGTGGTTGATCACAATCTTCATCATCCATGTTTTAAAATACTTCTCTTCCCGCAAGGTGGGCAGCTTTTCAAAGCATGTCAGAATCGTATCCTGAACAATATCCGCCACATCATCTTCATTTTTCAGATAGGTCCACGCAAGCTTGTACATGGTCTGCATCTGGGCATTCATCAATTTTAAAAATGCGTCCTTATCCCCCTGCTTTGCGCGCTTGATCAGGTTTCTTTCCATCCTTGGTACCTTCCCCTGTCCTCTTTTTCATTATTATATATGATAGACACCCCGGCGGCCAAAAGTGTTTCAAATAAATTCTGTTTTTTTATTTTTTATGCGGTAGCGCAAAAAAAGAGCGCTGCCGCAAATGGCAACACTCTTTTTTACCGTCATTCACTCAAATACAGATTCACCTCACCACATACATCCTTTGCCGCGCTCTCCGGGTCTTTCCCCTCAAACAGGCAGGCATCCGCCTGCTCCATCACCTTCCGTAGCACCACTGCGTCGTCCCTCACCGGACGGCTGCAGCCCTCGAAAAATGTGATCAGCTCCTGCAGCTCGTCAGGCGTGATCTTATAGGTGTTCATAATCTTCTCCGGATTATCCGTATCCTTCCTTGAGATTCCCCCTATAAATTCCCCGTTTTCTGAAATATACTTCTCACGATCCGTACCTTCCATCACACTCCGGATTATGGAAAAGTCTCCGAAACGCATGGTCTCCTGTGCTTCCCCTGACAGATAATATTCGAGAAATTGTCTGGCCGCTTCCGGATTTTTCCCGGTGCTGTTGATCCCGAGCACGGATTCTGCTATAAAGTAATTCCCTTTTTCCCTGTTCAGGTACTGGTATGACAATCCTTTTTCTCTGCGTACGGCAAGGATCCCAATAAAATCTTCATATATGGAAATCCTACCGACCCCTGCCTGTGCTTCTCCGAAATATAATTCCAGGTCCGGAGAAAATCCTCCGGAAGGATACGTTGTTTCCGCCCAATGGGTCATCTGGTCATACTCTTCCATTGCCTGCCGTTCGTCGTCCGACATGCTCTGGGAGGCGATCTTCTCCAGGTCCTTATAAAAATCCGCCAGCTTCCCTTCGTCCACAGTCTCCCCCAGGATATCGGAGGTAATGAACAGGCTGCCGGCCGTTCCGGCCAGATTTTTCGGAGTGATGAACGGGATTCCGGCACCCGCCTTTTTTTGAAATACCTTCATCAGCTCATCCCGGTTTTTCGCGGCCAGAGTTTCCTCATCGCCCAGAAGTACCGGCACGCTGAATGCCGTCGGCAGCTTGAATATCTTTCCCCCGTCATTGTAAGCGGAGATCATATTGTAAAAATATTTTTCCTTGGACGGTTCCACTATGTCCGTCACATCCTCCAAAAGCCCCTTCCCGGCATAGCTGTCTGCCGGAAGTCCGTCCAGTATCAGAAGATCCGGGCCTTCCCCGGCCATCAGCTCCGTATTCAGTGTCCGGATCGCGTCCGACAGGGTCACGCCGTCCTCCCCGGTGTATCCCGTCTCAAAGCTGACCTCCAGCTCCGGGTGCAGCCCCTGAAACAGGGAAGCCGCCTGCCGAACCTCATATCCTCCGTATAAGCTGTAGATCCGAAGCGCCCCCTCCGAAGCGGTTTTTTCCTCCTCCCAAATGCCCTTTTCACACAGATAGAGCGTTGTCTGGCTGTCTGCCGGATTCAGCATGCGCAGGACCATTTTATCTTCCGCGTCATTTACCGCGATGGACAGGAGAATCTGCTCATTCGGATTGACAAGGCCGTTTTTTTCCTCCGGGTTGAGCAGCCGGGCCATCTCTTCCGATTCCACCAGATAGCTGAGCTGGTCCTGATTCAGGTCATACCGCGCAATCGTAAGCTCTCCGGTTCCTCCCACTGTCAGGTACAATATTCCTCCCGAGCTGTCCAGGGCAATGCCTCCTATAGACTGGGAGCTCAGATATTCGGAAAGTTCCTTGTTCTCCAGGGTCCTGCAGGACATGGAGCCAAGATCATAGACATCCAGCCGGAACTGTGAATTTTGGTCATAAACCAGAACTGCCAGAGTATTTCCCGCCATAGCCGCGTCGCTGATCATTTCCTCTTCGTTCACACTGACAGATTTGGATTCCGTCCCGTCTCCCGCCGATATGGACAGCTTCGTGCCGTCATAGATAAACAGGCTGCCATCGGCGAAATAATGATATCCGTAGCCGGATGCCAGGCTCATGTCCGCAGCCGCGTTCTCCCAGGTTCCTCCATTGTCCCGGCTGTCCCATACCGCCGGATTCTGTCCTTCCGCGTCTGAGGAATTGATCCGCAGGGTGCCGTCCGCCAGATAGCTCATGGAATTGATATGGACGGCTCCCTCCGGCTTTTGGAGCTCTGTCTTCCGCCAGGAAGCGGTTCCTTCCCCTGCCGGGGATTGTCCGTCAGATGCGGCTTCGGTCTGCGTTCCGGCTTGTGCCGGGCTGTCCGCTTTTTCCGCGTCCCCGCCTCCCTTCGGGGAGCAGGAGCACAGCAGGATTGCCGTGGTCAGGAAACAGATGAATTTTGTCAGCTTTTGATTCATGATATGTCTACCTCCCTTGTTTTTCTATAAGATAGACAACCATGTATGGAAAAGTGTTTCAGAAATTTATTTTTGTGAATTATAAAATTCCATTGCTCTGTCTCCCAATTCATCCAGAGACATTCCCTGAAATAAATCCTTCTGCCATTCCGTATAGTCGAATGGTTCCCTGATCACAAGAGAAATAAATCTTTCAGCATCAACCTTTCCCATATTTTCAATCAGAAGCCGCATACCTTCCAACTCCAATCCGAGATTTTCCTAAGCATGAATTGCTTTTTCACAGCTCATCCTCCGTACATAATTCATCCAACAATAAAATGCCGTTTCTTGCTCTGACAATACCGCTTAAAAGCGAAACTGCCTTTCAAAAAATACGCATAACTATTCAGAATGTCAGATACAAATTTCCCAATATCCGGCTCTGGCAGAGCCATGGCGGACTAAAATACCTTTTTCCTTGAGTTTTTTGATATTTGTCTCAATATTTCTTTTTGAAATTCCAATTCGCTCCGCTAATTCAGTTCCGCTCATCTGTACATTCTCCGACAGCAGATCAATAATACTCTTCTGCGTAGCATTCAATTCAACACCGATGCTTTTCCGGGCTTTCACCGATGTTTCACCGATGCTTTTCAAATTTTTCGCCGATGTTTTACCGATCTTCTGCCGATCTTCCATCGGTGATAAACTGCGAAACAGATTCACACGGAAGGTTCCTGTCATCTCAATAAACTGCGGTTCCGGCAGACTGTATTCCTTCGCCGCTTTTCGAATATTTCGAAGTCCGGTTCCCCAGGCTTCAATAAGTCCCATTTGGTTAAATACCTCTGCTACAATACGGTTTCGCTGCTTGGAACGACCGCTGATCGCTTCCTCCAGCGTCAGTCCATAGCACAATCCTCCGGGTGAAGTCACTTCCAGACGGTCATCATACAAGGCTACCTGCACACAGGAATTGTCCAAAAAGTTGCGATGACAATGGGCATTGATGATCATCTCACGAATCGCGTCTGGAGGTAATTCATGACCTTCCCTTCGAATCAGTCCTTCCACTTTTGCGCTCCTCCGAATATTGCGCAAAACAAAGGCATATGCTTCTTCAATCTGCCCATAAAGCGGGCCGTCGTATTCCTTCTTATCAATAAATTCTCCACGATCTGTACCTGCAAACACGGCACATTGGGTTCTGGAATAATAGAAATGTTTTCCGGTTAACAATGCAAATGCATTCGATGCCAGATAACCGTCTTCCGTTTTCTTAATCACATTCCAGTTCAATAGCTGTGCCCTCGTAACCTGCTGCAGTTTCTCAGCATTTCCCTTTCTCTGCTGCATTTCATTGCGATACCGATTCATATCACGACAAAGCTTTTTAATCGCATTTTCCTTGACTTCATAGCCAACACAAATCAGTTCATCCCAGGAAATCCGCGCTCCTTCCAATTCCAGTTCCTTAATCTTATCCGCATCCGCCTGTCTGGATGTACCGGCAACACGAATATAAGTACCGCCTTCCTTGCCTCTGGACTTCATATAATATGGTCTGTTTGCTCCAGGTGCTACGTAAACCACAACAATGGTTTTTCCCTCAATTGTCTGAAATGTAATATCCGGCACAATCTGGGGTGCACAGGAATCGGAAACTGCATTAATGATACGATCCATAATTTTAAACACAGAGTCCATATCTACACCTGTCACTTCCCGCGTCACATCATTCACACCTACTATTAACTGACCTCCCTGCGTGTTTGCAAAAGCTATGATCGTCTTCATGTATTTCTCTGATTTATCAGGCAATGTCTCTTTAAATTCGACATTTTTGGATTCCCCATGAACAATCTCTTCCATCGTCATATCATCAGTCTCCTTTAGGTTCTACTTCAATACTTTTTTTATGATACCATTCCCATCTATAATTGTCCACGCCCCAAAACGAATCTGTCCTATTTAAAATTGACTTACGGCAAGAAAGTGCCTGACGAATCTGACTGTCAATTTTTTCACTAAAAATAATAACATTTCGGTTCAAATTCGAATCTGCCAAAAAATTGACGTTCCTGCCAGGAATCTTGTTTTTCATTCTTTGAAATTTTGTAAGCACGAAATAATCCGTATCTATGAATCCCCCATCATTTTTGATACAATAGCTCCAAGCATTGTCTTCTTTTGATGGACCACAGCAGTATGGTTGATGATACTTTCTGTCAAGTTGTAGGCGATGAGTTTTGCCCATGTAACCAGGCACTCATAAGTGGACTCTGATATGGAAAACCTGACAATGCGGAACGTAAGCTGGTAGGTATCCCGTGTCCTATACTCAATAAAATCAAAGGAGGTTGCCTTATCGACAAAACGGCGGTATCCCTCTACAGCAATCTTTTTTGACTGGCTGCGTACCAGGGTGACCCGGACCCGGATGTCAAAGGATTCCTTGTCAGGAAAATCAAAACCGGAAAGAAGGCCTTTGGAATGGATATCCTTTGCGCGGAAGAGGAAAAACTGCCCTTATCCATCTGAGTTTTCCGCTGAAAAAAACTATAATTTCCATGAAAATGGATTTTCAGATGCAAGGTTTTCAGATAGAATAACCCCAGTAATATCGCAGGTTGAAGTCAACAAGACGGGTGAACACCGGTGAGTGGAACATCGGATTTCGTCCATATATTAACTAAATGACATTGGGCTGTAAATAGTAACAATTATGTTGAACACTTATCATGAACTACTTGACAAATAGTCTTGTTTTTTATATAATGCGGGTAGTTTGCTCGGAGGGTGTATTACTCACTGGAAGTGGTATGCTGGATAAGGCACAGATTGAAAAGTCTGTTCTTTATCCAGCTTTTTTGCATTTTGGGGAGTGGAGGGGAATTGATGAGGAAGAGAACGTTAGGGATCTGCTGATGAAAAAACGGAAGAATAAAGTGTACGTTGTGTATATATTGAAAAGGAAGAATTTGAATACCGGGAAAAGCATAACGAACTGACAGATGTGGTTCAGGGAAAATGTACCTACGAAGGAGGGTATTTTGATGTCAAATATATCACTAAGGATTTTTAAAGGCTGCAGCACAGAAGGGCAGCGAGTGGTAATGTGGCCTGTTTCCTATTCCGTGGAAAGTAACGATGTAAAGACGGTTAAAACGAAAAAGGGAGGGAGTATTTATATGGGAAGTTATATTATAAAACTCTGTTCATTAGAACATATTAGAGAATACGGGGAAATATATACAAAAGCATTTTCCAGAGAACCCTGGAATGATTGTTGGAAGATAGGGTTATCTTAATGGGAAGGAAAATTAAATAATTCTGCATTTTATATAATGCAGGCGGCTTGACCGGAGGGTATATCGCACGGCGGAAGTGATATGCTGGATAAGGCGCAGATTGAAAAGTCTGTTCTTTATCCGGCTTTTTTACTTTTGGGAATCAAAAAGAAATCAGAGGAGGAAGGAAACAATATGGATCTGCTTACAGGCAAAATCAAACCAATGTATTTTAAATATCTGGCCGCGGCATTCGGAAGCGCGCTGATCTCGTCCATTTACGGTGCGGTGGATATGGCGATGGTCGGACAGTATCAAGGACCGGAAGGTACGGCAGCGCTGGCAGTGGTTGCACCTGTCTGGAATATCATATACAGTCTTGGGCTGCTTATGGGAATCGGAGGTTCTGTGCTTTTTACAACATTGCGTGGAGAATCTGAACAGAATCAGAAAAGTTCCAATGAATACTTTACTGCTGCGGTTATCGGGGCGGCTGTTCTGGCAGCCATTACATGGCTAGCTGCGGTCTTTTTTGATGCGGAGCTGCTGCGGCTGTTCGGGGCGGAAGAAACGCTGCTTCCGCTGGCAAGGAGTTATTTGCTTCCGGTTAAGTTTGTAGTTCCCAGTTTTCTGTTTACACAGCTTATGTCAGCCTTTCTGCGCAACGACGGGAATCCTGCCCTTGCAACAAAGGCCGTGCTGTTTGGCGGAATCTTTAATGTATTTGGGGATTACTTCTTTGTTTTTGTGCTGAGGATGGGAATTTTGGGCGCAGGACTCGCAACCGCCATGGGATCTGTTTTTTCCCTGCTGGTAATGCTGACGCATTTTCGTAGTAAAAAGAATACTTTGAGGATTGTAAAGCCTGTGAGATTATTTTTTATCCTGAAGTCCATTTGTATTACCGGATTTTCCACCTTTTTTATTGATGTGGCAATGGGGATTCTTACAATGTTGTTTAATAGACAGATTTTAAGATACCTGGGAACGGATGCTATGGCAGTCTATGGCATCATCATCAATATCAGCACGTTTGTCCAGTGCTGTGCTTACAGCATCGGCCAGGCATCCCAGCCGATGCTCTCTGCGAATTTTGGCGCGGGGAAAGGAGGGCGGATTGTGCAGATATTGAAATATGCATTAGGTACGGCGGCCGTATTTGGGGTGATTTGGACGGCGCTTGCTGTGTTTGTCCCCAATTTTTTCGTCCGTATTTTTATGACGCCAACAGAGGGAATACTGGACATTGCTCCGGGTATTATTTGCAGTTATGGCATATCTTTCTTGCTGCTCCCGCTTAATATTTTTTCTACTTATTATTTTCAGGCGCTGATGAGACCGATGGCTTCTTTTATTGTTTCTGTTGCCAGGGGCGCTGTGGTCAGCGGGATGTTGATTTACATCCTTCCGGCTGTGGCAGGGGCGGATGCAGTTTGGTTTGCGATGCCAATTACAGAATTGCTGGTTGCAGTTTATGTGATTTTGACAATAGCGCGATATACGAAGGCACTGTCTTTAGGGAGAAATGATGAAATAAAAAGTGTATGAGAAAACAGTGAGGATGCCGTTATTGAACCGTCAGCGGAACGAGGTGAAGCATGATTAGAATTGGGATGATAATAGGTGGGAAGTTTGAAACACAGAAGTAGAGGTTACCCAAGAACAATAGGGTATAGAAAATAAACCATCACAAAAGGTGGTCTTGAAAAGTAAATATAGACACAACACACTCATCAGGAAGCAGGAACTACATCATCTTTGATGGTATATCCTCGTTGTTTAAGCAGATTATAGACCCGGATGGCAGCAAGCCTGTTATTACAGGTTGTCTCAGCATTTCCTCTTTCGTGCGGGTGGTGCAGGAATTCTAGCAAAAGATCATGGGTGCAGTCTTCAAAATGGAATGTCCGGCGCTTTCGTTCGGATAAAAATATGCAGGTCATTGGACTCGGCCTGCCATTACAAAGATATGCATAGATTGCATTTCCAACATCAACAGGCATTGGCAGTGTAATCTGTGTTCTAGTATAACTCACGATAATTATCCACACCTTTCACTTGTCTAAATTTTCATCTGCCGCATCAGCTTCAATCGACGATTAGGTCATAAGGAATCCTCCCGCAAGCGGGTCCCTCCTTGTGACAACAGCTACCGGCATCGCCTCATTCTGCTTCCTTGCACATGAAAATTTATCCTGCGTGTAAGGTAGCGGTAATTATCGTGAGTTATACTAGTACAGCATTGCGTATATAATGGTGAATAATGTGTCTGATATTTTTGTCAGGACAAGGCGGAGGAAAGAGGCGATGCGGTGCATCGTTGATTGACGACAACGCAGAACTGGCAGAAATAGCAGGTGCAGAATTCACCGTTAATTACGCAATGCTGTACTAGTACAATGTTGCATTAATGCAACATTGTACTAGGCATGATCCGAATACACTTTATTCTTTTGCACGGCGTTCTTCAAGTTCCTTCGTGATCTGCGCCTTTAATTCACTGGTGATCGGATACAGCATCATAATCCCCGCTGTGATCACTGCCAGAGCCGCAGGCGCCAGATAACGTGCCGCGCTCAGCCCGGTAATGACTGCCGCGGACTGCACTGCTTCTCCGGCAACATAACCTGTCATTCCAAGAACGAATCCGCCGATGGCTCCTGACAATGCCTGACCTGCTTTTATTGCGAAGCTCTGTAAGGAGAAGGCCGTACCATCGCAGCGCACGCCGTATTTCCATTCGGCCCAGTCTGAACAATCCACAATATACGTGGACAGCAGCACATTTGGCAGCCCACAGCAGATCCCCTGCAGGACGCTGACAGCCGCATATGCGTAAAAATTACTGGAAGCCAGGAAAAATCCGAGCACACCAAGAATAAAATATGCCGCGAATCCAACAATGATCGTCTTTTTTCCGCCCAGCTTTTTCGCTACCGCAGGTGCCATAAAAATACCGATAAATGACGCAAGCGTGGGAATCATTAATCCGATTCCGATCAGCTCCGGAGCTCCCAGATTATACATGATAAAATAGGTACCCACCGCGGACGGCATATTCATAAAAATATACATCACAGCCATGCAGATGATCAGCACCATCAAAGGCCGGTTGATGATCAGGGACTTTATCATATCTTTTAAGGAGGCCGCGTTTGATTCTGTGTTATACTGCTCTTTTGTGCTGAAGAAGCAGATCAGGGCAAACAGATACGAGATCACACATAACACGATCATCAGATTGCGGAACCCGGCTGCCTGGCTTCCATTTCCCAATATAGATACCAGCGGCAATGTAGCATATACCATAACCAGATATCCTGCGGTGCTTACATTTCTCAGCAGAGAAATCATCTGGTTGCGGTCATTTTCTGACCTTGTCAGAGTGGAAAGCAGTCCCCACATCGGAACGTCATATGCTGTAAAAGCCATACCTGTTCCAATATAGGTCACATAGGCCCATATCAATTTTCCCATCGGCGCCAGATTGGGAACCGTAAATGTAAGGATCGCGAATATGTATAATGGGATCGGCGCAATCAGGATATAAGGACGGTATCTTCCCCACTTTGTTTTTGTCTTGTCAACGATCACACCCATCATAGGATCATTGATCGCGTCCCATATCCGAGCCACAAAGAGCAGGAGTCCCGCGGCGGTTCCGCTGATTCCAAAGACATCCGTGTAAAAAAACATCAGGTAGCTTCCCCAGATTGGTGAGATCAGATCCTTTGCCAGCGTTCCCAGGCTATATCCGATTTTATTTTTTAACTTTAATTCCATTGTATTCCCTCCTTAGTCTAAAAAATCCCATTCCCATGTTCCCGAGCCGGTCTCCACTGCCTGTCCGTCCGGCAGATGGATGACCGCACCTGTATTTGCCGGAACCGTAACTTTCAGCGAGATCCCGGTTTTGCTCTTCTTCCAGGATGACTCCACGTATCCGTAAGGTGTGATCAGCGACCCTTTGACGTACTCCAGTCCGCAGTCATACAAAGGTGCAATACGGATCTTGCGGTATCCGGCTTCCTCCGCGTTCAATCCGGCAAGTCTGCGGTACATCCAGTCCCCGACGCAGCCGTACGCATAATGGTTGTAAGAATATTTTCCAATATCTCCATTTTCAGAGGTTGCCCCCCAGGACTCCCATATAGACGTAGCCCCTTTTTCTACTTCATACAGCCAGCTGGGACATTTTTTCTGATACAGCAGATGATAAGCCTCTTCTCTATGTCCATTGTCCGTCAGTACATCCAGCAGAAACGGAACAGACAAAAATCCGGTATCCAGGCAGCCGCCGTTTTCTTTGATCTTTTCCAACAGCCTGTCCATCACCTTTGACCTCAGCCCACCGCTGACCAGGTCATTTTCCAGTGCCAACACATACGCGCCCTGCATATCTGTAGAAATATGGCCGTTTTCGTCAATATATTCTTCTTCGAAGGCCTTCCGGATCTTTTCGTTTAATCCGGTATAGAAGCTTACGTCTTCCGGATAGTCCAATACGGCGGCAATTTTACCCATAAGACGTGTACTGAACGCATAGTAAGCCGGGGCAACGATATCTTTTGTGGCATAAGCCGTGTTGATCATTGCCATATCATCCGTGGTATTGAGCACCATACTCGGGACAAGCCAGTCACCGTAATGGAAGCCCGTGTTCCAGAGGTATTTCTGACGCTGCTTCCGCTCTTCGTCAAACGCTTCATATCCCTCCGGCATTTCTGTCTCTGCACAGCGCTGCACATACTGCATCCATTTTCTCATGGCAGGATAGTTTTCTTCCAGGACCTCCCTGTTTCCGTATGCCCTGTAGAGATACCAGGGCAGCGCCACGATCACGTCCCCCCATCCGCAGGAGGTGTCCGTTCCGTAATACAGATTCATTTTCCTATAGCAGTCAAGAAACGGCACCACGGTCGGGATTTCGCCGTTTTCTTCCTGCTCTGCCCGGCAGTTTCTAAGCCACCTGGTCAAAAATTCCTCCTCGTCCCTCAGGAAACACATCGTAGGCGAATAGACCGTCACATCCCCTGTCCATCCTGCTTTTTCCCTTTGCGGGCAATCTGTGGGGATCGCAACCGTATTTGCCGCCTGGCTCCACCAGATATTTTCCTGTAGGCGATTGATCTGTGGGTCTGACGTTTCAAAGGAGCCGATATCTTCCACATCCGTTGATACCACATGTGCCATAAAATCTACCGCCGCCGGAGTCCCGGGCCAGCCGCTCAGGCGCACATACCGGAAACCGTGATAGGTAAAGACCGGCCGGTAGGTCTGCTTTCCGTCTTTGGTGATATAAATATCCATCTGGTCTTTATTTTTCCCCATGATATTTTTATAAAAGCATCCCGCCTGATCTACCACTTCCGCATGCTCCATGCGGATCACCGTGTCTGCCGGCGCTTCTACGGTAAACGACATAAATCCCGCGATGTTCTGACCCAGGTCTATGATCGTATCCCCATTGGGATCGGTATAAATCTTTTGGGGAGTAAAGCTTTTAATCACCCGCACCGGTTTCCCATACTGCGCGGTAAGATGATCCACAGGGAAATCTCTTTTGATCACTTTTTTCCATTGGGAATCGTCATAATCCGGGGTATCCCAGCCCTCATTCTCTTTTCTGGCGTCATACTTTTCACCTACAAACAGATCTGCCGCCAAAAGGGGGCCTGTTGAGGATACCGCGTTGTCAGACAGCACATACTCTATCTCTCCGTCTTCATATTCGATCTGACCCTCCATGAGGAACGCGGTTTTATCGCCGTACTGGCAGGCATCCCCCATACATCCGACACGCCCGGTCCACCAGCCGTCTCCCAGTTTCACGGAAATGACATTCTTTCCTTCATGAATACAATCTGTCACATCGTAAATCTGGTACTGCAGTATTTTTTGATAAGATGAAATTTCCGGGGCGAACAGGCGGTCATCCACCGAGTCCCCATTTACGGACAATTCATATACCCCGTGGGCTGTCGCACAGACCAGCGCACGTTTTACCTTCTTTTCCGCTGTAAAGGGGATCCGCAGATACTGTACCGGCTGAAATCCTTCATACTCATCCAGGCCGCGGATCTGCTGTGAGACCCCCATGGTTGCTTCCACGTCGTTAAAATCGCCTTGTTTTCCAAACGCGGGTTCCTGCTCCGGCTCTGCCCAGGAAGCACGCCACGGCAGCTGAAGCCTGCCTGTCATAAATTCCGATTCCGCGTCTGCTGTTTCTCCCTGGTTGTCCCAGACAGTCACCTTCCACCGGTATGTGGTCAATGCTTCTAATTCCGGACCTTCATATACATGTGAAATACTTTGTTCCGTGCATTGTTTTGTGCTGTCCCAGAGAAGCTCCCCGTCTTTGTGCAATTCGAGACGGCAGGCTGTCTGCGTCACATTCTTCCGGTCACTGGCCAGCGTCCAGGAAAATACAGGATGCTGTGTTTCAATCCCCCGGGGTGTTTCCAGATGTTCGCACTTTAGTCGTTCGACTCTTAACATTTTTACTTCATCCCTTCTTTTCTTTTTGTTAAAATAAGCATGTTTTACTTTAACTTATACAAAAAGTATAGTATAATAATTTCAGGGAAAACAGAGATTTTCTTGTTAATAATAAGCATTTTCTTGTCTGTACTTTTTCATACAGCATAAGCATTTTCTTGCACTTTCTAAATTACTGGAAGGATGAGACATATGAGATTTGAAAATTTCCATTTGTATATCACAGACTTTTCAAAGCATTCCTGGGAACATGTTCTTGCAGGCAATGCGGAGGACGCAGTTTCTATGGAGGTTACCAACGCTTCCGATTTTATCCAAAATGCATCGTACAACCTGGACGGGATCGGCTGGTCAGCAATAAACAAACCCTTATCACCCTATGCGAAAGAACATTTTCTGTATATCCAGAGTTTTACATACTATGAAGTCCAGACCTATTTTACAAAACGGAAATATCTGGATTCATACCAGTTAAAATATACCTATGAGGGAGAGGGAGAGTTATTCTATGAGGGAAAGACATACACACTGGGGCCACAGCAGGGATATGTCATCGACTGCCGAAGGCCTCATGAGTACCATCTGAAAAGGGGGCCCTGGAATCATTGTGAGATTCATTTTTCCGGTTCCCCGTTTTCTTATATCTATGATCAGTTTTTAAAAGATGAGATCGTAAGCTTTGAAATTTCTGAAAATAATTTTCAGATAGAACTGGAGAAGCTGCTTACGCTGCATGAATCTCTTCTTCCATACAGAGAATTGCAGATATCTCACCAACTGGAGCACATTCTTCTGATGATCCTGTGCCACTCCGAAAGTTATCAGCGCACAGTTTATAACATCCCGGAAAATCTGCATTATCTTCTGTCCTATATGGATCAGCATTATATGCAGCCTCTGACATTGGATTATCTGGCGGAATTTTCCGGCATTAATAAATATTATCTTTGCAAGCTGTTTCAAAAACACCTTGGACTTTCCCCAAAAGAATATCTGCTCCTGCTCCGGATCGAAGGCGCGAAAAAATTACTGTTGAATACGACCCTTCCGGCAAATAAGATTGGAGCTATGGTTGGGATCACAGATGAGAATTATTTTTACCGTCTTTTTAAAAGTAAGGTTGGGATGTCGGCCAATGAATTCCGTAGAAAGTGAACGGTGTCTGCTTTTAAAGAATGAATGACTTTTCTATTTATCCCGCGTTGCTGCCCGCCTTGCTTCATGATCTTTAACCAACAAACATACTTTTTTGTATCTTTATTATAAATAATATGCGGCCTGTCCATCATTTGTTTTGGATGCAGTCCGGATTCCTCATCCTCCAGATCTGGCTCAATGATCAATCCTTTATCTTCCCAATTGTACAGATCTGTCGAGACGTAGCAGCGCACACCCCAATGCCAGCAGGCTCCGTCTCCAATAGTCTTTTCCTTGTTCTCCCCATACCAATAATAAACACCGTCAATATACATAACAGAACCACCGTGTGGCTGAATACGCTTTCCATTTGTGTCCAGCCATACCTGTCCCGGTCTGATTGAATGATATATATCTATTCCTCACTTTCCTATACTCTAAAAGGTTTCCAACCGTACAGTTGGAAACCTTTTAATTAGACATGAATTATTTTATGCCGTTCGTTAGCGCAATCCTTTTTCATACTTCAAGTTCCCGCCGTATTTATCTGTACGGTGATTAAATGCTTTAGAAAGCATAGTATGGGGCAGATAATTATGTCCACAGTGAAACTCCAACACATCATAGCCTGCCTTTACAGAACGAGCCGCTGCCTCTCCAAACCATTGAATGACCATCTCCAGTTCCTGTGCCGTTATAGCAGGTATCGTCCCGTCATTTTCTCTTTTCGCCGTAGGCGGAATAAAAATCGCGCTATTTTTTCCATCATATCCATCCGGAAGATAAATACGGCATTTAGGGTCGGAGCCAGCTCCTGCTCCTGGCGCCCAAAGTTGTATCGCACACTTTCCTCCTGCCACATGGATTGCATCTGTGAATTTTTTATGCCCCGGAACAAATCGATCAGCCGAAATTCCTTGCTGTCTGGCATGTGTTGCATCCGGACATACGGATGTACATTCCATAAAGTTTAATCCACATCCTCCTAAGGCTCTTGCTACATGATAATCTATCAGCTGCTGTGTTATATAACTGTCCTCATCTGCAAAATGTGTCCCCATTGCCGGCATAACGATACGGTTTCCAAGTGTTAAGCCTCTTATTTTTATCGACGAAAATAGATTTTCAAACATTTGACACCTCTCTGTTTTCTATAATTTGTTACAAATTTCCACCATGATCTACAACAATGCACTGACCGTTAACAGCAATAGATTATCGCTTGCAAGAAACAGGGCAACTTGTGCAACCTGCTCTGGTGTGCAATATTCCGTACCTTCACAAAAATGCTTTGTTGTAGCTGCAACAGTATGCGGATCCTGTTCTTTCCATGTTCCAGAGCGGAACAGCCTGCCCACTGTCAGGACAGAGGAAGAGTATGTATTTGAAATCGTGTGCCGCAGGCAGCGGAAAGAAGGATGGATGGACGACCGCAAACTGAATTTTTTGTAAAATCTATTTCCTCTGGGAAGTGATTGCGGTATAATGGAGCCATTGACAAATCGTTAAGTTGATGGAGGAATTATCGAAATGACCGAAAAAGAAAAAATGCTTGCTGGAATGTTGTATGACCCATCTGATTCAGAGCTGACGGAATTACTTATAAAAGCAAGAAAACTAGCCAGACAATATAACCAAATTGATGAAGATGAGTCAGAAAAACGTATGGATATTCTTCGGGAGTTGCTTCCTAATACTCCTAATTTGCCAGGTCTTCAGGCACCTGTTTATTTTGATTATGGTTGCAATACATACTTTGGTAAGTTTTGCGGAACGAATTTTAACTTCACCTGTCTGGATGTATGCCCGGTACATATTGGTGATAACGTGATGATTGGACCAAATGTTACCTTAGCAACTCCAATGCATCCTCTTTTACCAGAAGAACGAAATGTAAGGCAACGAGAAGATGGAAGTTATTATAATCTGGAATATGCTAAACCGATTACCATAGGAAATGACTGTTGGTTAGCAGCTAATGTTATTGTCTGCGGTGGTGTAACTATTGGAGAAGGAAGTGTAATTGGTGCAGGAAGTGTTGTTACAAGAAGTATCCCTCCACATAGTTTGGCGGCAGGGAATCCTTGTCGAGTGATTCGTGAATTAACTGAAGCTGATAGAATGAAGTAAATATGATTCGTGAGGATGCTTTCAGTCACATTGAAAGAGTGAAAGTACGCAAGAATTTGAAAAATTTCCAGCTGTGCGGTTGCGATTCGATAGGTCATTTTCATGCAATTTATTGCAATGAAAATGGAGATATTATTCTCATTGTAGAAAAAGAATTTGGAGAAGAATTTGATAAGATGAAATTCAGTCACAAACCACCACTTCAAGTGGTGGTTTGGAAGAGCCCTGTAAGGGCGACTGCGTGCTCCCCTTTAAAGGGGGATGTTACAAGCCTGTTACTTGCCCTCCTATAAGGAATGCTTTACTTACCTACTACTGGCTCCCCTATAAGGGGCACTTTTTAGTCATTTCGTAAGCGATGAATAACCTATCGTTTTTACATTTTCTAAAATCAATGGGATAATCGTATTCATCTTGCGCCTGCCTTTCTTTTTAAGACGTATCTGACTAAGGAACTGTATGGAAAATGTTCTTCCGTTTTTTATGATACCATTCCAATCTATAATTGTCCACGCCCCAAACGAAACCGTTCTATTTAAAATTGACTTAGGGCAAGAAAGCGGAGGGCTTTTACGCTCTCCGCTTTCTTAATATCCATCATGCTTTCATCTCATTTTCATCCCGCATTACTACGTCGAGGCTTTTTGCTCTGTGCAGCCGGAGAAGTGATGTGTCCGTTATTTTTCTAACTGTACGGTTGCGATAGCACGGATTTTGCGAATGGATGCGCAGGTTGGATGATCTTTAGATCATCCAACCGTACAGTTAGTTATTTTTTACAGTTTCTCACTCCTTCACCGCCTCAAACGCCGCCTCCAGCGCCGCGATCAGGTCCTCTGCCTTTTCAATCCCAATGGAAAGCCGGATCGTATTCGGCCGGATCCCCTGTTCCGCAAGCTCCTCCTCCGTGCTCTGGCTGTGAGTCGTCGTTGCCGGGTGGATCACCAGGGATTTCACGTCCGCCACATTTGCCAGAAGGGAGAAGATGGCAAGGTTGTCGATAAATTTCTGTGCCGTCTCTGCGTCCCCTTTGATCTCAAATGCAAAGATCGAGCCGCCCCCATTGGGAAGATATTTCTGATATAATCCGTGGCTGGGCTCACTTGCCAGCGACGGATGATGCACCGCCTCCACCTGGGGATGCTTCGCAAGGTACTCCACGATCTTCAATGCGTTGCTCACATGGCGCTCTACACGGAGCGACAGGGTTTCCAGTCCCTGGAGAAAGAGAAACGCGTGGAACGGGGAAAGTGTTGCGCCGGTATCCCGCAGGAGCACCGCGCGGATGTAGGTCACGAAGGCTGCCGCCCCCGCCGCGTCGGAGAAGGATACTCCATGATAGCTCGGATTCGGTTCCGAAATCCAGGGGTATCTGCCGGATGCCTTCCAGTCAAAATTGCCGCTGTCCACGATCACGCCGCCGATGGCTGTTCCATGGCCCCCGATAAATTTTGTCGCGGAATGAACCACAATGTCTGCTCCATACTCGATCGGGCGGATCAGATAGGGGGTCGCAAATGTGGAATCCACGACCAGCGGGATCTGATGCTTATGCGCCGTTTCAGCCAGCTTTTCCAGGTCAGCCAGGTTGGAATTCGGATTTCCCAGTGTTTCCACAAAGATTGCTTTCGTATTCTCCTGGATCGCCGCCTCGAAGGAGCCTTCCTCCTCCGGGTCCACAAAGGTTGTGTTCACGCCGTTGGTCAGCGGAAGGGTGTGGGCCAGCAGATTGTAGGTTCCGCCGTAGATCGTCTTGGATGCCACGATATGCTCCCCTGATTTCGCCAGCGCCTGAAATGTATAGCTGATCGCCGCCGCGCCGGATGCCGCCGCAAGAGCCGCCACGCCGCCCTCCAGGGACGCAATGCGCTGTTCAAAAATATCCTGGGTGGGATTGGTCAGCCTTCCGTAAATATTTCCCGCGTCACGGAGTCCGAAACGGTCTGCCGCATGCTGGGAATCATGGAACACGTAAGAAGTGGTCGCGTAGATGGGAACCGCCCTCGCGTCTGTGGCCGGGTCCGCCTGCTCCTGCCCGATATGTAGCTGCCTTGTCTCAAATCCCCAGTTTTTCGAATCTTTTATATCTGCCATTTTTATTGTCCTCCTTGATCTGTTTCGGTAATCATTTTAGCACATCTGTTTTTATTTGTCTCACACTTTATCACTTTAATGTATCAAATTTCCAACTGTACGGTTGCAATCCGAAATTTCAGTTTTATGCAATTTATTGCAATAAAACTGAAATTTTGGATTAGCAACCTACTCATAAATGAGCAAAAAGCGGCTGCGTTAGCAGACGTTAGAGTGCGTAAGCACGGTTTTTGCGAATGGATGAGTAGGTTGGAGGCTCTTTAGAGCATCCAACCGTACAATTGGAAAATTTTCTCATGAAAACAACGGTGTTGAGTAATATCTGTCCCCGGAATCCGGCAACAGCGCCACGATCATTTTGCCTTCATTCTCCGGCCGCTTTGCCAGCTCGATGGCTCCATGCAGCGCGGCGCCGGAAGAAATCCCGACCAGGATGCCCTCTTTTTTCGCAAGCAGCTTTGCCGCGGCAAAGGCATCTTCATTTTTTGCTCTGAACACCTCGTCGTATACGGAGGTATTCAGTACCTCCGGTATAAATCCCGCGCCGATCCCCTGGATCTTATGCGCCCCGGCTTTCCCTTCCGATAATACGGGGGAATCCTCCGGCTCCAGCGCCACGACTCTGATCTCCGGATTTTTCTCCTTGAGGTACTCCCCGACTCCTGTAACCGTACCGCCGGTTCCTACCCCTGCAATGAAAATATCTACCTTTCCGTCCGTATCCCTCCAGATCTCCGGCCCTGTCGCCGCTTTATGGGCTGCCGGGTTCGCCGGATTTACAAACTGCCCGGGAAGAAAGCTGTCCGGAATCTCTCCCGCAAGCTCCTCCGCCTTTTCAATGGCCCCTTTCATCCCTTTCGCGCCGTCCGTCAATACCAGCTCCGCACCGTATGCCTTTAAAATATTTCTCCGTTCTATGCTCATGGTCTCGGGCATGGTAAGGATCACCCGATAGCCCTTCGCAGCCCCGATCGCTGCCAGGCCAATGCCTGTATTTCCCGATGTTGGCTCGATGATGACAGAGCCTTTTTTCAACAGCCCTTTGTCCTCTGCGTCCTCCAGCATCGCCTTCGCGATCCTGTCCTTTACACTTCCCGCCGGATTCAGATATTCCAGCTTCACCAGGACCGTTGCCCTCAATCCAAGCTCCTTTTCCATATTCACGACCTCAACCAGCGGAGTATTGCCGATCAGTCCGAGCGTACCTTTGTAATAAGCTGCCATTTTACTCTCCTTTCCTGGTCCTGAGGGAAAATGATTGCTGTAGCAGCCGCGCTTTGGCGCGAGTGTGCGTCAGAACACATAGCTTTTTACTTTCTCCTCTATGGATCATTGAATGCATATTACTACTATTTACCTACTATGTCAATAGGTTTATATGTTTTTATTGAATTTTTTTCCAATTGACTCTATAATTTAAGAAAAGATTGGAGGTATCTTTCTATGATCTCAACGAAAGCCCGCTATGCGCTCCGGGTCATGGTCGATCTTGCACAGCACCGGGAAGAGGATTATATTCCGTTAAAGGAAATCGCGAAACGGCAGGAAATCTCCGAAAAATATCTGGAGATCATTTTAAAAATACTCG
This sequence comes from Lachnospiraceae bacterium, assembly GCA_910575475.1. Taxonomy (GTDB): domain Bacteria; phylum Bacillota; class Clostridia; order Lachnospirales; family Lachnospiraceae; genus Schaedlerella. The sequence continues at coordinate 10,665 of CAJTGD010000046.1, read as the reverse complement.
TAAAGGGAAATATTTTGAAGGGACTCCGCGGAAAGGGCGGCGGCTACAGGCTGACCCGCTCTCCCGGAGAATATACCGTGGGTGAGATCATTGAACTGACCGAAGGTCCCCTCGCCCCGGTTGCCTGCCTGATGCCGGACGCGGAAGCCTGCCCCCGGAGCGAAGGCTGCATTACTTTGCCATTATGGAAAAAGTACGATACGCTGGTTCATGATTTTTTTTATGGGATCACATTGGAGGATCTGATGGAAGGGCGTTTGTAGGGAAACAGGTTACGAATATGTTAGTATTGAAAAAGCGGAGAGCTATTTACACTCTCCGTTTTCTCTTACATCATTATCTTAGACTTATGAACAATTTCTTGCGCGATACTAAGATAATATCTCCTTATCGTTCTTTCTTTTTTCTTACAAAAATTACGATCATCGCACCAAATGCCGCTGTCGCCAGAAGTACATACAGCATGATCGGCAAATGGTCGCCGGTCACAGGGCTGTTCACCTGAGTACCGGAAACGTTCGACGCGCTGCCGCTTCCATTTGCATTGCCGCTTCCGCCGTTGCTGCTGTTTCCGCTTCCATTGCTGACTCCGCCGCTGCTTCCGTTTCCGCTTCCGCCATTGCTTCCACTTCCGTTTCCGCCGTTACTTCCATCGCCGCTTCCATCGCCATTTCCGCCGTCCCCAGCAGAATCGTCCTTCACATCCTTCCAGCCGACAGCAATCGGTGAAAGTCCATTTACCTTGAAGCTGATCCCGCTATCCGTATTCGTCATCTCCGGATATTCCACATCCCCCGCAAGGAATCCATTCATATCCTCGGTAAACATATGCGCCGCCGTAAAGTGATGTGTCTCTCTGCCTGTACCGGACGGATACGGCAGGGTGACTGACAGGCCGTCTGCCGGGAAATTATCCTTCGTCACCTTTTCCCAGCCTGCTCCGTTGAGATTGACCAGAAGCTCCACATCATAGATCACCAGATCCGACTCTGCAATTGAACTGTCCTTCTCCTGGATCTTCAGCTTCATCTCCGTTTCAATCTTGCCCGGCGTATTCAAATGCTCCTGATTCCGGAAGGCATCCGGCACCTTGGAAATACCGCTTTCCACATCGATCTTAAATTCATTTCTGTCCGCAGGCTCCTGTGGGATCTCCTGGACTGCGCTGATCTGCCCCATAATCTCCGGCAAAGCCCCGGGCATGGTATAATTTTCTTTTCCATTTCCCTCAAGGACCGCTTCATCCTGAGCGTTCTTCCAGGACAGGGCCACCTTCTGACTGCCTTCTTCCGCTGTCTCATAGACACCGGACAATTTTTCTGCCGGACAGTCAAACACGACCTCTTCTGCATCCTTTTCCAAAATGCCTTCCAGCTTCAATTCACCGAAAAGGGTCGCCTCCCGATCCTTGATCTGATCCAGCCGGTCCGCCGCTTCCAGAGCGCTCACATCCCAAGCCAGCGCCTTCGGCGAAACCGTGAGCTGACAGGTGCTGCTTGCTTCCAGATAGTTCCCCGATGCCGATGCGGTCGCTGTAATCACCGCGCTGCCCGCCTTATGGATCTGAACCAGGCCCGTCGCCGGGTCGATCGATGCCACAGAAGGATCCGAACTGCTGTAGCTGACAACGGAGCCTTCCGCCGCCCCCTGAGCAGTCATGGTAAAATCCGCGTCTCCGTAAATCGCCGTCTTTGCATTTTCCGCAAAAGCAAAATCCACCTGCTCTTCCATGCCTCCCGCAGATACGACGATTTTCTCCTCAATAATGCCGGCCTGGGAAGAAATCTCCAGAGTCAGCTGGTTTCCGTCTGCCATAAGACCGGTCACGATCCGCTTGCTCTGATCCTCATATCGGTAGATTTTTTCCGGTTCTGTATCTGCTGCCGGATTGAAGGAATAAATCGAATTTCCCACATTGAAGTACAGCACTCCTCCGGAACAGGAAAGTCTGGAAAAGCTCATTGAAAACATGGGCCATCCATTTCCCAGATTCTCGATATCAAAGCTTGCCACCTGGGTTTCATTTCCGCTCGCGTCTCTTTTCATCAGTGACGCGCCGCGGCAGATATTCGCGTTGTTAACCACCGTTTCCATTTTCAGATAATAGGAATTGCTATTCACCGTGTAAATCGCAGATTCCTTCATGGGTGCGGTCTTATGCCAGGAATTATCATATTTGGTGTCCGCGCATGTGATGCTGTTGGCATCCCAGGTATGGGATTTTCCCTGCATGGCCGTATCGCTGAGCAGAAAATACTCATGCTTTACATAACCGGTCTCCCCTGTCTGGCTGGCGGCTGTTGCGTCATCATATGTAAGATCCGCATGATACCAGTTGCCGTCCAGCTTCACATAATTCCAAATGTGGTCCATCGATCTGCTCTTACAATACTCCACCTCGATCCCCGCTTTTTTCAGCAGCGCGGCATAGGCAAGAGTATAACCCTGGCAGACTCCGATCCCATTGACCAGAGCTTCATATGCATTCCGCTTTTCAATTCCCAGATTGTTGTTTGCATTCTGGTCATAGACCATGTGCTGCACCAGATAGTCATGCAGCGCGGTCGCCTTCTGCTCATCGGTCATATTATTTCCGATGACCTGGGAAAATGCCCTGTCGATCGCGGCCCTGTACTCCGCAACACTGCTCTGGTCATACTGCGGATTATAGGTGAATACACATTTTTCCACGATTCCGGTAGCTGTTGAAGTATAGTAATTACTGCCCAGCACATAAAACAGATCCGGATTATCCTGCGCCACATCCGGCCAGATACGCTTCATATCCTCTTCTGTGAGATGGAAACCGGATAGATCCACTTCCTTCTCCCAGTTGGTCATTGCCGCTGTCATCGCGTCCCACGCATTTTTGATATCCTCCTCTGTTGCCAGAGGCATGACCAATGTTGTAAAATATTCCAGCAGCTCCTTCAACTGCTCCTCCGCTCCCGGGAGCATCGCCTTCTGGCCGTCATCCAGACTCTCATAGGCATCGAAGGCCTTCTGGATCTGCTCATATGCCTCGTCCAGCTCCTTCTTCTCCAATGCCTTCAGTTCCTCCAATGACGGAAGTCCATTGAGAAGCTCCTTCACCGCGGCCGCTTCCGGGTCTGCGGGGTTCTTTGAATCCGTGTTATCCGAATTTTCTGCACCTGAGTTTCCTGGATTCGAACTTCCTGTACCTGAGTTTCCTGGATTCAGATTCCCTGCACCCGGGTTCTCTGCATCTGTGTTTCCACTTTCATCCGGGGCATTTCCCGGCTCTTCTTCCGAAGCCTGTCCCTTGCAGGCAGACAGATTTTCTCTGCAAGCGGCGCAATCCGGTTCTTTCGTTTCAGTCGTACATAAATCTGTGCAGATACAATCTGTCTGTGCAGAAATGTCCTCTGCCGTACCGGGCTCTGTCCCCAAAGGACCTTCCGCCTCTGTTCCCGCCGCTGCGGTCACCCGCAAATGATCCATCGTTCCGCCGATAAGACCAAAAACAAGAAAAAATACCAGTATTTTCTTAGCATTTTTCTTCCGGTTGATCATTCATTTTTCTCCTTTTTGCTTGTATATTTTATCGGATGAAATATGCCTGTTCCGCCATATCATCACATGCGGTTTTGACAATTTCTCCGCCGGAAACTCATTATACAGACAGGCGACTCATAATACAAGTTTTATCAGTCATTTTTTGTATGTAATATTTTCCTGAAAAGGAAAAAACGCCTTACGGTTAGGGAACATAAAGGCTTGTACGAGGGAGATCGTGGAGAAAGAAATTATCTATGTATATCTAAGGTATAGGAGGTTAGACTCTACCAATCATCTTTTTTCATTTATTTAAAAATTGTTGAAAAGATTTTATTGTTGACAACTCAATATATTGAGTATAATAAAATACGGACAGCAAATCTAGATGTTATCCGAGAGATGGTATTATAATTTAATAGTTAATTATTGTTACTAGTACAGCATTGCGTAATTAACGGTGAATTCTGCACCTGCTATTTCTGCCAGTTCTGCGTTGTCGTCAATCAACGATGCCACCGCATCGCCTCTTTCCTCCGCCTTGTCCTGACAAAAATATCAGGCACATTATTCACCATTATATACGCAATGCTGTACTAGGATTATATTTCTTAGTATCTGGGAGTGAGGAGGCAATACCTGCTCTTTTTTTATACTTTTTTATGAAAGGAAGGAAAATTATGCAAACTCCCAGAACAAACAAAATGGAATCTGCCCCTGTCAATAAACTTTTAATTACGATTTGCAAGTTATGTGACTTCATCACCGAATAATTCATTTTTTCACTGTATAATGAATGAAAAACTAAAAGGAGTTTTACTCATGGCAAAGAGAAAAGCAGTCGTCAGCATCCAGGAATGTGTAGCCTGCGGATGCTGCATAAAGGTCTGTCCGCGAAACGCGATCACGATTTTAAAAGGCATCCATGCCAGCATCGACAGGGAATTATGTGTGGGATGCGGAAAATGTGCAAAAGAATGTCCCGCAAGTATTATTTCATTGGAGGTGACGGAAAGATGAAAGAAAAGAAGAAATGGTATGATTATCTTTGGATAGTTTCTCTTACTTACCTGATCCTGGGATTTTTCAATATCCTTTTTGCATGGCTGGGACTCCTCTGCTTTTTTATACCGCTTTTCATAGCGATTATAAATGGCAGCAAAGCCTACTGCAACAAATACTGCGGCAGAGGGCAACTGTTTTCCCTTGTAGGCGGAAGGTTCGGATTGTCCCGGAAAAAGGATATTCCAAAATGGATGAAGTCAGCATATTTCCGGTATGGATTTTTAATCTTTTTCTTTGTGATGTTTTTCCTCATGCTGTGGAACACCTGGCTGGTATTTTCCGGCGTAAAAAATCTCAGCACTGCAGTAACACTGCTGTGGACGTTCAAGCTTCCCTGGCACTGGGCTTATCACGGCACGCTGTTTTCTGACGGAACCGCACAGTTTGCTTTCGGCTTCTACAGCGTGATGCTTACCTCCACCGTGCTGGGATTCCTTACCATGGTGTTATTCAAACCCCGCTCCTGGTGCGTGTACTGCCCTATGGGAACCATGACGCAGCTTATTTGCAGAGCCAAAAACGGGGCGGCGCTGCAAAAATGATCATCTTGCCCCTGGTGTCAGCCATAGAAATCTTGAAAAGGATATCAGAGATTGATGAAAATCGTTTTTCTCTTAGCACAATAGATCTGCCGCCGGGCATATTATTTGCAGTATATGATTCCGAAACAGGCGCGCCGGAATATATTCTTGATTATTACGGATATGGTTTTAATGGAATTGGTTCTCTGGAAGAATACTTTGCATATGATCCGGATGAGTACTATGCATCGCTGCAAATGGGATTGCCTGCATTATATTATTCAGGAAGAGAAAATCCTCCGCATTCCGAAATTTGGGTCCTTTATTTTTTGAAAATGGTGGAATTGTATTCTAAAAAAGTGTATGAGTTATCGAAAGCCTCAGAAACGGATGTATTAGAAAGAAGCTTGCCGCGAATGTTTTTTTGATTCCCGTTATTGTCAAAACAAGAGTTCGCTCCTATCAGTTAAGTGATTTTTCAAGAACCAATGAAAAAAAGATTTTAAAAAGGTTGTCTGACTTCGATTTCCTTTTTCATCCGCAGAAGTAATTCGAAGCTGCACTTGCGCACATCAGACATATACTATGAAAAAAGGGGCGAACGCCAAACTAACCTCCGCCCTTCGCCCCCTTTCATCCAACAACCGGAAACACGATCCGTACTTCAAACCCTTTCCCCCATTCCGAATTGGCATCCAAAGACAGGTTCAGCTCTTTAGCCATCTCTTTGGCGAGATACAGCCCCATGCCGGTGGCTTTTTTTCTTCCTTCACCGGAATCTCCGGTAAATCCCTTTTCGAAAATATAGGGCAGGTCGCAGCTTCGAACTCCCATACCGTTATCCCGGATACTCAGCACATGGCAGTCATTTTCCTTAAAAAATGTGAAGATAAGCTCCGGCTCTTTGCCGCAATATTTTATAGAATTGCTGATCACCTGCCGCAGGAGAAAACGCAGCCCTCTCCGGTCGGAGCAGACCGTCTGCTCCGTCATGTCCGCCTGTATCTGAAACTGCTTTTCCTCCAGCAGCGGTTTATAATCCTCCAGAACCTCCTCCACACATCCCCTGACAGAAATATGTTCGAACAGGTAGTCCTTCCTCGATCCTTTCAGACGCGCGTAAAATAGCATCTGGTCCACGGACTCCTGCAGGCGGTTCTGGATATAGTCCAGCTTGCAGCTAACGTTTTCGGACAATTCCTCTCTGCGGTTGTCCAGAAGCAACGCCAGCAGGGAAAGCGGCGTTTTGGCTTCATGCGCCCAGGCTTCCACGTATTCTTCGTAATCATTCATCTGCTCCAGAAGCCCGATATAAGCATTCTGCTTGTCACGCAGGCACCAGCCCAGCAGGCGGACAGCCTCCCCCTGGGCCGGAACCAGAACCCCCAGCAGCCGTTCCTCATGGTACTCATCGGGATTCGCCAGAAAATCCAAAAATACCTGCTCTCTTTTTTCTTCCAGATGAACCAGTACAAAGCATATTGCGGAAAACATCAAAAGCACTGCCAGCAGGAGAAGAGCCGACATCGCATAAAATGCATCCAGATCCGCAATCCACAGCAGAACGGTGAAAAACGCGTCAACCCCAAACAGGAGAAGAAGCCAGGGCAAATACCGCAGAATTTTTTGAAATTTACGCTTCATGAGGCCCCTCCTCCGTAAAACGATATCCCAGCCCGCGCGCCAAAACGATCTGCCGGCGCATCCTTAGTCCCGCCAGTGTCTTTTTCAGCCGCGTCAGATTCACCTGGAGGGCATTTTCATCGATAAATTCCGTTGTCCCCCAGATTGCCATGCACAGCTCCTCCTTCGAAACGGGCTCCTCTCCGTGGAGCAGAAACATTTCCAGAATTTTCCCCTGGTTTCTTGGAAGGACTACGGAGCTGTTATGGATATACAGCGTATAGGTCAGACGATCCAGAAGGCATTCCGGGCCTTCCAGCAGATTTTGCCGTCCCTCATAGCGCTTCAATACATTTGACACACGGGCCAGCAGCCGTTCTTTCCTGCATGGTTTTATCAAATATTCATCCGCGCCCAGATTCAGCGCGTGAAGCTCGTCCTGCAGCTGATCGCGGGACGTCAGTACAAGAACCGGGATGCTGCTTTTTTGCTTGATTTCCCGGCAGATCTGGAAACCGCTGCTCACAGGCAGGTTCAGATCCAACAGCACCAGATCCGGCGAAAGCTTCAAAAGCTGCTTTGCAGCATCCCCAAATTCACTGATCTCTTCCACCTCATAGTCCGCTTTTTGCAGAATGCCGGATAACTCTTCCCGCATAAAAAGTTCATCTTCTACAATTGCAATCCGCTTCATAGATCTGTCCTCCCTAACCAATTTACGCCGCATATGGTTCTGCCCGGGTCATTCTTCCCGTTCCAGCTCCGTCAATGTCAGCAGATAACGGTCGCTTGATTTTTTCACCGCGGCAACATAAATATATTCTAACACACACAGCCCTGAAATCATAACTATAGAAAGCATTATCATCTGTAAAAAATGTTCCTTTGCATCCGGTGATAAAAGTCCGGTAAGCAATGCGCGTACTCCAAACACACTGCTGCATGCGGCGGCCACAGTGGGGATTCCAAAATACCAGTTGATCTGTTTTCTGGCGGATCTGCATAAGGTCTTATACGAAGCCCCCAGACGAATCAATGTCCGGTAACGGCGGTTTACATTCTGCTGGCCCATCAGGAACTGTACGCCGATGACTGTATTTGCAATAATCAGAAATATAACCGCAAGGTAGATCGTAATATAACTGGCGGACACCATATAAAACATCTGCCGTCCCATATTCTGCAGGTAGCTCTCATACTGCAGACCTGTTTTGTCCAGCTCCCTGTTCATATCCGATATGGCGGACATAAGGCTTGCCTTTTGGATCGTTTTTTCATCCAAAACACCGTCGAGATAAATTTCACACTCTCCCTGAGTATAGTATTCAAACATTTCATCCGGAACGATCAGCGCGAAAGCCAATGTAATCGAACGGTCCGTCACCACGTCCGTTGTCTGCACCGGGCCTGTCAGATAGAATGCATCCCCATCCAGCAAGGCTTCCGGCTTTGTTTCCAGAATACGGTTCAGCATCTGCCGCATTTCCTCCGAGCTGAATCCGCTGTCCATATACACAGCCGCTTCCTTTGCATCCAGCTTCAGTTCCGGCATGTCTGCCGCGGCCAAAAGCCGGTTATAGCCGCTCAGGGAAATCAGATAGGGGGTGTAGTATTTCATATTATTCAAAAGCCGGCCGCTGATTTCGGCAGGCTGCATTCCATCCAGTTCCTCCATCAGCCGTTCCATTTTTAATACATCTTCTCTATCTTCCCCGGTCCGGCTTTGAACCATTCCGATCTTTATTTCAAATAAATCTGAAAACCGGGAATCCAGTCCATGATCCGAAAGCTGCTGTCTGATTGCCGCAGCCTCCTCACTGCTTTCCACATACGCAAAGGTATAATCCAATACATGGGGTTCCGATTTTCCGTAAAAACCCGCGATGGCCACGCCCGAGCCAAAGCAGCACATGGCAGCCAGAATCAGCAGAGAACAGACCGCAAGCGTACCGGATTGGTAAATCACAGTCTCCTCAACCTGCCGAAAATGAAAGACATGAAGCTGCCGGTCACGTTTTCCGGCTTTCACCAACAGGCCGATCGGAAAACGAAGTCCCCAGAAAAGCGCCATGGTTCCCACCAGCCCGAACATCACAGCGGCTGTCATCTGCCGGACATATATCCACGCTTCCCCTCTGGTCACGCTGGTATAGGCAATGATCAGGCAAATGATCCCGGCTATGAGAGATGCCCCATAGACAGGCGCGGGAAGCTGCTTCTTTTCCCCCTTCGGCATTTCTGCCAGCAGGGAATCTATTTCCTGCCTGCTGATCTTTCCGCTGAGAATCAAAAATGCGGCGAATTTGATCAGGAGGAATCCCCCTGCCGTCCAGAACATTGCCTCAAGTGAAAAGGAAACCTGATGCCCCACAATGCTGATTCCGACCAGGCGTGCCGTGATCAGGCTGATCAGCTCTGACAGCATGAGTGAAACCGGCAGCCCGACGGCCAGTAAAATCAGACTGTTCCGAAGATCCTCGGCCAACAGCATGGTAAATAATTTGCTTCGTCGCATCCCCAGGATCAGATAGACGCCGAACTCGTGCTTGCGCCGTTCCATCTGAAACCTGCTGGCATAGTAAATAAGAAAGAACAGGATCACCAGGGCCATTCCATAAAATACTGGGATCATGGACATCAGTTTATTGACCGCGTCACTCTCCATTTTGGATAAAAAAATCATCACATCCTGACGGGGCAATGCCAGAATAATATAAAATACAATGATTGCTGCCAGCATAGAGCCAAAAAACAAGCCGTTTTCTTTCCGGTTCCTTTTGCTGTTGCGTGAGACCAGTTTAGAGAACATTTGCACTGCCACCTCCCAACTGCGCCATCATCATCAGTATCCTCTCATAGAATAACGGCCTTGTTTCATCCGGGATATCCCGACGCAGCTCATGAAAAAGCACTCCGTCCTGGATAAACAGTATCCGGCTGCAGTAACTTGCCGCGTTGGAATCATGTGTCACCATGAGGATTGTAGCATGTTCATCCTGGTTCAATCCGGCCAGTTTCTCCATCAGCGCCTTTGCATTTTTCGAATCTAATGCTCCGGTGGGCTCGTCCGCAAGAATAATGCCGGGATTCAGGATCAGCGCCCTGGCAGCCGCGATCCTCTGTTTTTGTCCCCCTGACATCTGTACGGGAAATTTATCCAGAACGTCTGTCACTTCCAGATACGATGCCAGTTTTTCGAGCCGTGTCCTGCTCTCCTGCTCCGGCACGCCGTGAAGGGACAGCGGAAGCAGAATATTTTCACGCCCGGTCAGGTTATCCAGCAGTTCAAAATTCTGGAATAAATATCCGATCTCCCTGCCCCGGTAGTCTGCCAGTTCCGCCCCGCTAAGGCTTAAAACCTGCCTGCCCTTCATCATGATGCTGCCGCTGCCCGGCCGGGTCACGGCTGCAATGCAGTTCAGCAGCGTAGATTTTCCCGACCCGCTGCAGCCCATAATCCCCAGAAATTCCCCGGGCATTACCTGAAATGTAATACCGTCCAGCGCCTTTGTCTGGTTCGGATTTTTGCCGTAATATTTTTTCAGAGATTCAATTTTGAGAATTGGTTCCATCTTTTTTTGCCTCCCATTTTGATCATGTATTTATGATACCACAGGGCGGCTCCGGGTAACACTTACATCTGATGAAAGGGTTGGGAGATCATAGTTACTGAGAGCACCCGTTTAGATGTGAACAATAACAGATGTGGAATTTAGCAGCGGTACAGGGAAAGGATCTGAAATTAAATATCAGATGGTCGTAGACGGTACTGCTGCGGTTTCGGATGGAGTGACGGCATATTGGGCGCCCGCTGGGTTATACTAGTACAGCATCGCTTAAATATCAGTGATTAAATTGCTAATGGTATCCCAGCATATGTCCACTTAAATGGGTGTGCTGTAAGATTGTACTGTTCAATAAAGCGCAAGATGCTTGCTTC
>CAJTGD010000045.1 GCA_910575475.1 Lachnospiraceae bacterium | reverse complement strand
TACTCGGCTTATATATTAAGGGGATTTTTCAAATATCGGGATAAGATACTTTTCGGTATAACTTTTTTTATCCCGAATTCGGGATAACAAGAGCAAGATTCTACCACAGTACCAAATTTCGCCTATCGGCTCAATTTGTCCTATGGGAATCTTGTTGGGGTTGCCACCCCAAGCCCGCCTTTTTGCGGCTTGCGCCGCTTGAAAAATCCCCGAAAAAATTTTTCGGATTTTTCAAAAAACACTTCCGCTTATGCCCCTGTTTTTCTCCTATTGGTGAGAGGGCAAAGCATAAAAAGAAAGGAGTTGAAGCCCGTGAGAAAATACAACACGCCCCACCGCCACCGGGTAATCAAAACCCGTTTGACCGGGGAAGAATACGCCGAGTTTTCCGAGCGTGTCACCCTCTGCAAAATGAGCCAAGCCGAGTTTATCCGGCAAGCCCTTATCAAGTCAAGCATACGCCCGGTTATCACCGTTTCCCCGGTCAATGATGAACTGCTGTCTGCCGTTGGGAAACTTACAGCCGAGTACGGGAAAATCGGCGGCAACTTGAACCAGATTGCCCGCTGTCTGAACGAATACGGCGCACCTTATAACGCCCTCTCCCAAGAGGTACGAGCCGCCACAGCGGAGCTTGCCGCCTTGAAGTTTGAAGTCTTGCAGAAAGTAGGTGAAGCCGTTGGCAACATTCAAACATATCAGCTCTAAAAATGCCGATTACGGAGCTGCCGAGCAGTACCTAACCTTTGAGCATGACGAGTTTACCATGAAGCCCACACTGGACGGGAACGGGCGGCTTGTTCTCCGTGACGATTACCGCATATCTTCCCTTAATTGCGGTGATGAAGATTTCGCCATAGCTTGTATGCGCTCCAATCTGAAATACGGCAAGAACCAAAAGCGGGAGGACGTAAAGAGCCACCACTACATTATCAGTTTTGACCCCCGTGACGCACCCGACAACGGCTTGACCGTAGACCGGGCGCAAGCGTTGGGCGAGGAATTTTGCAAGACGCATTTTCCCGGACACCAAGCGTTGGTATGCACCCACCCGGACGGGCATAACCACAGCGGCAACATTCATGTGCATATCGTAATCAATTCCCTACGGATTGCGGAAGTACCACTATTGCCGTACATGGAAAGACCAGCCGACACAAGGGAGGGCTGCAAGCACCGCTGTACAGACGCAGCTATGGAATACTTCAAAGCGGAAGTCATGGAGATGTGCCACCGGGAAAACCTCTATCAGATTGACTTGCTGAACGGGAGCAAGAACCGAGTTACCGAGCGTGAGTATTGGGCGAAGCGGAAAGGACAAGCCGCACTGGATAAGGAGAACGCTTCCCAAGCCGCCACGGGAGAGCCGCCCAAACAGACCAAGTTTGAAACCGACAAGGAGAAGCTACGGCGCACAATCCGAGCCGCCCTGTCCTCTGCCGTTTCCTTTGAGGATTTTTCCGGGAAGCTGCTGCAACAGGGCGTGACCGTCAAGGAGAGCCGGCGAAGATTGAGCTATCTCACCCCGGACAGGACGAAGCCCATTACCGCCCGGAAATTAGGTGATGATTTTGACCGTGCCGCCGTACTGGAAGCACTCACCATAAACGCACAGAACGCCGCCAGAGCCGCCGAAAAGCCCCTACCCAAACAGGAATACCCCCGCAGCATAAAAGACCGCTTACAGCGCAACAAAGCCGCCATAAACGCCCCAAAGAATGACGAAGTACAGCGCATGGTAGACATAGCTGCCAAGAAAGCCGAGGGCAAAGGGAAAGGCTACGAGAAATGGGCGACTTTGCACAATCTGAAGCAAATGGCGGCGACAATGAGTATTTATGAGGAATCCGGCTTTTCTTCCCCGGAAGAACTGGAAGCCGCCCTTGCCGCCGCCAGTGTGGGCTTGCATGAAGTGACCGGGAAACTGAAAGCCGTGGAAAGCACCTTGCGGGAGAAAAAGGACTTGCAGAAGCAGCTATTAGCCTACATCAAGACCAAGCCAGCCCGTGACGGATTGCGGGCGCAGAAAACAGAGAAAGCACGGAGAGCTTACCGGGAGCAGCACGAAAGCGAGTTTATCATTTCCGAATCTGCCGCCCGGTATTTCAAGGCACAGGGAATCTCCAAACTGCCAGCTTCCAAGACCTTACAAACGGAGATTGAGCAGCTTACCAAAGAGAAAAACGCCCTTTATAACGAGTACCGGGAGAAGAAAGGGAACGTCCGGGAATTGCAGACCGTGAAAAGCAATCTTGACAAAATCTTGCGCCGTGAGCCGGAACGGGGAAAGGGGCAGGAAAATGAACGGTAAACGCCCCTACATGGACTACCCACAGTACAGAGCCGCCCGCCGCCTTGTGCATGAGTGCTGCAACTACGATAACGGCAACTGCATTGTGCTGGATAACGGCGAGCCTTGCGTATGTGTGCAGAGTATCAGCTATTCCCTCTTGTGCCGCTGGTTCACCGCCGCCGTTCTGCCACTGGACGGGAATCTGGAAGCCGCCCTTTTGCACCGGGCAGACAGGAAACGCTGTACCGAGTGCGGCGGGTATTTTCTCCCCAAGTCAAACCGGGGGAAATACTGCCCGGACTGCGCCGCAAGAGTGCGCCGCCGGAAAGAAGCCGACAGACAGCGGAAAAGATACCACCTTTCTACGCATTTAGGCTATGAAAGAAGCCCGTAAATCAAGGCTTTTTTGACCGCCCTCAAAGGGTAGACGATACATTTATCCTTTACCCCCGAAAACAGCGTTTTAACTGCGTAACAAGAAGCCACAGACAGGAGGTGAGAACCATAACCGATTACATCACAGCCGACACCATTATGCCGCCGTTTTTCCGATACCCCCGTTTTCTGCTGAAAATGGACTTGTCACAGACCGCAAAGCTGCTTTATTCGCTGCTCCTTGACCGTTCCGAACTCTCACAGAAGAACGGCTGGCAGGACAGCGAGGGCAGGACATACATTGTCTACCCTGTTTCGGAGATAGCGGAAATGCTGGATAAAGGCAGCACCGCCATAAAAGCCGCACTGAACGAGCTGGACGCTGCTGGGCTTCTGGTGAGGGAACGCCGGGGCTTTTCCGCACCGAACCGCCTTTATGTGAAAGTGCCGCAAGTGCCAGTGGTACAGTTTTCCGACCATATGACCGCCATACAGCCGGAAAACCGACCCTCTGATAGCCGGAAAAGCGACCCTCATAAGGACGGAAAACCGACCTTTGCGTTGGACGGAAAACCGACCCCTAACCAACTTACTATAAACAAACTAAAAGAGAACCAACTAAAAGGAGCGAGTGAGAAGCCGCCCGCCCCATTTGGCAGATATAAAAATATTTTCCTCTCTGAAAGCGAATATGCGGAGCTGAAAGAGGAATACCCGGACAGGCTGGAACGGTTCATTGAGGAATTAAGCCAGCATATAGCCGCCAACGGGAAAAGCTACATCAACTATGCCGCCGCTATCCGTATATGGGCGGGGCGTGACAGGAAAGGCACGGGGAAGAAAGGAATCCCCGATTATTCCTACAAAGAGGGCGAGAGCCTTTGACAACAGAGATAGAACGCCCCGTAAACAGGGCGTAAAAGACCATGAACAAGGAGGACGATTTTATGAGCGATTATGATAACGCCATTTTCCGGCTTGCCACGGCACAGGAAGCAGAGCCGGAGGACTACACGGGCGAGGACGGGCTTTTGTATTGCGGGAGCTGCCGCCAGCCCAAAGAAGCCTATTTTGCAGAGGGAAAGACGCTTTTCGGACGTGACCGCCACCCCAAAGAATGTGACTGCCAGCGGAAACGCCGGGAAACGCTGGAAGCCAGCCACCGGGAATACAAGCGCCGGGAGGAAATGGAACGGCTGAAACGAAAGGGATTTACAGACCCAGCTATGCGGGAATGGACGTTTGAAAACGACAACGGGAAATGCCCCCAAATGCACAAAGCCTATTCCTATGTGGAGCAATGGGAACGGGTAAGCACCGGGAACTATGGATTGATTTTGTGGGGAAGTGTCGGCACAGGGAAAAGCTATTTTGCCGGGTGTATCGCCAACGCCCTCATGGAGAAAGAAGTTTCCGTGTGCATGACAAACTTTGCCCTTATCCTCAATGACCTTGCCGCCAGCTATAAGGACAGGAACGAGTACATAGCCCGCCTTTGCAGCTTCCCTCTGCTTATCCTTGACGATTTCGGCATGGAGCGTGGCACAGAATACGGGCTTGAACAGGTTTACAACGTGATTGACAGCCGATACCGCAGCAGAAAGCCGCTGATTGTCACAACAAATTTGACACTGGAAGAATTGCAGAACCCGGAGGACACCGCCCACGCCCGGATATATGACCGCCTTACGGAAATGTGTACCCCCGTCCGCATTACCGGGGAGAATTTCAGAAAAGCCAGAGCACGGGAGAAAATGGAACGCCTTAAAAAGCTGCTGAACGGAAAGGAGATTTGCCTATGACCGACACGCCCAAGAAAAGCACCGCCACCACCGCCCGCCGCCCGGATTGCGTGACCGAGGTACGCCGGGGCAACACCGTCCTTGTGGTTTCCGGCTATTTCAAACAAGGAACTACCGCCACCGCCGCCGACAAGATGATGAAAGTGCTGGAAGCGGAAAGCGCGGCCGGGCACAAGCCGATTTACAGCGCATGACAACCCGCAGATAAAAACCGTCATTTTGACGGGCGGTAAAGAAGCAAAAAAGACTGTACAGCCAGCCCCGCCCTATGGTATAATAGACCTACGGAATAGTGGGGCTGGCTGTCGGAAATGGAGGAAACCATGACAAGACAGACCACCCAAAAACTGATTACCGCCCTTTATCCGAGATTGTCGCACGAGGACACGCTCCAAGGCGAATCCAACTCCATAAGCAACCAGAAGCGAATCCTTGAAGCCTACGCAAAACAGAACGGCTTTTCCAACCTCAAATGGTACACGGACGACGGATTCTCCGGGGCAAATTTCCAAAGACCCGGCTTCCAGTCCATGCTTGCCGACATTGAAGCGGGGCTTGTGGGAACGGTTATCGTAAAGGATATGTCAAGGTTAGGGCGAAATTACTTACAAGTGGGAATGTACACGGAAATGATTTTCCCACAGAACGGCGTCCGCTTCATTGCTATCAATGACGGCGTTGACAGCGCACAGGGCGACAACGATTTTGCGCCCTTGCGTAATATTTTTAACGAATGGCTGGTGAGAGATACGAGCAAGAAAATCCGGGCGGTAAAACGCTCAAAAGGAATGAGTGGGAAGCCCGTCACAAGCAAGCCCGTGTACGGCTACCTCATGGACGAGGACGAAAATTTCATCATTGACGAAGAAGCCGCCCCCGTGGTAAAGCAGATTTACAGCCTATGCCTTGCCGGGAACGGTCCGACCAAGATAGCCCGTATGCTTGCGGAGCAGGAAATCCCCACGCCGGGAACGCTGGAATACCGCCGGACGGGAAGCACCCGCCGCTACCACCCCGGCTATGAGTGCAAATGGGCGACAAACACCGTGGCGCATATCCTTGAAAACCGGGAGTACACGGGCTGCCTTGTGAACTTCAAGACCGAGAAAGTGTCCTACAAGGTGAAGCAGAGCAAGGAGAACCCCGTGGAGAAACAGGCAATCTTTGAGAACCACCACGAAGCAATCATTGACCGGGAAACATGGGAGCGTGTGCAGGAGCTGCGCAAGCAGCGCAAACGCCCTAACCGCTATGATGAAGTGGGCTTGTTCTCCGGCATACTCTTTTGTGCCGACTGCGGCAGCGTCATGTACCAGCAGAGATACCAGACGGACAAGCGGCGGCAGGACTGCTACATATGCGGCAGCTACAAGAAGCGCACCCGTGACTGTACGGCGCACTTTATCCGCACCGACCTTTTGACCGAGGGAGTGACCGAGAATTTACGGAAAGTCACCAGCTACGCCACCAAGCATGAAGCCCGGTTTATGAAGCTGTTGACCGACCAGACCGAGGACGGGAGCAAACGCCGGAACGCCGCAAAAAAGAAAGAGCTGGAAGCGGCAGAAAAACGGATTGCGGAAATCTCCGCTATCTTCAAGCGGCTGTATGAGGACAGCGTGACTGGGCGTATATCGGACGAGCGTTTCACGGAGCTTTCGGCAGACTACGAAGCCGAGCAAAAGGAACTGAAAGAGAAAGCCGCCGCTTTGCAGAGCGAGCTTTCTAAAACGCTGGAAGCCACGGCAAACGCTGAAAAGTTTATGAAAGTAGTACGCAAGTACACCAGCTTTGAGGAACTCACCCCTACCCTGTTACGGGAGTTTGTGGAGAAAATCGTAATCCACGAATCGGAAGCCCTTGACGGGAAACGCCGGGGGAAGCTCCGCAGACAGGAAATCGAAATCTATTACTCTTTTGTCGGCAAGGTAGAACTGCCCGACTAAAGCCCGACCCGTCCGGCAGTCAGCCGGACAGGGAACGGCAAAATTTTTTACACTTCTTTTACTTCTTTATCTCACATGAGCAAAATCGCAAGGGATCAAGCAGTTCATGGCTAATTAAAGGGAACAAAAAGAAAGGAAAACCAATCCAGACGGTATCAGCGGTAGGCTACAAGAATAAATTGTGATTTCACAAGATTGGTGTTATAATAAGAGAAAAGTTCTTGCTGGGGCAGCCGCCCCGGTGGTATGGATAGAAAGGCAGGAAAATAATATGCACATCAGCTATAAACCACTCTGGCACACACTGTTAGAGCGTGATATGAGGAAAGAGGATTTAAGGCTTGCCGCTGGTATGACAACGAATATGATTGCTAATATGAGCAAAGAGGGAAAGCACATCAGTATGGATACATTAGCCCGTATCTGCGAAACGCTGAATTGTGAAATTACCGATGTGATTGAGTTAGTACCAGATGAGCCTGCTTCCACAGGAGGTAAGGAACATGAGCGAATTGAAACCAAGAATAACGGAAAACGGAATTGATTATATCCTTGTCGGAGATTACTACATCCCGGACTTGAAGCTGCCGGAGGAACACCGCCCTATCGGAAAGTACGGACGGATGCACCGGGAATATTTAAGGGAAGTCCACCCAGCCAGATTGAATACATTGATACTGACCGGAGAATTGTGGACATATCTTGCAGACCTGAACGAACAGGTACAGGAACGGTTAGACAATATTATGGAGCAGATGAAAGCTACCGAGGGCGTGACAGAGGAATTAAAGCGTACCTGTCAAATGGAATGGGTACAACGATGTAATAACATCCATAACCGGGCAGAAGAAATTGTTTTGCATGAGATGATTTATTCATAACGGTGTGGTAGAATGATTATGTAAATGAATTTGATTTGGGGTGATAAATATGAAGGTATTAGTTAGTGCCTGTATTATGGGAACAAACTGTAAATATAACGGAAAAAACAATAAAAATTTAGCAGTTATCAATTTCTTAAAGGATAAAGAAGTTATTTCTATTTGCCCAGAAGTATTAGCTGGCATGAAAATTCCTAGACCTTGTGCAGAAATCGTGAATGGGATTGTAGTAGATGAAAATGGAAATGATGTTAATTCTGAATATAATAAAGCAGTGTCAATGGCATTATCAAAAATTCAAAATGAAGATATTGATTTGGTTATATTACAATCCAGAAGTCCTACTTGTGGTGTAAATCAAATATACGATGGCAGCTTTACTGGAAAACTAATTTCTGGAATGGGATTTTTTGCGAAGGCATTAAAGCAAAGAGGATATAATGTTATTGATGTTGAAGAAGTTTAAGTTTGTCACTTTGAAATTTTAATTGAATAACTACAGCACAAACCGCTGCTACATGGGAGCCAACAAACCATGCAACAGCGGTTTTTTCTTTACCGTTTTTTTCTCTGGCTGATAGGCGTTCCCATTTTCTTTGATTTTTTGAGAATCCGAATCAGCCAGCGAAATTCTTCGTCTGACAGATTTTTATAGTTGATACCGAGCTGCTTGCAGTAAAGGACAACGAGCTTTTCATACCGACTGCCCTTGAAATTTTCGACCGCTTCCAGATTTTCTTTCAGTTCATCGGCAACGGTGGTCTGGGGCGCACTCTCACTGTCCTTTTTGTGAGCTTCCCGAATATCCCGGATAATGAGATTGAGGTCATCCAGAACCATGTGGCTGAAATATTCATCATCGCTGATATGGGCAGCTTGTAGCACTTTCAAATGCGGGTCATCTTCGCCGGGGCGATACCGTTCAATGATTTCATGCCGGACAGTATCGACAAGGGCGTTGAGGTTTTGAATCTGCATGGTGGCAATCCCATCCACATAAATCTCAATATCCGCAAGAAACTTGATAAAATCCTTATGGGTGACAAGCTCACAGAGCAGGCGGTTGTTAATCCGACCGCTTTTCAGAAGTGCCACCATCTCATCATTCAAATGCAGCTCTGTTAGTGGCGTGTTGATCTGCTCCCGGTTCTCTGTCCGGCACAGCAGATAATCAACGGAAACCCCATAGAAGTCTGCCAGCGTGACAAGATAGCCATGATTGATTTCCTTAACATTCTCTTTTTCATAACTTCCAAGAGCTGATTTAGAAATGTCCGTCAGCTTTGATAGTTCTTCCAGATTTAAGCCTTTGTCCTTGCGGAGTTCCCAAAGGCGTTCCTGTATGCTTGTTGCTCCTTTCATGGGCACACGCTCCTTTCCGGCGGTTGCATTGCTACCGCTTAACTGGATTATATCATACTTTCCGCAATCGTGGAAATTTCCGCTTTTTACCCGTAATTCCTACTTTGTGGACATACGGCACAGGGCACAAAAATGTTCTATGATACAGGTAGTTCATCGATGGATTATTCCAATCGAATGACCAGCCTGTGTGGGATATGCTTCCCCGGCGATGTAGTGCCATGACTTTTGGCAGGGATGTGGAGGAACCCTGACCGAAACGAGCATACCAAAGGGAGCGATACGCCGCTGTGAGATTCAGGGGAGGAACGACACCGGGGAGAACTGGCGAACTGACACCGAAATGATACCGAAACGCGACAATCTGATAGGAGGATAGTCTACCCTATCGCTGATACTTCGGGAGATTTTAAGCGGCTCTATGAGCGTAATTTTGCCGAAAATCGCCCTGAAACCATACACTAAAACGGGAGGAAGCGCAATATGCCGAGAATGAGCAAAAAGAGGAAGCATGAGCTTTCCTTTTACCTCAATGACCGGGGGCGTGTCACTTACAACGAATTATGCCGGAAATGCCAGCATGGGTGCAAGCAGAGCTTCCGGGCGGTTGTGATTGACTGCCCCCGTTATTTATCCAAACGAGCAAAGAAAAAGGAGGAACACACCGAATGAATTTTGAATTTATGACGATAGACACACCCTTGCCGCCCTGTATGCCTTTTCCCAGGGCGTTGACAGGATTTCCAGTCAGCAGCACCGCAAAGGTCATGTACTGCCGGATGCTGGACGCTATGCTCTCCAAAGGGCAGGAGGACGAGAACGGAATCCTGTTTGTCTGCTTCCCTGTCACAGCCATTGCCGCAGTCCTGTCCCGCAGCCCCATGACGGTCAAGCGTTCTTTGAATGAACTGGAAACCGCCGGACTTATCATGCGGGTGCGTCAGGGCGTTGGAGAACCAAACAGGATTTATGTGCTGATACCGGGAAAGGAGGACGCTGCCCTTGCCTGATACCTCAAAGCTGGAAAGGCTCAACCGGGAGATGGAGAAAAGCGAAAAGAAACTGCGGAAAGCCATCAA
The DNA here is from genome assembly GCA_910575475.1 of Lachnospiraceae bacterium. Taxonomy (GTDB): domain Bacteria; phylum Bacillota; class Clostridia; order Lachnospirales; family Lachnospiraceae; genus Schaedlerella. Next base: position 33,706 of record CAJTGD010000045.1, on the reverse strand, counting down.
TGATGAAAAGGCATTGCAGCACCAGTTAAAGCAGCTTACCCGAAAGGAACGGACGCACCGGCTCTGTACTCGTGGCGGTATGCTGGAAAGTTTTCTGCAAGAGCCGGAACGCCTGACAGATGATGATGTCATGCTGTTGTTGAAACTCATTTTTAACAGACAGGACACGCAGGAACTATTGAAAAAACTTCTGGAACGGGAGAAGCCGGAAACCCCTTAGTTTACTAAGGGCGCAATTATACACCACCCAGAGGTTGGTGCATTGCGTTCTCCGAAGGCTCCTCGCCGGAGGGCTGTGATTTTCCGCAGTCAAGGTCTGCTCCAAATCAAACAGGGGACGCTACGCTTCCCCTGCGCTGGCTGCCGCCAGCTACCCTTTTGTGGACTTGCCATCTGGGGACACCTTGCAATGCAAGCTGTTCCCAGCCGACAAGTTTCATAAAATATGCTATCTTTTCGATAAGCAATAAAGTATAATGAAGTCAGTAATAAATTTAGAAATTGAGGTAAAGTTATGGCATCCAGCAAAGAATATTTAGAATTTATTTTAGGTCAGTTATCTGGCTTGAATGACATTACCTATCGAGCTATGATGGGCGAATTTGTCATTTATTATCGTGGTAAGATTGTAGGCGGTATCTATGATGATAGATTACTTGTCAAACCAGTAAAATCAGCAATAAGTTATATGCCAACGGTTTCGTATGAGTTACCTTACGAGGGAGCAAAAGAAATGTTGTTGGTAGATGAAGTTGATAATAAAGAGTTTTTGACAGGATTGTTTAATGCTATGTATGAGGAATTGCCTACCCCTAAATCGAAAAAGAAGAAATAACAAAATAATAATTTGAGAGGAAGTGTTACTGATGGAAAAGTTTAAGCCGTTTATTATACCTGTGGCATTATTGGTTCTAATTGACCAGACGGTTAAAATAGTAATTTCAAAAGTATTTATGAAATGCGAATTTGATATAATAGCCAAAGTTTTAAGATTTAATCCAGAACTAAATACTCGTTTATCTTATGCTGGAAATTTCTTCGAATTATTATCAAGTCCGTTTGTTACCATTTTATTGAATGTGTTTGTTTTGTTCCTCTTTTTTTCAGGATATATGCTATATCAGGCAAAAAGAGCACATATAAGTTTTTGGGTAAAAATAATAATGATTTGTGGCATATCGGGATGTTTATGTAGCTTGATTGATAAGCTGTTTTGGGGTGGAAGTTTAGATTTTTTGCAGATACCTACCCTTTTTATTTTTGATTTGAAAGACTGCTATCTTACAGTTGCAGAAGTTATATTTGTTGCTATTGGAATTTTGAATAGCAAAGAAATATCGGTTAAAGAGTATTTACATTTTTGTTGTAACAAATTTAGCTTGTAAACTTCTGGTTTATTATTTCTTATACATCGGGTCAACTTGCCCCGAACTTTCACAACTAAATACCCGCCGCCCACACAGCGGCACACCGAGCAGGAAATCTGAAAAAGGTCTCCTGCTTTTTTTCTGCCCAAAATGAGGTGGTAAAACGCCACCCCATCCATCAATTACCGAAAGGAGGGACACGAAATGCCCTGCCCACACAACGAAATCACGATTGTTCAGCGCAGCCAGCGACAGTCTGCGGTTGCCGCCGCTGCTTACCAAAGCGGCGAAAAGCTGTTCTGTGAATACGACCAGCAAGTGAAGCACTACCCGGAAAAGCGTGGTATTGTCCACAATGAAATCCTGCTCCCAGCAAATGCCCCACAGGAATATGCAGACCGCAATACCTTATGGAACGCCGCCGAAGCGGTGGAAAAACAATGGAACTCCCAGCTTGCAAGGCGGTGGGTACTTACCATCCCCAGAGAGATACCGCCCGACCAGTACGCTGTCCTTGTCCGGGAGTTTTGTGAACAGCAGTTTGTTTCCAAAGGCATGATTGTTGACTTTGCCATCCATGACCCCCATCCGCCGGGACACAATCCCCACGCCCATGTCCTGCTGACTATGAGGGCAATGGACGAACATGGAAAATGGCTTCCCAAGAGCCGCAAGGTTTATGACCTTGATGAAAACGGGGAACGGATAAAGCTGCCATCCGGCAGGTGGAAAAGCCACAAGGAGGATACGGTGGACTGGAACGACCAGAGATATTGTGAAATCTGGCGGCATGAATGGGAAGTCATCCAGAACCGCTATCTGGAAGCAAATGACCGCCCGGAGCGTGTGGACTTGCGTTCCTATGCCAGACAGGGGCTTGATATTGTCCCTACTGTCCATGAGGGGGCTGCTGTCCGGCAGATGGAAAAGCGTGGTATCCAGACGAATATCGGCAACCTGAACCGGGAAATCAGAGCCGCCAACCGTCTGATGAAGTCCATCCGGCAGCTTATCCAAAGCCTCAAAGGCTGGATTACCGAGCTAGGCGAAAAACGGAAAGAACTGCTTGCACAAAAAGCGGCGGAGGAAGCAACGCTTCTCCCCAATCTTTTGATGAAATATATGGAGATACGAAAGGAAGAACGGAAGGACTGGACAAGGGCTGGACAGAACCGGGGGACTTCACGGGACTTAAAGGCAATCAGCGAAGCCCTGTCCTATCTCCGGCAAAAGGGGCTTTCCACTGTGGAGGACTTAGAAGCATTTCTGGAATCTTCCGGGAAATCAGCCGCAGATTACCGCAGTCAGATGAAGCCAAAGGAAGCCCGAAGCAAAGTGATTGACGGGCTTCTTTCTGCCCGGACAGACTGCAAGGAATGTAAGCCTGTCTATGAGAAATACCAGAAGATATTTTTTAAGAAAACAAAGGAAACATTCAAACAGGAACACCCGGAGGTCGCCCGCTACGAGAAAGCCGCCGCCTATCTTGCCAAGCACCTGGACGATAAGGATAAAACGAAAAATGAGTTACAACAGGAGCAGGAAACGCTTCTTAGCGAAATCGCAGAGTTGAAAGTACCGCTGACTGAGGTACAGGAGGATTTGAAGAAGCTGCGGGACATCCGCTACTGGGTACGGAAAGCCACACCCGGCACAGAGGAAAGCAAAGAGCCGCCCAAGAAGCAGCCTATCAAGGAAGTCTTGCAGGATAAGGCGGACGAGAAAAAAGCACAAAGAACCGCCCCGGCACAGAAGAAACACAAACAACAGGATATGGAACTTTAACAGGCACTTGCCATTTTCAATCAGAGAATGTCAGGTGCTTTTCTTATTTTCAAGGAGGGATAGATTTGAATGTATTTGAAGCTGTGAAGCAGTCCGTCACAACAAGACAGGCTGCGGAGCATTATGGAATCCATGTAGGTCGGAACGGGATGGCTTGCTGCCCGTTCCATAACGATAAGACCCCAAGCATGAAGCTGGATCGGCGTTACCACTGCTTCGGCTGCGGTGCGGATGGGGATGTGATTGATTTTACCGCCGCCCTGTATGGGCTGGGAAAGAAAGAAGCCGCCGTACAACTGGCAAATGACTTTGGGCTTTCCTATGAGGACTGGAAACCACCGGGAAAGGCAAAAAAGCCCAAGCCCCGGCAGAAATCCCCGGAGGAACAGTTTCAGGAAGCAAAAAACCGCTGCTTCCGTATCCTTGCCGATTATCTCCACCTACTCCGAGCATGGAGAAAGGAATATGCCCCGCACTCCCCGGAGGAAGCCTTTCATCCCCGGTTTGCGGAAGCCTTACAGAAGCAAGACCAAGTGGAATATCTGCTTGATGTGCTGCTGTTCGGGGAGACAGAGGAAAAAGCGGCTTTGATTACGGACTACGGAAAGGATGTGGTACAGCTTGAACAGCGAATGGCAGAGCTTGCAGCCGCAGACGCAGCAAGAACTAAAAAACACCATGAACGCCATGCAGCCGCCCCAGAGCGCCCCTGAAATCAAGGCGGGGCTGGAAACTACCGAGAAAGGCGGTGTCCGTCAGAGCATACGGAACTGCCTGACCGTATTCCAGCGTGACCCGCTGCTTTCCGGGGCTATCGCATACAACATCCTGACCGACCGCAAGGACATCATAAAGCCCATCGGATTCCATAGAGAAAGCACCGCCTTAAACGATACGGACATGAAGTATCTGCTTCTTTATCTGGAAGAAACCTACGGGCTTACCAATGAGAAAAAGATTGATAACGCCATAGGGATTGTGGCGAATGAAAACAAGTACCATCCCATCCGGGACTATCTCAATGCCCTTGTGTGGGACGGTACAGAACGAATCCGTTTCTGTCTACGGCACTTTCTGGGGGCTGACGCAGATGATTACACCTATGAAGCGTTGAAGCTGTTCCTGCTGGGTGCAATCTCACGAGCCTTTCAGCCGGGGTGCAAGTTTGAAATCATGCTCTGTCTGGTCGGCGGTCAGGGGGCTGGCAAGTCCACCTTCTTCCGTCTGCTGGCAGTCCGGGACGAGTGGTTCTCCGATGATTTGCGGAAGCTGGACGATGACAATGTGTACCGCAAGCTGCAAGGTCACTGGATTATCGAAATGTCGGAAATGATGGCAACCGCCAATGCCAAGAGTATCGAGGAAATCAAGTCATTTTTAAGCCGGCAGAAAGAGGTTTACAAGATACCCTATGAAACCCATCCGGCAGACCGTCCCCGTCAGTGCGTGTTTGGCGGCACTTCCAATGCCCTTGACTTCCTGCCCCTTGACCGTTCCGGCAACCGTCGCTTTATCCCCGTCATGGTGTACCCGGAGCAAGCCGAGGTTCACATTTTGGAGGACGAAGCTGCTTCCAGAGCCTATATCGAGCAGATGTGGGCGGAAGCGATGGAGATTTACCGAAGCGGCAGGTTCAAGCTGGCTTTCAGCCCTGCCATGCAGCGGTATCTCAAAGAACACCAGCGGGATTTTATGCCGGAGGACACCAAAGCGGGGATGATACAGGCGTATCTTGATAAGTACACCGGGAACATGGTCTGCTCCAAGCAGCTCTACAAGGAAGCCTTGAACCATGCTTTTGACGAGCCGAAGCAATGGGAAATCCGGGAAATCAACGAGATTATGAACCAGTGCATTTCCGGCTGGCGGTACTTCCCGAACCCAAGAATGTTTTCAGAATATGGCAGACAAAAGGGCTGGGAGCGTGAAACCCCGGCAACGGACTCCGGCAACCCGTCTGAAAAAACAATGGATGGTTTTGTGGAGGTCACAGAACAGATGGAGCTTCCATTCTGAAAAGGACAGCCCGTTGCACCCCCTGTTGCTATCCCGTTGCCGAGCCGGTTGCCGGGGAAAATCCCTTATTTCCGGGCTTTTCTCCCTTATAACAACCAAAACAACAGAAAAATAAAAGAAAAGTATAAATAGTAAGTAATGCCAGACTGGGATTGTCTGCAAGGTCTTTTGAAGCCCGTTGCCGGACTTCGTTGCCGCCATCCTCTGTCTGGCTGTTTTCATGTATGGAGGATAACTGCCTATGGCAAAAAACAAAACAGAGATTCATGTTACAACGGTGTTTGACGGGGAACTGGACGCAACCGATGTGTTCGTCAGCTTGATTTCCCAGAAATACGGCAAGACAAATACAAAAGAATATCTTGCTAAAAAGAAAGATTTGGAGTATAATGAAGATGAGGTTCAAAAGAGCCAGATACCGTCTGGATTATGTGGGTAAATGGCTATGATGAACGAAATGGAATACAGAACAATCGGTTCGGCACTTGCCGGAGGGTATCGTGCAGCGGTCTATTGCAGGCTGTCAAAGGACGATGACCTGCAAGGCGAAAGTGCCAGTATCGCAAACCAGCGTGATATGCTGGAAAAATACTGCGAAAAGCAGGGATGGGAGGTTGTGGCAGTCTATCAGGACGATGGCTTCACAGGTCTTAATATGGAGCGTCCTGATTTACAGAGAATGTTGAGAGCCATTGAGCGCAGGCAAATCAACCTTGTCATCACAAAAGACCTCAGCCGACTGGGGCGTAACTATCTGCAAACTGGGCATTTGATTGAGGACTTTTTCCCAAGAAGCGGTGTCCGCTATATCGCCATGAATGACGGTATCGACACCCTGCGGGATAACAACGACATTGCCCCGTTCAAGAATATCCTGAACGAGATGTACAGCAAGGATATTTCCAAGAAAGTCCATTCCTCTTATCTTCTGAAAGCGCAGAAAGGACAGTTTACTGGGTGTCTTGCCCCGTTTGGGTATCGGAAAGACCCAGAGGACAAAAACCATCTGCTCATTGACGAGGAAACCGCCCCGATTGTGCGGCTGATTTTCGGATATGCCCTGAACGGTCATGGTCCGAACTATATCCGCAGACGGCTGGAGGAAGAAAAAATCCCCTGCCCCACATGGTGGAACCGGGAACGGGGGCTTCGCAATACCCGCATCAAATGGGAAAAGAAAGACCCGGAAAACGGACGGTATATGTGGGACTTCTCCGTTATCAAAGACCTTTTGATGAATCCCGTCTACACCGGGGCGATTGCTTCCCAGAAAAAAGACTACCGCTTCAAAATCGGCACGATTGGGGAAAAGAAGCCGGAGGACTGGATTGTGGTGGAGGGACAGCATGAACCGCTGATTGACCGCATGAGCTTTGATATTGTGCAGAACAAGCTGAAATCCCGCCAGCGTCCGGGGCAGACCAATGAAATCAGCCTGTTTGCCGGACTGATAAAATGTGGCGAGTGTGGGAAGTCGCTGACGATACGCTACACAAACGCAAAACATCCCCAGCGGATTTACTCCTGCAAGACCTACAATGCCTTTGGAAAGAACCACTGCACCCAGCACCGGATTGATTATGACACCCTTTACAGCCATGTGCTGCGGAAAATCCGGGAATGTGCCAGAGCTGCCCTGATGGACGGGGAAGCGGTTGCCGACCGCCTGACCAATACCTGTGAAGCCGAGCAGCGGGAACAGCGGGAAGCAATGGAACGCTCCCTTACAAGGGACGAGGAACGGATTGAGGTTCTGGACAAAATGGTAATGCGGCTTTATGAGGATATGATTGCAGGGCGTATCAGTGAGCAGAATTTCAACACCATGCTGGAAAAGACACAGACCGAGCAGACGGAGCTTAAAACCAGAGTGTCCGATGGCAGAAAGCGGCTGTCCGATGAAGTCCAGCTTGCCAATGACGCAAAACAATGGGTGGAAGCCATTCAGGAATACGCAAACATCACAGAGCTGGACGCAGCCACCCTTAACCGCTTAATCAAAGAAATCGTCGTGCATGAGCGCATTGACGAAGATAAAACAAGACACATTTCTATCGAAATTCATTTTAATCTCAAACCCATCCCGGAGGTGGAACAGGTCACTGCCTGACCTGTCCCGCCGGGACGGTTCTCTTAAAACACCATATAGATTTTTTGTACGCCGCCGCCCGCCATCGAGCAGAGTTTTACACCTAATTGGGGATAAAACAACTTATGGCCGGAGGTGGGGTTGTCCTCATTGGTACACAGTTGATCCCTCTTCTTGGAAATCTGTTCAGCTAATAAAGGAAAGGGGATTCATTCATGTTCGATGGCATTTTTGAGGCAATCGAGGAGTGGATGAGGGAGCTTTTGACCGGGATGGTAACGTCCAACCTGACAGAAATGTTTTCGGATGTCAATGAGAAAACCGGGGAGATTGCCGCACAGGTTGGACAGACGCCGCAGGGATGGAACGGGAGTATTTTCAGCCTGATACAGAATCTTTCAAATTCGGTGATCGTGCCGATTGCAGGCATGATTATCACGTTTGTCCTCTGTTATGAGCTGATCTCCATGCTGACGGAGAAAAACAGTATGCATGAAATAGATACATGGATGTTTTTCAAGTATTTTTTCAAGATGTGGGTGGCTGTGTATCTGGTCAGCAATACCTTTACCATAGCGATGGCGGTCTTTGACGTGGGGCAGCATGTGGTGAGCGCCGCAGGCGGCGCCATCAACGCACAGACTGCCATCAACATAGATACCATGATAGAGGCAATGGAAACGGCGATGGAATCTATGGAGATCGGGGAGCTTGTAGTGCTGGCCCTGGAAACCATGCTGGTCAGCCTGTGCATGAAGATTATGTCCGTGCTTATCACGGTGCTTCTGTATGGGCGTATGATAGAGATCTACCTTTACACTTCGGTTGCGCCAATCCCTTTTGCCACCTTCTCCAACCGGGAATGGGGGCAGGTGGGGAACAACTATTTCCGTGGGCTTCTGGCGCTTGGGTTCCAGGGGTTCTTTATGATGGTGTGCGTCGGCATTTATGCGGTGCTGGTGTCAACCATTCAGATTTCAGACAACATGCACTCGGCGCTGTTCGGGGTGGCGGCATATACCGTAATCCTCTGTTTCAGCCTGATGAAAACAAGCGGGTTAAGCAAGGCAGTGTTCAATGCGCATTAGACAGCAGGAAGGAGGATTTTTTGAAGATTGGACTGATAGACGTGGATTCCCATAACTGGCCGAACCTGTGTCTGATGAAGTTATCGGCTTACCATAAGGCGCAGGGAGATTCTGTGGAATGGTGGGAGCCGGGAGGCTGGTATGGCATGGTTTATAAAAGCAGGGTATTTACAGACACGTATTCCAAAGATACATTTATGGTCGAAAATGCTGAGGAAGTAATCAGTGGTGGCACAGGCTATGGATTGAAAGAAAACTTGCCGGATGACGTTGAACATAGTTATCCGGATTACAGTTTATATCCGCAGTTTCCCGATACGGCGTATGGCTTTTTAAGCCGTGGATGCCCCCGGAACTGCGGATTTTGTGTTGTCAGCGGCAAGGAAGGGAGAAGGAGCGTACAGGTCGCTGATCTTTCTGAATTTTGGGATGGGCAGAAAGAGATAAAACTGATGGATGCGAACCTCCTGGCCTGCCCGGAACATGAAAAGCTGATACAGCAGCTTGCAGAAAGCCGTGCCTGGGTGGATTTCTCCCAGGGGCTGGACATCCGCCTGATAAACCCGGACAATGTTTCCCTGCTGAATCAAGTACGCACAAAGATGGTGCATTTTGCATGGGATAACCCGGACGAGGATCTGACAGGATATTTCCAGAGATTTTTGGAACTGACGGCAGTGAAGGATAAACGGAAGCGGCAGGTCTACGTGCTTACGAATTATGGGAGCAGCCATGAGCAGGATTTATACCGTGTGGAAACCTTGCGTGATATGGGATTTTCGCCATATGTGATGGTTTATGACCGTCCAAGTGCGCCGAAAATTACCCGTCAGCTTCAGCGCTGGGTGAACAACAAGCGGATATTTTATACAGTAAAGGATTTTGCGGATTATGCCGCAGGCAGGAAGGAGGCTGTTTAGATGGCATTTGTCAGTGTGCCGAAAGATTTGACGAAGATTAAGAATAAGGTGGTCTTAAACCTTACAAAGAGGCAGCTTGTCTGCCTTGTGGCTGCGGCGGCTGTAGGGCTGCCTTTTTATTTCCTCACGAAAAATTATATTGGGACAAGTAATGCGGCAACGGGAATGGTGTTTCTGATGCTCCCGGCTTTTTTGTTCGCCATGTATGAGAAAGACGGGATGCCGCTTGAGAAAGTTCTCTTCAATATCATCAATGTGAAATTGAAAAAGCCGGCAGTCCGCCGGTATGAGATAAAAAATATCTATGAGATGGAGGAAAGAAAGACCGTGCCGAAACAGAAGAAAGGGGGAGGAAAGCATGGGAAGAAAAAGAGCAAATAGACAGTCAGGAAGGGTGATGGGCAAGGAGGGTGCGATCCACCTGGATGACTGGCTGGATGGGCCGGAGGATGATTATATAGATTTTGAGGACAATCCCGCTTATTCCGGGACGGGCGGCAGCATGGGAATAAACAGGAAGCTCACCCGCCGTGAGAAAAAAGCAATGGAAAAGGCTGCAAAGGAGGCAGAGAAGTTAAGGAAGATCCAGGAGGAAGCAGACCGGAAAGCAAAATTGAAAGCTGCCCGTGAAGCAGAAAAAGCGGCAAAGAGGGAGGCAGCAAGGCAGAAAGCGGAGAAAAAGAAAGGTGTTTCAAAGAAAAAAGCACATCCGGCATCGGCAGTACAAAAATATGGTACGAGAAATGCCGCAGTACACAAAGGCCGGGATACAGAAAAAGAGAAAAAAACAAAGGAGAAACAGGTTTCCGCACAGCAGTCCATTCCCTACCGGGAGATGGCAAAGGACGGGATCTGCCGGGTGCAGGATAAATATTATTCCAAGACCATCCGGTTCTATGATATTAATTATCAGTTGGCACAGAATGAGGATAAAAATGCCATTTTTGAAAATTGGTGCGATTTCCTTAATTATTTTGACAGTACCATACATTTCCAGTTATCTTTTGTGAACCATCACAGCAACATGAAGGAGTTTGAATCCATTATCCAGATCAAGCCGCAGAATGATGATTTTGACGATGTGCGGATGGAGTATGCACAGATGCTGAAAAACCAACTTGCGAAAGGTAATAATGGGCTTGTGCGCACCAAATACATCACATTCGGGATTGAAGCTGACAACATCCGGGAGGCAAAGCCGAAGCTGGAACGGATTGAAGCGGATATCCTGAACAACTTTAAGGTGCTTGGCGTATCTGCTTATCCCTTAAATGGAGAGGAACGCCTGCAGGTGCTGTATGAAACCTTTAACCCGGATGAAAAGACACCGTTTAAGTTTTCTTATGATAGTGTGCTGCGTACCGGGATGGGGACGAAGGATTTCATTGCGCCCACCAGTTTTGTGTTTAAGAATGGGAAGGACTTCCAGATGGGTGATACCCTTGGGGCGGCATCCTACTTACAGATACTGGCCCCGGAGCTGACGGACAAGATGCTTGCGGAGTTCCTGGATATGGACAGGAACCTGATGGTGAATCTGCATATCCAGTCCTTAGACCAGATGAAGGCAATCAAGCTGGTGAAAAGCAAGGTAACGGACATTAACCGGATGAAAATCGAGGAGCAGAAGAAGGCAGTACGATCAGGGTACGATATGGACATCATCCCCTCTGACCTCAATACCTACGGAGGGGAAGCGAAGCGGCTGTTGGAAGATCTGCAGTCCAGGAATGAGCGGATGTTCCTTGTAACGGTGCTGTTCTTAAACACGGCAAAGACAAAACAGGATCTGGACAACGCCGTATTCCAGACGGCGGGTATTGCACAGAAATACAATTGCTCATTACGCCGATTAGATTATATGCAGGAGCAGGGGTTGATGAGCAGCGTCCCATTGGGATTGAATCTAATCCCTATCAAACGTGCGCTTACTACCACATCCACGGCAATTTTTGTCCCGTTCACCACGCAGGAATTATTTATGGCGGGGGAATCGTTGTATTACGGCTTAAATGCGCTGAGCAACAACATGATCATGGTAGACCGGAAGAAACTGAAAAACCCGAATGGATTGATACTTGGTACGCCCGGATCTGGAAAATCTTTTTCAGCGAAACGAGAAATTACCAATGCTTTCTTTGCCACCCAGGACGACATCATTATTGGAGATCCAGAGGGCGAGTATTATCCACTTGTCCATGCGTTAGGCGGGCAGGTGATCCATATTTCAGCCACAAGCCGGGACTATATTAATCCGATGGACATCAATATGGACTATTCGGATGATGATAACCCACTAGGCGTAAAGAGTGATTTTATCTTATCCTTGTGTGAGCTGATCATGGGGGCAAGGAACGGTATTGAAGCGGAGGAAAAATCGGTGATTGACCGCTGTCTGCCAATCGTGTACCAGAAATATTTTGGGAATCCGATTCCAGAGAATATGCCGGTACTTGGGGATCTGTACCAATGCCTCCGGGAGCAGAAGGAAATGCAGGCACAGCGGATTGCAACAGCGCTTGAAATCTATGTGAACGGTTCCCTGAAAGTATTCAACCATAGGACAAACGTGGAATTGGAGAACCGTATCATCTGCTTTGACATTAAGGACTTGGGGAAACAGTTGAAGAAGCTGGGGATGCTCATTGTCCAGGATCAGGTGTGGAACCGGGTGACGGTCAACCGTGCTGCACGAAAATCCACCAGATACTATGTTGACGAATTCCATCTGCTTTTAAAAGAAGAACAGACGGCGGCTTATTCAGTGGAGATCTGGAAGCGTTTTAGGAAATGGGGCGGCATTCCGACGGGAATAACGCAGAATATTAAAGATTTGCTGTCAAGCCGGGAAATTGAGAACATTTTTGAAAACTCGGACTTTATTTATATGTTGAACCAGGCGGCGGGGGACAGGCAGATACTGGCGAAGCAGCTCAATATTTCCCCACATCAGTTATCTTATGTGACGAACAGTGGAGAAGGTGAAGGACTGATTTTTTACGGGAGTACCATAATCCCTTTTAAAGATAAATTCGATAAGTCGTTACGCCTCTATGCTTTGATGACAACAAAATTGTCGGATTTGGAGGAAAGCCGGGAAAAACGGCCTGCCAGAGATCAGAAAGGCGAAGCATGAAACAATGGATTGCAAGAAAAATATTGCTCTGCTCCCTGCTCCTGCTAAGCATCAGTGGGTATTTTCTCGCAGATATGCTTATGCAGGAGAGGAAGGATGATGCATTGCAAGAGCAGTTGAAAGAAATTTATGAAAAGTCTGGCAATGGGGAGACGGAAGGGTTATCAGAGGAAGAAACAAATGATGGAGGTAGGGATACCGGGGGAGATTCTTCTCCGGTTCATCCGGGCCTGCTTGCGCTGCACAGGGAAAATCCAGATTGTATCGGATGGATTCAGATAGAGGGTACAGTGATTGATTATCCGGTTATGTACCGTCCATCGGAAGAAAACTATTATCTCCATCGGGATTTTAATGGGGAGTATTCTGCAAACGGCTGTCTGTTTCTTTCCGAGCTGTGCAATCCAGCTACAAGTGATAACTTGATTATCTACGGACACCATATGAACAGCGGGAAGATGTTTGCGGCACTGGAACAGTACAAGGACAGCGCATTTTATCTGGAACATCCATTGATTTCCTATGACACATTGCATGGCAGTGAAACGTATCAGGTTTTCGCCGTATTCTGTACGCCGGTATATACAGGAAATGATTTTCCCTATTATACATTTACAAAGGCGGAGGATGCGGCAGATTATCGGGAATATATCAAAGAAGTTAAGGAACGTGCGTTGTACGATACAGGAATTTCAGCAGTTTTCGGGGATAAGCTGTTGACGTTATCCACCTGTGAGTATTCCCAGAGGAACGGAAGGGTTGTGGTAATGGCGAAAAAAATCAGCCAGTAAGAAACAGATTGGTAGATCCTGATACTTTGCGACACCGTGTCGCAAACTTGGATGGTGAAAGGAACAGCGATATGCGGGAACAAGAGTTTAAAGCAAGAGATAAGACAGTCAATAAAATGAGCCGTGACGGTTTGGTTGAGGAAAATCTGCAGAAGAAAGATTCTGTCCGGATAAGCCAGAGGGAATTGGATAATCTGACACTGCCGGGGCAGGCGGCAGATTCTGTCAATTTCCAAAGGGAAAAAGCGTATTCTATTGGACGGGGGCAGAAGGACAGCATTTCTTCCAGTGCGGAAAATCCCTCAAAGGCAAGCAGGCAGCAAAGGCAGTCCGCAAAAAAGCGGCGGCTGTATGAAGCACATACAAAGAATCCTTTGTCTGAGCAGGCAGGCGATCCGTTATCCGGATTGCCCGTGCAGCCGGAAAACCATACATATTTCGCACAGGAGCCGGACGGCAACGGAGATACAGTACCGGAAATCCCGGAGACAGAATCAGCCAGGGGATTATCGGGACATTCCTCACGCATGGAGAGTATCCGGGGGCATCCGTCCAGCGGAAGGAACTATGTGGAAGCTGTGGCAGAGACAAGCCACAGCCGGAAGAAAAAGCAGGTGCAGGCGCAGTTCCGTAAAGGGGATGGACAGCAGGCAGGCGGCGAAGCAGGCAGTAAGGATTCTCGGAAAAATGATGCCCATTACAGGGAGACGCCGGAAGATGCAGGGAAAACCTTAGAGTCTGTCCGTGAAAATATTAAGAAAAAGCAGAAGCGGGAGCGGCTGCATAATGAGCAGAAAAAGCAGGAATCCAGGATTTCCTTCGGTGACGATGAAAGCGTTATGGTGCATGGTGCAGGTATGGGGATCGGTAGAAAAGCTGCGTCTGCGGCGTCACATTCCATGTCAGCCTATGCACACGGGAAGGTGCATGAAGCGGAGCAGGATAATTCTGCGGCAGAGGGGGCACACCGGGCAGAGGTCATGGCGGAACATTCTTTGCGGAATGCCATGCGTACCTCCCGCGGGATGGTGCAGCGGAAGCTCTCCCGTTGGAGGGAATCCCCGGAAGGGGAAGGGGTGAAAATCCGCCTGCAGTTTGAAGCTTCACAGGAAACGGCGGAATCGGCGGGGAAGCAGTTGGCAGAAACGGGGCAGGCAGAGAAAACAATCCGAAAAAAATTCTGGCAGAAACAGCGGATTAAAAAATCCTACCAGGCGGCAAAGAGGGGTGAGAAAACAACAGCGGAGGCGGCAAAAGCCACACAATCCGTATTTGACAAAATAAAAAGTAAGGCGGCGTCCGTCTTAAAAAATAATAAAGGGATATTTGGGGCAGCGGCAGTCTTAGGGCTGCTTTTTTTGATGCTTTCTGCAGGCTTGTCAAGCTGCAGCGCTATGATTGAGGGAACATCTTCCAGTATTATTGGCTCTACCTATCCAAGCACGGATGAAGATATTTATGAGACGGAAAATGCGTATGCGGCATTGGAAGCTGGCTTAAACAGACAGATTAACAACATGGAATCCACACATCCGGGATATGACGAATACTGGTATCAGGTAGACGAAATTTCCCACAATCCCTACCATCTGATCTCCTATTTCACTGCGAAATACGGGGAGTTTACTTATGAACAGGTAAAAGACGAGGTGGAAGATATTTTCCGGGAACAGTACAGCCTGTATGTGGACGAAGTCAACGATACGGTGACGGAGACAAAAACCGTGCGTGTCGGGGAATCCCTGGGACAGGTGGTGACGAGTGGGTATTGTAACTGTTCCATCTGCTGCGGTGTATGGTCAGGAGGGCCGACGGCCAGCGGCGTATATCCAACGGCAAACCATACGATAGCGGTGGATGCCGCCAGTCCCTTTGTGCCGATGGGTACGAAGGTCGTGATGAACGGCGTGGAGTATGTGGTGGAGGACACAGGGGCGTTTGCCCGGTATGGGGTGCAGTTTGATGTTTATTATGACAGCCATTCCGCTGCGTCCGCACATGGGCATCAGACCTGGGAAGCGTTTATTGCGGACGATAACGGCAATCAGGAAGTGGAAGTGACCACGACGGAAGTAATCAACCGCCTGGAAGTGACGCTTACGAACCACAATCTGGATGCCGTCCTGCGGAGCCGTATGGATGAAAATGAGGAAAAGCGGTATAACCTTTACAACGGGACTTACGGCAACCGGAATTACTTATTTGACGTGGGGAGCCTGCCCGGTGGCGGCGGTGCGGATGGATATGGGTATGAAATCCCGTCCGAGGCATTGTCGGATGAAAAGTTTGCAAGGATGATCCATGAGGCGGAAAAATATTTAGGCCGTCCTTATGTTTGGGGCGGAGCTTCGCCAAGTACCGGGTTTGACTGTTCCGGGTTTGTCAGTTGGGTCATCAATAACTGCGGGAATGGATGGAACGTAGGGAGGCAGACGGCAGAAGGATTGCGAGGGTGCTGTGCCCATGTACCATCTTCACAGGCAAAGCCGGGTGATCTGATATTTTTCCAGAACACCTACCCGACATCTGGAGCAAGCCATGTGGGGATTTATGTTGGCAACAACATGATGATCCACTGCGGCGACCCAATCCAATATACAAACATAAGTTCTGCATACTGGCAGCAACATCTACTCGGATTTGGAAGGCTGCCTTAAAAATACAGTTTTGGAGAGACAATAAAGTTTGATAAAAACGCATGAACAATGACAATTATATTTGATAAAGAAAATGGGGTGGCGATATGAACAAAAAGCTGCGGCGTGTCCTGGACGAAATCCAGAAAACGGAAAAGAAGATTGCCGCATGGCAGGAGCATTTGGGAGAGCTGAACGTCCAGAGGGAAATGCTGGAGGATGCGGAGATATTAAAGAGCGTCCATTCCATGCGGCTTGGAAGCTGGGAACTGCTGTCTGTCCTGGAGGGCATACAGCAGGGGACGGTGGTATTTTCCGAGAAGCCGGGAACAGATATGGATTCTGGCAGCGAAGAAAGCATGGAATCGGAGAAACTGGCCGGATCAGCAGAAAGCATGACGGAAACAACGGAGAATGCGGCAGAAACAACAGAAAACATAGCAGGGGAGTTATCTGCAGGACAGGGACTGCCGGAGGATGCGGCAACGGAGGGAGGATTTATATAATGAAAGATAAGATTAAAAAATATCTGATGGTAATTACGATGGTCGTGGGGATGATGTTCTCTGCGGCCATGCCTGCATTTGCCTATACGGACAGTGCAGGGCAGACGGAAGCCGACACCGCAAATGTTGGGACAGCGACAGGAAATAGCAGCGTGGAAAACGGAGATCCGGAGGATGCGCCGATTGCAGAGGAACCGTCAGACACAGAAGAACCAGAAGAGGAAGAATCACAGGGCAGGGTGCAGGGGACGCCGTTTTCTGTGCCTGGGAACGGGCAGTTGGTGGACGATATGGCAGACGATGAAAGCAAGCAGTTTTTAACTGTGCAGACTAAGAACGGCAATACCTTTTTCATGGTGTTAGACCGCTCCAACAATACGGAGAATGTCTATATGCTGTCCATGATTGATGAAAATGACCTGGCAGAATTTATTGGGGAAACAAAGGAAGACCCAAAGCAGGAGCAGCCTTCCGTAATCATCCCGGAAACAGAAAAGCCGTCTGTACCGGAAGAACCAGAAATGGAGACAGAGCCGAAAGAAAAGGAAGGCGGCACGAATACGGGCGCCCTGCTTGCGGTGATTGTACTTTTGGCTGGCGGCATCGGCGGATATTATTATTTTAAAGTGGTGAAACCAAGGCAGGACGAGGATGAAGAAGACAATGAGGATTTGGAATTTTACGGCGGTGCATATATCAATGAGGAGCAGGACGATTCTGAGGAAGAAGAGGAGGATGATGAATAATGTTTTTGGTCATTGCCGAAAAACCGAGCGTATCACAGAGCCTGGCCAGGATTCTTTCCGTTACGGAACGGGAGGACGGCTATCTTCAGGGGAAGACTGTATTGTAAGCTGGTGCCTGGGGCATCTGGCCGAGTATGCTTCCCCTGATTATTATGATTCCAGATATGGGAAATGGGAGTTTGCAGACCTGCCCATCGTGCCGGGGCAGTGGGAGTTGGCCGTTGCAAAAGATAAGAAAAAGCAGTTTGCAGTCTTAAAAAAGCTGCTGAACCGGAGTAATCTGGATTATGTGGTGAATGCCTGTGACGCAGGCCGGGAAGGGGAACTGATCTTCAAGCGTGTCTATGACCTGTCGGGCAGCAAAATCCCGGTCAGGCGGCTGTGGATCAGTTCTATGGAGGACAGCGCAATCCGGGAAGGGTTTGCCAATCTGAAAGATGGGGAGGAATACAAGAACCTTTGCGAAGCCTCCATATGCAGGGCAAAAGCGGACTGGCTGATCGGAATGAATGCAACCAGGGCATTTACCACAAAATATTATAAGCGATTGACGGTGGGGCGTGTCCAGACACCCACGCTGGCAATGCTGGTGGAGCGGCAGGATGCCATTGACGGGTTTGTGAAGGAAGCCTATTACAAGGTGGCGGTTGAGGGGGATGGGATTCGTGTCATATCAGAATCTATTAAGGATGAAGCGGAAAGCATTGCCCTGGCTGAAAAATGCAATGGGAAATCCGCAGTTATCCGCAAAGTGGAGAAAATCCAGAAGAAGAGCCAGCCGCCGAAACTCTATGATCTTACCACGCTGCAGAGGGAGGCAAACAGTTTCTTTGGATATACGGCGCAGGAAACATTAAGGGAGCTGCAGGAACTGTATGAAGCAAAGTTAGTCACCTATCCCCGGACGGACAGCCAGTACATTACAGCAGATATGGAGCAGACAGCTTTAGAATTGTTAGAGCTGTTACCTGAGTTATTGCCTTTCTTACAGGGAGAATCTATCGGGGAGAATATAGGGCGCATTATCAATAATGATAAAGTTTCCGACCACCATGCACTGTTACCGACAAAAGAGGCGCTAGGGCAGGATTTTGAAGAATTATCAGAACGGCAGCGGAATATCTTCCGTCTGATCGGGCAGCGTCTGGCACAGGCAGTATCCGAAGAATGCATTTATGAGGAAACAACAGTCACAGCATTGTGTGAGGGGCATGAGTTCTCCGCAAAAGGGAAGGCAACAGTCCAGCCAGGGTTTAAAGGCATTGAAGAAGCCTTCCGTAATGCTGTGCAAAAAGGAAAGCCAGCGGATAAAGGCAAAACAGATGACACATTCTCCATTCCGGGAGGATTGCGGGAAGGGATGGAGATTGCAGAAGTCCGTGCAGAGAAGAGCAGGCATTTCACATCAGCTCCGAAGCCGTACAGCGAGGACACACTGCTTTTAGCGATGGAACGGGCCGGGAATCAGGATTTTGATGAAGATACAGAGAAAAAGGGACTTGGCACGCCTGCAACCAGGGCATCCATTCTGGAAAAGCTGGTTTCCTCCGGCTATGCAAAGCGGAACGGGAAGCAGATCCTCCCGACTGCAGACGGGAAGGAACTGATTGCGGCGCTGCCGGATTACCTAAAGTCTGCATCTATGACTGCGGAATGGGAAAATAAACTGCTCCTGATTGAGAAAGGGCAGATGGACAGCCGGGAGTTTTTGCGGGAGATTACAGATTTGATTGATACGATGATTGCAGGCTGCAGCGCCATATCCGGGGAAGAACAGGGCCGTTTCCATCAGAGGGAAAGTGTTGGAATCTGCCCGGTATGCGGGAATCCTGTGTATGAGGGAAAGAAGAACTTTTACTGCAGTAACCGGGAATGTGCTTTCTCCTTGTGGAAGGAGAACCGCTATCTATCCGGTATGAAAAAACTGGTGGATAAGAAGATGGCGGCAGAGCTGCTGGAGAAGGGGCGTACCCATGTGAAGGATCTCTATTCACAGAAAACAGGGAGAACCTTTGCGGCAGACCTGTTGATGACGGCAGAGGATGGACGTGCGAATTTCAGCCTGGAATTTCCGAAGAAAAAGGGAAGCGGGAAATCCGGCAAAGGCAGTGGAAAACAGAAATAAAAAGCAGAATAAGGGTACATGCCGCTTTTGTGTCTGGAAAAGTATTGTTGGATAAAAAACTTTCAGGCACAGGGGCGGTATTTTATATGGAGGTTTAGTGTGAAAGAAAGTAAATTAAGCCAAAAACGTGAAATAGACACAAAAACAAGGCTCACACTGTGAACCTGAATAAGAGTATTCCCACCTTGATAAAAGAGGCGCACCTGCACATCAACAACAAATGGGTGGGGGCATCTGACATTGATGCCGGGAATGCCTTATAAAATCGGATCTATTATAACACGAAAACTTGAAAGTGTGAACCACTTTCATTACTATTTGTGCCGCCAGCCAAAGGCGGCGGAATGGAGATTTATATGGCAATGTTAAATGAAATCCGTGGGCTTGCGGAGTATGAGGCAAAGGCTGTCACCAGTTCCCCACGGGACTGGATGGGATATCTGGACACGGCGGCGAAGCTGTACCGTTATTCCTTCCCAGATACGCTTTTGATCCATGCACAGCGCCCGGATGCGACTGCCTGTGCGTCGCTGGAGCTGTGGAATGGAAAGATGAACCGGTGGGTGAACCGTGGGGCAAAGGGGATTGCACTGATTGACGATACCGGGCCGACACGGAGGCTGCGGTATGTATTCGATATTTCCGACACGCATATGGTGCGTGGCGGCAGGACGCCAAACCTGTGGAAGATTGAGGATGCACAGAAAAAGGATATCCTTGACCATCTGGCGGACGCTTACGGACTGTCAGAGACAGACAGCGCAGACCTGCCGTCTGCCTTATCCGAAATTTCCCACCAGTTGACGGAAGAAAACTTAGAGGAAGTGATGGACGGCCTTCTGTATGAAACAGAGGGGACATTTTTAGAGGGGCTGGACGAGGACACGATCCGTGTGGAGTTCCGGCGGCTTTTGATGAACAGCGCTTTTTATACGCTGGCTGTCCGCTGCGGCCTTGACCCGATGGAGTATCTGGAGGAAGAAGATTTTTCGGCAATCACCGATTACAATGCGCTGCCTGTGCTTACCTTCCTGGGAAATGCCACAAGCCAGCTTGTGGAGCCTGTCCTTGTGGATATTGGACGGACAGTGCGTAAGATTCTCATAGAAGAATCCCAGAAAACGGTTGCAAAAGAGAATGGAATCAGCTATAATGAATTTAACGCTTTAAAGCGTGAAAGCAAAAACAAAGAAGGAGGAAATGAGCATGGAACTGACTTACCACCGCAAAGGGGATTACCTGTTCCCGAACCTGACCATAGAGAAACCAGAGGCGGCAATCGGGAAGTACGGGATGCTGCGCCGGACATACCTGAAAGAGAACCGGAAGGGATGGTATCAGAGCATGATGCTGTCGGGGAAACTGGACAGGCACTTGATGGAGATCGAGCAGGCAGCGACGGAGAGGATGGAAGTCCTGATGAAAGGGCTGCTTCTGAAATACCCGGCCCCGGACAAGGAGAAAGACCAGATGGCGTGGGCGGCGCACATGAATGGACTGACGGCAATGGCGGAAGAGAGCATCTTGAAGGAATTGGTATACAGCTAAATGAGGAAACAACAGAACAGGATTTGAGTGAAGCAGAGGAGAAAGAAGCCTCTGCTTTATCTTTGCCCGATTTTCCGACTGTGGAACAGCAGAAGAGGGAGATTGAGGGACGGATGCAGGCACTCTATGCCGGGGAGGTTGCGATTTCTCCAGAGGTGATAGATGAAGTCCTGCGCAGCGGCGGCAACCGGAATGGGAGCCAGCTCCGGATCATCTATAATTTTATGATAGACCAGATGCCGGAGGAATATACGGAATTTGTCCGGAGGGAGTATGGCAAAGGCGGCATCGGGCTTATCATAGACGGCAAGGAATATTCTGTCTGGTATGATGAGCTGGGGATGCAGATTGCCGTAGGACATACGGTGACAGACCGGATTCTGGATAAGGTATTTTTATCCTGGGAAGATGTGTGCGGACGTATCCACCAGCTTTTAAAACAGGGGGAGTATGCGCCGCAGGTGGTATTGGATGCCGCAAGGGATAACGCTTTGAAGGAACACGCCAACTCACTTGCCTATATGTATCAGGATATGGCAGAGGGCGTTGCGGAGCTTGTATTTGAAGATGTGGAGGTATTCTATGGCGGATTCCCTGATAAAGTGGAACGGCTGTCAGAGCTGATCGCACAGCCGGAATATCTCTCTGACCTGATAGAACGCCTGGAAGGCCTTGCAGAGGCGTATGAAGAAAATCATGGGATTATGCGATTCCAATTATATAATCCTACACGGATTCTTGCACAGTTCCAGAAGTTTGCAAAGGAGGCTGTACCTTACCAGGCAAGAGAAGGGTTTGCATGGGAAGAACACCCGGTTTTCATCACAGAGGATGAGATTGACGCTTTTCTGCAGGGAGGGGGCGCATATTCGGACAGGCGGCTTTCCACTTACGCATTTTTTATACAGGATAAGACTGATAAGGAAAAAACGGATTTTATTAAGGAAAGCTATGGGATAGGCGGACGGAGCCATGCGCTGTCCGGCGCTGACAATTCCCATGCGGATTACAGCGGGAAGGGGTTGAAGCTGGCGAGAGGCTCATACAGTGAGCCGGATGTGGAAATCTTATTGAGATGGCCGAAAGTGGCAAAACGGGTAGTGGCTTTGATTGAAAACGGCAATTACCTGAAACCGTCCGATTATTCCCGTATGCCTGTTTATGAACGGGAAAGGATGGCGGGGCGTGTTGTCAATTTCTATCACCATCTTCCAGACCATATGATACGTCCCTGGGCGGGAAATCCGGATATGTTTACCCACCGGGACGATGTGGTGAGTCTTCTGAACAATCCAGAAGGGCAGGAAGGCTTATTGCGGCATATGGATGAAGCAATAGCGGAATTGCCATTAGATTTTGAAGATTATGAGAAAAAGGTACAAATCCTTACTGATCTTCACGGATATGTGGAAGGGACATATACGATTTTCCCGGAAAGGAAAAGAGAAGAAGTACAGATTGAAAATGGAGGACAGTTATCCCTCTTTGATTTCATGGCCCCAGAAAAGACGCCAGGAAAGCAGGAAGAAACAAAAGAACCGCAAAAAAACGAAGAATCAGAAATTAAAAGTGCGGAACCGATAGAAGATAGCAGCGGCTCCGGCGAAACCGGGAAGTACACTTACGCAGTAGGGAACTTTATATATCTGGATACGGATAAGTTACACCGTATTACAGAAATTAAGAATCAGCACATATCGGTAAAGGATATGGAACATCCAGACCATCAAGAAAGTATAATCTTTCTTGATTCGTATGATGGGAGATTAGATGTCTGCCCGGAACTGAACCGGCATCTGCTGATTGGCGGAAATGCATTAGGGAGGGACAGCCGGGCTATTTACAAAGAATGTCTGTATACTGCGCTTGCCGCCATTAAAAGCAGCGCAGTCTATGATGTCATCCGTTCCAGGGACGTAGATGAAGATATGGCGTATGATATTGTCCAGGAAGAATTGGACAATTTAATGGTGCGCAACAGGGAAAACGCCCCCGTTATGGCAGAAGCCTATGGGAACTGGGATAACTTCCGGGACTGGATGGCGGAAGATATTTTCCAGAGGACGTACCAGGATTACCTTGTGGACAGCCGGGACGCCATTGCCTTGCATGAAAATGACCCGGATGCGCCGGAGTGGGCAAAAGGCATGGCGGTGGATGCAGAGTTACAGGAGATTGCGGCATTTCCAGAAGGAGCAAAGGAAAATATGCGGGAAGCGGAAACGGCGGCAGAAGCAGAAACCGCAGATTCCGCAAAATCCGCAGAACCGGATCTTATGCAAAGAGAACCCGGCATATTTGAGTATGGGGGATTCCATTTTGAAGCTGTTGGGAAACTGCAGGAAAACTTCAACGCACAGGACATTATCCTGAATACCAGATCGCATAACGAACTTGGCATATCTGATTATGAAGATGGGCAGCATCCGTATTCGCACAGCAGCTTTTATGAAGCAAGCACAGACAAAACCGCAGATGTTTTCCGGTGCGTGGAAACGGGGAAGAACTATCTCCCAGGGGAGCATGAGCTGTTTGAGTATGTGGGGGAATTTATCCCTTTTATACAGCAGGAGACGCAGGAAGAAGAAGCGGAGCTGCCTCAGACGGGCGCAGCGGCTCCTAATCTGGAAGAATTGCAGGAGGAACCGGACACTGAGGAATACGGTCTGATTGAAAACAGGCTGTTCCTTGCAATGGAGGAAGCAGACGTATATCTGGATGATTTTTCACCGGAGCAGGTGGATGTTATCTATGAAGCTGCTGAAAAAGGTTTGAACCTTGTGCCTATGCTGAACCCGGAGTTCCCTCCGGAGCAGATGCAGCTGATTGCTGACGTGATGGAGCGGATGGCAGCCAATGAACAGGCTGCATTTGGGAATGAGATCAATCCATTGACAAGCCACGTGATGAATCTGGAGGAAATCAACCATATCCGCAAAGACCGCAGGCTCCCCTTAGAGCCTGTTGCCGCAGATGGGATAGAGGGAGCTGGAGGGATCGGAAACGGCAGTACCCGGCAGGCTTCCGGGCAGTCCAGAAGGGATAACGGGACAGGAGAACCGTCACCGGGGCTGGAACGCCGGGAGAAGATAAATTTTCATATCACCGACGATGACCTGGGCGCAGGAGGCCCAAAGCAGAAGTTCCGTGCCAACATGGACGCAATCCTCATCCTGAAAGCATTGGAGTATGAAAACCGCCTTGCCACGCCGGAGGAACAGGAAACCTTATCACATTTCGTCGGATGGGGCGGCATCCCGGCGGCGTTTGACGATAAGAATGAAGCGTGGGCGGCAGAATATGCGGAACTGAAAGCGGCGCTGACGCCGGAGGAATACCGGGAGGCAAGGGCATCTACCTTAAATGCGTTCTATACTTCCCCTACGGTAATTAAAGCGATGTATGAAGCCCTGGGAAACATGGGGTTACAGCGGGGGAATGTGCTGGAGCCGTCCTGCGGAATCGGAAATTTTATGGGATTAGTGCCGGAGCCTATGGACGGGCTGAATATGTACGGCGTGGAGCTTGACAGCATTTCCGGGAAGATAGCGAAACAGCTTTACCAGAAAAATAATATCTCCGTGCAGGGGTTTGAAACCGCTGCATACCCTGACAGCTTCTTTGACTGCGTAATCGGCAATGTGCCGTTCGGCGCTTATAAGGTGGCAGACCGCAGGTATGACCGCCATAACTTTATGATACATGATTATTTCATCGCAAAATCCTTAGACCTGGTGCGTCCAGGCGGTGTGGTGGCGGTGGTGACGTCAAGCGGCACGATGGATAAGCAAAGCGCATCCGTGCGCCAGTACATCGCCAACCGTGCAGACCTGATTGGGGCGATCCGTCTCCCCAATAATGCGTTCCAAAGAAATGCCGGGACGGGCGTTGTTGCGGATATTCTGTTTTTTCAGAAGCGTGACCGGGCGTCTTTGGAGCAGCCGGATTGGGTGGAACTTGGCACAACTCCAGAAGGCCATACGGTCAATTCCTATTTTGCAAACCACCCTGAGATGGTGCTTGGGGAGTTTACCACGGAAAGTACACAGTATGGCAAGCAGGAAACCACGGTGAAGCCGATAGAGGGAGCAGTCCTTTCGGAGCAGCTGAAAGAAGCGGTGAAGCACATCCAGGGGACGATTACGGAAATGGAGCTGGAAGATTCAGAACTAGAGGAAACGGCATCATCCATCCCGGCAGACCCTTCCATCAAGAATTTCAGTTTTGCAAATGTGGATGGGAAAGTGTATTACCGGGAAAATTCCGTTATGAATTTGATGGAGCTTCCCGCTTTAACAACAGAGCGTGTGCTGGGGATGATTGAACTGCGGAATTTGACGCAGACACTTCTGCAGTGCCAGATGGAGGACGGCAGCGATGCGGAAGTTGCCGTGCTGCAGAAGGAATTGAACACGCAGTATGACCGTTTTACCGCACAGTATGGACTGATCAGCAGCAATGCCAACCGGAGGGCATTTTCCCAGGACAGCAGCTATTGCCTGTTATCGTCGTTGGAATTGGTGGACGAGGAAGGGAAGCTGAAACGGAAGGCGGATATTTTTACGAAACGTACCATCCGAAAGGCTGTGCCGGTGACAAGCGTGGATACCGCCAGTGAAGCCCTGGCCGTTTCCATCGGGGAGCGGGCAAAGGTGGACGTGCCGTTTATGGCAGAGTTATCCGGCAGGGCAGAATCCGAAGTTACGGAGGAACTGGCGGGGGTGATCTTTAAAAATCCTTTGACAGACCAGTGGGAATCTTCGGATGAGTATTTATCCGGCAATGTCCGGGAGAAACTTACGGTCGCAAAACAATTTGCAGAAAATAATCCGGAATACGGGATCAATGTGCAGGCATTGGAGCGTGTGCAGCCGAAAGACCTGGAGGCATCGGAGATTGAGGTGCGTCTTGGGGCAACCTGGGTAGACCCGGCTTATATCACAGAGTTCATGGGGGAGCTGTTCCATACGCCGGGCCATTTATTGGGGAACCAGATTGACGTGAAGTATGCGAAAGTCAACGGCCAGTGGAACATTTCCGGGAAAGGTGCGGATTCCCGTGGAAATTCCCTTGTCACAGCCACTTACGGGACACCAAGGGCAAGCGGCTACCGTCTGTTAGAAGATGCGCTGAATCTCAAAGACACAAAAATCTTTGATACGGTTGTGGAGGACGGCAAGGAAAAGCGTGTCCTGAACAAAAAAGAAACCATGATCGCACAACAAAAGCAGGAGATGATAAAGGAAGCCTTCAAGGAGTGGATCTTCCGGGACATTGACCGCAGGGAGGATTTGTGCAGGAAATATAACGATTTATTTAACAGCATCCGTCCCCGTGAATATGATGGGAGCCATATCCAGTTTGCAGGCATGACGCCAGAAATTACCCTGATGCCACACCAGAAAAATGCGGTGGCGCATATATTATATGGAAACAACACGCTGCTTGCGCATTGTGTGGGGGCCGGCAAGACCTTCCAGATGATTGCGGCCGGGATGGAGAGCCGGAGGCTTGGGCTGGCACAGAAGAACCTCTATGTCGTGCCGAACCATCTGACCGAACAGTGGGGCAGCGATTTCCTGCGCCTGTATCCGGGCGCAAATGTCTTAGTCGCAACGAAGAAGGATTTTGAGCCTGCCAACCGGAAGAAGTTCTGCTCCCGTATCGCAACCGGGGATTATGACGCCATCATTATCGGGCACAGCCAGTTTGAGCGCATTCCCCTTTCCAGGGAACGGCAGATTGCAGCCATAGAGCGGCAGATGAACGACATCACGTCAGCCATTGAAGAGCTTGCGGCGGAAGATGGCACACGCTACACCATTAAACAGATGGAAAAGACGAGGAAAACACTGGAAACAAGGCTTGCAAAGCTGAATGACCAGAGCCGGAAGGATGATGTTGTGACGTTCGAGCAGTTAGGCGTGGATCGGCTGTTCGTAGATGAGAGCCACAACTATAAAAATATGTTTTTATACACAAAGATGCGCAATGTTGCCGGGATTTCCCAGACGGACGCACAGAAAAGCTCCGATATGTTCATGAAGTGCCAGTACCTGGACGAGATTACCGGAGGGAAGGGCGTCACTTTTGCAACCGGGACTCCCGTATCGAATAGCATGGTAGAGCTATATACGATCATGCGCTATCTGCAGTATGACACCATACAGAGGATGGGCCTGGGGCATTTTGATTCCTGGGCGGCAGCTTTTGGCGAGACTGTCACAAGTATAGAGATAGCACCAGATTTAGAGGTACATAAACAAATCCAGGGAGAAATACGCTAAAAAGAGCAACCATAAATGAATGGATTGCTCTTTTAACATATTTGGAAAGTATTGCATAAAAAACTCAGTTTGCTATAATAAAACGCAAGAATGAAAAATTGGTAAGCAGATATGAAAGGTCAGGAGAGATGCTTCATGTATTATATTGTAATCATAGATGATGATCTATCTGTTCAAAGAGAACTTAAGTTATTGTTGGAAAATGCCGGATATCGTGCAGATGTTGCGGAGGATTTTGCTAACATTCCAGAATATGTGCAGAAACTGCAGCCGGATTTGCTTCTTCTTGATGTTGCTCTGCCGGGAGCCGATGGAATTACTCTGTGTTCTAAAATACGGATGATATCGGATGTCCCTATTATTTTTATTACTTCACAAAGTTCCTCTTCCGCAGAATTAGAATGTATGATGACGGGTGGCGACGATTTTATAGAGAAACCTTACCGTCCTGCAGTATTACTGGCACACATAGCCGCAATATTGCGGAGAGTTTCTGGAAAATCACAGAATAAAGTGCTTGTCTTTGGAGGAATAGAGCTGAATCTGCTTAATGGTACAGTGCGGTGTGAAAAAAAGGAAGTTGAACTTTCCAAAAATGAAATGCATATACTGTCCTATTTTTTTATGCATAAAGATGAAATAATGTCAAGAGAAGATTTAATGAATAATTTGTGGGATAATGAAAGCTTTGTAGATGATAATACATTGAGTGTCAACATCAGAAGAATCCGCCAGAAGTTAGAAGATATCGGAGTACAGGATCTGATACAGACAAAAAGGGGAATGGGCTATCAGTTAAAAGCAAGAGAGGGGACGGTATGAAACTGAAAGATTACTGTAAGGATAGAGTAACAAGGTTATTAGGGACACTGGTAGTTTTATTTATTTTATCTGAATTTTTATATATCGTAGGTAATACTTTTGCTTCTATTTTTTTGATTGATTTAACAATTATCAGCATACTATTCATAAAGAATCTGATAGAGTGGTACAGAAGAAAAGAATATTTCAAAACAATCCGGGAGCGGGTAGAAGGTATGGAGCATCCTTGGCTGATCGCTGAGCTTCTGCCCGTTTCTTATCGTGCCGAGGACAAATTGTATCAGGAATTATTAAGGCTGGTGGGAAGTTCAGCTATAGAGCAGATTCATAAGATAGAGGATGAAGAAAGGGAGTATGAGGAATATATTGAAGAATGGATACATGAAGTAAAAGCGCCGATTACCTCAATGCAGCTTATGATAGAAAACAGGGCTGGAGATAATCCCGTCTTGAAAAAGGGGTTGAACATAGAATTGGGAAAAATTGAAAATGACGTAGAACGTGCGCTATATTATGCTCGTTCAGAACAGGTATATAAAGATTATTTGATTCAGAAGCTGAATTTACACCGTATCTTAGTCAGGGCAATTAACAGAAACCGTACTATAATTATGAATAGCTGTGTCGGAATAGATTTTAAGTGCGAGGATGATATTTATATTTATGGGGACGAAAAGTGGCTTATCTTTCTTATAAGTCAGATTCTTTTAAACTCCGTAAAATACCGGCGCAAGGAGGATGCAAAGATTATCCTGTCATCTGAAAAAAAGAGCAAAAAAGTTATACTGAAAATATGGGATAATGGGACAGGGATAAAGGAAGAGGAATTACCGAGGATTTTTGAGAAGGGGTTTACCGGGAGCAATGGAAGGGAAAACGAGCGTTCTACGGGAATAGGCTTATATCTGGTAAAAAAATTATGTCAAAAGCTGGATATGGAAGTATGGGCAGAATCTTTGTTCAAAGAATATACTTCTGTTTATCTATCGCTTCCGGCAAAACAAAACGTCTGATTCTAAAAGGCAAATTCATCACAAATGGATGTGGGGAGTTTGCCTTTTCAAATGGAGAACAGCATATTTCCGGATATATGACAAAATTGTAAGATTCAGGTAATGAAAATCAATAGGTAATCTGTAGGGAGCAGTGTTATACTGACTGCATCAGGAAGAGACATAAAGGAAGGATAAAAATGTTAAGCAAAAATCAGTTGGCCAGGAGAAATGTAAAGACTGCGATTATAAGAGAGCCAGTATATTTTTTTACAATGATATTGATTGCAGCGCTAATGTTTGCGTTTAATTCTCTGTTTTTTTCAGAAGATGTCAGGAGAGCCTGCGAAACGGCATCGGTTCTGGCGGTGTTTTTAGGAATAGCATCTGTACTGATTGTTATGATTACGGCGTGGCTGATCCAATATATGATGCGGCAATCGCTGAAAATCCGCAGCAGGGAATTCGGGCTGTATATGCTGTTTGGCATGAAAGGAACAGAGGTATTTCAGATTTTCCGAAAAGAAACGGTATTTATGGCTGGAATGGCATATATACCTGGAATCCTGGCAGGGGAATTGCTGAAACAGTTTTTGATGGTAATTTTTTTCCATATGTTCCGGACGGAATATGTGCTTAAAATGGATTTTCAGCTTGTAACGGTGTGTTTGACAGCAACTTTATATTTATTTTGTTATTTAGCCGCATTGCTTAAGGTGAGAAAACAATTTTCCAAAATGAATATCCGTCAGTTAAATGAAATGGAGAGGATAAATGAAGCCGATGAAAAAATATCTGGAAAGAAGAAGCAAAGGAAAAGAACTAAAAAATGGCTTTTGAAAGGAAACCGGCTATTTTTATGCAGGGCAATAGAATCTGAACTATATTCTATGCGGAAAATAATCATATTTGTTATGTCCCTTTTAGTTGTTTCTATTTCAGGAAGCACAGTTGCCATGATGTATACCGATTATCAGAACCACCAGATTGATTCGGAATATCCGTTTGATGTCATGATATATCATCAAGCCCCCAAACCTGAATTCCAGCGTGAAAAAGATATATTAGAAAGTGAAACTGGAATACAGGAATCCCATGAATATGTGATATATCAAAATGGCGTCAGTATGATGAATGAATGGCTTTATACACATCTGATGTATTTTGGAGATCGATTTATCAGTGAAGAAGGTGCATTTGATGCAGAAAAGCTGGACGCTGATGAAGAGGGATATGATGTCTACTATGCATATGATACTTATATGAAAGTGAGCGATTATAACATACTTCGGAAAATGCTTGGCCAGAAGCCTGTTGAACTCCGGGCAGATGAGTATATTTTACAGATTAAAAGAAGGTTAGAACCTGAACTTACTAATGAAATCCG
Organism: Lachnospiraceae bacterium; assembly: GCA_910575475.1. Lineage (GTDB taxonomy): Bacteria > Bacillota > Clostridia > Lachnospirales > Lachnospiraceae > Schaedlerella. The sequence goes on along the minus strand of CAJTGD010000045.1, from coordinate 3,465 downwards.
AAGCAGGACGCTGCTATGTGATACAAAAGAATTGCACTGCAAAGAAATCAGTACTGTAGATTTTGAACAGAATGGACATAATGGAGCTGACTATGTTTTGGTAATCCCGGATGATGCGGCAAATCATATGACACCATATTACTCTGTATTTGCGGCATCTATAAAGAAACAGGCTGCAGGAACAGTGTTTGATAAATTAGATGATGCGTCCAGTGGAAATGACGGGCTTTATTGGGGCAGTAACCACAGTATTTTATATGTCAGTCCGATTTTGCTGAAAAAGCAGGTGGAAACAGAATTGAAAGCAACGCTTGTGCCATTTATATTTGCGTTTGCCTATGTAAGTATCGTGTTTTTATGCGTGGCAATTTCTTTCCTTGCATCCCATCTGATCAGCACTTCGGAATCAAACAGACGCCGTTACCTGCTTTTAGAAAAACTGGGAATGAATCAAACAAAAATTGATACGGTGATACATGAACAGTTGGCAGTTAATTATCTGATTCCGCTTTGTATGGCGCTTATTCCCGGATGTCTGATTGCGAACCATGCAAGCAAAGGTTTTATTCTGGCTACGGGACTTCGTGCGGTATGGGTAAAATATGTGTTCTTGTCGTTCTTATGGATTTTAATGCTGTACATGATTTACTTTATACTTACAGATATATTTTTTAGGAGAAATATTCATCATCGAAAGGAAGGAAATATATAGGATGGAAACATATATCAAGGTGGAAGATGTTGAGAAATATTATGGGAGTTCAGGAATCATTACAAAAGCGGTAGAAAGAGTCAGCTTTGAAATATCAAAAGGGGAATTTATTGGGATTATGGGGGAATCCGGTTCTGGTAAAACATCTTTGTTGAATGTGCTTGCCACCATTGACACAGCTACGGCAGGACACATATATTTTGAGGGAAAAGATATTACAAAAATGAGCGAGGACGTTAGAAGTGAATTCAGGAAGGAAAATTTAGGTTTCATTTTCCAGAACTTCAATCTTTTAGATACTATGACATTGCAGGAAAATATTTATATGCCGCTGATCCTTAATGAAGAAAAAAGTAACGACATCATAAAACGAACGGAAGAAATCATAAATATATTGGGAATCAAGGAAGTTGGAAACAAATATCCATATCAAGTATCCGGCGGACAGCAGCAGAGATGTGCCTGTGCCAGAGCGCTCGTAAATAATCCTAAATTGATTTTAGCGGATGAACCGACAGGCGCCCTTGATCCACAGAATTCAGAAAATTTAATGGAATTGCTTTTAGAAATCAATAAGAAATTTAAGACAACTATTTTGATGGTTACACATGATTCATTTTCTGCAAGCTATTGTAACCGTATCTTGTTTTTGGAAAATGGGAAAATATCTTATGAGATATATCGGGGAGCAAGGAGCAGGGAAGAATATCTCGGAGCAATTCTGGATGCTCAAAAAGCATAATTTCAAAAAATAATATGAATATATCTGTATCAGATTGAGATAACATTACTTTGATGATATAAATCGGTAATTGAGTGGAAAAGGTGAAAGGAAAGGGATTGTAATGAAGAGAACATCAAAGAGATTATTGGCAGGAATGGCTTTTTATCTGACAATTGTTTTGATATCTGGGTGTACTATAAAAGGCACTGCTAATCAGGCACCAAGGGAGATTTTAGAAGATGATGGGATCATTTCTGAAATGAATGCAGAGATATATAAACAAGAGAAATTACCGTTGGATTTTGATGGAGAAGAAGTGAGAGCAGATTTAACCCATGTAGATTTTATCGTTCGTTTATCAGAAGATAATGGTTTTTATCTTGAATACAATATTAGTGGCAAAAACGATGAACCCCCTTTGACAGTCAATATACAGGATGGAGTTCTTATCCTGGAAGAGAAAAATGCTAAGCCGGCAACTTATTATAGCGGAGTATTTGTTGATGGCATTAGCAATAACTTGAAAACGAAAAAAACTGACTACACCAGTGTTGTAACATTATATGTTCCTTCTGATGCGGAAATTAAGTTGATGACAAATATGGGGGAAGGCGATATGGAACTTCATGGAATCAATGTAAAACCAGTAGACATTCACATGGATGAGGGAGATTTAGATCTCTTTGATATGACAATAGAGGGCGGAAATATTATATTAGTTAATGGAGATATTGTGGCAGAGAATGTGAAATTATCTCAAAATATCCAAATGCAAACGGAGAATGGGGATTTTTCTTTGGAACTGAATCCATCATCTCAGGATATGCTTTCAATTTATGCCAATTCAGAGATGGATATAGAAGTGTCCGAGAAACTGGGAGGAAAGTTATCGGAAAATGATGAGAAAGCATATTTTGAGAGAAAGGTAAAAGGCTCAGATGATTGCCTGACGATTGTGTCGAAATGTGGGGATATCATGATAGACTAGAAGCGGACAGCAACAGTTTTGTGAATATATTCTTATCAGATTTAGACGGCATTATTTTGATGAAGTGAAGGAATGTGTTGTGGAAAATATCATTGAACAATATCAAGAACGCATTGAGCATGAGTTTAATGCCTTATGTAAGATCATCATTCGCCATGCGTCAGCAGAAGCTAAGAGCAAAGTTTCTAAAAGATGGAAGCGGGAAATATCTTTTGAGTATTTAGTAGAATCAGGAGTGATACCAGCATATAGTTGTGGGGGATTTGAGAATGGAATAGAAGCCAGACATCCGCTGTCGCTTTGTGGACATACTGTAATTTTAGAAAATGAGCGGCTTTCCAAGGCATTATCTTTGTTGGAAAGGAAGAAACAAGAAATTGTATTCTTATATTTTTTTAAACATTACACTTACCAGGAAATTGCAGGGTATTATGGTCAGGCGCATAGTAGTGTTTGGAGCAGAATGAAGACGGTAATGAAGCAGCTGAAAGGAGAAATGGGGAAACAGGAATGAAGGGAAAGAATCTTATTTCGTATGGAACGATTGTAAAAGCTGCCAATGGTGATCCGGGAGCAATCGAAACAGTATTAGAACATTATGGTGGATATATCCGATATTTTTCAAAAATGGATGGTTATGTGAATACAGATGTAGAAAACCATGTAAGGGAACGATTAATAGACGGTATATTGAAATTCCGTTTTGATAAAGAATAGAGCTAACAATAAAACATTGTTTTGCATAAATGTATGAAAGCAGTAAGTCTACAAGATTCACTGCTTTTTGAATTTTAGATATAAAAACATAGGGTAATGTTTGTGCAACGTCAGGCTTAAAACGGTGAATCCATGTAGGAAAGGGTTCGTCGTTTTTTATTTTTCTGAATCCGGTAGCCTGTGGGGAAAGGAGAAGCATTAGGGTTATACCGAAAAGTATCTTATCCCGATATTTGAAAAATCCCCTTAATATATAAGCCGAGTAGAAACAAAATTCGGGATAATATTTTCCTATATAAGTGGAGAGGATGCGCAGAAAATTCG
>CAJTGD010000044.1 GCA_910575475.1 Lachnospiraceae bacterium | reverse complement strand
TTCTGAGACGAGCCCTTTCAAGTACTTGAGGATCCGAAAGGGTATTGCAGATGATAGACGCGACAATTTCCATTAATTTCATAAGAAGAATCTCCTCTCAAAAAGTGTATAATCAAGGAGCTTCGCCGCAAAATTTTCGCGATTTGTCAATAGGTAAATATTACCAAAAACATGGCAATATATTTGTGCAATATTAAGCAAGAAAAGATATGGAACCCTACGTTGAGGAAAAGAAAAAGCGGTATGGAAAATATGCCATACCACTAAAAAGATGGAATATATTTATCTGCGATTAAAAATCAAAAACACAAGATATTGTGGTTAGTAGGAAGAATAATATTTAAGTTGTTAACATTGGTTATGAAATACATAGGGGCCGCCTATATTTTGTGGCTTGCATTTCATATTGCAGTCAGTAGACCGGAAGAAAATTGTGTGGAAAAATCTGCTTCTTTTACAAAAGGATTTTTCTTGCAATTTGTAAACGTGAAGATATATTTGTTTGGCATTACGGCTCTGACCGGGTACATTACAGATTTTAGTACTTCATTTGGCGTACTTTTTCTTTTTGAACTTGTAATTGCAACGATAGGAACCATTGCTACAACAACATGGATTGGGGTAGGTCTGCTTATCCAGAGGGCTTATCAAAAGTATTACAGGCCAATCAATATCATTCTGTCTTTCATTTTGCTGGAATGTATATATGGTATGTTGAAATAAACCTTAATCCGTGAAGTTTAATTATTATTCCATGCTATAATCGCTGTGTTTATGCGGCCTTCCGATATTTTTTTAAGATGAAATAATATCACCCATTTGGTGATGTTTTCTGATACAATACTCCATAAGAAAACTATGGAGGCAGTCATCATGAAAAAGATAAAAATTGAGTTTACCAATGAGCGGATCATCCCAGCCAGTGGCCTTGCAGTTGTCGGTGCTATTCTCGGCAAATGCGACTTTGTAAAGCGCTGCAACCGTATGGATGTAACCCCAAACCGTTCACAGCACCAAATCAAGAACGGCGATGTCCTGCTCACTTATATCGGGCTCCTCACGATGGGAAAACCTGCTTATGAGCCGCTTCTGGTCCGCCTGGATTCAGGAAACGATACCGCAGAGAATATCGGTATCCTGGTGGAAGCGGGCTGTCATTTCATCATAAAGCGCAACCTCCGCAAGGAAAGCAAAGAGGACTGGCTGAAGATGGCTCAGGAACACAGTAAGGATGTGGAAACTCCCCGGGATGGAAAGACCGTTTATATTGGAAGTGACTGGAAACCGGTTTCGTATAAACCAGAGGATGGTGAGGAAAAAAACATCACCCTGCGTACCGGTTATGAGATCATAAACCGTACCATTGATAAATATGGGCAATTCCTTTTGGAAGGCGACACAGAGGTCAATACCTGGTGGACAAACCTTGGGATGACGGACCGCGAAGTCATCGGCCTGTATCATGCCCACGGCGAATGTGAACAGTTCCACAGCGAGATCAAGACGGATATGGATGTGGAGCGGCTGCCATCCGGCAAATTTGAGACCAACGAACTGGTACTGGAACTGACAATCCTGGCCTATAACATCCTGCGAATGATCGGACAGGAAAGCATCGGCAGGAAGGGAACCGAGACAAAACATAAAGTCAGACGCAGGAGGCTGCGCACGGTAATCGGAAACATGATCATGATGGCAAGCCACGTTACAGAGCATGCCCGTCAGTTGTTGATAGGTCTTGGCCGAAGTAATATATGGCGGCATGCTTTTGCGGAGGTATATACAGCTTTCGCAGATTTCCAATTGTAAAATCGTCCTACCAGGTAACCATATGAAAAACCAAGGGGAAAGTATGCCATTTTTTAAGGTTTTCCAGTATTCCTAACTGTCATTTAGAGCCAAAATCAATCATCATTCATTAAAATACTGTCTTTGAAGGACAATTTATCAAGAGTAAGCCAATCAGATTTAGGATTGGCTTCATAAAACAACCAATTTCACGGATTCAGGTAGACGATAAAGAAAAAAGGTACGGAAACAGAGTACAGGGATTTTATGGCTTAAATCGGATGGTACGGATCATAGGATATGAAAAAAATGGAATCCGATGTGCTCTAAGAAAGTAAGCATAAATTTAAGCGTCAGAGCTGTTTCATGAATCGCAGGATTGATGAAACCGTCTTTTTCTGTTATGATAGGAACAGGAACCAACGAGGCGGCTTCGGAATATATCGGTGAACAGGAACTAAGGATCTCGTTGTGAAATGCTTCATGCGGAAAACGGAGGCGAAGATGGACGATTATAAGTTTACAGTCCTGTGGAAAGAGGACGTGATGGCGGATGTGGAGCTTTATGATCAGCGGAGAAAGGTACGGATCGTAAAGTATAAAAATACATTTCCGGAAAATCCTTTTTACGGCGGGGAGGTGACACCGGAGCGGGTATACCGTTTCCTGGAGGGACGGTGCATGGAACGGGGATCCGGCTGGATTATGAAGCCATATTTCAGGAAATAAAAAAAATAAAACACGCAAGGCTTCGGGCAGTGATGGAACATCAGCTGATGCGGTACAGAACATTTTTCTAACGGTGCGGGTGTGGTTTGACGGACTCCTTGTATGCAATGAATCGCAATGCAGGTGAGATGCCGAATCGGCAGCCTGCTTGTGAATTATTTTTTCTTTTTTTATGAAAGGATTTGCCAGGCTCGTTCGTATTACTTATAAAGGGGTTTCTGTTTGAAAAGTAATGGAGGTATGTGAAAATGAAAAAGTCAATTGTTTCCTTTGTAATTGCGGCTGCCCTTGTGATCGGCGGCGTGACGGTATATGCATCTGCGTCAGGCGAGGCGCAGAGGGCGGCGGAGACGGAAGCCGTGGAAAAGGCAAAAGCGGAAAAGGAAGTGGCAGAGCTAAAGGCCGAGCTGGCATCCATACAGAGGAAGACCGAGGCGGCGGAAGCTGCGGAGGAAGAGAAAAAGGCGGAAGAGGAAGCCGCAGCGAAAAAGAAAGCCGAGGAGGAAGCGGCGGCGAAGAAAAAAGCGGAAGAGGAAGCGGCTCAGAAGAAGGCTGAGGAGGAAGCAGCAGCAGCGGCAGCGGCGGCGGAAGCTCAGAGACAGGCAGAGGAAGCGGCAGCAGCTGCAGCCCAGAGTACTGTACAGACAGCGGCGCCGGCCGAGACCTATGTGGCTCCTACAGAGCCGGCAGTGGATACACAGCCCGTATATCAGCCGGTCTGCCCGTACGGACATCCGCTGTGTTACGACAATATGTGCGGTTATTCGGATTGTCCGAACAGCTATTGCTATGTGGGCAACACATATAACAATGCAGGGACGAACTATGATTATTCAGGCGGTAATTGCTATCAGGGCGGCAATGGCTACCAGGGCGGCTACGGCGGCGGACATCACGGCGGCGGACACCATGGGCACGGGTGCTATTGATCGGCAGTACAGGACTGCAAGAACCGCGGAGCCATAGACAGCGGACGCGCCGGCTGCAGGGTGCAGAGGGTGCTGCCGCGTCGGATCCCTCCGGGGATGCCGCGGACATCTTATTACTGCCGGCGGATGAGGGAGTTGCTATGCGAAGTGAACAGGAGGCTGCGAGGGCAATTGAACTGTATGCAGATACAGTGCGCAGGATTTGTATGCTGCATTTAAAAAGCAATTCTGACACAGAGGACATATTTCAGACCGTGTTTCTGAAGTATGTCCTTTATTCAGGTGCGTTTGAAAATGAGGAGCATGAGAAGGCATGGCTGATCCGTGTGACGCTCAATGCCTGCAAGGACTTTATGAAGAGCTTTTTCAGGAGCCATACGGTCCCTCTTGATGAGATCGAGGACCTCATTGCAGATGTTCCGGAGGACCACAGCGATGTCCTGGAAGCCGTCCTTTCCCTTCCTGCAAAATACAAGACCGTGATCTACCTTTATTTTTATGAACAGTATTCGGCGGTGGAGATCGGCAGGCTTCTTGGAAAAAATGTGAACACGGTGTATACGCTTCTTGCCCGTGCCAAGGCGATGTTAAAGGAGCAGCTTGGAGGTGAGGAATTTGAGTAACCAGATCTATGATGCATTTGATTCTGTTTCTGCGGGCCGGGAACTAAAGGAAAAGACAAAAGCATATCTGTTTCACGCATCGGCCCGCAGACAGTCCGGCTTTGTCCGGTATGCTGCCGCGGCAGCCTGCCTGCTGTTTGTATTGCTGGGCATCGGAGGATATGGGGTTTATATGACTCCCGTCGCGGCGATCAGCATCGATGTCAACCCTTCAATGGAATGGGAGGTAAACCGCCTGGACCGGGTGGTTTCCGTAATCTGCTATAACCAGGAAGCAGAACACGTAGCGGAAACTCTGCAGTTAAAGCACAGGAAATATGATGAAGCGCTCACCGAATTGCTCACCAGCAGGGAGATGTCCGGTTATTTGGCGGAGAATGCCGAGGTCAGCATTTCCGTGGCGGCAGAGGATGAGGCGCGGAGCATCCGGATGCAGGGCCGCGCCGCGGAATGTGCAGGGGAGCACTGCGGGAATGTCAGCTGCCATGGGGGAACCGCGGCAGACAGACAGGCGGCCAGTGAGGCCGGGGTGTCCCTTGGAAAATACGAAGCATTTCTGGTACTGCAGGAATTGGACCCATCCATTACCCTGGATGAGATCAGCGGAATGTGTATGGGCGAGATCCAGGCTCTGATCCGGGTATATCAGGGAGAGGAGGAAGAAACGGATTCGGCAGATTTCCATCATACAGGCGGGGAACACTGCCAGAGGTGCAGAGACAGGAACGGCCTGGAGAACGAGAGCACCGATGGTCAGAATGTGGAAAATCTGAACAGCCGGGATACGGGACAAACGGACAGCCAGCCGGGGGAAAACAAGGGGCGCCAGGACATAGAAAATCTGAATAGCCAGGAGAGCGAAACCACTGACAGCCAGGAAAACGAAAAGGAAAACGAAGATGAAAACGAGTACAATGGAAACGGGCATCGCCATGCTCATGGACATCATCACGGTTCATGAGACGCTGCATTAAAACAGCATTGTATAAGGAACGGCGGTTTTACAGATTGGTTTTCTATATAAAAACAGATAACAGCAGAACCAGGACCTGTTGGATCGATCCTGGTTCTTTTTTCATTGTTCTGTCTGTTTGAGCGGTTCTGCTCCTACCGGTCCGAATGGATACTGCTCCATCAGGATCTGGCTGCACCGTACCGTATGTTCCGCCATCAGTTTTTCCGCCTGATCCGTATCCCGTGCCGCGATGGCCTCCGCAACGTTGCGCATGGCGGTGCAGACCTGGGGAAGGGGGAGGTGGCGGAAGAGGATCCGCGTCACTGCCATACTCATTTCCTCAAAGGAATTGTACATCAGGGGATAGATCAGATTCTGTGTGGCGAGGAAAATGGCATGATGGAACCGGGTGCTGATCTCCGCGCATTCCTCCGGGTCACGGCAGGCTTCCATCTGCTCCAGCAGCTCAAACATCCGCTTCAGATCTTCCGCCGTATGGCGTTCCGCCGCCAGCCGGGCGCACTTCTGCTCATTGATGGAACGGTATTCCATCAACGCGGTCAGCATGGACATATCAAACTGTCCGCCGCTGTGGTGGAAGATGGAAGTCAGAGTTCCCAGATTCCCCTGCCGCAGAAAATCATTGACAAAGGTTCCCTTTCTTGGAACAATGCATACAAACCCGTTCTTCGCAAGCTCCTGGATCCCCGAATTGACCACCGTCCTGCTGATGTTCATCTGGGCGGCCAGGTCCCGCTCATTGGGAAGCTGCTCTCCGGCGGCAAGCTCTCCGGACAGGATCATGGACTCCATCTGGCGTACAAACAATTCTTTCATCGTCGGCATGACAATCTTCTGAAACGGCATGAATATACCTCCTGCTGATTTTTTTGATCCTGTAAGGATCCGGCTATTTGGTATTCGCTGTACTGCGTATCGTATCTGTCCCGCATCTTTATAAAAGCAATCATATCATATTTGGTCAGACCATCTTTCTGTATATTACCACGATATTTGTATAATTTCAACAAAAGAAATAATCCTCATAAAATTTTTGTGTTATATATCCATAAAATTCTGGTTGCTATTTCCTGATTTTGATGTTATAGTAATCAAAAGAGTTGTGGTCAGACCAAACACAAGAGAGAAAGGATGGGGTGATGATGAGTAACACAAAAAGAAATGCATTCTGGAGTTTTTTTGACAGGATCGGGCAGCTTCCGACCTTCCTGATCTGGACGGCTTTGATCTGCATCGTATCGATGCTGGCGTCTTATTTTCCGCTCTGGGTCAACGTGATCGTCAATGTATTGCTGCCGGTGCTGGTGCTGCTGAAATTGAAAATGGTCATGTTTGAGAAGTTGAAGCTGTCCACGCTGGTGCTGATGCGGGCGCTGATCCTGCTTCCGATCTTCGGGATCATGAGCGGGGAGCTGTTTGTCAAGATCGTGCTGGTTTTCCTCGTGATCAACTGCATGGAAGCGACGCTGACGGATCTGCTGAAAAACCACCAGCCCTACAATTTTGTCACCGGACTGGTACTGAGCCTTTCCGTGCTGACCCTTGCCGGAAAATGGTTCCCCGAGGCGGCAGGCCCGTTTACCGGGATCTACACGGCCAATGCAGGCCCGCGCACGGATGCGCTGTTCGTGTCCGATCAGGTGGTGGTCATCGGCACGGTCTGCTGGCTGGTCGCTTATACGATCTGGAACTGGCTGTTTGTGATCGGGGAGTTCAGCCCGTCCATCGGATATCTGCATATCGGGATCCTGTCATCCCCGATCATCAGTATCCTGCTGACGATGAATCCCGGCTACTGGCTGGTATTCCGCGCCAACAGCCTGACCTGCGGCGGGGTGTTCCAGATCTACTGCAAGGACGATATTGAAAAGAAACTGGAAAATGAAAAGCTGGCGGCATTTATCGAAAAGGTAAAGGCTCCGCCGGTGCAGATCGTATTGATGATCCTGAATCTGGTATTGATCGCGGTTCCGGTGGGAATCTATTTTGGAATCATTTGATAAAATAGGAATCGTGCGCATGAGAATCGCTGCGCGATGGCGCACGAGCAGGCAATCAATTTGCTATGCAAATTGGTTACATATACAAGAAAGGAAAAAATATATGGCGAATTATGATGTGATCGTGATCGGCGCGGGGAACGGGGGGCTGGCGAGCGCGGCGACCCTGGCGGTGAATCACAAAAAGACAGCGGTATTTGAGAAGCACAATATTCCCGGGGGCTGCGGCACTTCATTTTGCAGGGGGCGGTTCGAATTTGAAGTGGCGCTGCACCAGCTCAACGGGATGAACACGAAGGACAAGCCTGGCCCGACCAGGCAGCTGTTCCGCAAATGGGGGATCGAGGATGCCATTGAGTGGATCCCCATCGAAACCTTATACAAGATCAACCTGCCGGGAGGCCGGGGAGTGGCGCTTCCGGCGGATAAGAAGAAGGCCTGCCATCTGCTATGCAGGGAATTTCCGGAGGAGGCGGAGGCCATCCGGCATTATTTCCACATGGTCTGGAAATTCAACGAGGAAATTGCGGATTTCCTAGCAAAGAGCGCCGCAAGCCCGGCAAATCCCTCGGAGCTGAAGAAGTTTATCACTAAGACGGGATTTCCGAAGATCTACAAGGTACTGGCAAAGTACGGCGTCCGGAGCACCCAGGACGTGCTGGATGAATTTTTCAAAAGCAGGGAACTGCAGCTCTGCCTGTCGGCTTACTGGTGCTTTATGGGAATGCCGCCGGAGCGGTTCCCCTTCTCCATCCTGGCCAGATGCATGTATCTGTACACGGTAGACATGCCCTACTATGTACGGGGAGGCAGCCAGGTCATGAGCCAGGCGCTGATGGATACCATCCGCAGACATGGGAGCGACGTGTTCCTGAACTGCGGCGTGAAGCGGATCCTGATGAAAAATGGCCGGGCTGTGGGCGTGGAGGATGAAAACGGCAATCAATACCATGCCCGCAAGATTATTTCCAATGTATCTCCCACCGTGACCTATGCAGGGCTTCTGAAGGATGAGGAGGTGCCGGAGGCCTGCCGGCAGTACTTTAAGAGCTATACTACAGGGATTTCCGCGCTGACCTGCTTCATCGGCCTGGACTGTCCGCCGGAGGAGATTGGATTTACCGATTCCTTCAATCTGATCTATGACAGCCTGGATGCCAACAAGGACTTTAAGAATGCGTATTTTACCGATACAAAGACAGACCCGATTGTAGCTACCTGCTATACCATTGACGACCCCTGCGTCTCGCCGCCGGGGACGTCCATTATCACCGCGGGCACTCTGAAATACGGCGAAGCATGGGAAAAGCTCTCGCCCGAGGAGTACCACCGGACGAAGTATGCGGCGGCGGATGAGATTGTCAGACGTCTGGAGACCCGTTTCCCGGGGCTGCGGGGACACATCGAGGAAATGGAAGTAGCCACGCCGCTGACCCATATGCGGTATCTGGGCCATCCGGGCGGGGCGATCTACGGCTATGAGCAGGATCTGAAATCCAGTGTATTCTTCTTCCCGCAGGATGAATTTATCCCCGGACTGACCTTTTCCGGCGGCTGGGTCAATACATGCGGCTTCGGCCCCAATTATGCATATGGGGACAAGATCGCGCAGTCTATTTTAAAGGAGGGCAGATAGGATGAGTGGAAAACCAATCAAAGAGATGATCATCAGTACCATGCAGAACGGCCCGGAAACCTTGAAGGAACTGGAAATGGCGAAAAAGACGGGAAAGGATATCTCTCTGGAGCGGGGGACGGTCCAGAGGAAGGTGGACCAGTACCATCCTTCTGTCCTGCACCTGACGGTCAGCGAGATCGAACCGGTCAGCCCCATCGCGAAGCGGATCCGGCTGGTATCAGACACCGGATATCTGCCGCCCTTTGAGGCAGGGCAGTATATCAACGTATTCTGCGAGATCGACGGGGTGCGCACTTCCAGGCCCTACAGCCTGTCCTCCTCGGCAAAGCAGCGGGCCTATTATGAGATCACCGTGGCAGCGGTGGAGGGCGGATTTGTATCCGGCTATCTTCTGCAGCAGCTAAAGGTCGGGGACCGGCTGGAAGCAAACGGTCCGGCAGGGGTGTTTCGGTATCATCCGGTCTTTCATTCCAAGCGGTCCGTATTTTTGGGCGGCGGGAGCGGGATCACGCCCTTTGTCAGCATGATCCGGACTGCGTTGGAGAGCGGGGAGGACCGGGATATGACGCTGCTGTACGGGAGCCGCACAGAGGAGCTGGCCATGTACCACAGGGAGCTGGCCGCATTTGCCGAAGGGCATCCGAATTTTCATTATACGCTGATCCTGTCGGATGAGGAGAAGGAAGGAATGGAGCACGGCTTCATCGACGCGGAGCGGATCCGGGCGCATGTGCCGGAGATTCTGGATTGTACCTATTATATGTGCGGTCCTGCGGTGATGATGGAATTCTGCCGTAAGGCGCTGGATGAGCTGCAGATCCCGGGACGTTCGATCCGCAGGGAGGTATTCGGGACAAGACGGGATATCTGGAATGAACCGGGCTGGCCGGAAGGAATGACGGGAGAGGAACGGTTTCAGATCAAGGTCGGAGATCAGACCATCCAAGCGAAAAGTGGGGAAAGCGTGCTCACTGCCCTGGAGCGCGGCGGCCTTCGGGTCAATGTATGCTGCCGTTCCGGCGAATGCAGCCTGTGCCGGGTGCAGCTCGTATCCGGGAAGGTATTTACCGCCCAGGGGGCGCTGCTGCGGTATGCGGATGAGCTGTTCGGATATATCCATTCCTGCAAGGCATATCCCATCAGTGATCTGGAGCTGCGGTTCTGAAAATGCCGCGATAGCCCGGCGCGGATTCAGCTAAAACGGGATTGCGGGGGGCTATGAGAGGACTTAGAATAAAGGGGGGCTTTTGATGTTCTTTTTTACAGGTTATACATTTACAAGTGTGTTGGTATTTCTCGGGCTGACTGCGGCTCTGATCGGGCTGAATGAGGTGACCCGGCGTTTTAAATGGGCAGGGATCGGGATGTATGTCATCATCCCGGTCATCGCCACCTTTTTTATCTGGCCCAAGACCGCGGGAGGAAATGTGGGCGGCACCTGGTTCGCCTGGGTCAAGACCTATTCCGCGCTGGCCGGCGTGATCGGATTCATGCTGCTGCGGTATATCCCGAAGCTGCAGAAAAATAAATTCATGCTGACCTACCCGGCATTGATCCTGGCAGTCAATATTCTGGAGGCGGTGTACGCGGATCTGGAATGTCTGCCCAAGACCGGGCAGATCGAGGCAGGGCTGCAGATGATCGGCGGCCCCTGGAATGTGATCAATGCCATTGCGGGCATCCTGAATATCATCACCATCACGGGATGGCTGGGCATTCAGATCGGAAAGACAAAATCCCAGGATATGGTGTGGGCGGACCAGCTCTGGTTCTGGATCATTGCCTATGACCTCTGGAATCTGTCCTACTGCTACAACTGCATTTCCAACCGTTCCTTCTATGCAGGATTTTTGCTTCTGGTCTCCTGCACGGCGGCGGAGTTTTTGATCCGGCGGGGGGCGTGGCTGCAGCACAGGGCGCAGACATTGGCGCTGTGGGCCATGTTTTCCCTGACAGTGGATTATTCTGCGGCGGAGGAGTATTTTGCCATCACCTCCACCCAGTCCGACCTGCCCAAGCTGCTGCTAAGCGTAGCGGCGCTTGCGTTCAACATCGGGGTGCTGGTGTACGAAGTGCGGATCATCCGGCGGACGAAGCGGAATCCGCTCAAAGAAGCGATCTATACGGAGCTGGAAGCTTATAAGAAGAATCTGGAGGCGAATGGGCTGTAGACAAAATGTGAAGCTAATCGCATGGTACACTCCTATAATAAGACCCTCTGCATGCGCAGAGGGTCAATCCATTGAGCCTTCTTTTGATTAAGCTCCTTGCGCTCTACACTGTTGATTGTTTTTTTTGGTTAAAGCAGCGGGTACGGGCGGCTTTCACTTATCAGTATTCATCTATATATGTTCCCAATCAATTTCGCTTTCAGGAGTGAATTGATGACATTCAGGGTCAGATTCAATAGCTTTCAGCATTTGCAAGTCATACTCATCTGGTTCCACTTCATCAATATTATCCCAGGAAGGGACAAAATTTTTTAAAATAATATTCCAAAACTTTTCGACATCACTATCGTTCATGATAGTGACAGCGCCGATGATTCGTTCCTTTACAGATGTCATAATATAGATTAGACCACGGTTTCCTATGCGCTCTATATATAATATGTTTCCATCCATGTCAAAAATAACCCTATAATCATCGACGCGCAGACGGTAGCCATTCTGCCCCTGCAGTTTTTTGACATCACCTGACGGAAGATTATGGATTGCAACCATACAGGTGGCAAATATTTAAAAAATGTTAAGAAAATTTGCTGCTATCCGTTAAAAAACTTTCTGTATGATCATCTTATAATAGGTTTTGCGCTGAAGCGCAAGCAGGTCATCAATTTTCTGACGAAAATTGGTGACAAAATATAATAAATGCTGTTGATATATCGACAGGAAATCGGTTTGTTATGTAAATTGATCGTGGATGAAGGAGGAACGGAGATGGGAGCAGCACAGGGAAATGCGTCGGGCATAGAGATACAGATGGGGTTATTTGAGTCGATTACAGATATTCTGTTTTTGAAGCCGGTCTGTTTTTTGGGGTTTTTGATCATAGGAGTACTGTTCGTTGTTTTGGGCAGAAAAAAACAGCTTCCTACGATAAAAATATGGATTGCGTCAATGGGATTGTATTATTATTTGTGTCTGATGCTGAATCAGATTGTAGGGATTCCGGCACGGAGCGAATTTGTCAGGCTGTCTGGTCTGGGAGAATCATTTTTTCATCCGAAATTCAATCTGATCCCTTTCTATGATGTGGGGATTCTGAGCTTTGTACTGAATATTATTCTGTTTATTCCGTTTGGATTTCTGTGTCCTGTAATCAGTGGAAGGTATCGGAATATTCGGAATATGCTTCTGCTGGGAGCTGGTTTTTCTGCCGTGATTGAGTTCAGCCAGATGTTCACCTTAAACCGGGTTACGGATATCAACGACCTGCTTACAAATATCCTGGGGACGGCCGCAGGGTATCTGTGTTACCGGTTCATTGCAAAAAGGACCGGAGAGCGGAGTGTCTGGATTGAAGAAAAGGAAGACTTGGCATATCTTCCTGTTATGATTGTGGTTACGGCATATCTGATTTGTTTTTTGAGTTAAGGAACTGCGCTTCGCTGTGATGGGGCCGTCGGAAAATGACCGCATATCTATAATATATTGCGGATTTTCCGACAGCCTCTCTTTTTCTCTATATCTGTTTCAGATAAAACTGGAACGAACTATATTCCGGAACCTCCCGATCAATAGGAAGCCCCGCGTGCATCAGCGCCGCGCCGGAAAGCACCTGCTCCCCGTCGTTGATCCGGTACATGGCATCCGGAACCAGCCCCTTTGCCTTTACATATTCCTGAGGCCCGTTGCAGGTGAGGTTCGTCACGACCACGCTCAGCAGCGATTCTTTTTTATCCTTCGTTACATGCTGCCATGCCGTCATATTTCCAGTTTTAAAGGGGTTGCTCAGCCGGTAATAATCTCCGCCGAAGATGATAGGATAATATTTCCGGAAGAGTCCGCTCTGCTCCCGGCAGATCTCCAGCTCCTCCGGGGACAGCTTTGACGCATCCAGCTCATATCCAAAGCTTCCGCACATGGCGACCACCGCTTTCGTCCGAAGCGGTACAAAACGCCCGCTGTCAGAGATGTGCGCTCCCATGGTGGAGACCGGGTATACAAAAGAGGTCCCGTAATGCAGCTTTAAGCGGTCAATGGGATTGTTGTTGTCGCTGACCCAGTACTGCGGATAGTAGTGCAGCATGCCGGGGTCATACCGTCCGCCGCCGCCGCTGCAGCCTTCAAAGAGGATATCCGGATGCGTCAGGATGATCTCGTTCATCACCCGGTAGAGCCCCAGGATATAGCGGTGGTACACTTCTCCCTGCCTGTCCGCGGACAGCACATTGGACCAGATGTCGGCAAGGGAACGGTTGATGTCCCATTTTACATAGTAGATATCAGCATCATCCAGAATGGCGTTGATGCTCTGGATGAGATAATCCTGCACCTCCTCACGGCTCATATCCAGCGCCATCTGGTTCCGGCTGCGGACTGCGTGCCGGCCGGGGATCTGCATAGCCCATTCAGGATGGGCGCGGTACAGGTCGCTGTCCTCGGAAACCATTTCCGGCTCAAACCAGATGCCGAATTTCATTCCCAGGCTGTTGATCTGCTCCACCAGCTTGTGCAGGCCGCCTTTGATCTTTTCCTCATTGACGACCCAGTCGCCCAGGCCGCTGTTGTCGTCATCCCGCTTTCCAAACCATCCGTCGTCCATGACCAGCATATCCACGCCCATATTTTTGGCCGCCTTTGCGATCTCTATCAGCTTTACATCGTCAAAATCCATGAAAGCGGCTTCCCAGCTGTTGATCAGGACCGGGCGCTGTACTTCAGAAACAAATTTGCTCCTGCACAGGTTGGTGCGGTAAAAATCATGGTACAAATGGGTCAGCCCCGTGAAGCCCTTTTCTGTAAAAGCCATGACAACCTCCGGGCCTTCAAATGCCTCCCCCGGTCTGACCTCGTACACAAACTGCTTGGGGTTGATCCCCATCACAAGGCGGAGCTGGTCATACTGATCCAGCTCGGCTTCGGCGAGAAAATTGCCGCTGTACACCAGTGAGAAGCCATAGCATTTTCCATAGTCCTCGGAGGCCTCTCTGTCACACAGGATCACAAAGGGATTCTGCTGGTGGCTGGAGGAGCCCCGCACGCTTCCGATGGTGTGGATGTGGTGGGTCATCCGCTGGCGCTCCACCTGACGCTCCTGACCGTACCGTCCCGGCAGGCTGACCAGATCCATATCCAGGCCGTTTAAAAAGTCCAGGCAAACGGACATGATCTTTTTTAAATGGATGGGGGCTTTTCCCTTGTTGAATACCTTTACGGCACGGGTGATGATATCGGCTTCCTCAAATACACTGTATAATAAAATGACTTCCACGTCGCTGATGTCATCGGAGAGTACGATTTCCAGCGTGTCCGCCTGTTCATCCTCGTTTGCAAATGTACAGGGCAGGGTGTCCAGCTGGTATTTTTCTTCCCGGATCGTGAAACGTGACACCTTTCCGTTAAAGGAATAACTGCCGTCTGCGTTGACGACCTCGATGCTTGCGGTACGGAAATCGCCCTGCTGCTGTGTACTGAATTCCTGGGGCTGGGCATCCAGGGAAAAGGTCCTGGCATCCCTTGATTCATAAGGATTTCCGGAAAATCCACGGTCATACTGCATGATCTGATAGCTTAAGTCCGCATCATGCAGGACAGGCCCATAGTACAGGTGCAGCAGATAATCCAGATTCCCGATCTTCATCTGGTATGTGGTGTGCTTTGTCTGCAGAGTAAATGTTTTTGTCTGCTCGTTAAAAATAATAGACATAATAGACCTCCTGTTACGATCACTCAACGCCCTTTCCGGCTGCGGCCCGGCGTTCTATAGTCGGTTGTTTTCGTTTTTTGTAATCATAGTATAGCATGGAACCGAGATGGAAATGAATGGTTATAATGTACGGAAAAATACGGGAAAAGTTGGTTATTTATACACACAGCCACATATATTTTGGGAAATAAATTGTAAATAAATGCTGCAGGGAATTGTGGTATTTCCTTTTATTATGTAAAATATAGACGTAAGATCAGTGGCTTTTTAAGGTATAAAAGAAAGGACAGGTGAACTATGAATGGAAGAGACGATCAGGTCAGAGTGCAGCGGATCTGAAAAGTATGTATTGAAACCGGCGGCAGGCTTGTGCGTTTTGATGGGACTGGCATTGTGCCTGAACCCGGTTTCTGATGGAACAGAGGAAAAAAATCAGAACTGGCGGAATATCACGGAATTGGAGGCTGCCGGCAATAAAGTGAGAACAGGAAGCCGGGAAGGGACAGATCCGGCAATGTATGATGCAGAAAAGTTGGTTTTCAAAACACTGCTTTTGCAGGGCAGCGAAAAGAACGAACTGGTTTTGTCAGAAAAGGCATTACCGGAAGAATGTCTGATATTGCCGGATATTTCAGAGGGGAATCTCTGGGAGATACTGCAGCCGGAAGGATCTGGCGCGGCATCCGGAGCAGGGAGTGCAGATTGGGTTGAACCGGAAGCAAGCATCCGGCAGGAGACCTGGCAGGACCGATCCGGGATAGGACCGGGGAATCTGTCTGGAGCGGAAACGGATCCGGTCAAACCGGATAATCTGCCGGAGGCCGGAGCGGAAGCAGACATGTTCAAGCCGGAGGATCCGTCGGATGTGGGAACAGAAGCAGATCCGATCAGGCCACAGGATCCGTCGGATGTGGGAACAGAAGTGGATCCGATCAGGCCGGGAAATCCACCAGATGTGGGAACAGAAGCAGATCCGATCAGGCCGCAGGACCCGTCGGATGTGGGAACAGAAGTGGATCCGATCAGGCCGCAGGACCCATCGGGAGCCGGAACAGAAGTAGATCCGATCAATCCGAAGGATCCATCAGATGTGGGAACAGAAGTAGATCCGATCAAACCGGGGAACCCGTCGGATGTGGGAACAGAAGTAGATCCGATCGACCCGGAGAATCCTGGAAATGAGGGGGCAGAAGGGCCGGAACAGGGGGCATCCGGATCAGTCGAAAACGGCGGCGCGGTGCCTGACAGCGGAAACGGGGAAAACGGAGAGCAGGGTACGGTCTCCTGCTTTGTTCTGGATGAAATGGGAATGCTCTGCGGTTTTCTCCCGGAATATGCAGAGATATCAGACGGATGTCTGACACTTCCGGCAGAATGTACCGGGATCCGGAGAGGTGCGTTTGCCGGATGCGGTGCAGGTATTCTGGAGCTCTATATTCCGGCAGGGGCGGCTGTGATCGAAGAAGGCGCGCTTTCCGGCCTGGTATCTCTGGAATGGATCGACGTGGAGGGCGGAAATCCAGGATGCGTCAGCGACTGCGGCGTCCTGTTTGACAGTACGATGTCGGTGCTTCTGGCATTTCCCGCCGCATGGATGGATATTTATGCGGTTCCGCCATATGTCACAAGGATCGCGGATCAGGCATTTGACGGAACTTCCATCTACAGGCTGGATATCCGGGAATGCACCGGACTTTCCTTTGGACAAAATGTCTTTGGAAGCTCCGGGGGAAGCGGGATCCAGGTGGCAGTACGCGGGCCGGAGCTGGAGATGTATGCGGAAATGTTGGCGGGGTATGGGGTGACGCTGACGAAGTGAGAATGTTTCTGGCCGTGCGGTTCGGCAGCTGGAAAGATTTTAACAGAGAGACGTGAACGTGAGTTGCATTATTGCAAATATGAGATTCTTTTCAAAGGGATCCTTATGGAGTATCATGGTCTGTAGATATGGAAAAGAAAGGACGGGCGGCGGTTATGAATACATTCGTTATATCGAAATATCTGCAGTTTCTGCGCAGAAAACATGGTTTCACCCAGGAAAATCTGGCGCGGGAGCTCCATTTATCCAGGCAGGCGGTCTCGAAATGGGAAAACGGGGCTGCACTGCCGGATCTGGATACGCTCCTGAAGCTTTCCCGATTCTATGGACTGACGATCAATGAGATCCTGGAGCCGCAGATCCAGGGGGCGGAAGTACAGGAGTTTGAAGATATCGTAAAAACAGACCGCCACCGGCTAAAGGAGATCCTGGATCAATTTGAACCGGAAGACGTGGTGAAGGCATCCATGGGGGCCTCGCCGGCGGTTTATGAGCTTCTGCAGAGCATTTGCGCGGAAGTGGATTTTCAAAAGGAGCAGGAGAGGATCGGACAGGTCAGGATAGAGGAGGTCGAGAGTATTCAAAAACAGATTGCAGCTGCAGTTCAATTACTTCTATAAACTATATTATATGTTGACAGCTATAAAGTCAACAAAAAGTTTTCCACCTGTACGGTTGCAATCCGAAATCTCAGTTTTATGCAATTTATTGCAATAAAACTGAGATTATAGATTAACAACCGTACAGATGGAAAACTTTCCGCATTTCAATACATTCCAATGACAGTTCACACCAAATCTATTGAAATATGCGGCAGGAAGCGTTAAATTGTTCCTATACCCGATGGGCATTCCCTGTTGGAGAAATGGAGGAGGACAGATATGACGATTTCAGGAATCGGTTCGGCCGGCGGCATTCAGAAGCAGGCTCCTGCTGCGGATACGCAGTCGATTGAGCAGAAGATCCAGAAGCTGCAGGAGCAGCTGAAAAAGGTGAAGGAGGATGAGAGCCTGCCTCCCGATGAGAAGCAGAAAAAGGTTCGGAAATTAGAGGAACAGATCCGGCGTCTGGAGGAGCAGAAACGGAAGGCTGAGCAAAAGGAACAGCAGAAGGAAGGGGCGCCCGGAAAGGAAGCGGAAAAAAAGTCTCCCGGGCTGTCTCTTGACGATGCAGTGGGAAATTATGTGGATGAATGGGGATGATATGGAAAACCTCCGGCCTGTGCGTATGGGCCGGGGGTTTTTCTTAGGAACCGGTGCATCTTGACCTGCCTGCTTTTCCGGTTGTACGGATTAAAAAGTTTAATCTTGTGAAAACCTTCGGCATGATTCATATTTTTTCGCCGTCGCATACAGCGGCACGAACAGCCCGGCCAGATACGCAATCAGGAGCAGCATGCCAGCCAGGAGAGAAAAATACCCCATGGGATGCTCAAAAAGCAGCAGAAGTGCGCAGGGCAGAGGGACGATCAGCATGGAAGCGACCGACCAGGATCGCAGACATTTTACAACATGGGGCCAGTTGCGGTTGTTGAAACGGATGCCGGGAAGGGACAGCTGGAATATCCCGTCATTGTATCCGCGGACCTCGTATTCATCGTAGTATGCGGGCAGCGTTTCTTTGATAAAAAACCATGCGTAAATTCCGAAGATCAGACTGAGAAGCTCGAACACCCCGAGAAGGCTCACTGCGAGGCCGATATTCCAATGGTTCCATGGCAGGAAGCGGAATACCAGCAGCAATTCCAGGACTGTAACGGCCGTACTGCCTCCGAAAAGAAGGGCATGCTTTTTCCCATCCTTCTTTGACGCCAGGGTGTCTTCCGAAAATGACAGTACTTTTTTGACCAACAATTCGACATGGTCGGCATCCATTTCGGAAGGGCGGTTCAGCTTCCGGCCTTCCAGCAGCTCCGTGACGGAGACTTCCAGGATTGCCGACAGGGGGATGAGCAGGGAAATATCAGGCATGCTCAGCCCGCGTTCCCATTTGCTGACCGCTTTGTCTGATACATAGAGCTTTTCTGCCAGTATTTTTTGTGTATATCCTTTTGACTTCCGTTGCTCCGTAAGGAATTTTCCGAAGGCCGTCTTATCCATTTCAAACATGTTGCCACCTGCTTTTTCTTAGATTCTAGAGCGGCTATAACGTAAGGTACATGCAGCGCTATGGCAACAGTTTAATCCTTTCCGACCGAAAGAGCAACCGACCAGCAGTAGAACAGGCTGAAAATCCGCAAAAACAGGTGTATACTCTTGGTTTATATGAAGGAACTGCCCCGAAATCTCTCACAAATTATGGAATACAGTATGAACCAGCAGATAGTTTACCACAGGCTATCTTAAGCAGTTTTAAACGTATTGTACCTATACGCTGTTTTCTCATACTGGCGGCAAGGGCTATACGCCGAAACCAGTTGAATAAATTGTATGCAAGTCCATGGATCTGAAGACGGTTTGTGTTTCTTTGAGGAACTGCTTACGCAGGCGAAGTCAAAACCGCCTTTGCCTTCTTTGATGAAATTTTCCATTTTCCCCCCTGCCGCAATAAAACTGGATGACCTGATACGGTTCCATTTCCATCGTTGTGACAATAAAACCGGACAATAAACGCATGACGGAGAGCGTCAGCGCCTATGCTTCCCTTTATCCGTTGATAACCTATTACCTGAACCGGCTGAACGATTGGGGGCTGTGCTTCCGAAAATGTAAAGTCTGCGGGCGTATCTTCCTTGCGAAAAGCCAGCGGTATGGGCTGTGCGGCGACAAGTGCCGGAAGAAGCAGGCGCTCCAAAACAAGCGAGAGTTTGACGAGAGGGCAAGGAAAAATAACTATGATTTGCTCTATAAAAATGAGTGCCAGAACTGGCGCAATAAGATCAATAAGGCGAAGAAAACAGAGGGCTTCCCCGCTGACCGGCTGGAAGAAATGCTGACCGCTTTTGAAGCGTTCAAGAAAGAAGCGTTGCAGAGGAAAAAGGCTGTGAAAGAAAGAACAGCCAACCCGAAAGAATTTACGGATTGGCTGTATCAACAGAGCGATATTATTTTGAGATTGTCTGAGAAATCTTCTTGAAAGCTCTTGCTTTATTTCGCTTAAACGAATATAATTATACCAGTTTTCAAAATCAAAAACAGGTTCGAGGTGTCACAAGTGAATGAATATATAACGGTTTAAGAAGCTGCTGAAAAATGGGGCGTAACGCCGCGTCAAGTTCAAATTCTTTGCAAAGAAAACAAAATTGTCGGCGCTATGCGTATGAGCCGCATTTGGATTATCCCTGAGAACGCCAAAAAGCCTACCAAAAGCAAGCGAACTTCAAATAAGACGGGAGGAAAAAAGATTGTTACAACGCACTCTGTTTGAAAAACAAAATATTGATTTGTCCTCCGCGCCTTGGACGATGCATGAGTTTTTTGCAGGAAGCGGTTTAGTCGCATACGGTTTAAAAGGTATGTTTGCACCAATTTGGGCTAACGATATTAGCGAACAGAAAGCGGCTGTGTATGAAGCCAATTTTGGATGCGAACATTTTGAACTTAACGATATACAAAATGTTAATGGCAGAGATTTGCCTTTTGCTCATTTATCCTGGGCTAGTTTTCCGTGTCAAGATTTGTCTTTGGCCGGTTCCTTGGGCGGTATTCATGCATCCAGAAGCGGATTGGTATGGGAATGGTTGCGCGTATTAGATGAAATGGAAGAAAAACCCCGTATATTAGCTTTAGAAAATGTAACCGGCTTACTTTCCGCAAATGGCGGCAATAATTATCGGGTTCTTCATATGGCGCTTGTGGAACGCGGCTATGATTGCGGCGCTATCGTTTTAAATGCCTCTCACTTTGTTCCGCAGTCAAGACTGAGAGTTTTTGCTATTGCCGTGCAGCATGGTTATGAAATTCCTGCATATCTGACCGGAAGCTCTCCTTGCTGGCTACATAATAAAGCTGCCTCCGATTTGGGAAGAACTTTACCCGGATGGATTTGGTGGCAAGCGGAGAACCCTCCTCGCCGTCGCAGTGCGTTGAAAGATATTATTGATGAAAACTCAGAATTTGATAAAGATACTGTGTTGCGGCTTATCCCAGAACGCCATCAAGCAAAGCTCAATGAGCATGATACGGTTTACGCTACGGGTTATCGTCGAACACGTCATGGAGAGCAACAATTAGAATTGCGTTTTGACGGCATAGCGGGTTGTTTACGAACGCCTGAGGGGGGAAGCAGTATTTAGTTGTAAAAAGGAATGATGAAATCCATGCCCGTTTATTGACAGTGCGCGAAGCTGCCAGGCTAATGGGCGCGCC
The DNA here is from genome assembly GCA_910575475.1 of Lachnospiraceae bacterium. Classification (GTDB taxonomy): domain Bacteria; phylum Bacillota; class Clostridia; order Lachnospirales; family Lachnospiraceae; genus Schaedlerella. The sequence continues at coordinate 24,821 of CAJTGD010000044.1, read as the reverse complement.
GGATAGTTTCATTCTTCCCGGTAGTTATAACGACGGCTATAAAGCGATGGGGGACGCTGTCGCAATGCCGGTCGCTCAGTTCATCGGGGAAAGATTTCTTACAAAACTTGCGGAGGCCGTATACAATGATTAGTACATAAGAAAGATTGAAAAGATTTCAAGATGAAAACAATATCTATACAAAAGGGCCGTTGTTCTTAGTGGTTCAATTTACCCGGCTGATTCAGGATAAAGAATTTCCGTTAAATCCAGACAAGTTTCAAACAAGCGGCAAAGGACAGGTTGCTGGCCTGGGCGGCGGTAATCTCAAAAAGATTTTAAAAGAACATGGCATTACTCAACAGTTATCTGCGGAGGGCGGGCGCACCAGTCGCGGAAGTATGGGATTGATGATTAAATATGTTGATTTTCTTAATGTTTGGAACGAAGAAGAAACAGTTAACTTTTTAATCGTTGAAGAATTTTGGGCAGGTCAGGTCAGGGAATATTTTAGAAATCAGCCGTTTGTTTTAACCGCCGATACTTCTAAAACGATTGGAGCAAATTTAGACGAATTATTCGAACAGGCCAAGAAACGCCAGAAGCAAAATTCGGGAACGCAGCGGAGACTTTGTGATAGACAATACGATTATCCATTGTACCACGATGCCTGGCGCTTTACTGATTGAAAAATGCAAAGCAAACCTGCGCGGAGACTGCCATCCTGTTATTATTACGATTTTTGAACGCGTACATACAGCATTGAATCTTGCTGAGGATGCAGGACTTGCCGGACGCGTTGAGGTATGGGATATTCAGCAATTTCTTTCGGCCAATGTGTATGAGCATAGCCTTTTTGATGAGAGCAAGAGAAATTCTACACTTTCAGATATTATTGGTTGCTACAACAAAATTGTTCTTGAGACGGAAACCGATCTGAGCTTTCGTATCGAATTTGAAGCGAGATAATTGTCATGGCAGATATTTTTGACGATGAAAAGCGCTCTGAAATCATGCGAAAAGTTAAGTCTAAAAAGAACAAATCAACAGAACTGCGGTTGATAGATATATTTAAACAAAATGGTATTACCGGCTGGAAGCGAAATTATCCGGTCAAAGGTCATCCTGACTTTGTATTTCAAAAAGAAAAAACTGCGGTGTTTGTAGACGGTTGCTTTTGGCACGGTCACGATTGTCGGAACACGCGTCCGGCGCAAAATCAAGAATACTGGCAAAAGAAACGCGAGCGCAATATGAAACACGACAAAGAAGTAACGGCCATGTTTGAATCGCGCGGCTGGAAAGTTTTGCGGATTTGGGAATGTGAATTAAAAAAGAAAAACGAAGCTATATTAGTCGAAAAGATTCAATCAATATTGGGCCGTTCTTCTGAAAGGATACAACGATGACGATTAAAGCCTAAAATCCCGTATCAATTATACATATGTCAGCCGATGTTTAGCCCAAAGAGTTCAATAATCTCTCTCTGAAAAGCTGTTGTCGTTGTGTAGATCGGCTTACGTTTCCCTTCAACAGAAACTACCCGCAGGGATTTCATCTCATCTATCACTTCCTGCATATTATGGCTCTTGAACCATCCGGCCTCATTCATGATGTTTTTAATCTGGGAAGAAAGTATCAGGGCGATATACTGGATAAACAGCCGCCCGTCCATTGCTGCTGAGGAATGGATACGCAGCCTTTTCATATCAAGGTCATTTTTCAGGTCATCGAAATGCTTTTCTATTGTATCCTTCATCCGGTATATTTCAAGTGCCTCCACCGGGTCTTTGACATCATTTGTCGCAAGCACAAGCCAGCCGACACTGTTCTTTCTGCAGGCATCTATTGCTTCCTGATTGTATTCAACCTTCCTGCCCCGCTTAGGAGTCTCCTTGACAGTAAAAAATCTTTCGTAGTCTTTCTGATGCTCTTTTACCGTACTCCCTGAGCAGAGTTCCTCATATTCCATCAGAATCCGGTGGCTGAACCTTTTCTCATCCAGCGCGGCTCTGATACTGTCAAAATAAACATGAAGGTAGCAGCGATGTCCTTTCCACTTTATGAGTTCTGTGTCCGCATAGAGTTCTTCCCCAAGGACATTACAGTAATGGCGGTAAGAGACCATTTCATCATTGCGGTGGCGCTCTGCCGCATCCAAAGAAAGGGATGTCGTAAACGGAACGCCAACCAGAAACCGCATATGCCTTCTGTACATAGCATCCACGTTATCCTCGCTGTAAAACCCCTTATCCATGACCATATGCAACCGTTTCGCGTCAACGAGGTCAAACCTTTTAAGGCTTTCCTCCATCGTGCTGACATCATGGATGCCCCCAGGCATAGCCCTGAAGAATAAAGGAAGACGGCTTGTATGTCCGCTGACCATCAGGAGATTGACCTGTGGGAGTTTTTCTTTGTCTCTGTTGTACCCATAGGATACAAATTCGTTCATCTCACTATAGGAGGAAACGCTTGTGATGTCCATGCAGTAATACCTATCACAGCTATTATGTTCCAGCCATGCTGAAAAGAAGCCCTGGACGAGTTCCGGCGTGATCCGTATCAGCAGTTCACTGATCCGCTGGTCGGCAAGCACCGTCCCATAAGGCGTGACTGCCTGCTGGGACCATTTTTCAGCTCTGGACAGCGCCTGCCCTTCGCTGACAAGGTAATAGGCGCATGTCAGGATGGCATCCCAGTCATTGAGAAAGGATCTTTTCAGTATATGGCCGAGCCCGATATCTGCACATACCTTATCCAAAAGGGAGGATACGCCACAACTGTAAGTGAAGCATTTGGGCGGCTCTTTTTCTGATTTGGTCGTAATATTTTTCTGATTGCCGCCACGCATGCCATTTGGCTGCACTGTTCCGGTTTCTGGGTCAAGATGTCCAATGCACTTACGTTTTGATTTTGGTTTTTTTGACTTTTTATCCCAGTATGAGACGTTTTCATAAACGTATGTGGTGCCATTTTTGTGTTTTAGATAGACCAGAGATGCCATGCTGATTCCCTCCGACATATGTATAATTCCTTGTTTTTAGTATACCATTTATATATATGTTTGTAAAGAAAAACATTGGATAAACACCGATTTTATAAGGGATTTGGGGAATAAGCTTAAAACCTATGTATAACAATTTCGGGAGATTAGGTGGTATTTGCCCAATAAGCGGCAAATTTCCGGTTGTCGAGATATTTGGTGATGGACCAGGGGTTATAAATATCTCTTTGGCTTCCAAACCGAAAACCATCGTACCAGAACTGCACTTTTTCCAGATTTGCAGATAATTCAAAGGTATCCAACGCCGCGGAAACTTCTTCCTGTGTAAAACCAAATGCCGCGGCATACTTTTCAGAAGTCGTTGTCACCACTTCCAGATTATTGATATCCGAGAAAATGGACTCTTTTCCGACTCTGGTAATGCCTGTCAGAAGTGCCCGTTCCAGAGAATCATTTGTCTTAAACGTGGCATTAAAAAGACTGCGGATAAATGCGGTTAATTCGTTCCAGTAGCCATGGATATAGGCTTCCTGCAGCGGGGTATCATATTCGTCTAAAAATATCAGTACCTTTTTTCCAAAATATCGATTCAAATAGTCGGACAGATAATTGACAGTGATTGCTGCTACATCGTCAGTCATATCGGTTTTGACAGTTTTTATATATTCCCAGTCTTCCACCCTTAAAATAGCATCTGATTTTATATAGGGATGGATGCTGTACAGCTTGACTAATTTCTGGATGATGCTGCTTCTGGCTACTTCAAATGTGGTTCCCTTTATATCTGCAAAGCTGAGGAAGATGACCGGATAGCTCCCCTGCAGGCTGTGATATGCGGGATCCTTCCAGATGGAAAGGCCTTCAAATAGATCCGTTCGTCCCTCATACTGATTGGAAAAGAAGTATTTTAGCATACTGATGTTCAGTGTTTTGCCAAAACGCCGCGGACGTGTGACCAATGTGACATCATCACGGTTCTCCCACCATTCTTTTATAAAATCAGATTTGTCCACATAGAATGCATTGTTTTTCCGTACTTTTTCAAAATCCTGTGTTCCAATGGAGCATAGATCAGGTAATTGGCGGTCTTATCCTGACGCTCCAAAAAATACTTCGTGGCAAACTGATTGCCCGGTTCCAGCTTCAAAATCTTGGCGTTTGTCAACTCTACAGAATCAATGTCCTCTGCAAAATCCGCCTTGTCATCATACCAGAATACCAGCTTGCGGGTATCACCGGTGAACTCTTCATTCAGCCGGTCTATAATCTGTTTTAGGTTTAACTCTGCCATCTGCTACTCCTTCTGACCGATAATGATCCATTTTCCCTTCCTGCTGGAGCCTTGCCGCTCAATCAGGCCTCGCTTTTGTAAATCAGCCATCAACCGCTTTACGGTGACGATGGACACCTGCAATTTTTCTTTCAGCTCAGCCTGCGTGATGGACGGATTCTCCCGGATCAGGTTCAGGACTTTGGTATCATTTTCGGAAATGGTATCATTGGTATCACGTTTGGTATCATCGGTATGAGACCAATCTTTTTCCGGGAGTTGCCGGTACATATTTACTCGGAAATCCCCGTCAAAATCAATAAACGCAGGTTCGGGTAAGCCATACTCGTTGCACTCACGGAGGATCCGGGGAATGCCGCTGCCCCATTTTTCAATGATCTTCATGTAGGCAAAGGCAGAGGCAATGGCACGGTTCCGGGGCTTGGAATAGCCTTCCTTCATCTTCTTGATGGAAACGCCGTTCAACAGCATACCGGGGGAAGTGACCTCCAAACGGTCATCAAAGAGCGCCACTTGAATGTTACCCGGCTCCAGATATGACCGGTGTGCCACAGAATTTGCGATCATCTCCCGCACACTGTCCACTGGCAGCTCGTACCTGTCCTGCCGGTACATACCCTGTATCCGCATCCCACGATTGATCTTCTCCAGCACATACTGGAAGGCAGCTTGAATTCCATGAACCAGAAGGACAGTTTTACAGCACCAGCACTGTATTCTTTTCTCTTCATTGTCCTACCTTCCCTTATGATTGTATATCATCAGCTGTCCCATTATCCGGACTCGGAACAATATCAAGAATTTCATCTACCGTGCAATCCAATGTCCGGCAGATTCTTACGATAACGTCCATCGAGACCATTTCGTTTTTTGAGAGCTTGGCAAGGGTGCCTTGGCTGAGGCCAACCATATTTTTTAAATCAGTCTTCTTCATACTCTTATCAATCATTAACTTAAACAGCTTGTTATAACACACGTCCATAGTGGCCTACTCCTTTTCACTTTGCTTTATTGGAAAACCGAATAAAAACACTCTGCGTCTAGTATACCACTTCTCCTTCATAATTAAAAGTAATAAATTCGTGTTCTTGGAGATAATATTCAATATCTTTTTGCTTTCGAACAACATTTGCTTTGTCCTTTGGGAAATAGCTCTTTACCTTTATTCCTCACAAGCAGAATAATATTTAAATGCTTTAATACACGTTGCTGAATATAAAAGCCGCAAAGGAACTTTTGTCCTCTGCGGCTCGTATGTAGTTATCAATCAAGACACCACCAAGTTGGAGACGGTGTAGCAAATATCATCTGCAACTAAAAATATATATTTGACAGAAATTTTGTGTCGATCAAGATAATGCCGTACTATACGAGTAGGGATAAGCGTGGGGTCGTTATATTTGGCGTGGTATCTTTAACTATGGGAAACTCCGTTTTCCCATTTGGAGACCGCCGCCTTGGTGACGCCGAGAAAATCCGCAAGCTCCTCCTGGGTGATTTTACGTTCCCGCCGCAGGCGGGTGATATTTTCGGATAAATGTAACTGGTTCATGGCTGTGATACCTCCTTGGGAACTGTATCGTGCCTGTCTGCAGCAGCGCGCGTGTGATCCTGTACGGCGCAGTCCGGCAAAAAACGATGGCTTCGAAGCGTTTTGATACGGAGCGGCAGCTCTGAAGTATATTCTACCAAAGGCAGGGGCGGATATACAAGAGAACGGAAGTTGACTTTTCGATACAAAATCAACTGACAGGAAACATAAAAGTCCGGCATCACAGCAGTTTTTTTAAGACTTGTTGAACCGGAGATATTCTTTTGTACGTTCCAGTGCCTGGCGGCTGTAATCCTGACGCTTTACAAGTAAGAATATGTATAAGACATCCAGAATACAGAGCGCAGGTACCCGCTTTGCAATGATCTCGTCCATCATATCATAAGCGAAAGAGGCGGTTAAGAGAATGATGTCAGAGCTTTTGGCGAGCGGAGAGACCGGAAAATTTGTGATCGAAATGACCTTTACGCCTTTCTCGTGGGCAAATTTGGCCAGGCTGCAGACATTCCGGGTCCGTCCGGAATGGGAAATGCAGATGACCACATCATTTTCATCCATCTGAGAGAGCGCAAGCAGCTGGGAGTCAAAATCGCTGCTGGAGCAGGTCGGGTAGCCCAGCCGGGTAAACTTCTGGGCGCCGGAGGCTGCCGCAAAATGCGCGTCCCCGGTCGCCACAAATAGAAATCGATCCGCTTTCATCAGCAGGTCGGCGGCGTCCTCCAGACATTCTTCGTCCAGCGCCTGCAGAGAATCCTGTAAATACAGCATACAGGAATTAAAGACATTTGTGGCGATCGAATACACGCTGTCTGCGGCGGAAACATTGACAAAAGCAGTCACATCGTCGCATTCCTTGAGCAGGATATTTTTCCGGAGCTCAGGATATCCGTTATATCCGAGATGTCTGGCAAGACGGACCAGCGTTGCCTCGCTGCAGCCGATCTGGGCGGCCGCTTCTCCGATCGTCGAGTTTGTGATGATCTCCGGATTTTTCAGGCAAAAATCGGCAGCTTTCCGCTCTGCTGATTTCAGATTGTTATAAATAAATTGAAATTTTATAAGGCATTGATGAGAGATACCAGTTTCTTTTGCATCCATGGCTAATCGTGACATAACAAATTCACATCCTTTCGTTATGATAAAAAAATAACAAATCCCTGCTATTTATTTTACCCTAAAACCGGATATAAATCAATATATAATTTCTGATAGAGTCCTAAGAATACGGGGTTTTTAGATATTTGGGAAGGAAGATAAATGATTTTTGAAATTCTGGGGATCATAAAAGAACGAAGAAGTGCGTTTCCTGACAGCTTCTCGGAAAGCTGTTTTAGATGATCATGAAATGAATTTCATTTTTAAAAATAAAAAATGAAAATATAGCTTGAATTTCATTTTTGGGTGTGGTAATATGAAATTAACAAAAAGAGATAGGAGGAAAAACTATGAGATTCAAAAAAGAAGACATTGTGGAGCTGAACCATGTGCTTGAATCGGGAAAGGAGAATTTTCCATTCGAATCCTCATTTAAGGATGTGGTGGAGATGGATCCCAACGGCAATGCGAGAGCACATGCAGAAGGGGTGTGGTACATTGAAAGCGAAGTGCATATGCATTCCCACGTAGGCACACATATTGAGGTTCCGTTCCATCACAAATATGACGGCCCGGACTGCGCGGAGTATCCCATCGAAAACCTGGTCGGGGAAGCATTTGTGATGGACTGCACCGGAAAAAAGGCAGGGGAGTTCATTACCCTCGAAGAGATCAAAAAGTATGAGGACAGGCTGATGCCGGGGGATATGATCCTGTTCCACACCGGATTTGACAGGAAGTTCCATGATCCGGACTGGGAGCCGTTCCCGCATGTGGAAAAGGAAGCCATCATCTGGCTTTTGGAGACCTATCATCCTCCTGTGATCGGAACAGATGCTTCTGGGATCGAAGTGCCGGATGATGATACGCAGCCCAACCATACCAACTGCTTCGAAAATAATACGGCGATCATAGAGTCTCTGACGAATCTGGAGCAGATCAATGAAGAGCGGATCACATTATTTGTACTGCCGCTTCGGATGAAACGGGTGGATTCCTGCGCTTCGCGTGTGATCGCGATCAGAAACATGTAAACCCTGTCTGTGAAATGGATTTGCTTTAGGACAGACACTTGTGAAATGCTAACAAAAGAATCGTAAGATATACCAATATAGAAAGGAGATTTTGGAATGAAAAAGTTTATCTCGGTCTTATTAGTGATGGTTATGACATGCAGTCTGCTTGCCGGCTGTTCGCAGGAGGGAGGACAGACAGAGAAGGAGGAAGAAACAACGCAGCAGGAAGCGGGCGGCGAAGAGGAGGAGACAACGAAAGAAGGCGGATATACGATCGGATGCGTGATCATCAATGACGCGAATACGCATTGCATCGCGTTTGCGGATAAATTTAAAGAGATCGTCGAGGGAAAGGGAGACAAGGCGATGGTCCTTGCTGCAAATGATGACCCGGAAACATTGCTGCAGTGCATCGATGATCTGGTGGCAGCCGGTGTGGACGGGATCGTCATGGAATCTCCGAACGCGACGGCTCCTGTAGAAGCCCTGAGAGAAGCGGCGGAAAAGGGGATCGTGATCTCTGCGGCGGATGTTTTGCTGGATATTGAAGAATCAGAAGGCGTCCTCGTGTCACAGACGGTTTCCGATAATTACGGCGCCGGCGTCCTCTGTGCAAATGACCTGATCGAGCGGCTTGACGGAAAAGAGGGCACGGTATGCCATATCATATATGAAGAAAATGAAGCAGTCACCACCAGGGTGAAGGGCTTTCTGGATACCATCGAAAAGGAAGAAAATATCAAGGTGCTGGAAGGAACGCAGCCTACGCCGGTTACGCAGGAGGCCGAAATGGCAGTTGCGGAGTCCTGGGCTTCCAAATATGACGAGATCACGGCTGTATTCGGCGGCGGCGGTCCGATCGCGATCGCATTTATGAGAGGGCTGGAGGCAGCAGGCGTGAAGTGCAGCCCGGACGGCGGAACCTATATTTACGGCGTGGACGGCTCTCAGGATGAATATGCATGCATCCTGGACGGAGACTATACCGGGACGGCACGCCAGCAGCCGGATGAACTGGCAAGGATCGCGACGGAAGACGTATACACGGTTCTGGGCGGCGGAGAGATCGACCATGACTGGCTGACCTATGTGGATGTGATCTATGTAGATAAAGAGAATGTAAACGACTATGCAGAATGATCAATTTGCTGCGCAGATTGGCTGCAGGATATGGGGGTCATTATGGGAAATACCATTCTGAAAATGAACAATATTACAAAATCGTTTTATGGCGTAAAGGCATTAAAGGGCGTGTCCCTGGAACTGGAGGAGGGGGAGGTCCATGCCCTGCTGGGAGAGAACGGAGCCGGAAAAAGCACCCTGATGAAATGCCTTGCAGGTATTTATTCCATAGACGGCGGGACCATGGAATTTGAAGGAACAGAGATCCGTCTTTCCAGCCCCATGGATTCCATGAAATACGGCATCAGCGTCATACATCAGGAGCTGGCGCTGGCGGAGCAGCTCACGGTTGCGGACAATATGTATATGGGGCAGGAACTTTCGAACCGCCTTGGACTGATCGACAACAGAAAAATGAATCAAAGCTGCGAAGAGATATTAAGGGCTCTGGATGTGGATTTTAATATCTATACGAGAGTATTTTCTTTGAGTACGGCACAGAAGCAGATGCTGGAGATCGCGAAAGCGATCTCCAGGAATGTACGGATCCTTGTGATGGACGAGCCGACTGCCGCTGTATCGAGCAAAGAGGTCGATAAGATCTTTCAATTAGTCAGAGACCTGAAAAGCAAGGGCGTAACGATCGTATATATCTCTCACAGGATGGATGAGATATTTGAGATCGCGGACCGGATCACCGTGCTGCGGGACGGAGCAAACGCAGGGACTGCGGATGCGGCAGGCATCAGCCGGGAGGAGCTGGTCAGGATGATGGTCGGATACAGCCTGGACCAATATTACGCGAGGAACAAAAGAAACATCGGTGAAACGATCCTGACGGTCCGAAACCTGACCAGGAAGGACGGCAGAGTGCGTGATGCGGATATTTCTCTGAGAAAGGGAGAGATCATCGGCCTGGCAGGACTGGTCGGATCCGGGAGGACTGAATTGATCGAGACCTTGTTCGGCCTGGCGCCGTACACAAAAGGGCAGATCACGCTGTACGGGCAGGAAGTAAAATTTCACACGCCAGAGGAGGCATTGAAGCACGGGATCTGCCTGGTGCCTGAGGACAGAAAAACAGAAGGGCTGATCCTTCGGAATCATGTCCGGTTTAATCTAAGCATTGGGGTATTGAAACAATTTATCGGGTGGAAGCAGCTGGGAGTGAATAAGAGACGGGAAATGGAGATCGCGGATACATATATCGACAAGCTCTCCATTAAAACCGCATCTCAGATCCAGCAGGTGATCAATCTCTCCGGCGGAAACCAGCAGAAGATCGTGGTAGGAAAATGGCTTGCGGCATCTAAGGATATCATCATACTGGATGAACCTACGAGAGGGATCGACGTAGGGGCAAAGGCTGAGATCTATGCATTGATGGAGGAACTAACGGAACAGGGAAAAAGCATCATCATGGTATCCTCAGAGCTGCCGGAGGTCATCAATATGAGCGACAGGATCTATGTGATGCGGGACGGGGAGATCCGGAAGACCTTTGAAGACTCCTCACAGTTTGACCAGGAAGAGATCCTAAGCTTTATGATCGGGTTATACTGAGTATAAATGAAGAGGGAGGCGTTCTATGGAGAGAATAAAAATATCAGACAGGGGGCAGTTTGGTAAAGCGAGAGAAGCACTGAAAGTAAACGGAGGCACCTTTGCGGCATTCATTTTGATCTTTATTGTCAGCTCTTTTCTCAGCGCCAGATTCTGCACGGTAAGCAATATGATGACCATACTGCGGACCAATGCCTGCACGGCGCTGTGTGCATTTGGGATGACGTTCGTGATCCTGACGGGAAATATTGACATTTCCATCGGTTCCTTTATGACCCTGTGCGGCTGTCTGACCAGCATGCTGATCGCACAGGCAGGGCTGGGCGCCTTTGCCGCGATCGGGATCGCCCTTGCAGTCGCGGCAGTCTGCGGATATGTAAACGGATTTCTGATCACGGTCATAAAGATTCCGGCATTCATTGCCACGCTTGCCACGATGAATATCCTTCGGGGCACCTGTTATGTGATGACAAACGGAAAGCCGGTTGTATTTTCCAAAGGCTTATTTACCACCATCGGCGGCGGATATGTGGGACAGGTCCCGCTGCCGGCGATCTATATGATCGCGGCCTTTGTGGTATTGTGGATCATTTTAAATAAAACAAAGTTCGGCAGGCATGTATATGCAGTCGGAGGAAATGCGGTGGCGGCAAGATATTCAGGGATCAATACCAGAAGGACAGTCATCCTTGTCTATATCATATCCGGGATCCTTTCCGCATGCTCCGGCATCCTGCTGATCTCCAAGCTGGGGTCCGGGCAGCCCACCATCGGCGACGGGGCGGAACTGGACGCGATCGCCTCCTGTGTGGTCGGCGGAGTATCCATGAACGGAGGCAGCGGTACGCTTATGGGAACCCTGTTCGGCTGTCTGATCATCGGGATCATCAGCAACGTGCTGAACCTGATCGGCGTCAATTCCTACATCCAGCTGATCGTAAAGGGCGTCATCATCGTACTGTCCATATATCTTGATATCGCGAAAAACAGGCTTGCGGCAGGAAAAAAATAAGGAGCTGTATAAAGCTCAGAAATCAATCTGCAGCGAAGACCGGCTGCAGGTCACAGGAGGGGTAATGGATGGAAAGGGAAAAAATCTTATATGAGATCCGGCGCTGTCTGCAGATGGAGGCGGATTCAGTCCGGAAACAACAGGAAGAGATCGAAGAGGAAGCAGTCTTAAAGGTAGCGGAGACGATCAGAAGCTGTACAGGGAAGATCATTTTATCCGCCTGCGGGACGTCTGCCATGGCGGCAAAGAAAATTGCGCATTCCCTCAACTGCATTGAATGCCCGGCGCTGTTTCTGGCACCGTCAGACGCGGTTCACGGCGGGCTGGGCGTGGTGCAGCAGGAGGACGTGGTGATCCTGATCAGCAAGGGCGGAAATACGGAGGAGCTGGTACGGCTGCTGCCGGCCTGTAAGACCAAAAAGGCAGTGGTGATCGCGGTGTCAGAAAATCCGGATTCCAGGCTGGCAGTCCATGCGGACATCTATCTGAAGATCAAGGTGGAACGGGAGCCGTGCAGGTTCAATATGCTGGCAACGGCGAGCACGATGGCAGTGATCGCGGTATTTGACGCAGTATGCATCGCGCTGATGCAGATGACGGGATACAGCAGGGAGCAGTTTGCGGTCATCCATCCGGGAGGAGCGGTGGGCGAACGCCTGCTGGACAGAAAGGAGAGCGTACATTGAAGGGAATCATGAAGGCGGCGGTATTCAAAGGGATCGGGCATATCACAGTGGAGGAACGCCCGATCCCGGAATGCCCGGAGGACGGCCTGCTGATCAAGGTATATGCCTGCGGGATCTGCGGGAGCGATGTAAGAAATTACCATAACGGCCTCAAGGACGGGATCACAGATCAGATCATGGGGCATGAAATTGCCGGCGAGGTCGTAGAAGCCGGAAAACGGCAGGACTATTTTCAGAAGGGAGAGCGGATCGCGCTGGCGCCGGATGTGAGCTGCGGACACTGCTGGTACTGCAAGCGGGGAATGGTGAATCTGTGCGAACACCACCGGATGCTGGGAACTCATTTCCCGGGAGGCTACGCGCAGTATCTGGCACTTCCGGCAGAGGTGCTGCAGCATGGATTTGCGGAACGGATTCCGGAGGGGATGAGCTACGAGCATGCGGCCTTTGCGGAAACCTGCTCCGCGGTCATTGCCTGCCAGAAGCGAAACCGGGTGTCGATGGGAGATACGGTGGTGATCATCGGGGACGGGCCGGTTGGCTGCCTGCACTGTGAGGTGGCACGGGCAAGAGGCGCGAAAAAGATCATACTGATCGGTCGGGATAAGCTGGAGATGGCCCGTTCCTTCCGGCCGGATGTATTGCTTGACGGCACGGAGCCTGCAGAAAAGCTGATCCGGACTGTACGGAACGAGACCGGGGGGATCGGGGCGGATCTTGCGGTCTGTGCGGTTCCCACTGCGGCTGTACAGCAGGAAGCGCTGGAAATGGTGCGGAAACAGGGAACGGTCGTGATCTACGGCGGCGTTCCGAAGGACAGGGAGGATACCGTACTCAATTCCAACAGGATCCATTATGGGGAAATCACGGTGACAGGCGCATTTTCTTATCCTGCGTCGGGGCTTTCCGATGCGCTGTCTGCTCTGGAGGCGGGCAGTATCCACGCGGATCAGTATATCAATGCCAGAGTTCCGCTTACCGAGGTGGTAAAGGGAATGGAAATGATCTCAGAAGGCAGGGCGCTCAAGGTCATGATCGACCCGTGGCTGCCGTAGTACGCGAAAAGGAATGACTGAAATGACAGACAGAAAGGAAAATATATCATGTATGAAATTGATCGTAAACTACTGGAACTGGAAGAAAAACAGACGCCGATCCATGTCAGTCTGATCGGATGCGGGCAGATGGGGAAGGATATCATAGCACAGATCAGTAAAATGAAGGGTATTGTATGTGATATTGTCATAGACATCCAGACGGATGTTGTACTCGATGGATATGGACAGGCCGGTTATTCCGCAGAGGATATCGTAGTGACGGAGGATCTGAAGGAGGCGGAGGAAGCGGTGCGGGCCGGGAAAAAGGTGGCGTCTTCGGACTATAAGCTGGCTGCTGCCGCGGAAAGGACGCAGGTCGTGATCGATGCCACAGGCTCTCCGGAGATGGGCGCAAGGATCACATTGGAATGTATCTTCCATAAAAAACATATCGTCATGATGAATGTGGAGTGCGATGTCACCATCGGCCCCATTTTAAGAAAGCTGTGCGAGCAGGCGGGGATCGTCTATTCGCTGACCGCCGGGGATGAACCGGGCTCGATCTGTGAGATCTACCGTTTTGCAAAATCACTGGGCTTCAAGGTGGTGGCGGCAGGAAAAGGAAAAAATAATCCGCTGAACTTTTACGCGACTCCGGATACGCCGGAATGGTCCAAAAAAGCAGAGGAAAGAAAAATGGCTGCAAGGATGCTGGTGGAATTTGTAGACGGTTCCAAAACCATGATCGAGATGGCGGCAGTTTCCAATGCCACAGGGCTTGTGCCGGATGTCCGGGGGATGCACTGCGCAAAATGTAACGTGGATGAGCTCAAAACCGTATTCAGCCTGAAAAGCCAGGGGGGAGTGCTGGAAAAAGAGGGGGTTGTAGATTTCGCGATCGGGAATGTGGCGCCGGGCGTCTTTGTGGTGGTGACCACAGACAACCAGCGCATCATAGACGGACTGGTCCAGCGGGATATGGGAGAGGGACCCAATTATCTTCTCTACAGGCCGTACCATTTATGCTCCATCGAAACTCCGATCACGGCGGCGCAGGCTGTGATCTATGGAGAATCCAGCGGACACCCCATGGACCACCTGACCAGCGAATGCATTACGATCGCCAAGAAGGATCTGAAGAAAGGGGAGGTACTGGATTCCATCGGTGAATTTTGCTACCGGGCAAGCATCGACTTACATAGCACCGCAAGAGAAGGAAATATGCTTCCGGTAGGACTTGCAAAGGGAGCTGTGATGAAATGTGATGCCGCAAAGGATACAGTGATCACCTATGATATGGTAGAGCTGTCAGAAAAGTCCGTATTGGTGCAGTTGCGGAGAATACAGGATCAGATGCTGGCATGACAACTCCTTAGGACAAAGAAATAATATGGTGACGCGGACATAGCGATCATGTGAGAGGACGGTCTGAAAAAATGGAAAGACTATATTATATGGGAATCGATGTGGGGACAACAGGCTGCAAGACGGTTCTGTTTGACCAGAAGGGAACGGCATACGGAGAAGCATACCGAGAATATCCGGTGATCTGCACAATGCCGCATCAGGCGGAACAGGATGCGGACCTGGTGTTTGCGCTGCTGGTCGGGACGATGTCAGAAGCAGTCTCAAAAGCAGGGATCCAATCCGTTGAGGCGCTGAGCATCAGTGTCCAGGGAGACGCGGTCATGCCGGTGGATGCACAGTACCAGGTTCTGCATCCTGTGATCCTGGGAATGGATTACCGTCCAAAGGAACAGTGCATGGAGTATGGAAAGGTCCATGATGAATGGAAATTGTATGAGATCACAGGACAGCCGCTGCACCCCATTCAAATGATGGCAAAGATTATGTGGTTTTATAAAAACCGGCCTCAGATTGCGGAAAAGGCATATAAGTTTATCACCTATGCGGAGTTTATCCTGCACCGTCTGGGCGGAGAAGCCGTGATCGACGATACGATGGCAAGCCGGTCGATGGGATATGACATTCGGAACCGATGCTGGTCCGGAGAGATATTAAAGACCATGGGGATCCCGAAGGAAAAGCTTTCAGAGGTGCGCCGGTCCGGGAGCGCGGCGGGAAAAATGGACAGGACACTGGCGGAGAAGATCGGCCTGCACAATTGTCCGATCCTGATCGCGGGCGGCCATGACCAGCCGGTGGGAGCCATCGGCGCAGGGGTGATCCGGGAAGGAATGGCGGTTGATTCGGCAGGGACCGCAGAAGTTTTGTCTGCCGTTTATAAAGAATTAAAAATAAACCGGAATATGCATGACTGCTTTTATTCCTGCTATTATCACGCGGTTCCGAGCCTCTATTTTTCCTTTGCGCACATGCAGACAGGAGGGATTTTGCAGCGCTGGTACAGGGACGCATTTGGACACCAGGAGGCGGCAGAGGCAGAAAAGCTGGGACGGAATTTTTATGAATATGCCCAGACAAAATGTACAGACCAGCCCTCCTCCGTACTGGTGCTCCCGCATTTTAACGGAAGCGGGACGCCTCTGTGCGATATGGACAGCAAAGGAGCTGTCGTTGGGCTGACCCTGTCCTCTACAAGGCATGATGTGCTCAAAGGAATCCTGGACAGCCTGTGCTATGAACTGCGGACGAACCTGGAGGCCATGCAGAGGTCCGGGATTGTGATCCATGAACTGCGCGCAGTGGGCGGCGGCGCCCGCTCCCCGATGTGGCTGCAGACGAAAGCCAACGTTCTGGGAGCCGTGATCAGGACCATGGAGAGCAAGGAGGCCGGATGCCTGGGGGCTGCGGTGCTTGCGGCGGCAGGAACGGGATATTACTCTTCTATAGAGGAAGCATGCGGCAGCATGGTACGCACGGCGGACTGCTATGAACCAGAACCGGATATGCGGAAACGGTATCAGGAAAAATATGAAATCTTCCTTGAATTATATGAAAGCCTGAAGGCGGTCAACAGGCGGTTGAATTGAGAAAAAGGGATTGTCGCATTTCAGGACAATCCCCTTTTTTATTATGAATTACTCCTCCAGCTTCCAGATCTGCCGGTCCCGCTGGAAATATAGGCACACCCCGATCCCCGCAAAGGCAAGGATCAAAAACAAAAACGCCGCCCCGGAGCCTTTCCCGCTGCCGAAGAGCTTTACCAGAAGGCTTCCTTCGCTCTGCGCAGCCATGACCGGCTCAAACACCTGGTCCACCAGGAACCCGCCCAGGAAATACCCGATGGGGATGGTGAAAAACTGCAGGGAATTGCGGACAGAATATACCCGCCCCTGCATTTCCAAGGGCACATGCAGACGCAGGATCGCGTCCAGGTTCGTGCTCATCAGAGGGA
This sequence comes from Lachnospiraceae bacterium, assembly GCA_910575475.1. GTDB lineage: Bacteria > Bacillota > Clostridia > Lachnospirales > Lachnospiraceae > Schaedlerella. Next base: position 8,142 of record CAJTGD010000044.1, on the reverse strand, counting down.
TGAAGATCCAGCCCAGGAACCCGCCCAGGCACCAGACAAGCGGTGTCCGGCCGAACGCCAGCAGGAAATTTTCCGTGCTCATGGAAAACAGCAGGCAGCCGCAGATCACCTGTACCCGGCTTTTCGGCGTTTTCAGGAAGGCTGCCAGGAGACTGCCGGAAAATGTGGTGATGCCGATCACCGTATTGACCAGCCCCAGCACTTTTTCACTGCCGCCGTTTCTGGAAAGCATCATGGCGGGAAATGCCGCGTCATAGATGGAGGCCACCAGATTGATGGAGGCCAGAAACAGGATCAGATGAAAGATCCCCTGCTCCTTTTTCAGATAAGCGAGTCCCTTTTTCGCGGAAACCAGAAGCTTTTCCTGCGCTTCGTCCGCTCCCGTGTGCTCCGGGATCCGGATCCCGAATGCCAGCACCAGAAATGCGGTAAAAAAGGTAAACAGGTCGAAGGCGACCACCGCGCCCATGCCTGCCATTCCCATGACAGCCGTGGCAATGATGGGCGTCATGACAGAATTGAGAGAACTGGAAAAATACTTCAATCCTCCCACCCGCTGATAGTATTTCTCAGGCAGCACCCTTGTGGTCGCTACCTCTGAGGCCGGCTGCTGAACCGTGTTCATCAGTCCGTTGATCCCGTTGATCACATAGAGGTGCCAGATCTGCAGCGCGCCATTTTTCAATAAAAGCAGCATGACAACGGTGGTCAGCGCGGCGATGGAATCGCATACCAGCATGGTCCGTTTTTTGTTCCACCGATCGCTGAGCGCCCCGGCAAAAATGCTGAGCAGCACATAGGGCGCATACGAGCTGACCATCAAAAGTGCGGTCATCAGGGCCGAGCCCTTCTGCGAATAAGACCAGATCACCAGCGCGTAGCTTGTCATGGCGCTGCCAAGGCCGGAAAAGGACTGGGTAGACCAGAGCAGCAAAAAAGTTTTCATTTCGTGTATTGTATGTATCAGATTTTTCATAGACTTTGCTCCTTATCATATGGAACCGATCTGAATACCATCGTATGCAGAAAGGCTGCCAGTGGCAGGCTTTCTGTATGCCGCCGTATGCGGAAAAGCTGCCGGTGACAGCCGTTCTCTATTCAAATGGATTCCGGTATCTCGTTTTCATAGATGATGTGATACTGTATGATTGATCAATGCAAAGTCTTAGAGCAGGTTTTCCGCTCCATGCTGTCCTGCCCTAAAAGACTTTGCATGGAGCTGCAGCAACGCAGAGAACCAACGGCATGAGCGCCCACCTCCCTTTTGGAAAATCACGATCCGTCCGCCGGAAGAAAAGCTGGGTGATACTAAGATCTCCCGGCGGACAAAACATAAATTTAGTATACTTTAAAAGGAAGAAAAGGGCAAATACTTTTTTGGGTGAGGAAAAAATATGGTAAAATATGTGGATGGAAAATAAAACGCAGTAGTGCAGGTTGTAATTCGGAAAAAACGATGGTAAGATGATTCAAACGGAGATATATCGAACGGCGGACAAAAGAGGTTCCGATCCGATCTTTAGAAAGAGCAGAGGACTTGGAACAGGGGAGGAGTAAACATGATCGTATTAATCACAGGGGCGTCCCACACAGGAAAAACAGTGCTTGCACAGAAGCTGCTGGAGCAATATCATTTTCCATATCTGTCCATCGACCATTTAAAGATGGGGCTGATCCGCAGCGGCCATACAACGCTGACGCCTGAGAGTGCGGATGATGCCCTGACAGACTATCTGTGGCCGATCGTCCGGGAGATGATCAAAACGGCGGTGGAGAACCGGCAGAACCTGATCGTGGAAGGCTGTTATATCCCTTTCGACTGGCAAAAGGATTTCGTGCCGGAATATCGGGAGCAGATCAGGTTTTACTGTCTGGTCATGAGCCGCGGCTACATAGAAAAGCATTTCCGGGAGATCAGGGAATATGCGGATGCGGTGGAAAAGCGGCTGGATGACGGGAGCTGTACGATAGAAAGCGTCTGCAGGGACAATGCCAGATTTCTGGAGCGATGTCAGGCTTATCATGTCGAGCCCGTTCTCATAGAAGAGGAGTATCAGATCGATATTATACTGAGCGCCAGATAAATCTGCCGCACAGTATAATTTGATGCACACAGCCGCATGAGGAATTATGCCGCTTTGCGGCTGCGGCTGGCGCGATATCCACGGCTGATTTCATCGGCCGTGAATATATTAATAAGGTAATGATCCAAAAACAGCAGAAAGGATTCTGATGATGAAATATAAAATAACACGTTTGGCCGACCGGCCGGAGTTAAAAGAGCAGGCCGCTCAGTGGTTTCATGAAAAATGGGGCGTTTCTCTGGAAGCATATCTCGAAAGCATGGAGGAATGTCTTGAAAATCGAAATGCAGTGCCTCAATGGTATTGCGTGATGGATGATGAGAAGATCATAGCCGGGCTTGGAGTCATAGAAAATGATTTCCATGACCGGAAGGATCTGGCACCCAATGTCTGCGCCGTATATGTGGAGAAAAATTACCGGCGCCAGGGGATTGCCGGTGACATGCTGAACTTTGTCTGTGCGGATATGGAGAAAAAGGGAATCGCCACGCTTTATCTCGTCACGGACCACACGTCTTTTTATGAGCGCTGCGGCTGGAGCTTTTTGTGCATGGTCCAGGGGGACGGAGAGCCGGAGCTGTCGAGGATGTATATCCGAAGAGTATGCCAATAGGACAAGTTGGTGTTATTATGAGTGGCCAGAGACAGTGAATTGCAGTGTATCAAGTCCCTTGAAAGCTGTTTGGCGGCAAGGGTTGAATACTGTTACCGGTAAACTTCAACTGGGCTCTTGCGTCTGTGACGGATTATCTGTAATACCGATATGGAAAACAAAAGGAAGTGGTTGTGTTTTGTATGGGATAATGTTACACTATTACAAGGTAAATTCTACTATGTCGCAGAGAAGTGAAAAGCGAGGAAAATACATGATTGAACTGAATGTTTTGGAACAGAGATATCCATGTAGGACTAAGGAATATCTCTGGTATAAGGAGACTTGTCAGGCAGTGAAGATGATAGTGAATGAACAAAAGACTCTGGCAGAAATTAAGCGTCTTAGCGAGCAAGAGAACATATTCAATGCTGCGACCATTTCAAGGGCAAATGAGATTCGCACAGTTATTGCAAGACGGATCCGGGCAGTGAATGATTCCTTTTTATGTAAATTTTTAAGTTTGAATATACAGATGCAGAAGCTTTTATGTATTGTAATGGTGATGTTGACTGACCGAATGTTTTTTGAGTTTATGGATTTTGTGTACCGTGAAAAGCTAATTACAAATTGCCTTGTTCTTCAAGACAGCGATATTATTGGTTATATCCATTCCATACAGGATCATGAGGATTATGCATCAAAATGGACAGATGCAGGAATTCGAAAGGTTCGGGATAATTATAAATCTATTTTAAAAGAGGCAGGGCTGATTTCAGATAATGGAATAAATGGTACGGAGCGAAAAATTATCAAACCAATTATAAAATCAGAAGTAAAAGAATTCCTTATTGCTGAAGGCATTGGGCGAATCGAAAAAATTCTGGCAGGTGAACGAGGATGAAATCACTAGAGGAACGTTTGGATATCCTTGAAGAAAAGATAAGGACGGAATCTTTTCGAAAGAATACCGGACTTGGGAATGAAGTTGGATATTATGTTTTTGATTATGAACCGCAGCAAGAATTAATAGTCCGGAGCAGAATTAAGGACCTGGCATCCAGTAATACGATTTTAAAGTTTGGGTATCAGCTGATTATATATGATCTGTATGAATTGATCTTGCAGTTGTTAATAGAGGAGGATGTCTTGGAAGATTTAAACGAATTGGAAGAGGAAGAAGGCACCTCCTATGTTTTTGCGGCAATTGCTGATACACTGCGATTTGACAGCGAAGACAGTTTGATAGTCTGCTATATAAAAAAACATACAATTGACGAATCGGTAGTGTTTTTGACAGGAGTAGGCAAATGCTTCCCAATTTTAAGGAGTCATAAGATTCTGAATAATCTACATCAGGTAATGGATCATTGCCCGGTTGTATTATTTTATCCGGGAAAATATAATGGAAATTCATTGAATATTTTTAATGAGATGAAAGAAGATAATTATTATCGCGCATTTCCCATTGTTGAACGTTAGATTGCAGATATTTTTTGTTTGTTGAAAATAAATTTTAATAGTTGATGTATTCTGATGAATTGTATTTGAAAATACGAAAAAAAGGTGAAAGTTATGAAAATACAAAAGATGTTTAAAAAGCAGATTGACCGCCCGATTACCGGAGTTATTAAGGTGGGACAGATTGCAGAAAATGATAAAAAGCAGGAACTTGAAGAGTATGTTGTAACACGTGAACTGACGAAGCATTTTCGAGAGTTTTTTGATAATTATACTCGTAGTGTTACAGCGCCGACAGATGAGATGGGAGTATGGATTTCCGGCTTTTTTGGAAGTGGTAAATCCCATTTTTTAAAAATTTTATCTTACCTTCTGGATAATACGGTTGTAGATGGAAAAGATGCTGCGGCCTATTTTGTGGATAAGGGGAATCTGAAGTCAGATCCGCTGATTCTTGCAGATATACAGCGCGCGGCCGAAGCACCGACACAGGCAATTCTCTTTAATATAGATTCAAAGAGTTCTGTGTCGGCAAAATCAAATAGTAATGCGATTGTTATGGTCTTTAACCGTGTATTTAATGAAAAGCTTGGATACGATGGGGCGAATCCGGCTCTTGCAGATCTGGAACGGGTATTGGATGAAGAGGGAAATTATACGAAATTTCAAGATATTTTCCGGGAACAGACTGGAAAAGAATGGCTGACAGAAAGAAATAAATTTCGTGTGATCCGGGGAAAAGTAGCAAAGGTGCTAAGCACTATGGGACGTATGACAGAGCAGGAGGCAATGGACTGGACAAAGGCAGCTACGACTTCGGATTATGAGATCGCAATTGAAGATTTTGCCGAAAGAGTACGGCAGTATATTGAAAAATCAGGTAACAGAGTTGTGTTCCTTGTGGATGAGATTGGACAGTTTATTAGTTCTAATTCCAACTTGATGTTGAATCTGCAAACGATGACCGAAGAGCTAGGGACGCGATGCCGTGGTAAAGTCTGGATTATTGTTACCGCACAGGAAGATATTGACTCTATGATGGAGAACCTGGATGTGACAGAAGAGGAGAAAAATGACTTTTCTAAAATTCAGGGGCGTTTTAAGACACGTTTATCTTTGTCTTCCGTGAATGCAGATGAAGTCATTCGTGAAAGGATACTGAAAAAGAATGAGACGGGAAGTTCTACTTTAAAAGCACTTTATGAATCAGAGGAGACAAGAATTCAGAATGCGGTTGGATTTAAGGGAAATGGCTATGAGATGAAAAAATATCGAAGGGCGGAGGAATTTGCGTCTGTGTATCCATTTCTTCCTTATCAGTTTAACCTTCTTGCGGATGTACTGAATGCAATCCGTTTGAACAGTTCCACAGGGAAACATCTGTCAGAAGGAGAGCGTTCCATGCTGGGGGCATGTCAACAGGCGGCAATCAGTGTTATGGAAAAAGAAGAAGGAACATTAATTCCGTTCTATCGATTTTATGATGATTTACTGAAGTTTCTTGACCATACCCATGCATCTGTTATCCAACGGGCGGAGGACAGTGAGCGGATCAATCCATTACATGAGACAGATTGCTTTGCGGTAAATGTGTTAAAGACCTTGTTTTTAATGAAATATATCCAGGGAGTGCCAATGACGGTAGAGAATATCCTGAACTTTATGGTGACAGATATTTACGAAGATAAGGCTGTATTGCGTCATAAAGTGGAAGATGCGCTTTTAGTACTTACCAGAAGCCTGCTGGTTTCTCAGATTCAGGACACTTATGAGTTTTTGACAGATGAGGAGCAGGATATTAACAGGGCAATTCGTGACCGTAATATTTCGTCTGCTGATGTTATTACAGAGATTACGAAGATGACATTTGACAGTGTCTATTCCTATACCCGGTACCGTGTTTCGAAGTTTAACGGCCGTTATACATTTGCGTACAATCAGGCTGTTGATAACAGACCTTATAAGAATAATCAGAACCATCCGATTGGCCTTCGTATAATTACGCCCAAGTACGTGGGAAATAGTGGGGACGGAAATATAGATGATACAACGTTGACTATGATGTCTGCAAGAAATCATGAAGTAATTTTTAAGCTCCCTATGGAACAGATCCGTTATTATAATGAAATGATGAATGCATTGAAAATTGATGATTATCTTCGTGCAGTAGAGGATCCACAAAAAGGGAAATCTACGATTATCCGCACAACAAAAGCGCAGGAGTCTGGTAAGAGTCGGACAGCGGCACTGGCATCCTTAAAAGAAGCAATAGGAAATGCCAGGATTTTTATCAATGGACAATCGGTAACAGATATCAATTCTCATGATGCAGTAAACCGTATAAATGACGCTTTAGGACGATTGATTGAAAATATTTATTATAAGTTATCGTATATTGAAGCACCAAAAGATGAGCAGGATATTAAGAAAATATTCAGGAAAGACAATCAGGTATCTTTGACTCTTGGAGAAAATGCAAGGACAAATGCAAACGCGTTGAAGGAAGTTCTGGAATACATCCGTTTTATGACATCCGATCATTCTAAGATTTCTATGAAAAGTTTGGTGGATCACTTTTCACAGGTTCCATATGGATATACAGATAGTGATACAAAATGGCTGGCTGCAATCTTGTTTAAAGATGGAAAGATCAGCGCGATGGTTGATAAGGAGCCGATCTCTCCTTTTAACAGGGAGGCAGATGAACTTGGTAATTATTTTACTTCCAGACGTTTTGATGAGAAAATTCTTTTCAAAGGAAAAGAAACCATTCAACTCAAAAACATAAATGCCTGCAGAGAAGTCATGAAGGAATTTTTTCATCGTTCGGAGACTGGAAATGAGCCAGATAAGATGATGGATGCCTTTCAGACGAGAGCAAAAGAACTTATAGAAGATCTGAACGAGATGCTGACAGAACAAAGACATGAACCTGATTTTCCGGGGCAGCAGGCGCTGTCAAAAGCAGTTCGGATTCTTGCGAATGCAACGATGTTGAATGAAGAGGGAAAATTCTATGATTGGGTATTGAAAGAAAAAGAAAATCTTCTGGATCTAGCTGAGAATCTTGCACCAGTGAAGACTTTTTATTCGAATGAGAATCAGAGAAAAATATTCAAGGAAAATGGACTTTATGCTCTTCGTCTGTACGACAGCAGTAAGGAGCATATTAATAATCCAAAGATTGGAGAAGTTGTAGAAGCAATCCAAAGTATTGTAAGACATAAAACACCCTATGAACGAATCCGTAAATTACCGGAATTGTATAAAGAATTTATGGAATTATACAGCGGGATATTAGATGAAAAGCTAGAGCCGGTAAAAGAGCGGATTGTCGAAGATGAACAATCCGTATTGAATTTCATTACTGGCCAGCCGTATGAAAAGGATGTGAATGCTGAGATTAGAAACGCTTTCTATGATCTTACGGTGCGTGCGTCGGAAGAAAAGGATATTTCTAACCTGCTTGGTTTTAAGGATAAAGCGGATAGTCTTTGTAAGAGATATTTGGATCGGTTTACAAATATAGATGCCAGGCCAAAGACATCGAGGACAGTATATCCTGCAGAAATAGCGAGAAAAGGTGCAGATATCATTCGTGAGACATCCCAGTGGCCTTCTTCACCTGTACAGAAGACAATAAAGAACTTAATGGCAAGAGATGTGACGTCGGGACATTGGGTGATTCGGGATAAAGACGACCTGAATCGATATCTGGAACAGATTCGTGAGCGGGTAGAAGCCGAGTTAGGTGATGATATTGTGGTAAGAATTCAATTTTAATCGAAGGTATATACCAGCTCTGACGCTTAAAAAAAATTAATAAAAAAACCTCCCATTTTACGGGGAAATAAGAGATAATAGAATTAACCAAAAAACTATTTTTCGCATTACCCATAAAAGAGAGGAGGTTTTACCATGAAGCAAGAATAAAAATCACAAGAAAAGAGGCCAGGGAACACCTGGAACAGTTTCACCTTGCCTGCGAATTAGCCAAGCTGATCC
>CAJTGD010000043.1 GCA_910575475.1 Lachnospiraceae bacterium | reverse complement strand
TCGCTTTTATTATAGAGACAATGTAGAGGGTAGTCGATACCTTTCATTACTATTTGTGCCGCCAACTGAAAGGCGGCGGAATGGAGATTATTATGAGTGAAGATAATTTTATCATTAGAAGAATCAAAGACATCTGTAATGATAATCACTGGACTTATTACAGACTTGCTAAGGAATCGCAAATTCCATATACAACTTTGATGAATATGTTCAAAAAGAATACCATGCCGACTATCCCTACATTGAACCGCATATGTACAGGCTTCGGAATCACCTTGTCTCAGTTCTTTCAAGACACCAGCAAGGCTATTACTCTCACTGAAGAACAGATTCGCTTACTTGATGCATTCACATCCTTATCTGTAGAAAAGAAAGCCTTTTGCCTAAAGCTGATTGAGGAGATAAAGGAATTACCATAATATACTGCTTTTTTGACCTTCAACAAAGCAGACGAAAATCAAGACTGATTCATATAGCATTTGAGAGGAGCATCCAAAAAGCGCTTCTCTCATTTTTTATGTTTCCTCTTACCATACAGCACATCCATTGTTACAGAGTAAATAATATAAATATTGCTGGATTCGCTTTGAACTTTCCATGTGTCCATGTACCATTCCCTGCCTTCTGTGAGCCATGTACCATCTTCTTTTACTTCAACGTCTTCTATATCATCTTCCAAAATCAAATGGTGTGGATAACAGTTCAGAATGTCTTTGATTTGGATCACATCATTCCCACTTTTAATAGGTTCCGGCAAAATGGCTATGAATCCTGTTCTTCCAAGTTTTCTGGATACAAGAACCCTTTCAGCCTTGTCAAAAATTCCTCTTGGCAGTCTATATTTCTTTTTAAACAATGGCATCATATTTCTTAGTAAAACCATCTGGCTTTTTGTGTATATCTTGATATACATTTACCTTCCTCTCTCCCTTCCCTTTTTTGGCATTACCTCTTGCCATACAGCACACCCATTAGCCTCGTTATAATCTGAATAAGTAATGCCTACAGCAAACACTGCAGCCTTCTCATTTTTCGCTATGTTAAAATCTCCAATCGCTGATGCAAATATTACAATGTCCTGATTTTCTTCTTCATTGATATACATAGCTATGGGAATATACATGATTCCTACATTCCCTTTCCCATCCATTATAATCTCATTGCTTGATAATGGGTATATTTCCTGTGCTTTTTTCAACGATATTTTGGTTTCGTTATTTCTTACGGATTCAAATATATAATCCAGCATATATATTCTAGCCGCATCTGATCCTATATCATTCACTACTAATTTATCAGATGCTATAACTCCGCCAACTATATCCGGCGTTATCATCTTACCTTTTTCAAGTCTTTCAAGAGTTTCTTTCAATAATCTTTCTTTCGGCTTATTTTCAAATAAAGATGATAGCTTATGTGCTATCAGTAATTCATCCGAACCATTTTTGATATCGCTTAATATACCGTCTATTCTTTCACCTAAGTTTTTAAATGTTTGCATGATCCTTTTCCTTTTTCTGAGTCTTTTCTTCCTTTGGAAACTCATATTTACGTAATTTCCATTGGCCGCTGAAACGTTGCCCCGCAAATAATGGATGTATGTTCCTGAGTCCCGCATACTTTTTATCATTGTCGATTAATTCATATGTAATCTTTGTGAATGGCTTCAATAACTCATACACCTGTTGTTTCACTTCTTGGACCTTCTTATTGCCGATAAACGTATTCCCCCAGCCAATTAATACAGCATCGAATTTCTCCTTCAAGAGCCCCTTAAGATATTCGATATTCTCCGCATTATCTATGGTCTGACCAGGTTTTAATTTTACACAGATTTCTGCAAACATGTTCCATACCACAATCTCAGAATATCCCATCACCCCCAGATTATTCAGTAAATAATTTGTAGTATTATCAAATACCTGTATATTATTGGATGCCGGATTGATGCCAACCACAAGAATCTTTTTCCCTTTCATCCCGTTATATGTAAGCCGTAGCTCAAATCTTCTTTTAGAATCTTCGTCGAATACGCCTGTTCTCTCCAAAAGGCTTGTTTCCTTTACTATATTTTCCATGCTTTATCCTCCTACAAAATAATATACAGCCGATTGAGTATATCAAAGTATAGTTCTTTGCCTGTAAAAGTTGATTCATCTAATGTTTCCGCAAAATCTACAGCGATCTCTTTATCAGTTACCCAACTGCTGATTTCTTCTTTTACCTGTTTTTTCCAGCCGTTTCTTTTTTGTTTATCCATTGCACAGTACTTCAAATATGATTGAAGCAATCGATCCGATTGAGCAGACATCCTCTCGCCTATTTGACATAATTCTTCAAACGTCAAGAAGTCTACACCTCTGATTTTCAGGTAAATATCTTTTTCGTTTTCTTTTCTCAAATATCCATCATCACTTCGGTAAAAGCCCAGGGCTGTTTTATGAAGGTTCCCTACTTCTCTGGCCTTGCGCAAATACTCTACATAGAGTTCCTGCCACTCCTTCGGATTGGAATATTGATATGAAGTCACTTCTTCGATCCATTGCTGTTCCGTGCCTTCGAAGAAAGGAGGAATCTTTTTAATATCTTCTAAGCACAAGCATTCATTGTTTTTCTCCCACAGATTTCCTCCTCTCAGTCTGTTTTCCAGATTCATTGCCTGCTTCTCAATTGTTACGATTTCGATCCCATAATCCGATGAACACAAATAAAGCCGGAACGTTACAATCTCTGAACGTTCCGGCTCTTTGTATCTATCTTCGTATTCGTATTCACTTTCATTAAGATGGTAGTAATCCATAATCTTTCTGTAATGTTCGGATATTTCCTTTGATGTACCATATAGGATTATAATGAAGCCTCCAAGGTCATTTTCCAGGTTGCGTTCTGAACCATAGGCTTCGTCAAAACAACAAACCGACTGTAGTAGCCGTCTTTTTATCACCTCACTTTTTTCAAGTACTTCTGCCTGCAATGGCAATTTTTTCTTCCACTCTGCCAAGTGCTTACCATTATGAATTACTTTATACACGTTTTCTCCTTTCCCGCTTCCTGCAATAAAATTATCCTATGCTGGGATTTGGATTTCAGCATCCCTGGTTACTTGTATTTGATGTATCTGCTTTCACCTCCTTCGACACATCGAAAATATAATATATATTTAAAAAGGAGAGTTTTTTCAACGGGAAAACGGGATTTCGGGATTTTGTGAATAGCTTTTTGGACTGTTTATTTCTTTGGCGACCAGTTGGCGACCATTTTGGCGGCAATATTCAGAATTTTCAGAAAACTCTTTTTTGACTTAGACTTTTTATCTCTTTCCATCCCAAGCTAACACAAACCCAGTGTTTTCAAGGCTCTTGGGTAAAAAAAACCACCGTCCCCACAGCTTCTATTGTCTGCAAAAACAGTGATTTCTAATGCGCGATCAGGGGCTCGAACCCTGGACACCCTGATTAAGAGTCAGGTGCTCTTCCAACTGAGCTAATCGCGCATATTCAATTTTTCTATTTCATGCTATTTATTATTTCCTCAACAGCACAGAAGTTATTATATCCCATGGCGACAAAAAAATCAAGTACTTTTTTTATTTTTTTGAAATTTTTCTAAATTATTTGTAATAGTTCGTTGAAATGCCTGTCCCGGGGCATGCGCAAAGGGACAAATACTGCAGTTTTTCCAGTTTCTTCTCTATTATCCGGCGTTCACTATAAAAACCCCCGCTGCGATCCGCGGGGGTTTTTATACTCAAGACCGCCAGAATTTACAATGCGGCATAAGGCAAAAGTATGGCTGGCAGTCTTTCGTTATAGTCGATGACTGCAAATCTATTCGACGTGCAGTATAAATTATTCATGCTTCTTCCCTGTACGCCGTACAGCCTGTATGCCTTTGATCGTTAGTACACACAGCACTACTAATACTGCATAGATCAGAATCTGCATCGCGTCTCCGGTTACAGGGCTCTTGTTCGAGTTATTCTGATTATTTTGATTGTTTTGATTATTCTGCTGGCCTGTAGTTCCGGAATTATTCGTATTCTGCGGATTCTGGGTAGGTGTTGTTGTATCCTCAGTTCCCGGCGTCTGCTCCGTATCCGAGGCCCTTGACCATCCGACCGCGATCGGAGATAATCCGTAAACCGTAAATTGGATTCCGCCGTCCACTTCCTCGATATCCCGATATTCTATCTCTCCCGGTGAAGTTCCATACATATCCGCCGTATACATATGATATACTACAATATCTTTTACGTTTCTGGGCATCTTGTCCGGATAGGGCAGGGTAACTGTGACTCCGCCTTCCGGAAACTTCTCATCATCAGCAACCGGTTCCCACACACCTGCATCGACTTCATCCTCAATGCCTTCTACATTGACCACGTTTTCCGCATTTTCAGCATCCTTCACATTTCCTGTATTGTCTGCGTCTTTTGTACGTTTCGTGTCCTCTGTATCGTCCTCGTCTGCTGTTCGTTTTACGTCCTTTGTATCTTCCGCATCTTCATCGGGTTTCACATCGTCCGCGTCCTCCGTACTCTCCGGCGCGTCACGCCAATACAGTGATACGTCATAGACCACGATATCCTCTTCCAGAATCTCATTCTCTTCGGTGATCTTGGACTTCAATTTTTCTTCGATCTTTCCCGGCGTATCCAGTCCCAGTGTTCTGTCTTTTAAGAATTCTTCTGGCACCTCAGAAATACCGTCCTCCATCTCCAGCTTAAGATCCAGTCCGTCTGTTGTTTCCGGCTTCGGAAGCGTCTTGATCGTCGTAAGCTTACCGTTCGGCAGATTCGGCAGCGTTTCCGGCAGTTTATAGTTTTCTGATTTTGCCCCTGTCAGACTGACTTCTTCTGTTGTTACCCATTGCAGAGCCACTTCCTGTGTTCCCGGCCTGTCATCCGTATATGTGCCGATCAGAGTGTCGCTGTCAAAGTCGAACTGGGAATCTTCATCCTTTTCTCCCGGAAGAATGCCTTCCAGCTTGATCTCACCATAAAGAGTCGCTCTCTTATCCGCGCTCTTCTGAACATCATCCGCACGGTCTACGGCATACAGCCCGCTAACATCCCATACCAGCTCCTTCGGACTGACATTCAGCGTATAAGAAGCTTTTTCGCCTGTAGCTTTTTTTCCATTCATCACTGCTGCCGTGATCACAGTTGTACCGACTCCCTGTATGCTTACTTTTCCTCTCTTCGTTACTGTAGCAACCGTCTCATCGCTGCTCGAATATGTGATATTTTTCGTTTCTTCTGTACCAAGGACAACCACTTCAAAAGTCTCATCCCCATACACTTTCTCTACTGTTTGTACTCCAAAAGCTAATCCTGATGTCTGGTCTCCTGCAGTACCGCTGCCTTCAACCTGCTGATCTGAAGAGCCACCCGTCGTTTGATCCGGTGTACTGCCTTCATCAGACACGGAAGGCGGTGTGACCGTTGTGGAGTTATCCGGAGCAGGCGCCGTTCTTCTGATCCTGGTATTGTTCGTGCCGCTCCCTTTTACATGAGTCTGTGCTTCCAAATTTCGGTCTGCATTGTTCAGAGATAAAATTCTGTTGCCGTATATTTCTTTTGTCTCCTCACCATACGTATATGTAATAGATCCTGAGCCGTTACTGAATGTATAACCCGTATCCACACTGCCGGTCAGTCCGTCCGTCATGAACAGCTGTGTAGGCTCCCCGATCGTACCCGTGTCACAGTTTGTCACATCGACCAGATAGCTCTCTCCGTTTCTCCCGCCGATCCTGACAATATTCCACATGTGATCGCCTGCGCCCGCACCTGCATCGGTAATTCCGGATACCGTATAGCATTCGATCTGATTGTCAAAAGAGGACATATCGCACAGATACTTAAATGCCTTCGCATAGCCTTCACATACCACATTTGAATTCAGGTCATCATCAAACACAGAGATCACCTGGTAAGAATTGCCATACGGAACATCATTCCAAATTGTCGCATCGTCGTAGTATACCAGATCGCAGATCGCATTGCGGTAGTTCAGAAGCTTGTCATAGTCTGTGCTGTTCTGGTTCGTGTCTACGATGGACCTTGCTTTCTGCATAGCCCGGTTCACCGTATCCATATATGCGGTATTCACAGTATATAGATCGCCGGCTTCCTGCCGGTAAGGCTGGGAAACCTTGAAGCTGAATACGATCCTTCCGTCGTCATAATATTTACAGTAGACCCCGTCTGTTTCTTTGTCGCCTTCCACTGTTCTTGTCTTGTCATGCCAGTAGAGGTCAAACGGACAGTCATTCAGGAGATATGCTACGATCGTATTCACATCCAGGCTTTCTAATGCTCTTTCCGAGAGCTTCGTCCCCAGCGTAAATTCCGTCGAAGTCCGCTCTCCTCTCGCCACCTGCTCTATACAAGTCTTCAGCGCCTGATAGATCGCCGCTTCATTGCTCTTCAGGCCCTTTCCGTCCGAAGCATAGGCAACAGCCTGCAGACTGTCCTGTGATACGGCAGTCTCTCCCTGCACCGCTTCTTCTATATCCGCCAGAGATGCTCCAACCAGCGAATCAGATTCAACGGAAATCCTCTCCAACGGCGTCCGCAGCGCTGCGGAAGACATGCCGCTTCCTGCCACAGCAAGAGTAAACATCATAACCAGCCCGCGCCTGAACCGGCTTTTCCATTTGCCCATATGAATTCCCCTTCTTTCTGTCGTATAACATATATATAGACTGCAATTGATTGACAGCCGAAATCTGCATCAGCTGCTGCGGTCTGCTGTTAAGACCGCAGCAAACTCAACCCATAATACATCTTAACATTTCACAAAAATTTGTCAACCCATATCGCCGAAGGTCACGAAAAAAACACAGAATAATTTTTTCCAGCTCACCCGGAAATTTCCAGTCCGATCTCCTCCCGTATCATATCCAGAACCACCTCCCGGTTCAGGACCCCGGCCGCGGCCGATACCGGCTCTCCGTTCCTGAATATGACAAAGGTCGGCACGATCTCCACCTGGAGCTGCTCCGCTAAGTCCGCCGAATCCTCGATCTCGATCTGGCAGACCTTGAAGCAGCCTCCGCAGTTAGCGGCAGCCAGATCCACCGTGTCCTCCATCATGGCGCATTTTGAGCACCAGTCGGCAAAAAACTCCACAAGGACCGGTATATCTGACTCCAGAACCTCCTGCCGGTAATTTTCTGAGGTTACTCTTATTTTCATCGACATCACCTGCTTTTTCCTGTCAGCTTCCATGGCAGCTGTCCATATTCAAGATCCTGTACACCTCGTCAAGCGAGCGTTTCAGGCACATCAGCTTCCGGTTCCACTCCGGCCTGCAATACAGCTTTTCGCAAATGCAGTTCTGCCATCCTTTTCTTCTTTTCATCCACATCCCTTCCCACTTCTAATAAAATTTTCTTCCCATGCTTATTATATGCAGGAAAGCGCGGATCCGTAACTTTGCAAATCCATTCCCAATATATATGAAATGCATCCATTCCTCACTTTATGCATCCGGTATCAGCAGATCACGGCAGCGGTCAGCTTAAAGATCGGATTCCCCATTGCAGAGAACTTTTCTTCATACTCCGTCATGATATTTCCCGCGTTCATCACCTCGTCATGGTGCAGATCCCGTGTATACATTTTCAGCGTCCATCCGGCCGCTCCTTCCACCTGATCCAGCGAAAAGTCAAAGAGCGCCCTGTTATCCGTCTTAAATTCCAGCTCTCCGCCTGGCACAAGCACCCGGGCGTATCTTTCCAGAAAACCGGATGAGGTGAGACGCCGCCGGGCATGCCGCGCCTTGGGCCACGGATCTGAAAAATTCAGATAGATCCTGTCCACCTCTCCGGGCGCAAAGACCTGCTCCAGCTCGCAGGCATCCATGCAGAGGAAGCGTACATTGTCCAGGGCATGAAAGCCTTTTCCGTCAGACTCTTCCGGATCCTCATGGGCCCCCACCTGTCCGTATCTGTCATATTTTTCAAGCGCCCGCAGAAGCACGCTGGAATACCGCTCCATCCCTATATAATTGATCTCCGGATGCTCCTGTGCCATTCCCAGCAAAAACCGCCCTTTTCCCATACCGATCTCGATCCGGATGGGACGGTCGTTTCCAAACACCTGCTGCCAGCGGCCCCTCCGGCTCTCTGCATCCATGATCACAGCCTCATGGGACTGCACCACACTGTCCGCATGGGGTATATTTCGAAGTCTCATAGCATTTCTCCTTCTCTTATCATCGGCAGCTCTGTCCCTTCTTGGGGCAAGCCGCCATCCCAACACAATCTGAATCATTTTGGGACGGAATCTATTATACCATTTCCTCCCCAAAACCACAATTCTTCCCGCCCCTATTTCTACCTATTATAATATCTTTTCGCATTTTAAACAAAAAAGATTTTAAAATTCTGTTTAACCTTGTAAAAAATAGCATTGCTTTTTTCGAAAAAAAGAGTATGATAATAATGAAAAAATAAGAAAGAAACTATTAACTTTTTCACACTCACAAACTACATGGGGAGGCTACTATGGAATCTATTGTAAAGAAGCTATCTGAGATAGAATCTGCCGCTTCTGCAATTGTTGAGCATGCGGAAGCACAAAAGGAAATCCTCGACCACGAGTACCGTGAAAAGCGGAACCGCTTTGACGCGGATTTGGAAACGAGGACGAACCAAAAGATCCTGGAGATCCAGAATGACCTTGCCGAGAAGACCAGCGCGCTGTTGAAGGCGCAGATCGGCGGCCGAAACGATACCATCGCTGCTCTCGAAAAGGAATACGAAGAGCGGCACACCTGGTATGCACAGACTATTTTAAAACGGATCACAGAGGTATAAAAGCATGGGAAATCTACTAGCCTACAGTGGAATCGTAACCAAGCTGAAAGCCATGGAAGCAAAGCTTCTGACAACGGAGAATTTTGAAGAGATCGCCTCACTGCAGAGCGTACCGGACGCAGTCAATTATCTGCGGGATAATTCCTCCTACGCCTACGTATTGAATCTGCTGGACGAGAGCCGGCTGCACCGCGGCGATATCGAAAAGATATTGACCCGGCAGCTTTACCACGAATACTCCAAGATCTACCGCTTCTGTGGGTTAAAGCAGCGGGAATTTCTTTCGCTTTACGTGAAGCGCTACGAGATCGATCTGATCAACTACTGCCTGCGTATCGTGATCAACCGCTATGCCGAGCCCTTTGACCTGAACTACAAAAAGGAGTTCTTTGACCGGTATACCCAGATCTCCATTGAGAAGCTGATCACCTCAAGGACCACCAATGAGCTGATTGAAAATCTGAAGGATACCGAGTACTATGAACCTCTGCACAGGCTTTTGGACAATCCGGCGGTCACGCTCTATGATTACGACCTGACACTGAGCCAATACAATCTTTCCACCCTGTGGAAAAAGCGAAAAAAAATATTACGAAAAAAAGAGCTGGCGTTCTATACCAAAATATGCGGCTCCAAGATCGACCTGCTGAATCTTCAGTGGATCTACAGGGCCAAGAAATATTACAATATGGAACCTGCCAACATCTACACCCTTCTCGTCCCGATCCACTACAAGGTATCGTCCGAGGAGATCAAGGAGATGATCGAGGCCCCCGGCATCGAGGAATATGAAGCATTGCTCCGGAAGACATCCTACGCGCGGCATTATGACTTCGGGCAGAAGCTTACCATCGAGCAGATGTACTCCGAATGCCTGGACCGCCTGTACAGGGGGGAACGGCGGCAGAACCCGTATTCCATCGCCGCGATCACTACTTATCTGTTTTTAAAAGAGGAAGAACTACGAAAGCTGACGACCGCCCTGGAATGTATCCGCTACGGCTTATCATCCGGTGAGACGCTGGCTTATATTGGAGGTAAGACGCAATGATTGTAAAAATGAAATTCATCAATATCTCCGGCCCCCGCGATGATATCGACCGCGTGATCGATCTCTATCTCTCCAAGTACGAGATCCAGCTGGAATCCGCGCTTTCCGAGTTGAAGACCGTCGATAATCTGAGGCCCTTTATGGAGATCAATCCATACCGGGAGGCATTGGGACAGGCAGAACAGTTTACCGCCCTTTTGGAAGACCCGGACCAGATCACACCGGACACCAAGCTGGGACTGGACGGCATGTTTGAGCTGATCCGAAATACCAGCACGGATTATCAGAGCCTGCAGGAGAAAAAAGAAAAGTTAAAAAAGAAGATCGAAGAGCTTCATAACCGCCAGCTGGTCATCGCTCCTTTCCGGCCGCTGGACTGTAATCTGAGCGAGGTGCTGAACTACAAGTATATTACCTACCGCTTCGGAAAGATCGCGGTAGAATACTATTATAAGATGCAGAAGTATCTGATGGAAGACCTGGAGTCCATCTTCGTGGAAGGGGAACGGGACGAAAGCTATGTATACGGCGCCTACTTCGTCTCTCCCAGGGACGCGCAGAAGTCCGACGCCATCTTCCGTTCCCTGCACTTTGAACGGATCACGCTGACGGATGATTTTGAGGGGACTCCGGCGGATGCCTACCACAAGCTGCAGCGCGAGATCAACAAAAATATGAACCAGATCGAAGAGCTGGATAAGGAAGCCGCACAGCTGCTTTCCGCGCGGGCGCCCCAGCTTGTGGCAGCGAAAAAACGTCTGGAAGAGCTGTCCAATAACTTTGATGTCCGCAAGATGGCCGCACGGATGGAGGACAATCAGGAAGACTACTATATCCTGTGCGGATGGATGTCCGAGGGGGATCTGGAAAAGTTCCAGAAGGATATCGCAAACGACGACAAGGTCTTTGTTGTGGTCGTAGACGACCGTGAGACCCACTTCGGCGCGCCGCCGACCAAGCTGAAAAATCCGAAGCTGTTCAAGCCCTTTGAGATGTATGTCCAGATGTACGGGCTTCCGTCCCATGACGAGATGGATCCGACGGTGTTTGTGGGCCTGACCTATTCCTTTATCTTCGGCGCCATGTTCGGAGATGTGGGACAGGGGCTTCTGCTGCTCATCGGAGGCGGACTGCTGTACTGGTTCAAAAGGATCCCGCTGGCAGGTATCGTGGCCACGGCAGGTATCTTTTCCACGATATTCGGTTTTATGTTCGGAAGCATCTTCGGATTTGAGGATATCATTGACGCGGTCTGGCTGAGGCCCATCGAGCATATGACCATGCTGCCCTTCGTCGGCAAGCTGAACACCGTATTCGTCGTCGCCGTCGCCTTTGGTATGGGGATCATCATACTGGCCATGATCCTGCATATTATCAACGCGTTCCGGTGCCATGATCTGGGCGATGCCTGGTTTGATGTGAACGGCGTGGCCGGACTCGTATTTTACGCGTCCGTCGTTGTGACCATTGTATTATTCATGACCGGACACAAGACACCGGGCGGTATCGTCATGGCTGTGATGTTCGGAGTTCCGCTGCTTGTGATCCTGTTCAAGGAGCCTCTGACCAAAAAGATCGAGAAGCGGGCGGAAAAAATGGAAGAGAGCAAGGCCATGTTCCTGGTACAGGGCTTCTTCGAATTGTTCGAGACGATGCTGAGTTACTTTTCCAACACCCTCTCCTTCGTGCGTATCGGCGCGTTTGCAGTGAGCCACGCTGCCATGATGGAGGTCGTCCTGATGCTGGCAGGCGTGGAGAAAGGCAATCCCAACTGGATCGTGGTGATCCTGGGCAACCTGTTCGTATGCGGCATGGAAGGACTGATCGTCGGGATCCAGGTGCTCCGACTGGAATATTATGAGATGTTCAGCCGGTTCTACAAAGGTTCTGGACGCGCATTTGATCCATATACAAAGACAAGCAAAAAGAGAAATACACATTAAAAAATTTATTTGATATTTAGGAGGATTTTATTATGACAACCGCAACAAAAATCGTATTTATCGCTGCATTGATCCTGAGCATCATCATTCCTTTCGGATATTATCTGATCGGGGAAAAGAACAAGAACCGCTATAAGACAGCCATCGGAGTCAATGCCTTCTTTTTCTTCGGAGCATTTGCCATCGCATCTATCATGCTGCTGGGCGGCCCGCAGGTACACGCGGCAGAGGATGC
Organism: Lachnospiraceae bacterium; assembly: GCA_910575475.1. GTDB lineage: Bacteria > Bacillota > Clostridia > Lachnospirales > Lachnospiraceae > Schaedlerella. The sequence continues at coordinate 33,654 of CAJTGD010000043.1, read as the reverse complement.
GGCATCTCAGGCAGCTATGGCAACGGGCCTTGGCTATATCGCAGCCGCACTGGTTACCGGTTTATCCTGTATCGGCGGCGGTATCGCCGTAGCGAGCGCGGCAAGCGCGGCGCTGGGCGCGATCAGCGAGGATTCCAGTGTTCTCGGTAAGTCCCTGATCTTCGTAGGTCTGGCAGAAGGTGTATGTCTGTACGGACTGATCATCTCCTTCATGATCCTGGGAAGTCTGTAAGATGAAGATGTATCTGATCAGTGATAATGTCGATACCTATACAGGAATGCGTCTGGCAGGCGTGGAAGGCGTCGTGGTTCATGAACGCGACGAACTCAGGGAAGCACTGGAAAAAACATTGACAGATAAAACCATCGGCATCGTCCTTCTGACGGAAAAGTTCGGGCAGGAATTTCCCGAGATCCTGGACCAGTTCCGTCTGGAACGGCAGATGCCCCTGCTGATCGAGATTCCTGACAGGCACGGAACCGGCCGTAAGAAAGACTTTATCACATCCTATGTAACCGAAGCAATCGGACTAAAGCTATAAGACACATATATAAAAGGAGGTACCCCTCTTGACTCTGGAAGAAAAACTCTCACATTTACAGGCATCCTCCATGGAAGAGGCGCGGGCGGAAGGCAATGCGATCATTGACAACTACCGCGAAGCCCTGGAAAAGGTATTGAAGGATCATAAAGAGGAAATGCGCTGGCAGTCTGAGACGCGTATCAAAGCGGAGCAGTCCAACGCCAGGCATATGCTGAACCAGGCAAACGCCAGGACACAGCTTGAGCTGAAAAGAAAGACCGGCAAGGTACAGGTCGAACTGAAAGACAAGATTTTTAAGGAAGCGCATGAGCTGGCAGAAGAATATATGCAGACAGACGCCTATGAGGACTATCTCATCAAATCAATCCGCAAGGCAACCGCATTTGCCCCGGGCGAAGAGATGACCATCTATATCAATCCCTCTGACGAGCCGCGGCAGGCCGCACTGGAGGCGGCAACCGGCACACGGCTGACGTTGAGCTCAGAGGATTTTATCGGCGGGACACGGGCTGTCATCCGGGATCGCAATATCCTGATCGACAACTCATTTTCCACCCTGCTCCGCAACGAGTATGACAGATTTATCTTTACGGGAGGTGACGGAATTGGATAATATCGGAACAATCTATGGTGTCAACGGCCCCGTCATCTATCTGAAGGGCAATACAGGCTTCCATATGCAGGAAATGGTATACGTCGGAAAGGAAAAGCTGGTAGGCGAGGTCATTGCATTGGATAAGGACATGACTACGATCCAGGTATATGAGGAAACCACCGGGCTCCGTCCGGGCGACCAGGTCATCGCGACCGGAAGCGCCGTGTCCGTGACCCTGGCTCCCGGCATCCTGAACAATATCTTCGACGGGATCGAGCGTCCCCTGGAAAAGATTTCCGAGACAGGCGGCGCGTTCATTACCCGCGGTGTCAGCGTGGATTCTCTGGACCGCACAAAAAAGTGGCGCGCGCACATCGTCGCTTCCGTCGGCGATCATCTGACCCCGGGCGAGATCATTGCTCTGGTGCCGGAGACCCGTGCCATCGTGCACAAATGTATGGTTCCCCCGGACGTGGAAGGAGACGTGGTCAGCGTCGTTTCTGACGGCGAATATACCATTGACGAGACGCTGATCACCCTGCAGCTGGCAGACGGCACCACAAAAGAGCTGACCATGACCCAGCACTGGCCCATCCGTGTGCCAAGGCCCACCAACAACCGCTTCCCGGCATCGGTTCCGCTGGTGACCGGACAGCGGATCATCGATACCATGTTCCCCATCGCCAAGGGCGGTACAGCCGCTATTCCCGGCGGATTCGGAACCGGTAAGACCATGTCCCAGCATCAGATCGCAAAGTGGTCTGACGCGGATATCATCATCTATATCGGCTGCGGCGAGCGCGGAAACGAGATGACGCAGGTTCTGGAGGAATTCTCCGAGCTGACCGACCCCCGGTCCGGCAATCCTCTGATGGACCGGACCACCCTGATCGCCAATACGTCCAACATGCCGGTGGCTGCCCGTGAGGCCAGCATCTACACCGGACTGACACTGGCGGAATATTACCGGGATATGGGCTATGACGTAGCCATCATGGCGGATTCCACCTCCCGTTGGGCGGAGGCTTTAAGAGAGCTCTCCGGACGTCTGGAGGAGATGCCCGCCGAGGAAGGATTCCCGGCTTACCTGGCATCCAAGCTGTCCGCGTTCTATGAACGGGCCGGCATGATGCACAACCTGAACGATACGGACGGATCCGTGACCATCATCGGCGCGGTCTCCCCCCAGGGCGGAGACTTCTCCGAGCCCGTCACCCAGAACACCAAACGATTTGTCCGCTGCTTCTGGGGGCTGGATAAGAGCCTGGCCTATGCAAGACATTTCCCGGCCATCCACTGGCTCACCAGCTACAGCGAATACCTGACCGACCTGGCACCCTGGTATCAGGATCGGGTATCACCGAAGTTCGTAGACTACCGGAACCGGCTGATGGCCCTTCTGAACTCCGAGAGCAGCCTGCTGGAGATCGTAAAGCTGATCGGAAGCGACGTGCTTCCCGACGACCAGAAGCTGATCCTGGAGATCGCTCGTGTCATCCGTCTGGGATTCCTGCAGCAGAACGCCTTCCACAAGGACGATACCTGCGTGTCCATGGAAAAGCAGTTCCTGATGATGGAAACCATTTTGTACCTGTATAAAAAGTCTCGTGCGCTTGTGACCATGGGGCATCCGATGTCCGTGCTGAAGTCGGAGAACATCTTCGACCGGGTTATTTCCATCAAGTATGATGTACCCAATGACCGCCTGGAAATGTTCACTCAGTACCATCGCGATATCGACGAATTTTACCAGCGTGTCCTGGAAAAGAATGCATAAGGAGGGAATGATGCCATGTCAATTGAATATTTAGGCTTAAGCAGTATCAACGGCCCTCTGATCGTCCTGGAGGGCGTGCAGGGTGCGTTCTATGACGAGATCGTGGAATTTGTGATCGGCGGCAAGGAACGCAAGATCGGGCGTATCGTGGAGATCTACGAGGACCGCGCGGTCATCCAGGTATTCGAGGGTTCTGAAAATATGTCCCTGAAAAATACCCACACCCGGCTTACCGGGCATCCGATGGAGATCACACTCTCCCCGGATATGCTGGGACGTACCTTTAACGGCATCGGCCAGCCCATCGACGACCTGGGCCCCATCACCTCCGCTCTGCGGCGGGATGTGAACGGCCTGCCCCTGAACCCGGTAAAACGGGAATATCCAAGAAACTATATCCATACCGGAATCTCCGCCATCGACGGACTGACCACCCTGATCCGCGGCCAGAAGCTGCCGATTTTCTCCGGAAACGGCCTCCCCCACGACCAGCTTGCGGCGCAGATCGTAAAGCAGGCCTCCCTGGGAGAGGGGTCGGACGAACAGTTCGCCATCGTATTTGCCGCTATGGGCGTCAAGCATGATGTGGCCGATTTCTTCCGCCGTGCCTTCGAGGACAGCGGCGTGGCCGATCATGTAGCCATGTTCCTGAATATGGCAAATGACCCGGTGGTGGAACGTCTGATCACGCCCAAGGTGGCTCTGACGGTTGCGGAATATCTGGCATTTGAAGAAAATATGCATATCCTGGTCATCCTGACGGATATGACCTCCTTTGCCGAGGCCATGCGTGAGGTGTCCTCCTCCAAGGGAGAGATCCCCAGCCGAAAGGGATACCCGGGATATCTGTACAGTGAGCTGGCGACCCTGTATGAGCGCGCCGGCATCGTCCAGGGCGTGAGCGGCTCCGTAACACAGCTGCCCATCCTGACCATGCCCAATGACGATATCACCCATCCGATCCCGGACCTGACCGGGTACATCACGGAGGGGCAGATCGTACTGGATCGGACGCTCCACGGGCAGTCCATCTATCCGCCCATCAATATCCTGCCTTCCCTGTCCCGTCTGATGAAGGACGGCATCGGGGCCGGCTACACCAGGGAGGACCACCAGGATCTGGCCAACCAGCTGTTCTCCGCTTACGCGAAGGTAGGCGACGCCCGGAATCTGGCCTCTGTAATCGGCGAAGACGAGCTGTCGCCCACGGACAAGAAATACCTGGCATTCGGAAAGGATTTTGAAACCCGCTACATCGGGCAGGGCGTGAACGAAAACCGGAGCATAGAAGCGACTCTGGATCTTGGCTGGGAGCTGTTGGGCCGCCTTCCCAGGGAAGAGCTGGACCGTGTGGACACGAAGATCCTGGATAAATACTACAAGCCGATGCCGGAGGAAGACGAGTAAAGGAGGCTGTGCCCTATGGATCCACGAACATTTCCAACCAAAGGAAATCTGATGCTGGCGAAGAACTCACTGGCGCTTGCAAGACAGGGCTATGACCTGATGGATAAGAAGCGGAATATCCTGATCCGCGAGCTGATGTCGCTGATCGACGAAGCCCGGGATATCCAGGATGAGATCGACAGCACCTTTACCTATGCCTACCAGTGCCTGCAGCGTGCCAATATCGAGCACGGGATTAATATGGTCTCTCAGCTTGCCTATACGGTTCCGATCGAAAATTCCATTTCGATCCGTACCCGAAGCATCATGGGAACCGAGATTCCCCATGTGAAGTACGCGCCGGTCCATGACCTGCCCACGTACGCATTCAGTACCACCCGGGAATCCATCGATCAGGCGACCAAGGCATTCCAGAAGGTAAAGGATCTGACCGTAAAGCTGTCCATGGTGGAAAACGCGGCCTACCGGCTGGCTTCCAATATCAAGAAGACACAGAAGCGCGCCAATGCGCTGCAGAACATCACGATCCCCATGTATACTGAGCTGGTCAGCAGCATCACGAATGCATTGGAGGAAAAAGACAGAGAAGAGTTTACACGGCTGAAGGTCATCAAGAGGATGAAGATGAAGAAGGGCTGAATATTGGGAAAATAAAAAAGTCATCTGCCACGAAGAAATATCCGCGGCAGACGGCTTTTTTATTTTCCGGTTATCTTCTTCCATATTTCTTGTTGCATCTGTTCTTCTGCCGTGCTATACTATCAACACATCAAAATCACGGGCAGTATTTTTTCAAATAATTCTATCTGTCCGCCGGATACTTCCAGGTATCAGGATCTGTCTTTTCATGGCATCTCAGCCGGAAAACACAAATTTGATGGAACAGCTATCATACGGGCAGGATATATGCTACTGCAAATGCGGTTTGCCGGTTGGGTCAGATTCTGGTATAATGGAGTGGACATAGCAGTTTTCTCCTTATGGCATTGCAGAGCACTATATCAACTGTCAGAAAAGGAGGATATACATGTCAAAATCCAAAAGAAGAACTGCTGTTAAAATTTCTAAGAGCTCAGAAGGCCGAAGAGCCGGCCCCGTGAAGTCATCCATTGCATGGCAGGATGATTCTCTGGCGTTGGTGGATTACGAAAGTACCTATGCGGCCACTCATAAGATTAAGTATCTGAATTATCTTGTCCGCACATTAAAGCGAACTATGGAACAGCACCATTTTCCATGTAAGATCCGGATGATTGTCATTTATACCGCGGATATTCAGCCGCAGCAGACCAATGCAAGGATGGATATCGGCTGTCTGCAGTTTCAGCTGGAAGATACGGATATGCAGCGCTTCCTGTTATCCGGAATGCTGGTATTCGCAGATAAGGTAATCACAAAAGAAGATTCCAAACAGATTAAGGAGTGGATTGTGATGACAAAGGTCGGACAGTTATTTTTAGAAGAAAAAATTCAGTATGGACAGGAGCTTGAAAAACGAGTGACAAAAGATGTCACAAAACGAGTGACTGAAAAAGTAACGAAAGATGTTACAAAAAACGTTACGAAAAAAAAAATGAATCGAAATTCTCAAAAATTTTGTTCCATGCCGGTCTGTCTATTGAGGAGATCAGCAATGCGATGTCTGTTTTAACAACCGATGATATTCAAAAAATTGCCGAAAGAATGAACCAAAAATCCAATAGTTGCAATGTAGCGCCTAAATAGAATTTGACCTGGCCGCCCTGGGAGCAAATAACTTCCCGGGGCGGCCAGCGGTTTTTATCCCGTAAATGGAAAATATATGAATATGTATAATCTTGTTTCTCTTCGGCAGCTAAAACATAGCCATCAGCTCCAATTAAATCTTTAGAAATTTAGTTCAATATAATATAACGCATCACAGAAAATTCCGCATCTGACGTGTCATACGCAATACCAGTTGCATTGATTTCCAAATACAGCTCCTCGTTTTTCACCATCTCATCCGGCATAAAAAAGATCAACGGATAGCTTTTTGTCTCTCCTGCCTCAAAAGTTTCCATAGAGTATTCATGACCATACGCTCTTGGCGTTTCCTCTCCCAGATATCTTACCTCACCGATAAAATCGCCCGTTTCAAAGGTTTTTAGCTTCAGGTAGCCCCACAGAAGATCTGTAATCGGCTCTTCCGCTTTATTCTATACCGTAATATTCACGACAACATAAGAATACTCATTCGTTATTTTTCCCCCTCTTCTGAAATAATCCCCTGCGGATACTTCAAACCGGATACCAAAATAGCCTTCATATCCCTGCAGGATGTTCCGGAACATCTGGCATTGGATCAGGAGCAAAGCAGCACGCCGATTCCTGCCAGCACATGCTCGATAAATGTCACAGGCTCCAGCCAGGTGCTGTGCTGAACGGAAAAAAGGAAATGGAACACCGGGATTCCCCCGACCTTCTCCAGCCCTACCGCCAATACGAGCAGAACCCACAGCAGGATCAGGGTCTTTGGATACCACATGAAAATATCTGTCAGTACAAAGAGGATCATCATCTTGATCACATACATGCAGAAAATGCCTGCTGCCGCGGTGAGGAAGCAAGCGTCGCTCAGTTCTCCCGTATAGGCGTAATAAACGCTGCTCCGGCTGTCCCAATTGATCAGTGTCCCCTTCGCTGTCCAGGCGAACAGCCTCCATCCCGTAAAATTCAAGGATGCCGCAGGCATTCCAGACACCCCAGTACGTACAGATGGCGGACCAGAACAAATACGCCAGTACAAGCTTATATTCCTTTTCGATTCCATCCTTCACACTGCACATCGTCTGTCTTAACTCAGAATACATTTGCTATCGCTCCTTTTTTCTGATATTTCTGACTTCCCCCTAAGAGAAAAATCAGACCTGGTATTGTTTCCTTTGGATATAGTACACGATTTTTTGCATGTATGAACAAAAACGGCTTTTTTTCCAAATTTCTGACCTTTAGTTTTTTTCTATTGACATCCTTTCGTAAAACAGGCACAATATTAATAGGAACTGGAGTACGGCGAGGTGATAGAATGAAACTGGATTCCTGGGAGAAACGTCGGGAACTTCTGGTACGTTTTCAATCAGAACTGATTCAGGCGTTTCCTGATGAAAGTGATTACAATGTATATGTATTCGGCAGCTTTATACGCCGGGATTTCAAACCCGGAATCAGTGATATTGATCTGATCATATATTGTAATGATTTTTTGAAGCGCTGCGATATTTATGATTTCTGCAGCCAATTTTTCGAACAGGAGCAACTGCCGTGTGATATTCTGGAATATTCTTACATGCCGGAAGGTTATATCTTCGCAACAGGTATCTTGAACGCCTTCCCCATGACAGATTATTATCCAAAAGCATTGCGGGATGAATTGTATGTCATCACGAGAAATTATCAGCGGTATCTTGAACGCCAGGAGATCAAGAAAAAATATCTGAGATGGGACTATCTGATCAATAAAGCAAGATTAGAAAAAGAGGAGGAACGGGCGTATGGTAGACATTCCGAATGAGATCCAGGAACTTGGATTTCACGTACAGAAGAAGCCGGAAAGCGTTGAAAAAACGGTATACAATAACCTTGTGATCATCCAACAGCAAAGCAGCCGGATGCTGGAAAGCTTTGATCGCTATTGCAGATGTGATGATGAACGGTTAAAGGATGATCTGCTGGAATCTATAAACAGCCGGATCAATCATATTTCCCAGGCGTTTCGTGACATTATGGCATTTATCGAAATAGCGGAAAAAGGAACGGCATATGAAGAATCTCTCCGGTATTATGTACGGCAATATTTTAAGAGAGGCATTCCGAAAACAGAAAATGAAAAAAAAGCCGTAGATTTTTTAACGAAACGAAATAATCTGGTTCATGATTATTTTAGTATAGACCAGATGAATTATGATCTGGTGAAAAATCTTTCTGATTTTGGAGATGGTTTTTCTGATATCGCTGAAAATATAAAAGATTACTGTATTCAAAACTTTCCGGAATTAGCGCTTGGACAGGATCTGGAAAAAACTTTGAAATCCAACATTCTTAAAAAGTGATACTATGAGAAATACCAAGGCATAAAAGAAACTGCCGGAAGCAGACATTTCCACAAGATTCTCTGTGCAAATGTCCTTTCCCGGCAGCTTTTTATTTCATAAAGTCAAACAGGCTCATCTGTCTGCCATTTCCCATATTCTTATGCGAACGAGCTTTTTCCCTGCTCACTATTTCCTTTGGAATATCTTTCAAAAAGACAGATTCTTCTTTTGATGTGGTAAGGATCAATTCCTCTTTTGCCCGGGTAAGTCCCACGTAAAACAGGCGGCGTTCTTCCTCTTCATCCGAACTGTATTTTTCACTTTCAAAAGGAAGCATCCCCTTTCTTGCTCCATAGATCATCACCACCGGAAACTCCAGCCCCTTCGAACCATGCATTGTCATGAGCGTCACCGCGCCCGACGTGTACCGTTTCTCCCCGCAGCGTTTCAGGTCACTCTCCACTCCCAGATCCAGCGCCTCCGTAAATTCCGGCATCGTCTGGTAAAAAACGGCTGTCCGGTACAGCTTTCCCATGCCTTTCTTCTCTTCCAGATTCAGATCTTTCATCCATTCATCCAGGATTTTCTGGGGCTTTTTCTTTTTCATAAAGGGCCGGTACTTTTCAGCCATATTTTGATAAATGCTTTCGGTCATGTCGCCGGCTTCCAGGTTCCACAGGAGCTTCAATGCCGTCTGCCCGGCCAGGCGGTTGTCCGGCTGTGTCAGACTCTTGAAGAAGCTCACTGTCCCCCGCACGGCAGGCTCCATCAGATAGTCATCCCGGCCGGCCACCACATAGGGGATTCCTTCTTTTCTCAGGCAGTTCTCCAAAAGATCCGCCTGACGCCGGATCCGATACAGTACCGCAATGTCCTCAAAGCTCCGCGCCCGTCCCTCGCTCTCCGGGAATATCTCCTGTGCCTCCAGCATTCCGATTCCCCCGGCCAGACGGTTGATCTCCTTTGCCGCGAAGATTGCCTCAGAAATCTCGCTGTCCGCTTCCACGATCCGGACCGGAACACCTTCCGGCCTGTTTGGCCTCAGCAGCCTTTTTCCTCCCGGATTTCGGGAAATCACTTCGGAGGCCGCTACCAGAATCTGAGGAGCGGAACGATAATTTTCTTCCAGGGTGATCCGGCTGGTCTGAGGAAATTCTTCCGAAAGCCTTTGGAAGCACCCGGCATCGGCTCCGCGGAAGCCGTAAATCGCCTGATCCTGATCCCCGATCACAAACAGTTCCTTTCCTCCCTCGTTCCATGCCTTCATCAGCTCGTACTGCAGGGGGCTGATATCCTGAAATTCATCGACCATGAGATAGGAAAACTGCCCTGCATCCGCATGTTTTCTGTTTTCTTCCGCCTTCTCCCGTGAAATCCGTAAGGCTTCCAAAAGGATGTCATCAAAGTCAAGAGCATTCCAGTCCCGCAGGCTGCTCTGATATACGTGGAATGCAGTTCTCAGCTTTTCCGTGTCATCCGGCATGTCATGCGTTGATTCTGTTTCTCTCTGTAAGTCCGGTTCGTCCCATTCCGTTTCTTTCCGTGAATCCTTTCCATCCGACTCAGCGTCATTCTCTGCCTCTCCAATTGTCACATCGGAAGCAAATGAACGCAGCCCCGTTTTATAGTTGGAAATCCACGTCAGAAACCGGGAGGCTGACATATCCAGACCATACGCCTTTATGATCCTGCCTGCCAGATCCCGCGTCTCCATATCTCCCGCAAGGGTAAACTCTACCCCATTTTCTTTCAGTACCTTCCAGGCAATCGAATGGAATGTACCGATCTGCAGTTTTCTCGCAACTGTACCTTTCCCTAACTGCCTGCGTATCCGCTCCCGCATCTCTCCCGCCGCCTGGTTGGTGAATGTCACCGCGGTAATACAGGAAGGCTTTACCCGCCTTGTCTCCAGAAGATGAAGGATATGAGCCGCCAACGTGCCCGTCTTTCCGGTTCCCGGACCGGCGGTGACCGCAGCGACCCGGTCGATCGACTCAATGGCCTTACGCTGGTTTTCGTTCCATGTATATCTGGCTGGCTCCGCTGTTCCTGCAATTCCCGCAGAGATTCCGGCTGTCTTTTCTTTCTCCGACAATTCCGAAGCATGTTTCCGCAGTTGTACGAGTCCTTGCGAAAGGTTCCGCAGTTCCCCGCAGTTGATTCCTGTATCTGAATCCTGCAATTGCTCCGCCATTTTCTGCACGTTGTCACCGGTACTCTTACCGGCTTCCTCGGGGAACCTCTGCCCGGACTTCGTTCCGTCCTGTGCCATCCCGGCCATTTCGAACAGACTCAGCTGCCCCTCCAGCTCATCCAGTTCCCCCTGGGTAAACAGCCGTATGATACCATATTCTCCATCGAATCCAGGCAGTCTTGTAACTTCACCTTTTCTCAATCTTCCGATCCCTTCCGAGATCAGGATCCCGGACACGCTTCGGATCTCTTCCAACGGGATCTCCCGAAGGATGGAAAATTCCGGTCCCAGCTTTTGGAGCAGGTTTCGGTATTCCCGCTCTACCCTGGCGCTGGCAGAAGAAAGTCCTACCGAAGCGCCGATGATCTCCGGAAGCGGAACCAGGCTTTCAAATCGTGCGGCGTGCTCTTTCTGATACCCCTCCGGCCTGTCGGAAAGCTGCTCCACCCGATGGGATACCCCGATCGTCAGCTTCCGCCCGCAGACCGGGCAGATTCCCCCGTACTTTTCCGTTTCCGTGGGCGCCAGGCAGAGACCGCATTTCCGATGCCCGTCATAATGATACTTGCCTTCCTCCGGGAAAAACTCAATGGTGCCTTCCAGCCCTTTTCCGGTCTGGATCGCATCCTTTAACTCTCCATAGGATAAGCCGATGTCCAGCAGGTTCGCCTCCCGTCCCAGCTTTGCCGGTGAGTGGGCGTCTGAGTTGGAAATCAGCTGGTAGCGGTCCAGGGCAGATACGCGCCAGTTCATGGGCGGGTCGGAGGACAGCCCGGTCTCCATGGCATGGATATGGGAGGACAGGTCACCATAGCATTCTTCCACCGTGTCAAAGCCGGAAAACGCACCGAACAGAGAAAAATGCGGCGTCCAGATGTGGGCCGGGACATACACCGACTCCGGGCATAATTCCAGAAGGATCTCCAGCAGATCATGGCAGTCCAGTCCCAGGATGGGCCTTCCGTCTGAATGGATATTTCCGATGGCTTCCAGCTTCCGTGAGATCACCTCTGCCTCTTCCAGCCCGGGCAGGAGGATCAGGCTGTGTACCTTCCGTACCCGGTCATATTTCTTATAGATCGAGCTAATCTCCCCGGTAATGACAAAATGCGGCTGCATGGTGTCTGCAGCCGTATTGTCTTCGATCCGGTACTCCTTTTTTAATACGTAAAGGCCACCTCCCGCAGGCTCCAGCTTTTCGGCAAGCTCCTCACGCCATGCCGGATGTGTAAAATCCCCGCTTCCTACGATCCCGATGCCCTTACGCCTTGCCCACAGATCCAGATATTCCGGCGTACAGTCCTTGCTGGTGGCCCGGGAATAACGGGAATGGATATGTAAATCTGCTATGTACATGAAAAGACCTTCTTTCGTATCGTATAATAGATATAGGAAATGATCTATAAATTTTCTATATCTAACCAAATTTTCTTACATTTCATCCGAATAACTGTTTTTAGTGTATCATATCGCAAAGCAGATGTGAACCCATTTATTAGATTATAGCCGCAAGCAATTTCAAATGGCGGCCTGAGTTACTGGGCACGCCCGGTTAAGGTGTGACCAGTAGCGATTCCTTTTTCCTTCCTCTCCTGGATCTCTTTTACAATCTCATTGTACGCTTTCCGGTTCAGTCGGTAGAAATACAGGACCGCAGCCGTTATGATCCAGAGGATTCCCGGAACCGTGGTAAAGGAATGCTTGATCACGGCAAGTACAGCCGGATTCTGCTGCTGGTTCGCCGCATATCCAAAAGCTCCTAGGACGCCCGCAAGGGCGGAGGTGCCGATTGCCATTCCAATCTTATTTCCCAGAGAGATAAATGCATACTGGAATCCGTCATTCCGAAGTCCGGTCTTCCATTCCCCATATTCCACGCAGTCCGGTACGATCGCATAAATAGCCGTATTGAACCCGGAGAAGAAAAATTGTGCCAGGCAGGAGAACAGGTAAAACGGAACCGGTGAGCTTCCAACCGTGAAAAAATACATACAGAACATGCTGATCCCTGTCAGGAGCGCAAAGATTGAAGCGGATCGGCCTTTATTATTGGTCAGACGGAACACAAGCGGAAAGCAGGCAGCTCCGATGATAGCCGGAACAATGATGAAAAGTGAATATGTACTGAATAATGCCTGATTGCCTTCCACATAGGTGAAATAATACAATGCATCCGCATTTCTTCCATAGAGAGTGACTCCGAACAGGAACTGCCCCGCAACCGCAATCATATAGGGCTTATTCTTCGCAACGGCAGACAGTTGGATCTTCAAGGAGGTCTTTTCCTTTTCCGGCACCTCTACCACCTCTTTTGTCTTTGCAAAGCAGAAGATATGGCATGCCGCAAAGATACATCCGTATAGGACCGCGATCAGAAGGTATCCTCTCTTGTCATCTCCATTTCCAAGGGCCGCGATCAGCGGAACTGTGACGATATTGATGATGCCGATCGCGATCATGGCGCTGACGGAACGGAAGGTATTGATCTTGGCCCGCTCTTCGATGTTCTGCGTCATAGCGCCGCACAGGGTTCCATAGGGAATGTTGACGCAGGTATAGCCCAGTACGAGAATGCAGTAAGTAATCGCCATATACACAATTTTTACGTTAGACGGCCAGTCCGGATGCGCCCAGAAGGTCAACATCAATACGACGGCGGTCAAGGGCGCCGCAATCAGCAGCCAGGGACGGTATCTTCCCCAACGGGTATGAGTCTTATCACTCAGCCCGCCGATCACAGGATCATTGATGGCGTCCCAGAATCTGGAAAACAGCATCAGCCCCGCAACTGCTCCCATTCCGATTCCAAATACATCCGTATAGAATATCATCAAAAAGTTTCCTACAAACATCCAGCTGAAATTACACCCCACGTCGCCCATACCGTAAGCGATCTTGCTGATCAATGGTACTTTTACATCCGTTTCCTTCTGTTCCATCATGGTCCTCCCTGTCCTCATTGACATTCATTGTTTTGACTGCTCAGAGCCTGCTGATTCCGGCTCTGAGCGCAGTACCTGAATACACCTGAATCCGATAATTTATTCTTCTCTGATACGGATAACAGCCTTCACGATATCCGCCTTATTGTTTACACTGTAGTCCATTGCCTTCTGCGCTTCATCCAGCCCGAATATATCTGTCACGATCCCTTTCAGATTCACTTTTCCAGAAGCAACCGCGTCAATTGCCATCGGATAAATGTGACGGTAGCGGAATACAGTCTTGAAGGTCAGCTCTTTATCCAGAGCCAGGCTCATGGGCAGGGTCATCTCACCGCTCTTGCTGTAGCCTACCAGTACGATCGTGGAACCCTTTTTGGTCATATGGATGGTCTGTACCGTAGTGATCTGTGTTCCCGCGGTCTCCACTGCCAAGTCGCATCCCTTTCCTTCCGTCAGCCTCATCACCTCTTCTACCGCATCGGTTTTGCTTCCGTTGATCACACCGTCCGCTCCCAGCTCCAGTGCCTTTTCCAGACGCTTTTCCATAATGTCTACTACATAAACCTTGGACACGCCCATGGCTTTGAGTGCCATCATCGTGACCAGGCCAATACAGCCTGCCCCCATGACAACTGCCGTCTGTCCCGCTCTTGCGCCGCCCTGCATTGCCGCATGAAAGCCTACCGCCAGAGGCTCGATCAAAGCCCCTTCCAGTGTGCTCACATTGTCCGGCAGCTTAAAGCACAGATCTGCTTCATGGGCCACATATTCCTGGAATACGCCGTCCACCGGAGGCGTTGCGAAAAATACCACATCCGGGCAGAGGTTATAGCGTCCGGTCTTGCAGAATTCGCAGTGTCCGCAGGTCTTGCCCGGCTCCAGTGCCACCCGGTCTCCCACTTTCAGATGCTTCACGTCCTTTCCCACCTCTACCACAGTGCCTCCCGGTTCATGTCCGAGTACAAAGGGCGGTTTTACTACATAGTCGCCGATAGCTCCTGTCTCGTAGTAATGCAGGTCACTTCCGCAGATCCCTACGTATTCCAATTTGACCAGTACCTCGTTGTCCTTTGCCTTCGGAATCTCCCTCTCCTCAAATCCCATCTTGCCGATTCCCAGCATCACTGCGGTTTTCATTGTTCCTTCCATGATAGTGTCCTCCTTCTTTCTTTGTTGTATACTTTATTAAATAGTTTTATTTTGTTTTTAATTTTATATTGGAAGATCTATTTTGTCAACAGATTCTATATCGAAATCTGATTTTCGGTAATATACACAAAACAGATCTCTGCTTTTTGTTCAAAATGTACATGCGCCAATTGGAAACAACACAATGTCTAAAAATTCAGACAAGCCAAGAGTCCTATAGCGTCAAAAAAAGAGACTCCATCTTTGAAGTCTCTTCACAAAAATACATTTCCTGGCTCTATTTAAATCTGTTTCACAAAATCTTCTGTCACCTGCAATGCCGCCCCCAATGCCGCCGCCCCCAGCTCATAGCTGCATGCCTTTACAAACGGACCGCTTTCCGCAAATGTATTTCTTTCCGATACCTTTTTCCAGATATCCTGAATGTGAGCCTCTGCGTAGCTTCCCACATATCCGCCCAGGATGATATCGCAGTCCAGGACCATATGGATATTGTTGACCGCAATTGCCAGATAGGACGTATATCGATCCCAAAGCCGCACGGCCTCCTCTTCTTTTCGTTCCAGTGCCGCAAAAAATCTTTCCAGCTTTCCGCCCGCCGCATCGGATAAACGCGACGCAGAGCAGTAAGCGTCCAGGCATCCCTTTTTCCCGCAGTAACAGGGTTCTCCGTCCGCAACCACCGTCATATGCCCCACCTCTCCGCATCGGAAATGATCCCCCTGCATGAGCTCATTGCGGTAGAATACGGCGCCTCCCACCGTGTTGCTCAATGACAGATAAAAGAATCTGTCCGGCCCATCCGGGCGGATCCCCTCCGCATAGGCCCCCGCATTCGCGTCATTCAGGAAAAAGCAGGGATAGGAGAAAAAACGGCTTACCAGATCAAATGACACAGATTCCACACCGAGTACATGCGATTCGGCAATCCTCTTGTCCAGGTCAATAATTCCTGGAAAAGCGATCCCGATCCCCAGTATCCGTTCCCGGACCGCGCCGCTTTCATCTAAAAAGCGTTCGAGCTTTTTATTGACCTCCCGATAATACAGATCCTCCGATGCATAGGGCTGGTAGATCCGTTCATAATTTAAAATTTCACCGGCAAGGTTGGTCAGCACCAGGCTGATATGGTTCTTTGTGATGTCCAGCCCCACCGCCTGTTTGATATTCACAGCCGCAGACAGCGCCTTGGCCCGGCGGCCTCCGGTGGACTGCAGCTCGCCCTTTTCTTCTACCAGCCCTTTTTCGATCAGCTCCTTTGTGATCTGCGTCACCGTCGGCAGGCTCATATTCATCTCATGGGCAATGTCCGGGTTAGAAACCGTACCGTGTCTGTATATGTAGCGGAACACCCGGTTCCGATTCTGTTTTTTCACTTCCATGTTCGTTACTTTTTTCTTGTCCATATTGACTCCTATATCCAAAGGCCATCTCTTTACTGCCGTCCAATAGTATTTTACCCTTTCAAAAGGGAAAGCACTCTGGGGCGCACGCCTTTCTCGTATCGGAAACCAAAAGCCGTTCTGATGATTTCCGGGAGATAATATTTTTTATCTAATGAAATCAAATACCCCTGGTTTTCCAATTTTGAAATCTCTTCCCCAGTCAGGTTAATCTTATCCAATAACAGCGGCAGTCTTTTCTCTTCTTCTGACATATTCATAAGCCTCTCCAAAATCTGATATATGGATTTCATCTCCGTTTTTATCTCTGCCAGCTTTTCTTTGGAACATTTCGGAATAGCTTGTCTTATTTCTGCTGGCACAATAAATCTGTCCAAATACTCTGATGCCGATCCCGGCAGATTTTCAGTAGAGAATTTTAAAAATCTAACAATGTCCCTGGCCTGTAAATGTCTGTTAAAGTCTGACAAAGCAACAATGATCCAACGAGAAGATGCTGCCTCTCTTGAATGATTTTTTCCCAGCTTTTTGCCCCAAAGCAATTCCAGCCGTTCTTCTAATGCTTCTCTGCTTTCTTCCACATCCTCTTTTTTTAGATTTCTCTGGAATCCGGCCCAGGTTTTTGCCGCAAGCATCTGTTTATATAAATACGTCTTTCCGGAACCTTTCTCTCCCAGAACCGCAATCTGTGGAACCTCATCCTGATAATCCTTTACGATTTCCCTGATGGATGCTGTTGCCAGCATGTTCATGCTTCTTGTACCTTCTGCGGTGATTTCCGCTGCCGCCAGATTATGCAGGCACTGCAGTGTTTCCCTGACTTCCCGCAATGGCAAGATTGCTCCATCGGCTTCCTGTCCATTGTCGAAAATACTTTCCGCATTTTCTTCCATAATATCTAAAAGTCTTTTCCCTTTCAGCATGGAACAGATCTGAGAGAAATCACCTAATGATATAAATGGAGAGTCAAATCGTACTCTAACCAGATAATCTTCTCTCAGTATGGTCATGTCTTTTGAGTCTATTTCTCTTTCTATGGTTTCCAATAATTCATCTTCAATCTGTCTGATCGTATTTTCTTCCATTTCGGGAGGTATCATCGTCAGCAAAATCTTTGACTCCCACAGATTTCCTGATATTTTTTGCTGGATTTCCTCCAGCAGCATCTGCGTACCTTTTATCGACTGCATAGAGGTTGAAGTCACAAAATATTTCTGTACCCGCGGATCAAAAAGAAACGGGGCGGAAGATTCTGTTACACCTGCCCTCAGGTCTACCAGCACAATGTCCGCTTCTAATGCCGCGCCTATCATGGATAGAAACTCGGAAATAATATATTTATTGTTTTGATTCGCTATTATTTTTTCCGGGCTTGAAAAAATATCAAGCAATTGTTCCTTTTCTCTGTAAACAGGGAGAAAATAATGCTCTGTCTCCAATTTTTCCGTACTGATCGTTAAACTCGATTTTCTTACCAGTCCGGCGATTTTCTCTGCCAATTCGGTATTTATATCGTGAAAATGCATGAGAGACAGTACGTCCAGATAACTGATCGCCGCATGTTCCTGACCTCCGTTTATCATCCAGGTCAATCCCGGAGCTTCCAAATCCGAGTCAATGATCAAAACCTTCTTTTTATCTCCGTAAAGCTCCGCAATTCCTTTGGCAAGAGCGATCAGGGATAAGGTTCTCCCAACGCCTCCCTTATAAGAATGAAATGCCATGACCGGCGCTCCCGGCAGCTTTGGAACCTTAGACTCTGCCTTATTTTCTAAACTAATATCCTTGAATAATGGAGCATCTGCTCTGCGAAATCGATCGGTCTGATCTCCTTCTTCATATAGGACCGTCAGTTTTGTATGGTCAAACTCATTCTCTATGCTTTCGCCGTCGAAAAATTTCTCAAATATATTTTCGAAGAGTTGTTTGTCTTCCTCCGGATCATGTATTTCCGGACAAATATTTATTACAACTTCATCATGATAAACATCTACTCTGTTCCAACTTTTCGGCCATTTTGCTTTATTGATCTTCCTCTCTATATCATGCCAGGTAAATATCTGCATCTGCGTTCCTCCTGTTACAGCCTTGTCTTAATCCAATCTGCTATTTTGACCAATACCTTTTCTGCTTTTTCTTCCTCTTCTATATCCGCAACTGCCGCGCCGTATCTCCATAGTTCATTAAATCTCATCGGCGGTACACTTCCTCCTCCTTTTTCCAGAGATATGTTTTTCAGAGCAAATATTTAGTCTTTTGTTTGCCATATAAGATCACTCCGTTTACTCGCCGTATAGTTCATTATAACAGAAAAGATTGAAAATTGGGGATATTCTATCCGTTTTTTTCTTTTTATCCGCATACGTATTGTAATCCCCTTTTCCCCATGCTATAATAAATCTGGTCGTTCTGATTACTAAGGGCATCTTCACAGAAAGCTGCATCTGCGTAAAAAGGCGTACAAGATCAACTGATAATTTCCATGATACGTTCAGATATTCCGCATATCTTATCGGAACTTCAGGTCATTTTGCAGCCTGCTGCCCTATAGCGGTGTATTATTTTATCAGACAAATCTGCGCCCGGAACGAGGGTGCTTTTTTATTTTCCAGAAAAATGAGACCTTTTGGCAATCAGATCATCACTTGAAGAAGGAGGCTTTTATGGAAACCAGGATCGCCTTGATCGGCATTGTACTGAACAGCACGGAATCCGTAGATGAGCTGAATCACCTGCTGAGTGAATACGGAAGCTTCATCATCGGACGTATGGGAATCCCCTACCGGGAAAAGAACCTGTCCATTATCAGCATCGCCATGGATGCCCCGGCAGACGCCATCAGCGCGCTGTCCGGAAAGCTGGGCATGCTTCCGGGCGTCAGCACCAAAACAATTTACGCAAAAAACAAATAATCTATGTAGTCTGGCTTAGATGTCAGACGCACATTCAGCCATATCCATTTGGCTCACAAAAAATAAAAGCAGGGAGGAACACAAACCATGTATGACGCAGCATCAAAATGTGCGGATGATTTTATCAACCACGAGGAAATTCTGGACACACTTGCCTACGCGGACGAGAACAAGGAGAACGCAGAGCTGATCGACGCTCTGATCGAGAAGGCGAAGCTCAGAAAGGGCCTTTCGCACCGGGAAGCATCGGTGCTGCTTGCCTGTCAGATCCAGGAAAAAAATGAAGAGATCTTCAAGCTGGCGGAGCAGATCAAAAAGGATTTTTACGGCAACCGGATCGTCATGTTCGCTCCTCTGTATCTGTCCAACTACTGCATCAACAGCTGTACCTACTGCCCCTATCATATTAAAAACAAGCACATTGCCCGCAAAAAGCTGACCCAGGAGGAGATCCGCCGGGAGGTCATCGCGCTGCAGGATATGGGCCACAAGCGTCTTGCCCTGGAAGCAGGGGAGGATCCGGTACATAATACGATGGAATACTATCTGGAATGCATCAATACGATCTACGGCATCAAGCACAAGAACGGCGCCATCCGCCGCGTCAATATCAATATCGCCGCGACTACCGTAGACAATTACCGTCTGTTAAAGGAGGCAGGGATCGGTACGTATATCCTGTTCCAGGAAACCTATCACAAGGAGAGCTATCTTGAGCTCCACCCCGCGGGGCCGAAGCACGACTACAATTATCACACGGAAGCCATGGACCGCGCCATGGAGGGCGGTATTGATGATGTTGGTCTGGGCGTGCTCTTTGGACTGGATAAGTACCGCTACGAATTTGCCGGGCTCCTCATGCACGCGGAACATCTGGAAGCCGCCTTCGGCGTGGGACCCCATACGATCAGCGTACCTCGGCTGAAACGCGCGGACGATATCGATCCCGGCCAGTTCGACAACGGCATTGACGACGATATCTTTGCCAAGCTGGTTGCCTGCATTCGGATTTCCGTACCTTACACCGGAATGATCATTTCCACAAGGGAAAACCAGACCACCCGGGAACGTGTCCTGCACCTGGGCATCTCACAGATCAGCGGCGGTTCCCGCACCAGCGTAGGCGGTTATTATGAGCCGGAACCCGAGGATGAAAAATCCGAGCAGTTCGATGTCAGCGATACCCGTTCCCTGGATGAAGTGGTGCGCTGGCTGATGGAAATGGATTATATCCCCAGCTTCTGCACTGCCTGCTACCGAGAAGGCCGTACCGGAGACCGTTTTATGTCCCTGTGTAAGAGCGGTCAGATCCAGAACTGCTGCCATCCCAATGCACTGATGACGCTCAAGGAATATCTGATGGACTATGCTTCACCGGAAACAAAGGCCATCGGGGATAAGCTGATCGACCGCGAGGTGCTCAATGTGCCCAACGAAAAGGCACGGGCTGTTGTCATGGAAAACCTGCGTTATATCGAGCAGGATAACCGGAGAGATTTCCGTTTTTAATGCCAGCGCATTCGGAAAGGCCGTCAGTACAGCATTGTGTAATCAGCAGTGAATGCTGTACTGGCGGCACGCTTTCTAAATTTTTTTAATGGAGGGAATATTCTATGAGTTTAAATGCCGCACCGTCCTCAGACCGCATTCACATCGGGATCTTCGGAAAACGAAATGCGGGGAAATCCAGCCTGATCAATGCCGTCACCAGCCAGAACCTTGCCATTGTTTCTGATATAAAGGGCACCACCACCGATCCGGTACAGAAGGCCATGGAGCTGCTGCCTCTTGGGCCGGTAGTGATGATCGATACCCCGGGGCTGGATGACGAAGGGGATCTGGGTGCTCTGCGCATCCGAAAAGCGTACCAGGTTCTCAACAAGACGGATATTGCCGTTCTGGTCGTTGACAGCTCCGAGGGGATGACCCGGGAGGATGAACGGATTCTGGAAAAGGTCCGTGAAAAGAAAATCCCTTATGTTATCGCCTTCAACAAATCTGACCTGACAATCCGGCATTCACGCGGATCAGAAATCGCTGCCCCGATTGTTGATTCCATAGATGAATCACACTGTATCTCCGTCAGCGCCCTGACCGGAGAACATATCTGGGAATTGAAGGAACTGATCGCAAAGCAGGCTCCCACTGCCGAAACCCAAAAGCACATCACGGCGGATCTGATCCATCCGGGTGATTTTGTCGTTTTGGTCATCCCCATCGACAGCTCCGCTCCGAAGGGAAGGCTGATCCTGCCCCAGCAGCAGACCATCCGTGATATCCTGGAAGCAGGCGGCGCTGCCGTTGCGGTAAAGGATACCGAGCTGCAGGATACCCTTGCCCGGCTGGGTACGAAGCCGGCGCTGGTCATCACCGACAGCCAGGCATTCCAGAAGGTGTCCGTCCTTGTCCCCCCAGACATCCCGCTGACCTCCTTCTCCATCCTGTTTGCAAGGTACAAAGGAAATCTGGACACGGTGGTACAGGGAGCCAGAACACTGGATCTGCTGCGGGACGGGGACACGGTCCTGATCTCCGAGGGCTGCACCCATCATCGCCAGTGCGAGGATATCGGAACCGTCAAGCTGCCCGGATGGATCCGGAAGCATACCGGAAAGGAGCTCCATTTTGAATTTACAAGCGGGATCGAATTTCCCGATGACCTGAGCAGATACAGGCTGATCATCCACTGCGGCGGCTGTACCTTAAACGAACGGGAAATGAAGTACCGCCTGCAGTGTGCCTGCGACCAGAACGTCCCCATCACCAATTACGGCACGGCGATCGCACATATGAACGGAATCCTCAGCCGAAGCATCGCTCCGCTGCAATAAAATCCATTTAAGACTAATTCAAGGGACATATTGCTCCATCACTTCCTGCAATACGTCCCTTTTCTATTTCAAATTACCGCTGTTTCTTATTCCTTCCCATTAAAGCAATACGTACACAGCTTGCAGGGTGACAGTCCGATGGATGCGATCAGATCATCCAGCCTGTGATACCGCAGTGTCGTGAAGTTCTGCTGCTTCCGGATCTCTTCCAGCATTTCCTCATATCTCGCGCTGCACGGATCCGAATACTCGGAGAGCACCTCCGGAGTGACTTCCTCCTCCCGTTCCTGGATCACCCGTCTTGTGATCAGATCCAGATCCGACTTGGAGCGTGAAAAATTCAGATACTTGCATCCGTACAGCAGCGGCGGGCACGCCGGGCGGACATGAACCTCCTTTGCCCCGCTCCGGTATAAAAATTCCGTGGTTTCCCGAAGCTGGGTTCCCCGCACGATAGAGTCGTCGATCAGAAGCAGCTTTTTCCCCTTGATCAGCTCCTGCACGGGGATCAGCTTCATCCGGGCGATCAGATCTCTCTGGCTCTGGTTCGCAGGCATAAAGGATCTGGGCCAGGTAGGTGTGTACTTGATAAATGGCCTTGCATACGGAATCCCGGATTCGTTGGCATACCCGATGGCATGCGCGATCCCCGAATCCGGCACACCGGCAACGATATCCGGGGATACGGAATCACTGTCCCGCTTTGCCAGCATGCTCCCGCAGGTATAACGCATCTCCTCCACATTCACTCCTTCGTAGGATGAGGTCGGATATCCGTAATACACCCACAGGAAGGAGCACATCTTCATCTCCGTACCCGGAGCGCCGACGGTCTCCACACTCTCCGGTGTCACGAAAACAATCTCTGCCGGCTGCAATTCCTTATAATGCTCAAAGCCCAGGTTGATATACGCAAAATTTTCAAATGAAATACAGTAGCCGTCTTCCCGTTTTCCAAGGACTACAGGGGTACGTCCATACCGGTCTCTCGCCGCATAGATCCCATCCTTTGTCATCAGCAGGATGGTCATGGATCCGTCCACAAGCTCCTGCACATAGCGGATCCCTTCTACAAGCGTATCGGACTTGCAGATCAGGGAAGCGATCAGCTCTGTCGCATTGATCTGTCCGCCGCTCATCTCCTGAAAATGAGAACGCCCCGCGTCATAGGTTTCTCTCAGCAGCTCTTCCAGATTGTTCACCTTGCCGACCGTTGTGATCGCAAAGCTGCCCAGATGGGACTGGATCAGAAGCGGCTGGGGCTCATAGTCAGAAATACACCCGATCCCCAGATGCCCGTCCAGCTCCTCCGCATCCTTTTCAAACTTTGTCCGAAACGGAGAATTTTCGATATTATGGATCGCTCTCTGAAATCCTTCCTTCCCATACATCGCCATCCCGCCGCGCCGTGTGCCAAGGTGAGAATGATAGTCTACCCCGTAAAACAATTCCAAAGTACAATTTTTCTTTGAAGCAACACCAAAAAATCCACCCATATGTCTGTCTCCTTTTTTGTCAGTCGTTACAGATCACCGAATGACCAGTTCTCTGCAACTGTCAGCCGTGTGAAATTCATACACAGTTTAGCACGAAATACTTCCAAAGTCAAAACCCATCCAACCGTACAGTTGGAAACCTGTTACAGCATCAGTCCCCGGTACCGGTTAAAACAGGCAAAGATCTCCTGTCTCCTGGGCATAGCCAGGCACGCCACATTGGACGGGCTCTCACACAGGCCGGCCAGCCCGCTTTTGCGGATCTTCTCCTCCAGCTTGTCCACCACATCCTGCACCGGAGTCGTACCGCCGAAGAAGTTCTTCTCCGCATACCGCACACAGTATCCCAGAGCCGTCACCTGCTCGCTGTCCGTGATCTGCTCCACATACCGCAGGTCAATGCTTTCCCGGTTAATCTGCACGCCCTCGCGCCCCATGGTCTTCATCTTGATCCGGTCATTTCCCCGGTAAGCCCGGTTCTGGCTCGGACACCTTCGGAATGCCGGCTTCTGGGCAGGCTCCTCCAGTCCGCTCAAAGCCGGAAAATTCTCC
The DNA here is from genome assembly GCA_910575475.1 of Lachnospiraceae bacterium. GTDB lineage: Bacteria > Bacillota > Clostridia > Lachnospirales > Lachnospiraceae > Schaedlerella. The sequence continues at coordinate 9,796 of CAJTGD010000043.1, read as the reverse complement.
GCCTCTTTTTTGGCCTCCGCCGTGATCTCCCTGGGTACATACCGGTCCATCTGTACGATCGTATCCGCAATGTGGAAATACGCCCCCGAGCTGCCCGCTACGATCACCGTAGAGATCCCATAGCGTTCATACAGCTCCCGGATCCTGTCAATAAAAGGCGTGATCGGTTCCATATCCCGGTGGATCACCCGCTGCATCAGTTCATCCCGGATCATAAAATTAGTGGCGCTGGTGTCCTCATCGATCAGCAGAGCCTTTGCTCCCGCCTCCATCGCTTCCACCACATTGGCCGCTTGGGATGTACTTCCGCTGGCATCCTCGGTATAGAATCCGCAGGTGTCCTTTCCATTAGGCAGGTCATTGATAAACATGGAAATGTCCGTCTTTTTGATGCTCCGTCCGTCCTCCGCGCGGATCTTGACTGCGGACGCGTCGGTGATCACATACTCCCGGCCGTCCCCTGCAATGTGGTCATAGACCCCCAGCTCCAGCGCCTTCAGAAGGGTCGATTTACCGTGATATCCGCCCCCCACGATCAAAGTGATCCCCTTGCGGATCCCCATTCCAGTGAGAGTTCCCTTATGCGGAAGCTCCATGGTCACTTCCAGCTCCTTCGGGGAACGAAACGGCACCGCCCCTTTCATGGGACGCGGCGAGATACCGGATTCTCTGGGAAGGATAGAACCATTAGCTACAAAGGCGGTCAGTCCCTGTACCTCAAGCTGTCCCCGGATATACTCCTGGTCCTCTGCCAGATCGATGGCCCCGCGCACCTTCTTCTTATCACAGGTTCTGTAGTACAGCGATCTCTCCACGCAGTCCGGCAGAAAATCGAACAGGATCTTCTCCAGTTCCCGCGCGTTGATAGTCCGCCCATTGGCCGGGAATCCGATCTCCAGGCGCACCACGATATCTCCTGTCTTTGCGTCCATATGGAACGCCGTCCGCTCCAGGATCTCCTGTCCGCATCTGCTGATGGAGATCAGTCCGCTCTTTCCGGAGCCTTTGGCCTTAAATGCGTAACTCTCCGCCGCGCGGTGGAACTGCCGGGTCAGGTAATCCTGCAATGCCGCCCTCTGGCAGTCTCCGCAGTACAGTTCCTTCGGGAAACCTGCGATCCCGCCTTTCATATGCACACTCACCTTTGACGGAGACGCGAAAGGGTCTCCCTGTACATGGTCGATGGAAAGCACATACCCCTGAAACTGGTATGTGCCCTTCGTGTCCTTATACGCCGGGTATCCTTTATGGTCAATCCTGTGCAGTAGATTTCTCAATTCTGTTGATGTTCCCACGTTTTATTTCCTCCTCTTTTTCTAACCTTGCAGTCAGAACTTTCCCTATGATTTGCCGCTCATCACGGCCCTCAGATGATCTCCTGCATTTTCTCCACTTCCTGCCGGTCCTCGGCACTGAAATTCTTCTCAAATTCCGCTTTCTGCCTCTTAGCCTCTTCCTGCGCCGGAACCCAGCCGGGAGCCTCCTCCGGACAGATCCCATACTTCTTAAATACAGGCAGCAGTCTCTTCATTCTCGTTTCAAACGAAGGATACCCGGGTCTGTCCTGTCCCCGCCAGCCGACCTCCGCAGAAGCCGCAAACCTGGGCCAGCAGAGAGTTTCCAGTCTTTTTTCATCCCGGACATGCTCCGTCCAGATCAGACATTCTGTTCCCAGGATCCGATCTTTTGCCTTTGTCAGTCCTGCCGGACATTCTTCCAACTCATAGACATCCCGAAGCGATGTGATCCCATACGGATAGTCGCAGTAACAGTTCTTCACAATGGATATAACGGCCTTCCCGCCCCGTTCCATATGCTGTTCCAAGCGGTTCTCCTTATCATCCGTCCAGAGCTGCACGATGGTATCCGGGTCAAGATTGCCCCCGTATGCGGCCTCATTCCATACGATCACGGTACGGCCCTTCGCTTTCAGATACGCAGTGATCCGGTTTTCCATATATCCCTGCAGCTGCTGCAGGTTCTCAAGCCCTTCCTCCTCCATCCGCTTCCGGCACAAGGGGCAGCTGCTCCAGTATTCCTTGGGCGCCTCATCCCCGCCGATATGAAAATATTTTCCCGGAAATAGTTCCAGAAGGTCATCCAGAAGCTGCTCGATAAACACAAAAGTCTCTTCCTTCCCCGCGCACAGGATATCCCGGAAAATCCCTGCCCGCGTCTCCACCGGAATCTGCTCCCCCCGGCAGCCGTACTGGGGATAGGCCGCCAGCATCGCAGTCACATGTCCGGGCATATCTACCTCCGGGATCACTTCCACGCCCAGCTCCCCGCAGTAAGCCACGATCTCCCTGACCTGTTCTCTTGTATAATACCGGTCCTCGGTCTCGTCCGAATCATAATTGCCCATATGGTCCCCCCTGCGCACCGCGCCGATCTCATGCAGCAGAGGGAACTTCCTGCATTCTATGCGCCAGCCCTGGTCATCCGAAAAATGCCAGTGAAATTTGTTTAATTTAAAATGTGCCGACATCCGGATCATTTTCTTCAATTCGTCCGCCGGAATAAAATGCCGGGCGCAGTCGATATGAAATGCCCTCCACGAATATGCCGGACAATCCTCCACCGTCAGGCAGGGCAGGGCATCCCCGCACTGCAGCCGGATCTGCTCCAGCGTTGACTCGGCATACAGACATGCTTTTTCACTCCCGCCCGCAATCCATATGCCGTCCTTTTTCAGCTGCAGACAATATTCCTCTTCCCCCATGTCAGGATCTGTTTTCCTTTCCCGGATCACAGGATCCGCATGGCCTTCCTCACCTGCCAGGATTTTCTTTGGTTCCGGTATGATTGCAATCTGCACCATAATACCTCCTTTTTGTTTTTACAGCAAAAAGCCAGGTATCATCCTGGCTCTTGAATACCAACGTATGTGGAAAGACTGCCGATGGCAGGCCTTCTGTATTATTCTCTCTCCCGCCACTGTTCCTTGCCCCCGTCGGACCATACGACCATATTCCTGCCGGATTTTTTTGCGGTATACAGCATGGAATCTGCGATCTTCAGATATGTATCATATACATCCCCGCTCTTCGGGACAACGGTGACTCCGCCCACACTGACCGTGATCCATCGGAATACCGGGGAATTGTGCGGTATATGCAGGTTCTCGATGGCCTGCCGGATCATTTTCAGATATTCATAAGAAGACTGGGCGTCATTGCCTACCAGGATCGCGACAAACTCTTCCCCGCCGTAGCGTCCCACAAAGTCCGTTGCACGGTGCAGGAAGGAAGATGCGGTCTTTGCTACACTGGTCAAAACCTTGTCGCCCGCCGGATGGCCGAAGCTGTCGTTATAAATCTTAAACTTGTCTATGTCGAAGATACAGACAGAAAACGGGATCCCGAGACGCAGGGCCTCCCGCCACTTCATACGCCATTCCTCCTCGTAGCGCCTTCTGTTCGCGATTCCGGTCAGTTCATCGACCATGGCCAGCTTTTTATAGTGCATCTGCCTGTCAAATGACCGGAGCTGCGCGTTGATCCTTGCCTTCAGAATTGCGGGAATCACCGGTTTTGTGATATAGTCTACCGCTCCCAGAGTCAGGGCCTCTTCCTCATGCTGTATATCCGTAAGGCCTGTCACAACAATGATCGGAATATACCTGGTCAGTATCATGTCCTGAAGCTTTTTCAGCAGCGTAAATCCATCCATATCCGGCATAATGATATCCATAAGGATCAGGGAATACTTTCCGGACATGGCATTTTCAAGTCCGCTTTCAGCATCATGGCATACAGTCACATCATAGTCCGTTTCCAGAATTGCTTTTAAAGAATCGCCCACTATAATACTATCATCTATTAACAATATCTTGTCCATGAATACTTCCTTTCTGAGGCGGGGTGCGGCATGGAACCTGCCCACAGTTATATGATACCGTCTCTCTCCACTCTCTGTAGCATATCACAAAATCGGACGAGAATCAATCAATTCCCGCCCTTTCCTTGTGGGAGTCTCCCCTAATCAAAGTCGAACTTTTCATACCTCTTATGCATTGCCTTATATCGGATCCGGACCGTCTCATTGCCCGCGAGTACGTCCTGCTCCGTCCCGGTAAACTGGCAGCGCAGGCAGTAATATTCCTCTTTTTCCTTATCATAAAACATATCGATATCCAGATCCCTCATGAAGCAGGACGGGCACCGGTAGTTTAATCTGCCTTTTCCAGATTGAGCCATGTCGCATATACCTCCCTTTCTGAAATCTTTTTCTTATACCCCAGAGTAAACATCGGAGAAAATGCATAGCCCTCCCGGATATATCCCTCTCCGCCGCCGCTCTGCGTCATGGAAACCTTCGTCTCAATGGCAGGGATCACCGCGGATACCGCTTCCGCGTTGTCCAGGCTTTCCTCTCTGCACTTGTATTCATAGACAATACTCTTCTCCTCGCTGCCCTCACATTTCAGAAGGATGCCGCTCATGTCCTCCGGATATTCCGTTGTTCCATAGCATGCTACCATGTATTCATTCAGCTCCGCTTCCGCGCCGGGATCGCTCATCTCCAGGATCGTTCTCTCAATCTTAACAGAGCCGGTCCCCTCCTCAAAATACTCCTTTGTCTGAAGCTTCACGGTCAGATCCGCAAACTCAATGGTCACCGGATCCAGCGTCAGGATCCGTGTCCTTCCCTCCTGTGAAAAATGCGCTTTCGTACGGCACAGGCACAGGTCCACCTCTTCCCCGTTATGGCAGAGCTTGGCGCTCCGGATGGTTCCTTCCCCTGCATAGTGTGTAAAATAACCTGCCCGATATTTTTCCTGGATCAAAAACGGATAGGACGCATCCTGCACATGCTTCGTACCGATGCCCACCTCCCATCTCAGCTTGGCGGCATAAGGACGCAGATCAAAGATCGCGCCGCCCTGGTCCATATTCACTCCGGCCCGCATATAAGGATCCGTATACCAGAACACCTGCTTGTCTGAACCGTAAAGGATATCGCGCCAGAGGGCGCATTCCGGCTCGGTGTACGTCTTCTTCCGCCGGTAATAATCCGCAAATTCCGACATGGTCATGTCTATGAGCTTTCCCTCTTTCTTAAGATCTCCATAATATCTGCATCCGTCGGAATAGGATTTGAGCAGCAGCTCGTAAGGCGCCTCCCAGCGGCCCATCTTGTTCATCCAGCCGGGACCTACAAACATCATATTGTACGCGTAGCCGTTGTTGTACTTTTCCTGGGCGCGGTACTGGTCGATCAGGTTATACAGATACGGATACTCCCAGGTCTTGGAATCATAGATCATGCCCCGCAGTACATTCTGCGGATGCGTCCCGAAGTTGGAGCCGTTTCCGTCATAGCAGGCCAGCAAATCCCTTGACAAATGCGGAATCGCAACGATCCCGCTGTCCTCTGCCTCATCTGCCGCAGGAGCATGGGTATTCTGTTTGGAAGGGATCCAGGGTGCCCATGGGCCGCCGTCAAACAGCGTATACCAGGAATTGTTGCAGGTGTGATATGCCTTCGGCCCTTCCTCCCAGCAGGTGGCAACGGCACACTTCACAGAAGGGTAGGCTTCCTTGATGTAATTGGTCAGGTCCGCATCCATATAGTAAGATCCTGTAGATTCCGGATAAAAACCAAAGGTTTCATAGAATTTGCCGAACACATCATTGACGATCTTTTTTTTGTCTTCCATGGAAAACATCCAGATACAGAAATCCTTTGTATGGTATTTCTCACGGAATTGCTCGCAGGGCAGTCCAAGAAGAGACAGCGCGATCTCATCCCCGTATTTCTCATGATCGTCCTTTGCGATCTGCACCGCCTCCGCATTGAACAGGGAAGCATAGGTCATATGGATCGTGACCTTCAAACCATTTTCGTGGGCCAGCCTCTGCTGTGTCCGGAAAATGTCCAGAGATTCCGTCAGAAGCTTCTTATTTCCGATGTCCTCCTCCTTGCCATGCCCGGTCACCGTGGCGGAATACTCCGGCACCATTTCCGGGCGATGGATCACATTTAAAATAAAGTCACTCATTTTTTACTCCTTTCTGCGTTGATAAAAAAGAGTTTCGCAAGCGAAACTCTTTTTTCCAAAATTTCTTCTAGCTGCGCGGCTGCGTTAGCAGACGTAAGAGTGCGTCAGCACGATTTTTGCGAATGGATACGTGGGTTGGAATTTCTTTTATTTCACCGCGCCGGTAATACCTTCTGCAAACTGCTTCTGCAGGATGAAGAATACAAGCATAGTCGGAATCGAGCAGAACAATACGCCCATCATGATCATACCGTAATCAATCTTGTATCCGCCGATGGTATTGGCGATCAACATAACCATGTTCAGGGACTTTCCGTCTGTCATGATTACCTTCGGCCACAGATATGCATTCCATGCATTCATGAATGTGATAACAGCCGCTGCCGCATAGGTGGATCTCATAGTCGGGAAGAACATGCGGAAGAAGATCTGTACCTCATTCAGTCCGTCGATCCGGGCCGCTTCAATGATGTCGATTGGGAATGCTCTTGCATTCTGGCGGAACATCATGATCATAAACGGCGTCGAGATCATCGGAAGGAAGAAACCAGCCATTGTATTCAGCAATTTTGCCGAACTGAACATCTGGAACAATGGGATCATGGTCGCTACCTGAGGAACCATCATTGCCAGAAGCAGGATCGAGAACAGTTTGTCTTTCCATTTGTCATGATAAATCTCAAAACCATAGCCGGCCAGTGAACAGATAAACAGACAGATCACTGTCACCGAAATCGCGTACAGGAAGGAATTGCCCATTGCCCGGGCCAGCGGCTGCTGCGCAACCAGGTTCCGGAAATTCTCCGCCGCAAAGCTGCCGGGAAGGAGACGTCCCTTTGAGATATCAATATAGTTATTCGTTGCCGCAGAGATCATCCATAAAAACGGAAATACAGAGATGATCGAAAAAATCGTCAAAAATATGTAAGTAGGAATCAGCCTGCGCTGGATCATTGATCTGTTCTTTTTTTCAGTCACGTGTATCACCTACTTTCAGATTGATAAATGCAAGGATTGCAACAATGATAAATACAAAGAATGCCATAGCGCTTCCGTAACCGAAGTTCGGAGCACGCAGGAAACATGTATTGTAAATATAGTGTGACATTGTGATCGTAGCATTTGCCGGTCCGCCGTTGGTCAGGTTGACTGACTCGTCGAACAACTGCAGCGTTCCGTTGATGGACATGATAAATGTCATGATAATCGTCGGTTTCAGCAGCGGTACGGTAATGCCCCAGAATGTCTTCCAGCCGTTGGCGCCGTCAATCTTTGCGGCCTCATATACGGAATATTCAATATTCTGCAGTCCTGCCAGATAGAATACCATGTTGTATCCTGTCCATCTCCAGATCAGGGCCAGGATGATAACCATCTTTGCCGTCCCGGCATTTCCCAGGAAATTGTACCCCTCTTTAAAAATCCCAAGTGCCACCAGTGCATTATTCACAAGACCATCCTGTGCAAACAGGAATCTGAAAATAATTGCATAGGATACCAGTGATGTTGCACAAGGCAAAAATACACAGGTACGGAAAAGCCCTTTAAATTTCAAGTCGCGGTTATTCAAGAGCTGTGCCAGAAGGATCGCAAGCACCAGCATGATCGGCACCTGAACTGCCAGATAGAAAAATGTGTTGGTTACAGAGCGAAGGAATACTCTGTCTTCAAACATACGCGCATAATTGGATATTCCTGTAAACGTGTAGTTCGTGCCTCTTCCTGTCTGTAAGGAAAGGAGAAATGCCCTGACCATCGGATAAAAACTCATAACTACGATCATCAGCGTTGCCGGAGTCAAAAACGCCCAGCCGGCAGCTTTCTGCTTTGCAAGTAAGCTCATACCTTTTTTCTTAGAATCCACTAAAAGACCCCCTTTACTTGTCAATTTACTGCATTTTGAGACGCAAAAAGGGGAACCGCCAGGGCGGTCCCCCCGCATAGTAGCTTGACTTATCTGTTCGGTTTCCTTACAGATACAGCCTGACTTATGATTTATTGATAGTAGAATTCAGCGTCTGCCTGTGCCTGCTCTAAGACTGCATCCTTCTCTCCTCCGCCGGACATGATATCCTGAATTGCGGTAGAGACAACTTCACGTACGTCATAGTAGTAAGCACTTGTATTGTTGGAAGGTGTCTTCTCTGCAAAATCTACAACCGTTGCAAAGATCGGCTGGTCGCTCCAGAATTCCTGCGGAGCCTGATAAGCTTCGGAATCGCCTGCCGGTCCCCATGTACTGATTGCGCCTGTGGTCGGAAGAATGTTCTCATACAGTGTTACGCTTCCTGCAAATGTCTTTGCCATGAAGTCAAATGCAAGGTCTGTATTCTGGCAGTTAGAGCTGATATACCAGGAAGATCCGCCGTTGTTGGAGTAGTTTGTAGCGCCTTCGGTTTTCATCAGCTTCGGCATATTTGTGATCGCCCAGTTACCGGACGTATCTTCCATACCCATGATGGTTGCCATGATCCAGTTACCATTGATTGTGCCTGCGCACTGCTCGTTTGTAATGGAGGATACGTACTCATCCCACTCATTTACTTCGTAGAAGATGCCTTCTTTTACCATTTCCTGGTAGATGTCGATACATTCATTCAGCGCATCGTTGCCAACCAGGTTCGGAGTTCCGTCTTCGTTGAACAGAGAAGCTCCTGCTGACTGAAGCATCATCATGATGATATCCTGGCTGTTCGCCTGTCCGGAGAGCATGTACTTACCGGTCTTTTCCTTTACAGCCTTGCCGATCTCAATAAACTTATCCCAGTCGATATCTGTCAGATCATCAATCGTATATCCGGCTTCGTCAAGAATGTCTGTACGGTAGCAGGAAATCACGGCACCGTTATCAAACGGAACTCCGTAGTTCTTGCCTTCTACAGTTGAATATGCAAGCTTACCTTCTGCAAACTCGGAAAAGTCGATTCCGCTGTCTGTCAGATCTGTAAATGCTTCCGGATAGAAGGATACAAACTTCTGGTAAGAATTGTCCTGCATCAGGATAATATCTGCCATCGTGCCGAAGTCGCCGGACTCCGCGCATGTCTGAAGCTTGGTCTCGCAGTCATCGGACAGAGTCTCAATTACTTCAAGCTCAAAATCCGGATCAACTTCTGCCTTATAGATCTCTCCAGCTTCTTTGATCGCAGGGATGTTGAATGCAGGATCCCAGGTCCATACGGTCAGCTTATGTCCGCCCTCGGAACCGCCGCCTGAACTCTCATCTGACTCTGCCGTGCTCTCGGAGCCGCTGCCGCTGTCACTGCCGCTTCCGCTGTCGCCGCCTCCACATGCTGCCAGAGATACTACCATCACACCTGCGAGCAATACTAAAAGTAACTTTTTCTTCATACTACATTGTCCTCCTTTTTTCACCTTCAAAAAGCTCTCACTCTTTGTCTGGTTTGTTATGATAAGATTGTACCAAATGCATTTTTCTCATAGTATGCAAATTCGCCCTAAAACTGTGCATTTTCAACTACATTTGTTATTTATGCACTACCACGAATTTTGTCAAGAGTATTTTTTGTGGAATATCACAATAATAGAAGGTTAAAAAGTGGGGTTAAGCGGACGTAAACTGGATATATTTCCCTGAAAACCGCTTATTTCCGCTAATTGCATAGATCAGAAGCTTTGAATATATGCACAGAAATGCTGAACTGAACCACTACCGGCTAAAGCCGGTAGGTTCGGTTTGCTGCTGAAGCAGCCTAAAGTTGTCGCCACTTTACTTATTTCCCTTTTTACTTAACTTATCTCAAAGTTGTCCGTTTTTGTTTTCTCTTGTAA
>CAJTGD010000042.1 GCA_910575475.1 Lachnospiraceae bacterium | reverse complement strand
ATTCACAAAACCAGCGTTCTACGGTGGTCTGGTTGTTGTACGCATCTTTCCTACATAAAACTTTTTCAAAAAATATTCAATTTTCTATTGACTTTTTATTTGCAGGCTTATAATGGATACCGTTGCAATGGGACTGATGGTCTCCATCGGAGGGGCGGCCATCGCCGGGATGTCGCTGGGCTCCGGGGACCGGGAAAAATGCAATCAGATATTTCGGCAGACGATCGCAGTGACCGCATGCATTTCCATATTTCTCAGCTACATCCTGTTTTTTTGCTTTTCGCCGATGCTTGCCATCCTGCATGCGGATGAACGGGTGATCACGCATTTCCGGGAATATTATCAGATCATGCTGCTGGAGCTTCCGGTGATGGTGGTCAATTCCTCCTTCGGCATGTTCATCCGGGGGGAGGGCAGCCCCCGGTACTATATGAAGGTCAGTATCTTAAGTGTCGTGCTGAATATTCTGCTGGACTACCTGCTTGCGGGATGTTTTCACAGAGGGGCGGCAGGAATCGCGGCGGCCTCTCTTCTGTCGGAGCTGGTGTGCCTGCTCTGCATTCTATATTATTTTTGGAAAAAAGCGCATATCTATCATCTGGGGAAATTCCATTTTTCCAGGGAAGCTTGTGTGCAGGCAATCCTCAACGGAAATTCGGAGTTTATCGGGGAGATCTCTACGGGGATCACGATGTTTGCCTACAATTTTGTGATCATGAGGCGCATCGGAGTGGATGGCGTGACCGCATTTACCATTGTCGGATATACGGCCTATGCATTCAATATGATCATCGTCGGATTCGGCCAGGGGGCAAGCCCGCTGATCAGCTTTTGCTATGGCGCCGGTGACGGAAGGGGTGACACTGGCGGTGACGGCGGGATGCTTGTACCGGGAATCGCTTTGGAAAGCGTAATATCAGCAACCGTACAGGTGAATTTTTTTCAAAAGTGTTTTTGCAAACCGGGATGACAGACTGTGGGAATGTTTTTTCAAATATAACCTAATGGAATCATACAGTTGTGCAAATTTCATAAAAAGCAATGTATAAATTTGTTGCCATTGTTGAAAATATAAAAATAGCTTGCATTCTATCGTTTCTTATGGTAATATAAAAACACAATAAAATGAATCGATTCATATATTTGAAAACACAATAATAACAAGGATAAAATCAATTTAAATGAATTGATATATTTCTGATGGAAGAGGAGGAAAGTCATGAAAAAAATAATGGCGGTTATCTTAGCGATTGGTATGATTTTGTCACTGGCGGCCTGCGGAGGAAATGGAACTGACGGAGGGAATACATCCGGAGGAGAGGACAGCAGTGAGGAGATCCAGACAGAGGGAGAGAAGAAGACAGTTGCGCTGGTCCCCCCGGCAATGATCTCTCCATATTATAAGTCTGTGATCTCCGGCGCACAGGAGGCATGTGACAACCTGGGGTATGAATTGAAGACACTGGCTCCGGAATCAGAATCTGATTATGCGTCACAGGTCCAGATCGTAGAAGATATGATCACACAGAAGGTAGATGGGATCATCCTTTGCGCGATCAACAGCGATGCCATTGTTGCCGCAGTAAAGAAAGCAAATGAGGCGGATATCCCGGTCGTGATGTTCAATACACAGAATGAGCTTGCCGGCGGAGAGGTTGCCTGCTATGTAAGATATGATCAGTACGAGGCCGGCGGAAAGGTTTGTGATTTTGTCGCGGAACAGTTTGGAGAGAATCTGAAAGCGGCAATCGTGGAAGGACTTCCCTCAGACCATACAACAGAGAGAATGGGCGGCTTTGTAGATAAGGCAAAGGAAGAACATCCGGGCATTGAAGTGGTGGCAAGTCAGGCTGGAGATTGGGAACGTGAAAAAGGAATGAACGCAGCAGCCAATATGCTGCAGGCAAATCCGGATATCGATGTGATCTTTGCATTGTGTGACGAGATGGGCCTCGGAGCCGTACAGGCCGTGAAGGAAGCCGGTTCCGGCGCCAAGGTAGTCAGCTTTGACGGAAACCCGAATGCAGTAGCAAGCATCCAGGCAGGAGATCTGGTCTCTACGGTTTCCATTGGAGGACCGGGAACAGGAAATATGTGTGTAGAAGCGCTGAAAAAGATTTTCGACGGCGAGACAGTGGAAAAGATCGTCAATGTGGATACGGAGATTATTTGGGAAGAAAATGCGGATCAGTTCCCATCAGAAGCAGATTAAGACTGTCGGAGGAAGAACCAGGGGGTGCTGTGAGATACGGCCCCCTTTTTATACCATCGTATGCAGAAAGGCTGCCGGTGGCAGGCTTTCTGCATAAAATTAGGGTAACTGTTCAGAGCGGCAGGCCACAGACTATCCTACTGCCGTTCTGAATAGTTACAAATTAGGAGAAAACATATGGCAGAAGAGTTTATTTTGAAAATGTCCGATATCACAAAACGTTTTCCTGGAGTCCTGGCACTGGATCATGTAAGCCTGTATGTAAAAAAAGGAGAAGTCCATGCACTTTTAGGTGAAAACGGAGCCGGAAAAAGTACCCTGATGAAAATTCTGGCCGGCGCCTATGTAAAGGATGAGGGCGAAATTGAAATCTTTTCAGAGAAAACAGAATTGGGGAATCCCAAAGCAGCAGAGGATCTGGGAGTGGGTATCATCTATCAGGAGCTGAACCTGATCCCGACGCTGACTGTAGCAGAGAATATCTTTCTTGGAAGATACAGGATGAGCAGTAAGGTGAAGATCAACTGGAAGGAAGTCTATGAGGAGGCGGACCGGCTATTGCAGGATCTGGAAGTGGATGCCAGGAGCACAGACTATATACGGGATCTTGGCATTGCGCAGCAGCAGATGGTGGAGGTTGCAAAGGCTCTTTCCATGAATGCACGCATCATTATCATGGATGAACCTACGGCGCCGCTGACAGCAAGGGAAACGAAAAACTTGTTCCGGATTGTAAAGAAGCTCAAGGAAAGCGGAGTTTCTATCATTTACATTTCTCACCGATTGGAGGAGGTTCTGGAGATCTGCGACCGGGCGACAGTTATGAGGGACGGCTGTACGATCCAGGAATTGAATATTGCAGAAACCAATATGGACGAAATGATCCGTCTGATGGTGGGACGCGAACTCAAAGAAAAATACCCAAGGGTCGAGAAGACGATTGGAGAAGAAGTCTTCCGTGTGGAAAATCTTTGTGCCGGCTCCAGAGTCCAGAATATCAGCTTCAGTGTCCGCTCAGGCGAAGTCTTATGCGTGGGAGGCCTGGTGGGAGCCGGACGGACAGAGACGGTCAGGGCGATTTTTGGTCTGGATGAAAAAACGGACGGCAGGATCCTCATTGACGGCAAGACTTGCAATATCAGGAGCCCAAAGGATGCGATCGCGGCCGGGATCGGCTATGTGACAGAGGACCGGAAAGGGGAAGGGCTGGTCCTCAAGCTGGATGTAGGAGAAAATATTACGCTGGCAGCGTTGGATATGTTCCGTTCGGGAATCCATCTCAATCTCGGTAACGAAAAGAATGTTGTAAAAGAATATGTACAAAAATTAAATATCAAGACTCCTTCTATTTTTCAGAAAGTAGAAAACCTTTCCGGAGGTAATCAGCAGAAGGTGGTCCTGGCGAAATGGCTGCTCTCAAAATGTAAGGTGCTGATCCTGGATGAACCCACAAGAGGGATCGACGTAGGTGCAAAAATAGAGGTCTACAATCTGATCAATGAGCTGGCGAAGGAAGGGAAGGCCATCCTGGTGATCACGTCGGAAATTCCGGAGCTGCTTGGGATCTGCGACAGGGTCGTGGTCATGGCAAGAGGACGGCTAAGCGGAACACTGTCCAGGGAAGAGGCAAATCAGGAATCGGTCATGACGCTGGCAGTAGGGGCGCAAAGCACATCACCGGCCGATACGGTAACAATGGAAAAGGAAAGAGGACGATAAATATGAAGAACAAGATAAAAGAAAGAAAAGGTACAAGCTATCTCGGAATATTAATTGCACTGCTGGCGTTGTGCGTCGTTTTATCCTTTGCCAGCAGCAGTTTTTTGACGGTATCGAATCTGCTGAATGTGTCACAGCAGATATCCACCAACTTTTTGATCGCCATTGGAATGACATTTATCATCCTGCTGGGTGGGATCGACCTGTCCGTTGGCTCGATCATCGCAGTGACAGGACTGATGATGGGTCTGATGATGAAAAGCTGGAATATGCCGGTACTGGTCAGCATTTTGCTGGGGCTTATTTTTGCATCTGCGATCGGACTGGCGACTGGGCTTCTGATCACCGGATTTGATCTGCCGCCGTTTATCGCCACACTTGGAATGATGTCCATTGCCAGAGGTGCGGCTTACACCATCACACAGGGACAGCCGATCTATACCTTTCCGGAAGGTTTTCTCGCGATCACCGGAAGATACGGCGGGGTCCCGGTATTTACGATCCTGATCATGGCGGTTCTGTTTTTGATCGCGGCGTATGTATTAAAATATACCAAATACGGAAGATATATTTACGCCATCGGAGGAAATGAGAATTGTGCGAGGCTATCCGGTATCAATGTGAATCAGGTAAAATGCCTGGCCTATGTGATCAGCGGATTTTGCTGCGGTGTTGCCGCGATCATCCTGACATCCAGACTGGATTCGGCAGTACCGACCAATGCGGACGGTGCGGAGCTGGATGCCATTGCTGCAGTCGTGATCGGCGGGACCTCCATGAACGGCGGCGAGGGGACGCTGGTAGGAACGCTGATCGGAACCCTGATCATCGGGATCGTGGCAAACGGACTGAACCTTTTGAACGTACCCCAGGGTGCGCAGCGCATGGTTAAGGGCGGGATCATCGTTCTGGCAGTGATTGTGGACGTGATACGGAGGAAGAGAAATCAGAAAGCGTAAGGGACTGCCACTTGCTTTTCAAGTGGCTGCAAGTCAAGGAGGAAGAAATGATGAATGAAGCATTGGGACACAAAACATGGTGCATTCCGGATTTATATATGAAAGAACCGGGAAATATGCCTACACCATCTCATGAAAGTATCACACTGCTGAATACGGGAAGCAGTACGGCCGAAGTGACCATGGATCTGCTGTTTGACCATGGAAGGCCTTCAGAAAAGCTGGAGGGGATCCAGATAGAGCCGATGCAGGCGAAGCATCTGCGGATGGATCACCTGGAGGAGTGGGGGCTTCAGATTCCTAGATCCGTGTGTTATTCGGCGATCATTCACAGCAGCGAGAAGATTGTTGTGGAGTATGCAAGGCTGAATTGGATCGACGGAGCGGCACAGTCTTTCGCGGTGATCCCATATTATGAGAATTAGGCAATTAATAAATTATATTGCCTAAGCAGAGCCTATTGAGGATAGCAACAGTGTGGGGCAAACCTCGTACAGAGGCTTCTGACAAACAATAAAAATTGATATGAAACGAGGAGAAATATTATGACAGAAAAAAGAGTTGCAATTGTGACCGGCGGAACAAGAGGAATGGGGCAGGCAATCAGTGTTGAGCTTGCAAAGCGGGGAAATATTGTGTGTGCTGTCTACAGGTCAGATGAGGAGAGTGCAAAGGAAACATTAAAAAAGATTCAGGAGTTGGCGCCGGAGAGCGGCATTTATAAGGTAGACGTTTCACAGGAACAGGAGATCAAAAGGTTTGTTGATGAGATTGGAACCAAATTCGGAAGGATTGATATCCTCGTGAATAATGCCGGAATTTTTGACTTCCGTTTTATTGATGAAATGGACGGAGAATATCTGGACCGTGTTCTGAACACCAATTTCAAAAGCCAGTTCTTTATGCTTCAGAACGTTGCAGAATATATGAAGAAGAATCATTATGGACGGATTGCGAATGCATCCTCCATTTCCGGACGTTTTGCGGACTGCGGCCTTGTGGCCTATGCGGCAAGCAAAGCAGGGGTGGATATGATGACCAGGATCGGAGCGGCAGAGCTTGGACCGTACAATATCAGTGTCAATGCCTATGCGCCGGGGATCATCCATACGGATATGACAGACGCCATGATTCAGGAACGAGGGGATGAGCAGGTTCGGGATCTGTGCCTGAACCGGTTTGGAACCGGGGAGGATGTGGCGGCCCTGGTCGGGTTTTTGACCTCTCCGGAGGGCGGATATGTGACCGGTGAGATCATCGGAATCGATGGGGGAATGTTCAAGGTACAGAATACATATCTTGCATACGAGCATGCGAAAAAGAACGGATAAGAATAAGGAACACAGATCGGATGAGAACATTTGCAGGGATAAGGATGACGGTGAAAAGGAGAAGGATCATATGGAAAAAAGAAACGGAAAAATGAAAGCATTATTTTCTTATGCGCCCTATGACAACCGGCTGGAGGAGACGGACATTCCATCTGCCGGCCCTGGGGAACTGGTTTTAAAGGTACTTGGATGCGGGATCTGCGCAGGCGATGTGAAGTCCTATCATGGAGGAATCCGGATCTGGGGAACCAGTGAGGAAAATCGCTATATCGAGGCGCCGGTGATCGGCGGCCATGAATTTTTCGGAGAGGTTGTAGAGATCGGAGAAGGAATGGGTACGTATTCTCTGGGCGATCGGGTAGTCGCGGAGCAGATCGCACCTTGCGGGGAGTGTGAATTTTGCCGTCAGGGAAAATACTGGATGTGTCAGGAATCTGCGGTTTACGGATTTAAGCAGCATATTCACGGTGGATTTGCGGAATATATCAAGCTGCATAAAAACAGCAGGATCCACAAGATTCCGGACAGCTTTACTGCAGAACAGGCTGTCCTGGTGGAGCCGATTGCCTGCGGAATGCATGCCGTGGAACTGGCGGATATCAGGCATGATGATACTGTAGTGATCGCAGGACTAGGGGCGATCGGAACCTCCATGATCAATCTTGCCGGATTATATCTGCCGAAGAAGATCATTGGAATCGATGTAAAACCATTTCGGATGGAGATGGGAAAAAAATATGGAGCAGATCATGTTCTGAATCCAATGGAATGTAATATAGAGGAGGAGATCAGAAAGCTGACAGACGGATATGGCTGTAATGTCTATATTGAGGCATCCGGAAGCCCGAAAAGTGTGACGCAGGGACTGCAGTCCTTAAAAAATCACGGCAAATATGTACAGATGGGGGTGTTTGCCGAAGAGGTAAGGGCAGACTGGAATACCATCGGCGACGGCAAAGAACTGAGCATCCGCGGATCACATCTGTCTGCGCTGACGTTTTATTCTGTGATTACAGGCATCGAAAAAGGATTGATCAAAACAGAAGGGCTGATCTCTCACTCCTTTGCGTTGGAACAATGGAAGGAGGCGTTTGAAGCAGCCGAAAAAGATCCGCAGGCAATGAAAGTGATGCTGCGTCCGTAAATGCTGCATCCGTTACTGACCGCAGACCGTCGAAAATTTGCGAAAAGTGCATTTTCTATACTGTAAAAAACTGTAAATTCTGCTATAATAGGAATTGCGCTAGAGCGCCACGCAGGCCATCAATTTTCTTGCGAAAATTGGTGACAAATTATAATACTGACGATGCATGGAAGAAAGTCAGCAATATTTCAGCATGATGCCTCCATGATCAAAAAGGAATCTAAGTGAATGAGAAGGGGATCATACTTGTGGCAGTAATAAAGGATGTTGCAAAGCTGGCGGGGGTTTCTGTAGGAACTGTTTCAAAGTACTTGAATACTCCGGAGCTATTACGGGAAGACAAACGGGCAGCAGTGGAGGATGCAATCCAAAAACTCAATTATAAACCAAACTTATTTGCCAGAAACCTGAGGGTACAGGATTCAAAAACGATTGCAGTGATCGCGCAGGAGATCAGGAATCCGTTTCATGCGGCACTGTTTAATACGATACGGAAGGAAGCAATGAAATATAATTATTCCGTGGTATTGTATTCACTGAATGATGTAAACGGAAATTTTGATACATTGTTTGAGACACTGCCGATCCATTATTTCAGCGGAGTGATCTCCTGTTATTTTCACGATATGGAGCAGTCTATCGTTTTTGCAAAGCGTCACGATAAAGTGCCGATGGTGATCATGACCAATTCGGAACGGTATTTTGACGAGTATGATTCCGAAAAGATCGTCCATGCGGATTTTACACAGGGAATCCAGAAGGTGTGTGAATACCTGATCAGCTTAGGAAACAGGCAGATCGCGTATATCGGCTGTAAGACCAAGGATCAGCTTCGGGATCCAAAGCTGAAAGGCTTTTTGATGACGATGGATAAGCATCATCTGGAACCTCACAGCATCGTGCGTTTGGAAAAAGAATATACGATGCAGACGGGTTATGAATCGGCGGAACAGATCCTCCAAAGCGGGGAACTTCCGGACGCGATTTTAAGTGACACGGATGTCATGTCAATCGGTGTATTGAATTGTCTGCGTAACCATGGAATCCAGGTGCCGGATGACATTATGCTGGCGTCCTTTGATAATATTGAATTGGCAGAATACTGTAATCCAAGGCTGACCACATTGAATGTTCCGATCGAAGCGATGAGCATCAGGGCTGTGGAAATGCTGGTGGCACAGATGGAAAACCGGGAATGCAAAAATACGGGCAATGCATTTGAACTGGAGCTGATCATTCGGGAGACTACAAAGAACCGGTGAAATTGCAATGATATAGTACAGCGTGAGGAAAAGAAGAATACCTTGGAATGTAAATATAACGGGCTGTCAGAAAATGATTTATTGTGAGAGCAAGATCATTTTCCGACAACCCGTTATATAATGAAAGCCTGTTGATGATCGGGAGCTAAGTGGATTTTAAGCATCCGTATCCTCCAGAAAGTCCCGGAGATAGACTTCCACCGACCGGCTCATTTCCTTTGAAAAATCAGAATTATACTTCCGATTGCAGAACGCCTGGATCCATGCGTCATAATCCTTTTCTCCTGACTTATAGGAGAGCATGTCAGCCAGCTCCCGGTCAGTCATTGGATGGTACATATTTTCATGGACCAGATATTTTTCATCGATCCGCTGAGGTTTTTTCCGGTTTTTCTGCTGCTCGGTGGGATAGCCGAAGACCAGAAGGGCAGCAGGAAACACATACTTGGGGAGATGCAGCAATTCCCGCATATCTTCGCAGTTTTCCATGACATCACCGATATAGCAGGAGCCGATCCCTAAGCTTTCCGCGGCGGTGACTGCATTCTGGGCGGCGATCAGCGCGTCATCGACTGCCAGCAGAAGATCGCCGGCACCGGGTCTGCGCGGACTGCATCCGGCAGAAGCGAAGGCATCGTACCATTTTTTGCAGTCTGCGCAAAAGGCCAGCACCAGGTCTGCCTTGGCAATAAAGGGCTGGTGGTCGCAGAGGTCGGCGAGCCGGTTTTTCAGCTCCTGGTCGGTCACATCCAGGATTGTGTAGAGTTGTTGGTTCCCGGCAGTGGGCGCCATGGCAGCTGCCGTAATAATGGCGGATCTGTCCTCCGGAGAAATTTTCCGGTCTTCAAATACTCGGATCGATTTTCGGTTTGCTAATTGTTCAACTACTTCGTTTTTCATGAGAATTTCCTTTCTTTCTGAATGATTCCCAGCTGTGCGGTTAGAACGATTTTAGTATCTCACACAATTCGGAGATCTTCCGGATCCGCCGCCTGGCATCCGGCACATCACCGAAGCCGTATTCCGCCAGGATAAAGGGAATCCCGGCCTCCCGGCAGGCATCCGCGTCGCCCTGGGTATCCCCTACATAGACCACATGCTCCAGGCGGTTTTTCTCCATCAGCATTCGGATGGTCTGTCCCTTGGAGACCGAGGTCTCCCCGAAACAAAGGTGGTCCCTGACGCTATCCTCCAGTCCTGCGGCCCGCAGGAAGAGCTCGATATATCCGCACTGGCAGTTGCTTACAATGTAGAGATTTGTTTTTTCCGCCAATGCATGGAAGGTCTCGACGACCCCTTCGTAGAGCACGCCCGGGTGCGTTTCCAGATATTCATTTTCATAGTCGTAGCAGGCTTCCATGATCCGCTCCTGTTCTTCGTTGGACAGGGTGGGAAATAATGCGTTGGAGATCTCCGTCATGGTCTTTCCGAACAGCTCTTTCAGGCGGTCGGCGCTGACCCGGGTGTCCAGCCCCGTATGCTCCCGCACCGCCCTGGTCCAGACCTGCGCGGCCTGTTCCGTGGAATCCCAGAGCGTTCCGTCCACGTCAAAGATGATCCCGTCCAGATCTGCAGACTCAAAAGCGATCCCGCGATTGGTGTCCGCACATGACAGGCGGTCTTCCTCCGATAAAGTCATATTTTGCTGATTCATAGTATCTGATTCTCCTTATTTCTTTTTTGAGGCGGTGCATGCATACACAGACCCCTTCGTTTTCTATTGCTTTCGGCCAATCATTTCCTATTATAATTTGTCACCAATTTTCGCCAGAAAATTGATGACCTGCGTGGCGCTCTAGCGCAATACAGATTATACCATATCCTCGTCCGGAATGGGAGAGAAAAAAACTCCTTTTAAAAAGATTTCTTTTAGTGTATACTATTCTTTATGATTTGGAAAAAGCTGTGAAATGTACTTTTATTATAGAAGGAGAGCTCCCTATGAATGAAAAAATCGTTTTGATCGACGGACACAGTATTTTGAACCGGGCATTTTACGGGGTGCCGGATCTGACCAATTCCGAGGGCCTGCACACCAATGCCATTTTCGGATTTCTGAATATCCTGTTCAAGATTCTGGATGAGGAACAGCCGGAATACCTGACGGTCACATTTGACGTCCACGCGCCTACCTTCCGGCATGAGATGTACGCGGACTACAAGGGCACCAGAAAGCCCATGGCGGAGGAGCTGCGTCAGCAGGTTCCGGTGATCAAGGAAGTGCTTAAGGCCATGGGGATTGAGATCGTGGAGCAGGCGGGGCTGGAAGCGGACGACCTGCTGGGGACCATTTCCCGGACCTGTGAGGAGAAGGGGATGGAGGTGTCCATCATTTCCGGGGACCGGGATACGCTGCAGCTTGCCACTGAGCATGTGAAGATCCGGATTCCCAGGACGAAGCAGGGCAGGACCGAGGTGACGGATTATTTTGCCGCGGACGTGAAGGAGGCTTACGGGGTCACGCCGACGGAATTTATTGATGTGAAGGCGCTCATGGGGGACGCGTCGGATAACATTCCGGGAGTGCCGGGAGTGGGCGAGAAGACCGCCACCAAGATCATCCAGGAATACGGCTCCATTGAAAATGCGTATGCCCACGCGGCGGAGATCAAGCCCCCCAGGGCCAGCAAGAACCTGCAGGAGTACTGGGACCAGGCCTGCATGAGCAAGACGCTTGCCACCATCGACACCCGGGCGGAGATCGGATTTGACCTGGAACAGGCAAGGTTCGGCAATCCGTATACAAAGGAGGCACATGATTATTTCCAGCGTCTGCAGTTCAAAAATCTGCTCAGCCGGTTTGATGTGGAAGCCGATACCAACGCGGTGGAGGACCATTTCCGGGAAGTGACAGAGAAGGACCTGCTGGAACGCATTTTCGAGGAGGCGAAGAAGTCGGATACGGTGGGTATCGCAATCTCCGAGGACGGGGGAAATGTGCTGCCGCTGTTTGCCCATGCGTCGGGCTACGGCAGGATCGCCATCTGTTATGGGGAGGAACAGATCTATTCCATTCCCTGTAATATGGACACGGATATGGGGTATCTGTTCGGGAAGCTTTGTGAAGTGGCGGACTCTGCGGAACGGTTTGTGATGTTCGACCTGAAAAAATATCTGCCGGAGCTGCCCATTGCCCGCAAAGAGCACTGCTTTGACGCGACAGTAGCGGCCTATCTGCTGAATCCTCTGAAAAATGATTATGGATATGAGGACGTGGCCAGGGAACAGCTCCATCTGCTGATCCATGAGAAGGCGGACGCGTCCATGAAGGCCTGCTATGAGGCTTATACGGCCTATGCGGCGGCGGAACCGCTGATGAAGAAATTAAAAGAGACAGGCATGGATTCCCTGTTTACGGAGATCGAGATGCCCCTGCTGTTCACTCTCTATGAAATGGAGCAGGCCGGGGTGAAGATTGAGGGGGAAGCCCTGAAGGTGTACGGAGACCAGCTGGGGGGCAGGATCCTGGAGCTGGAAAAGGAAATCTATGAGCTGGCAGGGGAGACCTTTAACATCAATTCCCCCAAGCAGCTGGGAGTGGTCTTGTTTGAGCACATGGGGCTGCAGGGGGGGAAAAAGACCAAGACCGGATTTTCCACCGCGGCGGATGTGCTGGAAAAGCTGGCGCCGGATTATCCGGTGGTGGCGAAGATATTGGAGTACCGCCAGCTTGCAAAGCTGAAATCCACCTATGCCGACGGACTGGCCAATTTTATCGGGGCGGACGGAAGGATCCACGGAAAATTCCACCAGACGATCACTGCTACCGGACGGCTCAGCAGCACGGATCCGAACCTCCAGAATATCCCGATCCGGATGGAGCTGGGGCGGCTGATCCGGAAGGTATTTGTGCCGAAGGAGGGCTGTGTCTTTGTGGATGCGGATTATTCCCAGATCGAACTGCGGATCCTGGCACATTGCTCCGGGGACGCGCAGCTGATCCAGGCATACCGGGAGGCACAGGATATCCACAGGACCACGGCATCCCAGGTGTTTCATGTGCCCTTTGAGGAAGTGACGGACCTGCAGCGGCGCAATGCCAAGGCAGTGAACTTCGGGATCGTGTATGGGATCAGTTCCTTCGGGCTCAGCCAGGACTTAAGTATTACGAGAAAAGAGGCTGCCCAGTATATTGAAAATTATTTTGACACCTATCCGGGAGTGAAGCAGTTTCTGGACGAGCAGGTGGCGCATGCGAAGAAAAACGGCTGCGTAGTGACCTTGTTTGGGCGGCGCAGGCCGGTTCCGGAACTGAAATCCAGCAATTTCATGCAGCGCAGCTTCGGGGAGCGGGTGGCTATGAACGCGCCCATCCAGGGGACGGCGGCAGACGTGATCAAGATTGCCATGATCGGAGTGGCGCGGGAATTGAAAGAAAAGGGATTGAAGTCCCAATTGATCCTGCAGGTGCATGATGAACTTTTGATCGAAGCTTATGAAGAAGAACTGGAGCAGGTGAAAGAGATCCTGAAAGAACAGATGGAACAGGCGGCGGATCTGCAGGTTCCGCTGATCGTGGATATGCATACCGGAAAGAACTGGTATGAGGCGAAGTAAATAAAAGAGTACAGCGCAGGACTGTTTGTTGATCAGCAATCAGAGCATGGCGGAACGCTGTGTTTTACGGTGAGTCTGCCAGGATGAGAAAATGGTGATAAAGGATGAAGATACTCGGAATTACCGGAGGGGTCGGTTCAGGGAAAAGTGAAGTACTTGCATTTCTGCAGGAAGCATACGGAGCTGTCATTGCGCCTCTGGATGACGCGGCAAGGCGGCTCCAGCAAAAGGGGCAGCCCTGCTTTGCGCGGATCGTGGAAGCCTTTGGCCGGGACATACTGGGAGCGGACGGGGAACTGGATCGGGGGAAGCTTGCGGAAGCCGTGTTTTTCGATTCGAAAAAACTGGCCCTTTTAAATACCATTGTCCACCCGGAAGTCCGGCGGTGGACGGAGCAGGACATTTCCCAAAAAGAGAGTGAAGGCGTCCGGCTTTACGTGCTGGAATCCGCCCTGTTTCCGGATGTGGATTACGGGGATCTCTGCGAGGAAATGTGGTACATTTTTACAGAGGAATCCGTCCGGTACCAGCGTCTGGAAAAGTCCCGGGGGTATACGGAGAAAAAGATCCGGGAAATCATTCAGGCACAGCCGTCGGAGGCGGCATTTCGTAGGATCTGCACGGCTGTCATTGACAACAGCGGTGTATTTGAACATACAAAAAAAACAGTGCAGAGCAGGATAGCGCATTTGCTCGAACTGTAAGAAACAGATAGGAGAATGATTATGAGACTGTGCAGCATTGCCAGCGGGAGCAGCGGGAACTGCATTTATATCGGGAGCGACCATACCCATCTTCTGGTGGATACGGGGATCAGCAAGAAACGGATCGAGGCGGGGCTCAAGGAGCTGGAGATCAAGGGGGAGGAACTGACCGGGATTCTGGTGACCCACGAGCATTCGGATCACATCCAGGGGCTGGGCGTGTTCAGCAGGAAATATGAGATCCCCATTTACGCGTCCCCCGGAACCATCGAAGGGATCAAGAGCTATTCCAGCCTGGGGAAGATGCCGGAGGGGCTTCTGCATCCCATCCGGATCGATGAACCCTTTTCTCTGGGGGATATCACCATCGACCCCTTTGCCATTTCACATGATGCCAATGAGCCCACGGGCTACCGGATGGAATGCGCAGGCAGATCGGCGGCCGTAGCCACGGACCTGGGAATCTATACAGACTATGTGGTGAACAAGCTGAAAAATCTGGATGCCGTGCTGCTGGAGGCGAACCATGACATACATATGCTGGAGGTGGGGGCCTATCCCTACTATCTGAAACAGCGGATCCTGGGGGAAAAGGGACATTTGTCAAATGAATTGTCAGGACGGCTTCTTTGTGATATACTACATGATAATTTGAAACATATCGTCCTGGGGCATCTCAGCAAGGAAAATAATTATGTGCGGCTTGCCTATGAGACCGTAAAGCTGGAGGTGACACTGGGAGATAATGCATATAAAGGAGAAGATCTGGATATCACCGTTGCGAAGCGGGATGAGGTATCGGAGATCTATTCCTTTTAGGAACTGCAGAAAAATAAGAGATACGGATTGCCCAGTACACTAGGCAGAGACAGAAGCCTATAGAAACGAGGAGGAACAGAACATGAAAAAATGCATTGTAACCGTATTAGGGAAAGATACCGTGGGGATCATCGCGAAGGTATGCACCTACCTTGCGAAAAATGAGATCAACATTCTGGACATTTCCCAGACTATTGTGCAGGGATATTTTAATATGATGATGATCGTGGATGTGACGGAGAAGGATACGCAGTTTACACAGATCTGCGACGATCTGGAAAAGCTGGGCAAGGAGATCGGAGTCAATATCCGCTGCCAGAGGGAAGAGATTTTTGAGAAAATGCACAGGCTGTAAAGAAGAGGGCGGCGACAGGAACCCATAGAAAAACCGGCAGAAGTTCCGGAGCTTTTTATGGGAACAGGATCGGCTGTAAAAGGTGAGGAAAACAGATATGATTAATATGTATGAAGTTTCAGAGACAAATGAAATGATAGAGCATGAAAACCTGGACGTGCGCACGATCACGCTGGGAATCAGCCTTTTGGACTGTATCGATTCGGATCTGGAAGCGCTGAACCGGAAGATCTATGAAAAGATTACCACGGTGGCAAAGGATCTGGTCAGTACGGGACGGGATATTGAGAAGGAATTCGGGATTCCCATTGTGAATAAGCGTATCTCCATTACGCCCATTTCGCTGGTGGGCTCCGCGGCGTGCAGATGTCCCGAAGATTATGTGACCATCGCGCGGACACTGGACCGGGCTGCGCAGACGGTGGGCGTGAATTTTATCGGCGGCTATTCCGCGCTGGTGTCCAAGGGAATGACGAAAAGCGAGGAATACCTGATCCGGTCGATCCCCCAGGCGATGGCGGAGACGGAGCGGATCTGCAGCTCCGTCAATGTGGGCTCCACCAGGACCGGGATTAACATGGATGCGGTCCGTCTGTGCGGGGAGATCGTCAAGGCCACCGCGGAGGCGACAAAAGAACGGGATTCCCTGGGCTGCGCCAAGCTGGTGATCTTCTGCAACGCGCCGGACGACAATCCGTTTATGGCAGGGGCCTTTTTGGGAGTGACGGAAGCGGACGCGGTCATCAATGTGGGCGTGAGCGGCCCGGGAGTGGTAAAAAAGGCATTGGAAAAGGTGCGGGGCAAGGGCTTTGAGGAGCTCTGCGAGACCATCAAGAAAACGGCCTTTAAAGTAACCCGTGTGGGACAGCTTGTGGCAGGTGAGGCATCGAAACGGATGGGGATTCCCTTTGGGATCGTGGATCTGTCTCTGGCGCCCACACCGGCCATCGGGGACAGTGTGGCGGAGATCCTGGAAGAGATCGGCCTGGAGAGGGTCGGAGCTCCGGGCACCACGGCGGCCCTCGCCATGCTCAACGACCAGGTGAAAAAGGGCGGCGTGATGGCATCCTCCTATGTGGGCGGCTTAAGCGGCGCGTTCATCCCGGTCAGTGAGGACCAGGGGATGATCGACGCGGTGAATATCGGCTCCCTGACGCTGGAGAAGCTGGAGGCCATGACCTGTGTCTGCTCCGTGGGACTGGATATGATCGCCATTCCGGGCAAGACGAAGGCCAGCACCATTGCCGGGATCATTGCGGATGAGATGGCCATCGGCATGGTGAACCAGAAGACCACGGCAGTCCGGCTGATCCCGGTGATCGGCAAGGATGTGGGAGAGACGGCGGAATTCGGAGGTCTCCTGGGATATGCGCCTATCATCTCGGTGAATGAATTTGGATGCGAGACATTTATCAGCCGGAAAGGACGGATTCCGGCACCGATCCATAGTTTTAAGAATTAAATATCACATGTTACACCTAGGCCGACCGCCGCGCTGACCGGTCAGGCGGATGCACAGAAAAGCTGTAACAATGAAAAACGAAAAGGAGTATGAGATCATAAAATGGGTAAGGTAGCGATCGTAACAGACAGCAACAGCGGGATCACGCAGGCAAAGGGGAAGGAGATGGGGATTTTTGTCCTTCCGATGCCCTTTTTTATCAATGGAGAACTCTTTCTGGAAGATATCACACTGACCCAGGAAGAGTTTTACAAAAGGCTTGGCGAGGATGCGGATATCTCCACATCCCAGCCGTCGCCGGGAGATGTGATGGATCTGTGGGACAAGGCGCTTGAAGAGTATGATGAACTGGTGCATATCCCCATGTCCAGCGGTTTGAGCAGTTCCTGCGAGACTGCTGTTTCACTGGCAGAGGATTATGGCGGAAGGGTGCAGGTAGTGAATAACCAGAGAATCTCCGTGACCCAGGAGCGGTCCGTCCTGGACGCTATGGAGCTGCGTGACGCAGGAAGGTCAGCGGCGGAGATCAAAGAAATCCTGGAAAGAGAAAAATTTGAATCCACCATCTACATCACAGTGGATACGTTGAAATATCTGAAAAAGGGCGGCAGGATCACCCCCGCGGCCGCGGCGCTGGGAACGGTGCTGAACTTAAAGCCGGTACTGCAGATCCAGGGAGAGAAGCTGGATGCCTTTGCAAAGGTGCGCGGCTGGAAGGCAGCGAAGCGGACCATGCTGCAGGCCATCGAAAAGGATATCAAAGAACGGTTTGCAGGAAAGGAAGCTCAATTGGTATTGGGGATGGCATATACCTGCGGGAAGGAAGAGGCGGCAGAGTGGAAGGAAGAGATCCGCAGCCATTTCCCACAGTATGAGATCATGGAGAATCCGCTTTCTCTGAGTGTGGCCTGTCATATCGGGGCAGGGGCTATGGCGGTGACCTGTACGAAGAAGGTATGAATGATACTTGGGAACTGCGCAAAAAGGCAAGTTATTTTTGCACAGTTCCTTGTGCGATGAAATCTGCTGCGGATTCAGCAGGGAAAGCTGCTCTTCCTCACAAGCGTTTCATATGTAGAACAGATCTTATCCGCAAGACAGACGATCACCGCGGCACGGCACTTTGGAATCGAGAGCAGTGTCAGGGGCCACATATGGCTTCGGATGATATTCTGTTCCACAGGAGAGAGCTTATACCGCTGCATGGCATTTTTCAGAGCCACTGCCGGATGATGGAACCCATGCAGCCGTTCATGGGAAGCGCTGTTGTGCCAGTCGTAGAGATAAAAATCATGGAGAAACGCGCCCCGTACCAGCTCGCAGTCCGATGCGCCCAGATGAAAACGGCGGTTCAGGTAAAAGCTGAGCCGGGTCACGCTGAGCACATGCTCATAGGTGGAGATCTTCCCATGCTGGATAAAATGCTTCATAAGCTGGGCTTCTTTTGTCAGATTCAGCCCGTGAAGATGATTTCGGATTTCGGATATCTCAGTTTTTGTCAATCTCATCTTGAATCCTGCCCTTCTGTATTTTTCCTGTGGAAAGAAAGTGCATGTTTCATCCTGCTCCCCAGCTCGCTGTACTTCGCATGGCGGAAGGATACGGAGGAACGGAGCGCCCGTGTTTGATTCCAGTTCATGGTGGAAAGTGTATTTTTTAATTCCTCCATCATCCTGCGTTCGCGGAATTCTTCCAGAGAAACTTTTTCTTTCAGAGTAACCAGTCCTTCTGACAGGTTTTGTCTCGTGTTTTCGATAAAAGCATCATAGCGTTCCGAGATATGGGAATCGATGGCATTTAAGGTGGTTTCCAGCTTCACGTTCAATGCGACCAGGGAATCTGCCGTCAGTGCGCAGTCTGCGGAGAAAACCGCCATCAGAAGCAATGCGCAGGGCTCCTGCCAGTAAAGCGGGAGGGCATCGGTGACACGTGCCATATACGGGTGGATGCCGTACAGTACGATCAATCCGGCCGCGCCGAAGCCGAGGGAGCAGGGCAGACAGATCCGGCCCTTGATGTTCAGCGGCAGATTGCTGTAATCCCACCACACCGCATGGAACAGCTTTTCCGTAGCAAAGGATGTGGAGTATTCCAGAACTGCGGAGCCCAGCATACAGGTCAGAAATACTGCGCCGTAGTTGGGCAGGCTTTCGCAGACCAGCACATCCAGCACCGCGCCAACGCCGTAGATCGGGCAGTACGGCCCGATGAGCATGCCGCGGTTGTCCCACTTCAAAGTCTTTACACTGCAGAAGATCGTCTCGTAGATCCAGCCTAAGATACTATATAAAACAAACCAGATAAAAATTGTTGTAAAATGCATGGTACACCTCTCATTGTTTTTCTTTTGTTTCTTTTCTATTATTGATTCAAAATCCGGATAAGTCAAGTGTAAATCATAAGATATTGTTCACGGCGCCTTGCACTCTGCTGCAAGGCATCTAATATAAAGCTGCGGTTTCAATCATAACTATTTCTATGTTGACAATTGATTAAAAGATGATATAATGTACTTGTACAATAAGTACATTTAAAGGCGAATTATTTCAAAGGAAAAGGCGGTGGAGCATGGAGATTATTATCAGCAATAATGCCAATAAGCCTATCTATGAGCAGATCACGTCGCAGATCAAGGCCATGATCATGAGCGGGGAGCTGCAGGCAGGAGATGCGATCCCTTCCATGCGGGCACTGGCGAAGTCGATTCATGTCAGTGTGATCACGGTCCAGAAGGCATACGAGGACCTGCAGAGAGACGGATTTATTGAAACCACGGTCGGCCGGGGAAGCTTTGTGTCGGCACAGAATAAAGAATTTTATCAGGAGGAGCAGCAGCGGATTGCGGAGGAGCATCTGCAGGCCGCCGCAGAGATCGGACGGGTGAGCAATATTTCCCTGGAAAAGCTGACGGAGCTTCTGGCATTATTTTATAAGGAGGATGAATGATATGGACAATATTTTAGAACTGGATCAGGTATCCAAGACATTTCCCAAGTCAGAATTTGTATTGGATCGGGTATCGTTTTCCCTGCCCTATGGCGCGATCATGGGATTTGTGGGGGAGAACGGCGCAGGCAAGACGACCGCCATCGGATGCATTTTAAATACACTGGAAAAGGACAGCGGCGCCATCCGGCTCTTTGGAGAGGAAATGTCGGACGGTGATACAGCGGTCAGAGAGAAGATCGGTGTAGTCTATGACGGAGACAATTTTCCGGGATATCTGACTGCGGCGCAGCTGTCGGAGATCATGCAGGGCTTGTATCAGACATGGGATCCTGTATTGTTCCAAACCTGTTTACAGGACTTTTGTCTGCCTGTCGGACAGAAGATCAAGACCTATTCCCGGGGTATGACGATGAAGCTGGCGGTTTGTGCGGCACTCAGCCACCATCCGAAGCTGCTGATCCTGGATGAGCCCACCGGGGGCCTGGATCCCATCATGCGGGATGAGATTCTGGATGTGTTTCTGGATTTTGTACAGGAAGAGGATCACTCCATCCTGTTTTCTTCCCATATTACGAGTGACCTGGAGAAGATTGCGGATTACATTACATTTCTCCATGAGGGAAAAGTGATCCTGACGGCCTCAAAAAATGATCTGGCCTATCGTTATGCGGTGATGCGGTGTAAGGAAAGCCAGTTCCAGGCAATGGATCCGGGAGATATCATTGCGTATCGGAAACGGGATCTTCAGACGGATGTACTGGTGTCGGACAGGAAAGAAGCTCAGAAAAAGTACAGGGACGCGGTTGTGGATCCTGTCTCGGTGGATGAGATCATGCTGCTTCTGGTAAAGGGGGAACGAGGATGAAGGGACTTCTGAAAAACAATTATTATGCGGCACGCTCCAATGTAAAAATGTTTTCGGCGGTGATGCTGCTGCTGGGGATTGCCGCGGCAGTGCTGGACAATGATGTCCAGAGCATCATCATCGGCTATATGATTTCGGCTATGGCGGGCTTTTCCGTTGTAGCAGTATCCGGCCTGCGGAAAGAAAACACTTCGAAATGGTGCAGGTATAAACTGACTGCCCCTGTCCGAAGGATTGATATTGTAAAAAGTTATTTTCTGAGCCAGCTGATCTGGCTGCTTGTGGGGATGCTTTTTGCGGCGGTTGGCGTGAGCGTGTCCATTCTGCTTCATGGCTTCCCGTTTGACCGGAATACAGATATCTTTATGATATTTGTGGTGGGGATCGGACTCAGTCTGTTTATGGGGGCCATCTTCTTTCCGCTGTTCTATCTGGGGGGCGAAGAACGAAGTGAACTGTGTACTATAGTCAGCCTGCTTGGCAGTATCGGAGTGGTCATGGGGGCCAGTTCTTTGATGAACCGCCTGTTTGGGCCGCACATGACCACATTCCAGTTGGTTATGGCAGGAATCGTTATACTGGCATGCGCCATGCTTGCATTCCTGTTGTCATTTCCGCTGACGGTTTCTATTTTTCGGAGAAAAGAGTTTTAAACGAGCAGGAGGATTGATTTATGGTAAAACGCAGAAAATTTAATACAACGGGGATCTGTATTCCTGAATTACATTATATGGTAGATATGAGTGACAGAATCGAGATGATCATAAATGAATATATTGCATACGGCGAATACTTTACAATAAATCGTGCCAGGCAGTATGGAAAATCCACAATATTAGAGCTTCTTTATCATCGTATGAACGCGGATTATCTTGTTCTGGATATCAGTTTCGAAGCGGCAGACGATTGCTTTGTTTCCATGCATGCTCTGGCGCAGGGTTTTGTAAATAAAATATCCAGGGTTCTTGCTGGGGGAAATGCGCCGGAAGAGCTGCTGGAAATCTGGAAAAAACCGATTGCGCCGGAATTGCCTCTGGATGCGCTGGGTGAAAAGATCACCATGTTTTGCCGGGCAAGTAAAAAAGAAGTCATCCTTATGGTGGATGAAGTGGACAAGGCGGCGGATAACCAGATCTTCCTTCATTTTCTTGGATTGCTCAGAGAAAAGTATCTGCGCCAGAAAGTAGGACGCGACGATACATTTAAAAGTGTGATTCTGGCAGGTGTGCATGATATTAAAAATCTGAAAATGAAACTGCATCCGGGAGAAAGCAGCAGCTATAACAGCCCTTGGAATATTGCGGCGGAATTTCATATTGATATGGGATTTTCTGTGTCTGATATTCAGGGAATGCTTTCGGAATATGAAGAGGACAGGCAGACCGGTATGGATATATCCGCTATGGGAAAACTCATTTATGAATATACATCCGGATATCCGTTTTTAGTATCCTACTTGTGCAAGCTGCTGGATGAAAAGGTGATTCATATGGAAGGATATTCTGACCGGAGATCGGTCTGGACAAGAAAAGGACTGCAGGAAGCTGTGAAGATACTGGTCAAAGGTCCGAATACCCTTTATGATGATATGATTAAACATATTTCGGAATATCCGAAGCTGAGTATGATGCTGCAGAATATTCTTTTCAGAGGAGCGGAATATCCATATCATGTATATAATGAAGCAATCCATATTGGACAGATGTTCGGATTTGTAAAGGAAAAAGGAGATATCGTCGTAATATCCAACCGAATTTTTGAGACTCAGCTGTACAGCTATTTTATCTCAGAGGAGCTTTCAAAGGATGCGGAGTTAAGAAGTACGATTCCCGATAAAAATCAGTTTGTCCGGTCCGGCGGGCTGGATATGGATCTGGTGATGCGGAAATTTTTTGATTATTATATATCGCTATACCGGCAGGAGGATGAGAAGTTTGTAGAGGAACATGGAAGAAAAATTTTCCTGATATATTTGAAACCGATTATCAATGGAGGCGGAAACTTCTATGTAGAAGCTGAGACAAGAGACAAAACAAGGACAGATATCATTATTGATTACGGCGGAATACAGCATGTAGTCGAAACCAAAATTTGGCGGGGAGAAGAATACAACAAAGAAGGAGAAAACCAACTCCTGGGATATCTGACACACTATAATTTGAAAAAAGGTTATTTGCTCAGCTTTGATTTTAATAAAAAGAGAAAGAACGTTGGAATAAGAGAAAAGATTTATAATGGAAAGATGATCATGGAAGTGGTAGTTTAAGTTCAGAAAATGAGATTTTAAGAGAAAGCGTAGAGGGAGCAGTCTGGCTCTCTGCACTTTCTCTTACTTATTGGACAGCATATTCAGATCTTGAGGATCCCCTGATTATATTCATTTTCAAATGCAGTCTTATATTTATCCGTGACAACCGAGGTATACAGATTGGAGGCGAGGATATCATGGGTCAGCATCTTTCGGCCCGCAGGCTCAAGCCCCTCGTCATCATAGGGCCTGGTAAGCAGCGGGAGAGGGCTCTTTTTGGCAATGGCCGAGATCAGTTTTTCAGAATCCCGGCGGAACCCGAGAAGGCGCGCGTAAAAATGGGGCCCCTGTTCTAAGTATTCTTCGACTGCGCTTTTCTTGATGCCCAGCATGATATGGAGCAGGGCGCGGTTGATCCGGGTCTGGGTCACTTCCCTTGTTTTCAGAAGCTCGCAGAACTGCTTATAGTTAAAATAGTTGTTAAGCTGCCCGCAGATCCGTCCGGCCAGCTCCTTAGATACATCCATATAGCGGGGGAGGGTGTCGGGCCGCTTGTTCAGCAGCTTGTATTTCAGGATCAGCGAAAAATCATTCTGATAGATCGGATATTTGACCCTGTGGTAATCCTTCAAAAGCTCCAGACAGCTGTAAGGCACCTGCTCCTCCAGTTCCCCCAGGATATTGACAAAGGACGTGTTTTCAAAGGTATGCGCGGAAGACACCCCGCTCAGCGCGGAACCAGAATAGGCCAGCAGGGAGCGGATGGCGGATGCGGAGCCGAAGGGGGACTTCAGATCCTGGTCATGGTAATGGGAGCCCTTGCGGCGGATGGTATAGGGACGGATTCGGCTGTTCCGCTTTTTCAGCGCTTTCAGGTATTCGATGCCCAGGATGTTGTTGGGATCGTGGAGCAAAAAGGAATAATCCTCCGTTTTCATGTAGGCGGCAAGGGCATCCTCCCGCGCGGAGGGAAAGGACATGCCCTGCTTTAAGCAGTCCCTTAAATGGTTCTGGTATTCTTCCGGTTCTTCCAGAAGGATGTCCGCCACCTTTTCCAGCCCTTCCAGGTCGCTGCATTCGCTCCCGAAGCAGAGGGAATCCACGATTCCCAGCTGGTCGAGGAAGGAAACCGCTCCGAAGGCGAACAATTCGGCGCTTCCTGTGGCGTAGCAGACGGGCAGCTCGAACACGGCGGCGGCACCGCATTTTAAGGCCATCTCAGCACGGAGACGCTTGGGCATGATGGCGGAGGTGCCCCGCTGCACATAGTCCCCGCTCATGATGACCACGGCAAGATCCGCCCCGGTCACCTCCTTTGCGGCCTGGATATGGTATTGGTGTCCATTGTGAAATGGATTGTATTCTGTGATCAAACCGACAATTTTCATGAGAAACTCCTTGTATATCTTTTTGAGAACCATTATACTATATCTTATTGAACATGAGTAGTTCCATAAGTACAAAATGTAGAAAAAAACATTCTATTGTGAAAAAATGGATTGCTTTAGACAGAAATTGCCCGAATTTACTTACTATATCAGATTCACTGGTTCCTGATTTTTTGTGAGGGAGGCAATTTATTTAGAGGAAAGAGGGTGCATGGGATGATCAAAGAACAGATACTCGCATTGCTTGAGGAAAGAAAATTCAAAGAACTGAAAGAACTTTTGGAAACCGTGCATCCCGTGGACATTGTAGAAGTGCTTGAAGACATCACCAAGAAGCAGATGATCCTGATCTTCCGGCTCCTGGCAAAGGAAGAGGCGGCGGATGTATTTACGGATATGAACAGCGACATGCGCGAATACCTGATCAATACGCTGACGGACTCCGAGCTGGAAGAGGTCATGGACGAGATGTATGTGGACGATACGGTAGACGTGCTGGAAGAGATGCCGGCCAATGTGGTGGACCGTCTGCTGATGGTGACGGACGAGGATACGAGAAAAAAGATCAATGTCCTGCTCCAGTACCCCGAGGACAGCGCGGGAAGCATTATGAATATAGACTACGTCAGCCTGCGCAAGGAGATGACGGTGGAGGAGGCCATTTTGAAGATCCGTCAGGTGGGGATCAACAAGGAGACCATTTACACTTGTTATGTGACGGAAAAGAAGCGTCTCATCGGCGTGGTGGATGTGAAGGACCTGCTGACAGCAGGGGAGGCCAGGCTGATCGAGGAGATCATGGATGAAAATGTGCTCTGCGCAAAGACCCTGGACGACCAGGAGGAGGTAGCTTCTTCCATCCGGAAGTACGGCCTGGTGGCGATGCCGATCATCGACCATGAGAACTGTCTGGTGGGTATCGTAACGGTTGACGACGCTATGTATGTCCTGCAGGACGAGACAACGGAAGATATCAGTATCATGGCCGGTGTCAGACCCAATGAGGATTCTTATTTCGGAACCTCCGTATTCCGGCACGCGAAGAACCGTACCCTGTGGCTTTTGCTCCTGATGCTCTCCGCTACCGTGACCGGGGAGATCCTGCGGCATTATGAGGAAGCCATGTCCGTGATGCCGGTGCTGATCACATTTATTCCCATGCTCATGGGGACCAGCGGAAACTGCGGTTCCCAGAGCTCTACCATGGTCATCCGCGGACTGGCAGTAGGGGAGATTGAATTTCGGGACTTTTTCCGGGTGATCTTTAAGGAAATCCGGGTGGCCTGCGTGGTGGGTCTTTTGCTGGCGGCGGTCAACGGGGTCCGGATCTACCTGATGTATGATCAGGATGTGATGCTGGCGGTGGCGCTGGGAGTGACCATGATCGCGGTGATCGTGATGGCAAAATGTATTGGGTGCACGCTGCCGCTTCTGGCGAAAAAGATCGGGGTGGACCCGGCGATCATGGCGGCGCCGCTGATCTCGACGATCATGGATACCTGTACGATACTGATGTATTTTACGATCATTACGGTGTTTTTTCATTTGTAGAAGTATGGCTTGTGATCTTATCCGCAGTGCAGCTCGATTTCGCTGCGCTCCATCTCGCTCACGGGCATTCGCCCTATGAAAAAGCCCAGAAAAGATTTTGCTTACGTGCGAGCACGACGTAGAATCTTTTCTGGGCTTTTTCGCACTGCTCATTGCCAGCCTGAAGATTGTTCTTAAAAATAGACATGGAAATGGCTTGTATACAAAAAACGATTGCGTTATAATAATAGGCAGAAAAAGGAAAGGTGGCTTTTAATTATGGGATTTATTGATGAAATCAAAGCAAGAGCAAAGACAGACATTAAGACGATCGTACTTCCGGAGACGGAAGACGAGAGAACCTACAAGGCTGCTGAGGCGGTTTTGAAGGAAGGGACAGCGAAGCTGATCCTGGTGGGAAGCAAGGAAGAGATTGAGAAGATGGGAGCCGGATATGACATTTCCGGGGCAACCATCGTGGATCCTGCGACCAGCGAAAAGACAGAGAGCTACATCGCAAAGCTGGTGGAATTACGCCAGAAAAAGGGCATGACCGAGGAGCAGGCAAAGGAACTTCTGCTGAACAATTATCTGTATTACGGCGTTATGATGGTAAAGATGGGCGATGCAGACGGTATGGTATCCGGTGCGTGCCATTCTACGGCTGATACCCTTCGCCCCTGCCTGCAGATCTTAAAGACAAAACCGGGCACAAAGCTGGTTTCCGCATTTTTCGTGATCGTAGTTCCGAATTGCGATATGGGCGCGGACGGAACCTTTATCTTCGGAGATTCCGGTCTGGAGCAGAATCCGGATCCGGAGAAGCTGGCGAACATCGCGGTATCTTCCGCAGAGTCCTTCCGTATCCTGACGGGCAAGGAGCCGGTTGTGGCAATGCTTTCCCACTCTACAAAGGGAAGCGCAAAGCATGCGGACGTGGACAAGGTTGTGGAAGCGACCCGGATCGCAAAGGAACTGGCGCCGGAATTGAAGCTGGACGGCGAACTGCAGCTTGACGCGGCGATCGTTCCTTCCGTAGGAGAATCCAAGGCTCCGGGCAGCCCGGTAGCAGGACATGCCAATGTATTGATCTTCCCGGATCTGGATGCGGGAAATATCGGATACAAGCTGGCGCAGAGACTGGCAAAGGCAGAGGCCTACGGACCGCTTACCCAGGGAATCGCCGCTCCGGTCAACGACCTGTCCCGCGGCTGCAGCGCGGAAGACATTGAAGGTGTGGTTGCGATCACAGCAGTACAGGCACAGGGTTAAAAAGCAGAAAGATATCATAAATATCAGGAGGAACATAAGGAAATGAATGTATTAGTGATAAATTGCGGAAGCTCTTCTTTAAAATTCCAGTTGATCAATTCTGATTCCGAGGAGGTTCTGGCAAAGGGACTCTGCGAACGGATCGGGATTGACGGAAGCCTGACCTATCAGCCGGCAGGCGGCGAAAAGGTAAAGTCTGACAAGGCAATGCCGACCCATACCGAAGCCATCCAGTTTGTGATCGATGCCCTGACGGATCCCAAGACCGGCGTAGTCAAGAACCTGGATGAGATCGGAGCGGTGGGACACCGTGTCGTACATGGCGGAGAAAAATTTGCGTCCTCCGCAGTGATTACAGAGGAAATGAAAAAAGCAGTGGAAGAGTGCAACGACCTTGCGCCGCTGCACAACCCGGCAAACCTGATCGGAATCAACGCATGTGAGAAGCTGATGCCAGGCACCCCGATGGTCGGCGTATTTGATACGGCATTCCATCAGACCATGCCGGAGAAGGCATATATGTACGGCCTTCCCTATGCATACTATGACAAATACAAAGTAAGACGCTACGGCTTCCACGGAACAAGCCACAGCTTCGTATCCAAGAGAGTGGCGGAGATCGTAGGGGTTCCCTACGACGCGACGAAGACCATTGTGTGCCACCTTGGAAACGGCGCCAGCATCTGTGCGGTGCTGAACGGAAAGTCCGTAGACACCTCCATGGGTCTGACCCCGCTGGAAGGTCTGGTGATGGGAACCCGTTCCGGCGACATTGACCCGGCGATCCTGGAATTTATTGCAAAGAAGGAAAACCTGGATGTTGCGGGACTGATGAAGATGCTGAACAAGGAATCCGGTGTATACGGACTTTCCGACGGCGTATCCAGCGATTTCCGTGATCTGTGCGCGGCAGCGGAAGAAGGCAAAAAGCCGGCTCAGATCGCTCTGGAGGTATTCGGCTACAGAGTGGCAAAATATGTAGGGGCTTACGCAGCGGCGATGAATGGTGTGGACAACATCGTATTTACCGCGGGCATCGGTGAAAATGACGGGGCGATGCGTGAGAGGATCTGCGGATATCTGGGATATCTGGGCATCGAGATCGATAAAGATGCGAATGCAAAGCGGGGCGAGGAAGTGATTATCTCCACTCCGGATTCCAGGGTAAAGGTTCTGGTCGTTCCGACCAACGAAGAACTGGCGATTGCAAGAGAGACGGTAGCTCTTGTAAAATAATATGACGATTCGCTGCGGTTCGCCAGTCAACGGTGAACCGCAGCAAATCGTTAAGATTTTTTTCGAAAACCTGATTTTTTGGTTGACAAACCAATTTCTCGTGATATAATAGTTTAGGTATGAATAGGAGTAAACAGCAATGTTGATGAACCTGTCAGGCGTACTATCAGAACAGCATAGGCCCATAGACGAGATGGTTTTGCCAGAGTTGGATTCTGTTCAGCTGAAGTCCGGGGCGTATCCGGTGATCCATAAGGATCCGGTACATGTGACTGTTACGCACAGGAAGGACAGGGAGCTGCAGATTCAGGCGGATGGGAAGGTTACGCTTCGGATTCCATGTGACCGCTGTCTGGAAGAGGTGGAGTATGAGTTTCCGCTTCATTTTACCAGATATGTGGATTTGGGGTGTTCGGATGCTGAACTGAGAGAAGGATTCGACGAATCTGACTTTATCAACGGATATCATCTTGACGTGGACAAGATGCTCTTTCAGGAGATTTTGATGTGCTGGCCGGAGAAAGTGCTCTGCATGGAAGACTGTAGAGGAATCTGCAATGTATGCGGCCAGAACCTGAATAAAGGGAGCTGTGACTGCGAAGATACGGGATTGGATCCGAGGATGTCCGTTGTCCGTGAATTGTTTAAGAATTTTAAGGAGGTGTAACCGATGTCGATCTGTCCAAAAAATAAATCTTCAAAAGCCAGAAGAGACAAGAGAAGAGCTAATTGGAAGATGAGCGCTCCGAACCTGGTAAAGTGCAGCAAGTGCGGAGAACTTATGATGCCTCACAGAGTATGTAAGGCATGCGGCTCATACAACAAAAAAGAGATCATTTCCGTTGATTAATGACGGAGGAGAGAGACTTTCCAGCTTTGGAAGGTCTCTTTTTTTGTATGAGAACAATTTTATGTGATAAATAAGGCAATTTGTTATTAAAAGGGAAATACGAGGATGAAAAAGTGATTGATAACCCGGATTTTTACGAGTATACTATAATTAAAAGTAAATATGCAGGAGTATAAAACAGCAGAGAAACAGGACGGGAAGGAGGAGAAAAACCATGCTGATACTGATCCGGAACGCAAAGGTATTTGCGCCCGAAGATCTGGGAGTACAGGATGTTCTGACAGCCGATTCCAGGATATTAAAGATCGCGCCCCATATTCCGGCTGTCGAGGAATACGATGTCCGTACGATCGACGGGACAGGCATGCTGCTGTTCCCGGGATTCATTGACTGCCATGTACATATCCTGGGAGGCGGCGGAGAGGGGAGCTATCACACGAGGACGCCGGAGATCATGCTCTCGGATATCACTATGGGCGGGGTAACTACGGTTGTGGGCTGTCTGGGAACCGACGGCACGACGCGGAATATGGCGTCACTCCTGGCAAAGGCCAGAGGGCTGGAGGAGGAGGGGATCACCACATACATTTATTCCGGATCGTACCAGATTCCGGTGCGTACGCTGACTGGGAATCTGGTGGATGACCTGATCCTCATCGACAAAGTAATAGGCTGCGGAGAGATCGCCATTTCCGACCACCGTTCCTCCCAGCCCACAGAAGAGGAATTCGCGAAGATCGTGGGAGACACGAGAGTCGGCGGGATTCTTTCCGGGAAGGCTGGACTGGTGAATATCCATATGGGGGATGGGAAGCGGATGCTCTCGTACCTGCGCTATGTAGCGGAGGAGACGGAGATCCCACCCTCCAATATGCTGCCTACTCATATCAACCGGAGTGCCCGGCTTTTGCATGACGGTATCGATTATGCGAAAACTCTTGGAGGCTTTGTGGATCTGACGACAAGCTCAGATCCGGATTTTCTGGAAGAGGACGAGGTAAAAGCAAGCACCGGCCTGAAAATGATGCTGGACGCCGGAGTGCCGGAGCATCAGATCACATTTTCCTCAGATGGACAGGGCAGTATCCCGATTTTCAGCAAAAGCGGGGAACTTGCCGGGCTGGGGGTGGGGAAAGTAAGCTCTCTGTACCGGGAGGTCCGGGATGCGGTCCTGACAAACCATGTGGGTCTGACGCAGGCGCTGAAAACTGTGACTTCAAACCCCGCGGATCTGCTGAAGCTCACGCAAAAGGGGCGTATCGCCGTGGGAAAGGATGCCGACCTGGTGCTTGCAGAGGAGGATACTATGGACATACATACTGTGATAGCAAAGGGAAAGCTCATGGTATACCAAAAGACGGCTATCCGAAAAGGAACGTTTGAATCAGACGGAATCGCGGGTGTATCCGTGAAGGGACAGAACTGATTTGAAAGAACAATGGAACAGTACGAAAGAAATTTAAAAATGAATGGAGAGTAATGGATGGAAACGAAAAAAGGAACGATACAGATGCCGCATACCTATGTGATCATTTTCTTTGTGATTTTATTTGCGGCGGTTTTGACGCTGTTTGTCCCGCTGGGGCAGTATGAGACAAAAGAGATCACTTATATGCAGAACGGGGAGGAGAAGACCAGGACTGTATTGGATCCGGAGAGCTTCCAGTATGTGACGGATGAGAACGGCAAAAAGATGACCCACACAGCCCCCATATTCGGAACCGAGGATTTCGGCGGACAGGGAATCCTGAACTATGTATTTGAGGGGCTGACTGTCGGGGATAAATGGGGTTCCGCAGTGGGGATTGTGGCATTTATCCTGGTCATCGGCGGAGCCTTCGGGATTGTGCTGAAAACAGGAGCCGTGGATCAGGGGATCCTGGCCATGATCGAAAAGACAAAGGGCACGGAAAAATATCTGATCCCCGTACTGTTTGTCCTGTTCTCTCTGGGAGGCGCGGTCTTTGGAATGGGCGAGGAGGCAATCCCCTTTGCAATGATCCTGGTGCCCATGTTCATTGCCATGGGGTATGATGCTGTCGTAGGAGTCTGCGTGACATACTGCGCAACTCAGATCGGATTCGGCGCTTCCTGGATGAATCCGTTCAGCCTGGCCATCGCGCAGGGGATTGCGGAGGTTCCGGTGCTTTCCGGCGCGGGCTTCCGTATCGTGCTCTGGTTTGTGTTTACGGGGATAGGGATGGCATTTACTATGATCTATGCCGCTAAGATCAAAAAGGATCCCAGGCTGTCCGTTGCCTATGACAGCGATGCCGGATACCGGGAAGAATTCCAGGGAAATGATGAGAGAAAAGCAGATTTCCGGCTGGGCCACAAGCTGATTCTGCTGGTGATCCTGGCGACCATGGTCTGGACAGTATGGGGCGTTGTGGTAAAGGGCTTTTATATTCCGGAGATCGCGTCGCAGTTCTTTGTGATGGGTCTGGTATCCGGTATCATTGCCGTGATCTTTAAGCTGAACGATATGCGTGTCAACGACATTGCATCCTCCTTCCAGAGCGGTGCGGCGGACCTGGTAGGGGCGGCGCTGGTTGTCGGCATGGCGCAGGGGATCATCATTATTTTGGGCGGAACGGATGCGTCCTCCCCTACGGTGCTCAATACGATCCTTCATGGGATCAGCAGCGGAATGCAGAACTTCCCGGCTGTGATCTCCGCATGGCTGATGTATGTGTTCCAGACGGTATTTAATTTCTTCGTGGTATCCGGTTCCGGACAGGCAGCGCTGACCATGCCGATCATGGCGCCCCTGTCAGACCTGGTGGGTGTATCCCGGCAGACATCCGTCCTGGCATTCCAGCTTGGAGACGCATTTTCCAATCTGATCGTGCCGACCTCAGGATGTCTGCTCGGTACACTCGGCGTTGCGAAGCTGGAATGGGGAAAATGGGCGAAGTTCCAGATCAAGATGCAGGGCGTTTTGTTTGCGGTGGCATCTCTGGTCATGGTGATCGCGGTGCTGATCGGATTTTAAGTGAAATAATGTAGCCTCCGCAGGCGTGGAGCCGTTGGAAAATGACTGCACACCAACAATATATGGTTGTGTTTTGCGATAGCAACGATATATTGCAGACAAACAGCATTTTCCGGCGGCTTCTTTTTTAGCCTGCATGCAGAAGAATGAGAGGCTTTCATATGATTATAAAATTATCCGAAATATTTAACTCCTGGTTTTACGACTTTTACGAGTTCTTCGAAATTCTGGATATTCATCTTCTGATAGATACTGTTTAAATGCTTTTTTACGGTATTTTCAGAGATATATAATTCCTTCGCGAGATTATGGCGCAGTGTTCCGGAACAGATTAGCTGAATGACTTCTGCTTCCCGTTTTGTCAGATGATAGATGGAAGAAAACTGATCGCTGTTTTTATCAAAGCTGCTGCGTTGAATCCCGTTGGGAAATAATTCTTTGAAGCGATTGCATAAGTGACTGTTAATGATCTTCAGGATGGCAAGGTCCCGGTCACTGAAATCTCCTTCTTCCCTGGAACGATAAAGACAGATATTGCAATAGCTGTAATTATAGCCGGCAGTATTTATTACAAGCCCATAATATGCATTGATCGGGGAAAGCCATTCTTTCATGAACAGAGATTCTGCCATATATTTTTCAACGATCACATCAGATTCACGGAAAGTCAATTCCTTCGGAACGGCACAATACCACAAAATAAAATCATAATGGATGTATTTTTTGCAGTATAACTGGATATGTTCCTCTGGGATATCATCACTTTTATACATAAAAAATTCCACATTTCCTTCATTGTTACCGATTAGGCAGCTTATAGAGTGTGAAAATAAAATCAGACTTTCAAGCTTGCGGATGATAGCGTTTAAATTCGGGTAAGGTATGGCAGTATAAATATCGGAAATGATTTCATTCATAGTATACCAATCCTGGGAAGTGATTCCACAATTCGTAAAATTCATTTGTTCTCCTTTTGTTTTTTATAAGTTCTATTATAGTTCTATATAGTGTGAGAAATATTGCACTAAAGTTCTATTATATTATATGCTTCTGTGCGGTAATTGTAAAGAAGAGTATCTGCAATTTATAATAAAATCACAAAAAAGTGTTGAAACTCTGAAAATATAGTCAATATAAACAGAAAAAAATTGTTGGGAAGTTCTATATTAAGAGTATAAAGCACCAGAAAAAAGGAGGGCAAACTAATGCTGGAAAGACACAATTACAGAGGAGTAGGAGAATTTGAACCTCAGGAATCCGTACTGCTGACATGGCCAAGCTGCAAATATGTTTATCCGGGGTATGATTGGGAAAGCGTGGCAGTCGAAATCGTAAGGGAACTGCAGGCAGTTGTCAAGGTCCATATTCAGGTAGACTTCCGGACACCGGATGAAATCAGTGGAATTTTGAAAGAAGGCGGAGTTTCGCTGGACAATGTGGAATTTGTAAAATTTACTTCCGATTTTATTGATGTTCCCAAGACACAGCAGGAAGCCTACGATATGAATTACGAGGTATCATATTTTCGGGATTACGGTGCTGAGGTGGTTATGGATGATGAAGGAAATCGGGCAAATGTCGAATTTGATCAGGCGTGGTTCATGCTTGCGGGCTCGACAAGGTATGACAGAGCAGCGGCACTTCAGCTTGCGGCGCAGAGATGGCATGCGGAGCTGGTCGGAATTGACAGGCATATTACGTCAATGTTTACCAGTGAGGGCGGAGACAGGGAGCTGAATGGCGATGGCGTATTTATGGGAGTAGCGAGGACAGAGATCGAAAAAAGGAATCCGCAGTATACAAAAGAAGAAGTAGAGCGGGAGTACAGCAGATTATTTAATGTAAAAAAATTTGTATGGCTCCCGGACGGCAGTTATGATGATGAGGACTATGCGATGGGCGCAATCCCGGGACCGGACGGAAAATACAATGCATATCGTTCCCAGACAG
Organism: Lachnospiraceae bacterium; assembly: GCA_910575475.1. GTDB lineage: Bacteria > Bacillota > Clostridia > Lachnospirales > Lachnospiraceae > Schaedlerella. The sequence goes on along the minus strand of CAJTGD010000042.1, from coordinate 12,458 downwards.
CGAACGGACATGTAGATGAGATTGCGCGGTTTGTATCCGCGGACACCATTTTGCTTGCGGAGGTAACGGAGGAAGAGGCAGAAAAAGAGGAGCTTGCAAGATTAAATAAGGAGCGTCTGGATGCCGCGTATGACGTGATCAAAGCAGCAACAGATGTCCATGGGAATCCGTTCAGGATCGTGAGAATGCCGGTACCGGAGACTATTTATGTAGACTTTGATATGGACGTGGATTCCGTTGTAGGAACAGCGTGGGCGGATGTCAAAAAGCAGAAAACGCTTACAGATGGAAGTCCGGTTCCCAAAGGAGTCGTGAAATTTCTTCCCGCGCTGAGCTATTGCAATTTTCTGATCACCAATCAGCTTGTACTGGCACAGAAATATTACAGCGATGGAATGCCGCTTTCTGTAAAAGAAAAGGATGAACAGGCTAAGAAGGTGTTGGAACAGTGCTTTCCGGATAGAAAGGTCGTCCAGATCAATACCTTAGCTTTGAATCTGAATGGAGGCGGAATCCATTGTTTCACCAGACATATTCCTGCTTCCCGCAGACGTGGATAAACGGAGGCATATACAGATGAAAAAAGAAAAAACACTGACATTGATGGATATGATCGGCATGACACTATCTGCTTTTGTATCTATGGAGCTGATTTCTTCTATGGCAGGCATTGGGCCATCGGTTATAGCAGCATTTATTATCTTTGGCGGTACTTATGTGTTTACCCACTGTGTGATCTGTGCGGAGCTTGGCAGCACATACCCGGATCAGGGAGGCATTTATTCCTGGGTAAAGCGGGGATTGGGCGATAAATGGGCTGCAAGGACGAACTGGTGGTATTGGCTAAACGTAGTGGGTTTTATTCCGTCGGTTATGATTCCCACAATCGCAATATTTAAACAATTGTTCTGGCCAGAGATGTCGCTGACAGTGACGATCATATTATGTATTGTGGGGACATGGCTGATCGTATTTTTTAATACGCTGCCGCTCAAGGATTCTAAGCTGCTAAACAATGTAGGAACGGCCGCGAAGATCATATTCTGTATCGCTCTGATCGGAGGTGGGATCTATATCGCTTTTACAGGCAGGTCGAGGGTTGCATTTTCTGCGGAAACAATGGTGCCGGAGTTCAACCTGGCCCTGATTGCCCTGATTCCTGTATTTGTTTATGGCCTTACCGGAATGGACGTAGTTGGCTGCGCGGCAGAAGAGATGCATGATCCGAAAAAAGATATGCCGAAAGCACTGGTCATTTCAACGGTTATAGCAATGGCGCTTTATATTTTTTCTACAATGGCTGTGGAGATCATATTGCCTGCGGATCAGATTGACGGTACAACTGGACTGATCGACGCGATCATGATTGCTTATAATGGAAGTAAGGTTGTGATATGCCTGATTGGGGTTGCGCTTGCGCTTCTTTATTTCAGCAATGCATTTTCCTGGCCGCTGGCAGCGAATAAGGCAGCTCAGGAAGCGGCAGAAGAAGGTGAGTTTCCTGAGATTTTTGCAAAAACCAACCAATATGGTTCCCCGGTAGGCGGAGCAGTGATTCTGGGGATTGCCGCAACGTGTCTGATCGGATTTTACGGGCTGATCGCAACGACAAATGAAGGCCTGTTCTGGACCTTGCTTGCATTTACAGGAATCGTTTTTTTCGCGCCGTATATCACGATGTCGTTCGCGTTTTTAAAGCTGCGGATGAGGGATAAGGATATGGAACGGACTTTTCAGATTCCAGGAAAGAAATTTCCCTATTTATGTGGAGTTTACCATATTATTATACTGGTTGGTTCCTGTATATCCTTTTTGATTCCACCGGATGGAGAAAGATTTACATATACGCTGGTTCTTCTGGCGACATTGATCGGAACGCAGATAATCGGGGAAATGATCGTAAATCAGGCGATGAAGAGAAAAAATAAGTAAAATTTAATGAAGAGAAAAATGAAGGAGAATCAAGTTATGGAAATGAGACATTTTATTGATACCAATGATTTTACCAAAGAGGAACTTCTGGACATTGTTGAGCTTTCGATTCAGATTAAAGACTGCATTAAAAATGGATATTATCCCCCTCTGATGAAGAAAAAGACATTAGGAATGATATTTCAGCAGGTATCTACACGTACCCGGGTTGCGTTTGAGACAGCTATGGAACAGCTTGGAGGCCATGCCCAGTACCTTGGTCCGGGAATGATCCATCTGGGAGGCCATGAGACGGTGGAAGATACGGCGCGTGTCCTGTCCAGAATGTGTGATGTTGTGATGGCCCGTGTGATCGAACACCAGACGATTGTAAACTATGCGAATGCAAGTACGATTCCTGTATTAAATGGAATGAGTGATTATAACCATCCGACCCAGATGATCGCGGATATCATCACCATGGTTGAGCATATGCCGAAAGGAAAAAAACTGGAAGAATGCAAGGTCGTATTTGTAGGAGACGCGACACAGGTATGCTTTAATTTGGGAACGATCTGTACAAAGCTTGGAATGGATTTCTGTCAGTTCGGACCGGCGGGATATCAGCTGAATGAAGAGCACCAGAAGGTCCTTACAGAAAATTGTAAGATTTCAGGAGGAACCTGGTTTATAACAGAAGACGAAGATGAGGCAATGAAAGGCGCTGATTTTGTATATACGGATATGTGGGTGGGCCTGTTTGAAAATGAACTTGGAAAAGAAGAGCGTATGAGTATTTTTTATCCAAAATACCAGGTTGACCGGGAAATGATGCACAAAGGGAATCTGGGCTGCAAATTTATGGATTGTCTTCCCGCATTCCGGAATGAAGAGGTTACGGACGAAGTAATGGACAGCGAGATTTCTATCATTTTTGATGAGGCTGAGAACCGTCTTACAGCAATGCGCGGGCTGCTTGTATATTTTACATTGTATCAGAAAGAAGCTACAGAAGCACAAAAAGAACTGGCAAAAGAAAAGCTTGAAAAGATGATGCAGAAAAAAGGATGGAATTCTTCCGACAGATAGGAGATAGTATACGAAAATACAGCACTCTCGGAAAACCTTTGTATTTGGGAAACGAAAAAGGTTTTCCGGGAGTATTTCATTAAATGAGAGGTGGATGAAATGTCAAAAATTGTAATTGCGCTGGGCGGAAATGCCCTTCAATCAAAGGATAGCGCACCGACAGCCCAGGGGCAGTTAGAGGTTGTGAAGCATACGTGTGAACGGATTGCTGATATTTGCTTAAAAGGAAATGAGATCGCGATCGTACATGGAAACGGACCACAGGTGGGAAGGATTCTGCTTGCTTCGGAGACAGCAAAGGAGGTGACTCCAGTTATGCCCTTTGATGTATGTGGGGCAATGAGCCAGGGATATATCGGATATCACATCCAGCAGGCCCTTCGCTATGCACTGAATATACGAAATATGACTTGTCCGGTATTGACGGTTGCAACCCAGATTGTGGTGGATGAGGAAGATGCTGGATTTTCCAGGCCAACAAAACCGATCGGTCCATTCTATACGGAAGAAGAGGCAAAGGAAATGCAGGAAACAAAAGGATATACCATGAAAGAGGATGCAGGAAGGGGATGGAGAAGAGTTGTAGCGTCTCCAATCCCCAAAAAGATTGTGGAGATAGATGCAATCAAACATCTATGGGATTCTTCCATTGTGATTTCCTGCGGCGGCGGAGGTATTCCGGTTATTGAAAAAATGGACGGAACACTGGAAGGAGTTGCGGCAGTGATTGATAAAGATTTTGCGGCTGAATTATTGGCGGAGCAGGTGGATGCAGATCTATTGATGATCCTGACCGAGGTGGAGAAGGCTGCTGTGAACTGGGGCAGGCCAAACCAGAAAAATCTGGATCACATGGGTCTTGCGGAGGCAGTGCATTTGATAGAGGAAGGCCAGTTCGCCCCCGGAAGCATGCTTCCCAAAGTAGAAGCGGCTATGAAATTTGTACGAACTAATCCAAATAAGAAAGCAATCATCACCAGTCTTGATAAGGCTATGGATGCTCTGGAGGGCAGGACGGGAACAGTGGTCACGTTTGCATAAATCTGATAGAAATTGTAATATTCAAAACTTCATTCTTCTGTAATGCCAGTGTGCAGGCCGCAAGTAGATTGCAGAATTATTTTTGGAGAAAATTTAAGAAAATAGTGTCTATCTGCTGAAATTCTGTTATAATATGGGACAGGTTCAGACAAAATAGAAAGTAAGAGTGATCTGAACCGTATATCTGTGAAGAGATGGAGCAGATAAAATAAGGGTAAAATGCCCGGAAAAAAGCGTGCCTGTGTATGCAGGCATCACGACAAAAAAGAAAGTGCAGGTAAAAAGATATGGCAGAAGAAGTAAATAACGGCGGATGCACGGAGGAATCCTGTGCGGGATGTGCGCATGCCGGAAGCTGTGAGAGCAAAAAAGAGGATCTGCGGGCTCCGGCCAACGCTTATTCTAATGTGAAGAAGGTGATCGGGGTCATCAGCGGAAAGGGCGGTGTCGGAAAGTCCCTGGTGACTGCGTCTCTGGCACGCATGATGAAGGAAAAGGGCTATAACGTAGGAATCCTGGACGCGGATATCACGGGACCCTCCATCCCCAAGATGTACGGAATCCACGAGCAGGCAAAGGGAACAGAGGAAGGCATCTACCCCTGTATCGCCAAGGATGGGACAAGGATCATGTCCGTGAACCTGCTTCTGGAGGATGAGGACGCGCCGGTGATCTGGCGGGGACCGATCATCGCAGGTGTGGTGACTCAGTTCTGGTCGGACGTGATCTGGGACGACCTGGATTATCTGTTTGTGGATATGCCGCCCGGAACTGGGGATGTACCGCTGACCGTATTCCAGTCGCTTCCGGTAGACGGAGTGGTGATCGTGACCTCGCCCCAGGATCTGGTGCAGATGATCGTCAAAAAGGCATACAACATGGCAAGGCAGATGAACATTCCGGTGCTTGGCATTGTGGAGAACTACAGCTACGTAAAATGTCCGGACTGCGGCAAAGAGCTTAGGATCTTCGGAGAAAGCCATATTGACGAGATCGCGGGAGAACTGGGCGTGCCCGTACTCGGCAGGATGCCGATCGATCCGGCGATCGCGGAAGTGGTGGAAGAAGAGCGGTTTTATGAGGCGAAGAATCCATATCTGGATGAGGTAGAACTGTAAATATTTTGTTGTATGGGGAATGCCCTGCTGGTTTCGTTGGGCGTATAAAACCTTTACAGACAGCGATGTTCGGATAGGGCTGTCTGTAAAGGTTTTTTTAAAAAGCATCAGGAGAAATTACTTGTAACAGTTCGATTCGGGTATCCAAGATAGATCAGACCTCAAAAACCGGAACCGGATTCTGTCGGAAATACTCCCTGCAGAAGGAAACAAACTGCCGGACCGCCTTTATCTCCCCGCTTCGGGCGGAGGTACACAGATAGATGGTGCCCGGGATGGGGAGGATCAGCCTGCGGATCACGACGTCCGAATTGGTGACGCAAAATGCCATCGCGGAGGTCAGCGTGGAGATGCCGATATTTTCGGACATGGAATTTACGAAGTCCACGTTGTAGCTGGAGGACATCAGGATGGGCGGCTGGATTTTGGTCAGCTTGCAGCAGTGATCAAAAAAACGGCGCAGCCCATTATCAAAGGAGACTGTGATAATGGGCTCATGTGCAAGAGCCTCAAAGGGAAGCGGCTCCTTCGTGCATGCAAACGGATGGCTGATATGCATGGCGGCAAACATATGATCCTGACACAGCGGATCATAGCGGATGCCGGATTTGTCAAAGGGTTCAATCAGGATGGCAAGCTCCAGCTCCCCGGTCAGCAGCCTGCTCTGGCAGATGGGGCCGCCCCATTCCTGGATATCCGTGGATACGTTTGGAAAGGCTTTCTGCCAGGCGATCAGAAAATTATTTTTGAGCCAGGAAATAGCCTGTAGTATGGTCCTGTCGGCAATCGGCCAGAGCATTCGGTGGGGTGATCTCCTGAAAGGCAGCAAGGCGGAACTCAATCCAAACGGAACCGTGAAAGCAGACGAGTTTACGTATCAGACCGCTCAGCCGGATCTATTTGCCGGGGGCGACGCGCTGACCGGGCCAAAATTCTGTATTGATGCCATTGCCGCAGGAAAGGAAGCAGCCATTTCCCTGCACCGCTTCGTACAGCCGGGACAGTCTCTGACACTGGGAAGAGACCGACGTATCCATAAGGCACTGAACAAAAAGAATCTGGCTCTGGATCAATTTGACAGGACCCTGCGGCAGAGGCCGGCGGTCAACACGGAGTATGCGCTGACAGCCCGGGATTCACGGGGAACCTTTACCGAGGAGCAGGTGAAGGCGGAAACAGCCAGATGCTTAGGCTGCGGAGCGACAAAGGTAGACCAGTATCTGTGTATCGGCTGCGGACAGTGCACCACCAAGTGCAAGTTTGACGCGATCTCCCTGGAGAGGCGGTACGACGTGCAGTTCGGTGCATTTGAACAGATGCCCATCCAGGTGGCAAAATATGCGGTAAAGCGGACCGGAAAGATTCTTGCGTCGGCAGCGAAGAAATGACAGGCTTCCGGGGATTGTTTGGGGATATGCGGGAACAAGGGAAGATGTTCAATTACTGTTCACATCCAGCGATTTTCCGGCAGAGGCCGGCGCTGGAGGGAGTCAGACGGCAGCAGGAGCACAAAGGGAGGAAAAGTCATGCATGAGGTGGGAATCATCAGTGCAATGTTAAAGACGCTGGAACGGGTCATGGCGGAAGAGGAACTGACCCATATCGAAAAGGTGGTGCTTGAAGTGGGGGAGCTTTCCGGCGCGGTTCCCCGCTATATGGAAGAATGCTTCCCGGCGGCCATATATAAGAATCCGTTTGAATACCTGAAAATGGAGATAGAGGTGATTCCGGGCAGGATCCGCAGTCTGGACTGCGACTGCGAATTTCCGGCAGGAGAAGATGAGTTTCGCTGCCCGGAATGCGGTAGCGATAAAATAAAGCCTTCGGGCGGAACGGAATTTATCATCAAAGATATATATGGAGATTGAGCAAATGGTAAGAATCATCGAAGTAAAACAAAGTGTATTTGCAGACAATGACGCGCAGGCGGACAGGCTGAGAACGGATCTGAAAGCTCAGAAGACCTTTCTTCTTAACCTGATGAGCTCTCCCGGAAGCGGGAAAACGACGACCCTCTTACAAACCGTCGGAAGCCTCAAGGAGAGACTGCGGATCGGGGTGATGGAGGCGGATATCGATTCGGCGGTAGATGCGGAGACGATGGCAGAAACCGGTGTACGGACGATCTAGCTCCACACGGGAGGCATGTGCCATCTGGATGCGGGCATGACAGAGCATGGCTTGAAGGAGCTGCAGGCACAGGATCTGGATCTGGCGATTCTGGAAAATGTAGGGAACCTGGTGTATCCGGCGGAATTTGATACAGGCGCGGTGAAAAATGCCATGATCCTTTCCGTTCCGGAGGGACACGACAAGCCGTTAAAATACCCTCTGATCTTTACAGTATGCGACGCGTTGATCATCAAAAAGATCAATGTACTGCCGTATTTTGATTTTGACATGGAGAAGGTGAAAGAGTATGCTCTGATGCGGAATCCGAAGCTTAAGATCTTCCCGATCAGCGCAAAGACGGGAGAGGGTGTGGATACGTGGACTCAGTGGCTGTATGAAGAAGTGACGGAATGGAATCGGTAGCTGTCCGGCGCAAGACGGCGGGAGAGCGGCTCATGCAGCTGCATGAAGGGAGGTACGGATGATGCCGTCAGGTTCAACCAGGCTGCTGGGGGAGTCCGAAATGTGAGGCTGTTCCTGCTTTGGATGTATTTGGTCTACAGCAGGAACAGCCTTTTCATCTGGATCGTAACACATTCTATTTCTTCGAGGGGTCTCATACCACGTATGCTTGCATCGGGGGCATTCAGGTGTTTTGGACATTTGCGGAAGCTATGATTCGTTCCACAATTTTTTCGCTGTGAGGAAGGAAGATTCCAGCCACCGGGCCCACCAGTGCCGCGCATATGATCGTTCCAATCCCGACAGCCCCGCCCATCAGAAATCCGGCGGCTACAAAGCACACGTCCACCACAATACGGGTTATGCTGAATGACCGTCCCAGCTTATCACTGATCACGATCGCCACCAGGTCATTGGGCCCCACACCGGAATCAGACTTCATGACGATCGTCATGCCGAAAGCCAGGATTACGCAGCCGGCAGCCAGCACGAGGATCCGCACGGTAAACGGATTGCCGGAATGGATGAGCCCACCCAGAAGCAGGGTAAAAAAGTCAATGATCGGTCCGCCGCAGATCATGCACAGGACCGTACCGATCTTGATATAACTGCGGTCTGCGATCAGCAGTACCAGGATGATCAAAAAACAGATCGTCATATGTACCCGGCCGTGTGTAAGGAACGTCCATCCTGTCAGATTCTGAGCCGTCCGGAAAAGCCCCTGTATCAGCACATTGAAGGGATCTGCGCCGAGGTCGGCCAAAAGGAACAGGGTGACGCCCAGATGAGCGATGGTCAGGCCGATGAATAAGATTACGATTCGCAGCAATATTTCTTTGAGAGTTCTTTTTTGCATGGCAGTGTCCTTTTCACGTTAAAATGATTTTCCTACATTATATCGGTAAATCAACGCTCCGTCAATCTTTTAAATTTCGAAGAGTATTGACGTCTCTGCGTAAAATGGCTATGATATGTTCAAAGAATGGAGGAATCGAATATGGATGTTCAGGAGCATAAACTGCAGGTAAAGCTGGTTTCAGACATGGAAAAGGTTTTTCCGTCCCGAAAGCCTTCGGAGGACGGGGCTGTCAGCCGATTGACAGCCTTGAAAGGGGAGACGGTTTCATTCCAGATCGCGTACTATGGTGACGTGGAAAGAAAGCAGCGGGGGACCGTCCGGATCGAGGCGCCGGCCGGAATCAAGGTCAGGGTAAAAAAGGTGGGACTGGTGCCCTGCGCCTACCCGTGCCACATGGAGAGGGACGAGGGATATCTGGCCACAGAGCCGGGGCTGTATCCGGATCTGCTGGAGGACTTGAGGGAATTTGGATTTCCGATCATTTCCGGCCAGTGGAGGAGTCTGTGGATCGATATCGAGACAACGGAAGATACGCCGGCCGGGGAATATCCGGTAAAGATCATTTTGGAAAGCCAGGCGCATGCGCCGAGGATGAGGCCATTGTTTGCAGAGGCAGACATAACTGCGGAGATATTAAACACGGCACTTCCGGAATTAAAGATCCGGCATACGGAATGGTTCCACTGCGATTGTCTGGCAGAATATTACGGTGTGGAAGTATTCAGTGAGAGGCATTGGGAGATCATAGAAAATTTTGTCCGTCATGCGGTCAAAAGGGGTTGTAATATGCTGCTTACGCCGGTATTCACGCCTCCTCTGGACACGGCTGTGAATGGGGAACGGCGCACCGTACAGCTGGTGGATGTGACCGTGACGGACCAGGGGTATGAATTTGGTTATGACAGGTTCCGGCGGTGGGTGGAAATGTGCAGGCGCTGCGGGATCAGATATTTTGAAATTTCGCATCTGTTCAGCCAGTGGGGCGCGAAGGCGGCGCCGAAGATCGTCGGCAGGGTCAACGGAAAGGAACGTAAAATCTTCGGGTGGGAGACCAGGGCTGACGGTGAGGAATACAGGAAATTTCTGCAGGCGTTTCTTACCTCCTTTACGGAAGAGATTGAACGGCTCGGCATAGGAAAGCAGTGTTATTTTCACATATCGGACGAGCCGGAGGAAAAGGATCTGGAGTCCTACATCCATGCAAAAAATCTGGTAAAAGAATCTCTGTCGGGATACCGTATGATAGACGCGCTTTCCGAGTACAGGTTCTATGAGCAGGGCGCTGTGGAGGAGCCGGTATGCGCCAATGACCATATAGAGCCATTTTTGAAGAACCGTCCGCCCAGGCTGTGGACATATTACTGTACTGCCCAGCATCTGGAGGTCTCCAACCGTTTTATTGCCCTGCCGGGATTCCGCACAAGGATCCTTGGTATTCAGCTCTATAAATATGCGGTCAGCGGTTTCCTGCATTGGGGATATAATTTTTACAACAGTGAATTTTCTCTGTATCCGATCGACCCGTATCAGTGCACCGACGCGGACGGGGCATTTCCGTCAGGAGATCCGTTTCTGGTATATCCGGGAAAGAGCGGGAAGCCGGTGGATTCGATCCGCTCGATGCTGATGGAAAAGGCGATGGCGGATCTGCGCGCAATGGATCATCTGGAAAACCTGACGGACCGGGAAACGGTCATAAAATGTCTGATGGAAGAAGAACACGGGGAGATCACCTTCCGCGCCTATCCGCAGAAGGCATCCTATCTCGTGGAGGTTCGGGAAAACATCAATGCCGCGATCCGGGCGGCAATATCAAAGAATGCCCGGAAACTCCCATGATCCGGAAATCTATATGATCTTTTTCTGGTAGGCGATCCGTTCACTGCCGTCTTCGAGATAAATGATCCCGCACCGGGTAAACTGGCGTTTCTCTAATAAACGCTGCATCACCCGGTTGTCCCGGTGCGTATCGATCCTCAGGTTTCTGCACTGCGAGAGTGCCCAGTCGAGACAGAAGGAACCGGCGCCCCGGATGGTGCCGTCCGATGTGATGCGGTGGACGACGCCGTAAGGGGACTCATCCAGCCACTGCCCATTGCAGATGCGGCGGTAGGAGTCTTCTTCGCCGAACCGGTAATAAAATGTGGCGATCACCTTTTGCTGTTCCTCGCAGACATAGCTGCGGCCTTCTGCAATATCAGATTCCAGAAGAGTACGTGGCGGATAGGCGGTTCCCCACTGGGTCGGATTGCCGTGGGCAGCCATGAACCTGCGGGCACTGTCATACAGCCGCAGAAGGATGTCCAGATCTGTCGGGGTTGCTTTTCTGATCTTCATAGGGCTCCTTTCACTATAAAATATCTGTATTTCTCAAAAAATAAATTTTATTTTTGTTTCCACCATTCGCGATGATTTTTTCTTCAATAACCAGTTCTTTCAAAATAGCTCTTGTCCTCGATTCACTCAGCTTGAGAAATTCCGCAATGTCACCTGTTTTTGAATCACCATTTTTCTGTAAATATTCTAATATGTTCTCTTTGTTTTTCAGGGTTTTTCTAGTCTGTTTTATTCCGCTTGTTTTTTTCGCTTGTTTTTCATTAAATGATAAGATCAGGCTTGTCCTGGCAGCATCTCCGTACCGTTCTTCGATCATTGGTTCTTCCCAGCCCTGCTCTTCCCATGTTTTGAAAACGTCCGGCACCCCGCTTCCTGCCCGTTCACCAATATTGATCAAATTGAACATTTTCATTAAAGCTTTATTCCTTGGATCTGATTCACCGCCTCTTCGCATCTGGATCTTTCCGGTACGGATATATCCCGGATTTTCTAAGACAAGTTTATCATTTCCTTTTTTGATAACTACGCCTCTTGGCAAATAAAAATCGGTATTCACCAGACAATTTGCTAACGCTTCTCTCAGTGCCTTATGAACAGGAGTATCATCTACCCTTTCTCCACCCACCAGCTTGAAAGGAGTCTTAATGTCTTTTGCAATCTTATTATAGACTCTGAAGTAAAAATCAAATACATTCCCAGACCATTCCCCGGAACTTGACTGCAGGCGGTCCGTCCATCGGATTGTTGGATCAAGAGTTTCTCTGTAATCAAGAAAATACTCTGGAAATTCCGAACAATATTATATTCATCACCAAACATCAGCATTCCGGCTGCTGTAGGATGTAATTGTCCATCTTCTTTTGAGTGTGCAGCTGCTCCTATATTTCTCAAATATTCCGCATTCTCTAACATTCCTCATACATGACCAGGCTTCCAGCTTCTGTGCATATTTCTATATGCCTGAATTGTTTCCTGGTTAAGATTCTCAAGAGACCAGTTCTCCAGCACTTTCATATCCATCGTCTGTTCCGTCTGATCCCGCAGCATTGCGTGCACTTCACTCGGTGTACAATGATAATCTCCCTCCCAATTTCTTCGAAAGGTGCCCCTAAAAATATCATTATTGATCGTATCCCAAAAATCCTTCCGAAGTTTTGCCTCATTGCTTAATCCTGTTGTATTCCAGCTCCCATCTTCATTTTCACAAACGCCAAGAATAATAACTCCTCCATAACAATTCGCAAATGCTGAATACGTATCCCATAAGGCATGAGGGAGACCGCCCTTTGCCTTTTTGACTTCTCTGCGATTATCTTCTCTATAACTTTCAAATTGCGATATTTCAAACATAATGCCATCCTTTTTTTAATTACAGCTTCTGATCCTGTATTTCAGTTCTGTGTATTATACCATAGCGCAGCTTATAGCTGCAATCAAACGTTTTAAGTCTATTCCAAACAAAAGGATCATCCTATTGCTGATGCATGTGCTATAATGCATTTACGGTATCTGTGTACCAATCATTCATC
>CAJTGD010000041.1 GCA_910575475.1 Lachnospiraceae bacterium | reverse complement strand
TAAATAGAACCTATAAAATATTGAATTAATTTAAGCACCTGTGTATGCAGGTGCTTAAATTGTCAGATAATTACTCAGAAATTTTATCTACACCCCTGCTTCATTCTTCAGGACTTCCAGGTATCTTTTTAGCGCGTCCTGCCAGGAGGGAAGGAGCTTAAAGCCGTTCTGCGTGAGCCTGCTCTTGTCCATCCGGCTGTTATGAGGCCGCCTGGCCTTTGCCGGAAATTCCTCGCTGGATACAGGATTGACCTTTACATCCACCCCTGCCTGTGCAAAGATCTCCTTTGCAAACTCATACCAGGTACACAGCCCCTCATTGGTCGCATGATACCGGCCGTACTTCTCGGTCTCGACCATATCCGCCAGCAGGACTGCAAGGTCATAGGTATAAGTCGGAGAGCCTGTCTGGTCGTTGACCACATTGATCTCCTTATGGTCTTTGGCCAGGCGCAGCATCGTCTTAATAAAATTCTTGCCGTTTACGCCGAATACCCAGGCGATCCGAACGATAAAATATTTATCCAGGTATTCTTCCACTGCAAGCTCTCCCTGGTATTTGCTCTCTCCATATACATTCAGCGGATTCCTGGCGTCATCCGGTTCCCAGGGCCGCTCCCCTTCTCCGTCGAACACATAATCCGTGCTGATATATACCATCTTAATGTCAAGCTCCCGGCAGACTCTGGCAATATTCCTGGTACCCTCTGCGTTGACCCGCATACAGACCTCCCGGTTGTCCTCCGCAGGATCCACCGCCGTATAAGCGGCACAATGGATGACCGCATCCAGAGGCTCCTTTTTCATCTCCTGTTCCACTGCGGCGGCATCTGTGATGTCCATCTCCTCCACATCTACTCCGATGGGTGTGTGCCCCCGTTTTGTCAGCTCATCGACCACATCATGGCCAAGCTGCCCTTTCACTCCTGTTACCAATATCCGCATCATATCTTCCTCTTTCATATTATTTTATAACCGTTATATCATTTTATTCACATCTACATCCAGGCTGAAATCGCCTCTGCTCAGTGTTAGGTTCGGATTATAATACGGGTCGCCCTGCTCCAGAAAGCCCTTCCATTTTTTCAAAAACAGATCGATCTCAGAATTGAATCGCTTTACCTTTTCCTCCGTATCTTCATAGCCTCTTGATTTTGACTCGTAATGGCTCAGCTCGGCATATGGATTGTAGACGATCAGCCAGCCCTTCTCCCGGATCTTCAGGCAGAGGTCGATATCATTGAACGCCACCGCGAAGCCTTCGTCAAATCCCCCTGTTTCCTCAAACACAGACTTTTTCACCATGATACATGCCGCAGTCACGGCACTGTAGTCCTGTGCCATCACGATCCTGCCGAAATATCCCACCGCGTCGTGAGGATACGCCGGGAATGCATGGCCCGCGACTCCTCCCAGGCCGACGATCACGCCCGCATGCTGGATGGTGCCGTCCTCATAGTACAGTCTTGCTCCGACCGCTCCCACATCCTTGCGCATACAGTATCCCAGCAGTTCTTCGATGCTGTCCTCGTTCATGATCTCCGTGTCATTGTTCAGGAACAGCAGGTATTCACCCGATGCATGCTTTGCGCCGAAGTTGTTGATCGCCGGGAAATTGAATCTCTTTTCCTCCCAGTAGAGCACCTTCGCCCTGGGGCATCTCTTTTCCAGCTCCTCATAATATGCAAAGGTCTCCTTCTCCTCGCTGTTATTTTCCACAATGATATATTCTATATTTTTGTATGCGTTTTTTTCTTCCAGCGACCGGATGCATTTATCCAGATCCGCAGTATGGTCTTTGTTCGGAATGATCACGGAAACCAGCGGTGATTCCGTCAGCCTGTATTTCGAGCGGTAGAAATACAGGTCATTGATCTGCATTTTCCTGGCCTCTGCAGGGATGCCTGTCCTGTCATAGTGGGCCTGGATCGCTTTCCTTCCCGCTTCAAACGCGTAATCCTTGCTCCCCAGGTTTTCCGCCGTGGAATCCTTATGCGCGCGCCAGTGGTACAGCACCTTCGGGATATGCCTGATCTCGGAAGTCTTTTCCACACACCGGAGGATGAAATCATAATCCTGTGCTCCGTCAAATTCGGGGGCCAGCATGCCTGCCGCCTCAAAGACCTCTCTTTTTACAACGAGCAGATGGCAGATATAGTTCACACTACGCAGCAGGTCGATATTGAAATCGGATTTGAAATGGGGCATGAAATGCTCCTTCCCGCTCATATCCACCTTATCCTCATCCGTATAGATCATCTCCGTGGACGGCTCATTGTTCAGCAGATTGACGCATTCATACAAGGCGTTTGGCGCCAGCAGATCGTCATGATCTGCGAATGCGATAAAATCTCCGGAAGCGATTTCCAATGCCGCGTTTGTATTTTCAGAAATCTTCAGCGGTTCTTTATGGGACACCACCTTGATCCTGTCCTCCTCCGCCTCATACCGCGCCAGCAGCCCGGCGATCGGAGAATCCTCCCCGCTTCCGTCAGACAGGCAGAGCTCCCAGTTCCCATAGGTCTGTTTTTTGACAGACTCGATCAATTCTGTCAGATACGTTTCCGGCGTCCGGTACAGAGGCACCACGATCGAGATTTTGGGAGCATACGCAAACTCCCGCTCCCTCTGCGCTTTCAGCGCTTCCTTCGTAGGTGTCTGCCGCTTGAACCATGCCTTATAGCTCAGCGTCTCACGCCCTGTCAGCTTATCAAAGGCCCTTAAGACCGTTGCCTTCACGCCGAACTGCTGGTAATACACCAGAACCTTTTTCCCTGCTTTCTTTGCAAAGGCATATCCCTTCATGGCAGGAGACGGAAGCAATGTGACCGTTTCATCCACATATCTTGAGGAATCCTCAAAGCGTACCCTGATCTTTTCCGGAGCGCTTCCCTGATAAGAGGCGCCAAATCCAACGATCTCCTCCTCAGTGTTCTCCGGATATGCCTGCTTTACATCCTCCCGGTCCTTCCGTTTGATCTCTACCGGATATTGCCTGCCTGACATATCATAGACGCGTACCTTCATTTCACCGTTGTCAATATACCATCCCGAGATCTCGAATCCGTCTTTTCCCACAGTCCCTTCATCAATATGCTCCGGCATCTTTTTCTCGAAGCGTTTTAATTTCGGAACACGGACAGAATATGCGGTGTTCCCGATCCCCTGGTAAAAGTTCTTAACCTCCAGGCATCTGCAATTCCGCCATACCGCCGGCAGATCCACCCACAAGAAATACTGCTTTGTGATCAGGATCCCGTCCTTCATTTTCATGGTGCTTCTTCCGACTTCTGTTTCTTCTATAGAAAAGCGCAGCTTCTTTTTATCCAGGCATACCAGAAGCTGATTCTCCCCGATCGTATTCTGATGGAACCAGCCTGTGATCAGCAGCTTGTTTTCCGTTTTGGTATGAAACCGGCATGCAGTAACATAGAATTTATTCTTCATGTATCTTCGTCTCCTTATTTAAACAGCTTGTAAAGGACCTTCATAAATCCTGCGATGAAAGCGATGATCCCCAGCAGGACAATGAATGTCTCCAGGTCGAACCGGTGTGTCAGGACCCGCACGGCAAGCGTCCCTTGTGTGTCATTCCCCCGGACACGTAGCTCTTGGCCCTGCTCTCCTGTGGGACTCAGGAAAAAACCGACCCCAGCCTCCTCACCGGTTCCGGATTCCGTCAGCCTCAGGATATAGTTTTTCCCCTTGGTTCCCTTTAATACCGGAAACTTTAGTTTGTTGAACTTGTTGTTTTTGATCTCCAAACCCTGTATCTTCCCCTGCCGGATTGCCTCGCCGCTTTCCGGATCGGTCAGGGCGTATTGAAGCTCCACATTTTCCGGACTGCCGATGACCGTGGCTTTCAGATTGATCCCGTCGATCGAATCCTCCGCACAGGTAAATGACTGCAGGATTTCTTCCTTTTCTTCCAGGATTCCTGTACCGGTGAGATCCGCTGAATCTGTATTCCGGTCATACAGGTAAGTATTTTTATCAATATGCGCATACAGGTATGCCAGGACCAGCACTCCTGCGATCAGCAAGATGACAGTTATTTTCTTTTTCATATTCTGCAAATCCTCTGGTTTATCATCCAATATATGTGAGCGGTCCCAAGTCCGCTTTAAGATTCCGCATAGATCCTGCAGATGTCGCCGGCATCGCCGAACATCTTCAGATGCCCCTTTTCCAGCCAGACGATCTTGTCGCAGATCTTCTCCACCTGTGCCAGGCTGTGAGATACAAACAGGATCGTCGTCCCTTTTTCCTGCATATTTCCGATCCGCTCCTCACATTTC
The DNA here is from genome assembly GCA_910575475.1 of Lachnospiraceae bacterium. Taxonomy (GTDB): domain Bacteria; phylum Bacillota; class Clostridia; order Lachnospirales; family Lachnospiraceae; genus Schaedlerella. Next base: position 45,306 of record CAJTGD010000041.1, on the reverse strand, counting down.
TCCTGGAACCGGAAATCCCCTACGGACAACACCTCATCACAGATCAGGATATCCGGCACGCCGATCGTAGCGATCGCGAAGGCCAGCCTGGAGACCATGCCGGAGGAAAAGTTCTTGACCGGCACATTCATAAACTCTTCCAGTTCGGAAAACTTCACGATATCTTCATATTGTGCCTCCATCTCGGTACGGTTATACCCCAGGAGGGCGCCGTTTAAGAACACATTTTCCCTGGCAGTCAGATCCATATCAAAGCCTGCCCCCAGCTCGATCAGCGGTGCCATATTCCCCCGGACCGTGACCCTGCCCCTGATGGGCTTTAAGACGCCGGCTATGATCTTGAGCATGGTGCTCTTGCCGCTTCCGTTGAGGCCCACCAGCCCCAGGGACTGCCCCTTCTCTACATGGAAGGAGACATCCTGCAATGCCCAGAACTCATCGTAAGAGACCTGCCTTTTGATGCTTTTTATGACATATTCCTTGAAGCTGTCAAACTTTTCTGAAGACAGGTTGAATTTCATTGACACATGGTCAACCGCCACGATTGCATCATTCTCCATATTCTAACCGCTCCCTATATATTTAGTATAAATTCATCCTGATTCTTATAAAATACGTACAGCCCAAAAGCCATCGCCGCAAGCCCTTCTGCCACTCCAAGCGCCAGCGCGCCAGCGGAGGGCAGCGTGTTGTTAAAGATCAGATCCCGGAACATTTCCAGATAATTCGTCAGCGGGTTCAGCAGAACGATCATCCGGATCTTTCCGGGCAGCATGGACATGGGATAGATCACCGGAGTCAGATACATCAGCCCTGTAGTAAAGACAGAGTACAGATGCATGATATCCCGGAAGCGGACGGTCAGGGCAGCCAGCAGCATCCCAATGCCCATGGAGAACACGACCACCAGCAAGAGCGGGATAAAGGACAAAAATACGGTCCAGTAAAGTTCTGCCCTGACTGCCACCATCACCAGCAGCAACGCGGTATAGGAGGCCATCAGGTTGATAAAGCTGGAAAACACCCTGGCCAGGACAAACAGGTACTTGGGCACATACACCTTCTTCAGGAGAGCCGCATTGTTGATGATGGAGGTCATGGAGCTGGTGGTCGCGTCATTGAAAAAATTGAAGACCACCTGGCCGCTTAATACATACAGCGGGAAATTCTCGATATCAAACTTGAAGATATTCGAGAATACCACCGAGAGGATCACCATCATGCAGAGCGGATTCAGCAGTGTCCATAACACGCCCAGTACGGAACGCCTGTATTTGATCTTTACATCCCTTGCCACCAGTTCGGACAGAAGGGGCTGAAATTTCAAAAAGTTTTTTATATATGTTGACACGATCTTCCTCCGAAAATGTTTATAGATCCCTGATGCTGCCCCAATGCTGATCCTTTTCTGAAATGGTCAGTTCCATGCCTTCCGGGATCGGCCACTCCACTCCGATCTCCGGATCGTCCCAGGCCAGGCCGCCTTCGTCATTGGGATGGTAAAAATCAGTACACTTGTAGGCAAATTCTGCCGATTCCGAGAGGACCAGAAAGCCATGTGCAAAATTTTTCGGAATAAAAAACTGCTTTTTATTCTCCGCGGATAAGAGCACCCCGTGCCACTTTCCATAGGTTGCAGAGCCTTCCCGAAGGTCTACCGCCACATCGAACACTTCTCCTTTGACTACCCGCACAAGCTTGTCCTGGGGATAGTTGATCTGAAAATGCAGGCCCCGCAGGACGCCTTTTTTGGAGCTGGACTGGTTATCCTGCACAAATTCCATGTCAATGCCCGCCGCCTGATAATCCTTGTAATTATAGGTCTCCATAAAATAGCCCCGTTCATCCCCGAACACGGCAGGCGTGATCACCTTCAGCCCTTCGATCTCACATGTTTCTACTGTAATCTTTCCCATGATATCATCCTCTCCATATCTTATAGTGAAGTCCATTCCTTTTCCTACGGACGCACAGTAAATGCGCTGGCCTGTACCGGATGGTCATACCTGGTCTATATACTTTCCGTCCAGGACATCCTTTAAATATCTGCCGTACTGGTTTTTCTGGTACAGCTCACATGCCGCGCTTAATTTGTCCTCATCAATCCACCCATTGTTGAACGCGATCTCCTCGAGACAGGCGATCTTCCGGTTCTGGTGTGTCTCTACCGTCTTGATAAAATTCGTGGCGTCTACCAGGGATTCATGCGTCCCTGTATCCAGCCAGGTAAAACCCTGGCCCAGAAGCGTCACGTCCAGATTGCCTTTTTCCAGGTAAATACGGTTCAGATCCGTGATCTCCAGTTCGCCCCTGGCGCTTGGCCGGATCTGCTTCGCGTACTCCACCACCCTGTCATCATAGAAATACAGCCCGGTGACCGCATAATTGGACTTTGGATGCTTTGGCTTTTCCTCCAGAGAGACCACCTTGCCTTCCCGGTCAAATTCCACCACGCCGAAACGCTCCGGATCGTCCACATAATATCCGAATACGGTAGCGCCTTCCTTTTTTGCTGCCGCCTTCTTCAGACGCTTGCGCAGTCCGTGTCCGTGGAAGATGTTGTCTCCCAGGACCATGGCGCAGCTGTCTCCTGCGATGAAGTCCTCCCCCAGCAGAAATGCCTGGGCCAGCCCGTCCGGTGATGGCTGCACCTTATATCCCAGCTGAATGCCGAACTGGCTTCCGTCGCCCAAGAGCTCCCCAAACCGGGGCGTATCCTCCGGCGTAGATATGATGAGGATCTCCCGGATCCCTGCCTCCATGAGGATACTGAGCGGATAATAGACCATCGGCTTGTCATAGATCGGCAGCAGCTGTTTACTTGTCACCTGTGTCAGCGGGTACAGTCTCGTTCCTGATCCGCCTGCCAAGATAATTCCTTTCATTGTGAACCTCCTGTTGAATCATATCCAGAACTTTTCCGCAGGCTCCTGCAGATCGATGTCCGGAAGCTTTTCCAGATCCGCGCTCTGGTAAATGTGAGACGCAAGGTTGATATCGTGCAGGGAGATCCCTATATTGTAGGCAAGGATCCTTTCCCTGTCATTTTCTCTGCCCGGCGCCCTTTTGTTTACAACATCACTGACCTCCGCAAAAGAGCGGAATCTGTCGAAATTTTTAAAATGGCATACATGTCCGTAGTCATCCGCATAGACCTTATCGAAAAACAGGTCGCAGTTGGTAAATCCCCGGGTATGGACCGGCACGACCAGGATTCCTTCCGGAAAGCACGCGTCGCTGCAGATGTCATCCGGCAGGTAGGTCACTGCGGAGACTGCCACATCGGATCCCCGGATGATGTCCTCGGGCTTTTCCGCGAAATGAAACCTCAGATTCTGATACTGTGCAAATCGCTCCACATACAGCTTTTCCTGCCCCTTATAGCGCAGCAGGCTGACTTCCAGCTCCCGCTCCGGCATCAGTTCCGCCAGAAACAGCATCACTGCCCGCGCCGTATTCCCCAGCCCCATCATGCCGATCCTGCGGAAATCCTTTTTGGCAAAAAGCCGGATGGAATGCGCCGCCACAGCGCCGGTCCGCATGGCTGTGATCCAGTTGGCGTCCATCAAAGCCAGAAACTCTCCGTTCTCTGCGTCAAACAGCAGAAGCTTACTGTCCAGCCCCGGTGCCCTGGACGGATATCTGGTCACTACCTTGACTCCGCCCCGCAATCCGTCCGCGCTCCGGATGATCCCAGGCATCACATTGCAGAACACGTCCTCCCTGGGCTTCATGCTGATCTTCGGCTGCAGAAGGGCAGAGCTTTTTTCCCGGATCATTTCCTCCACCCATTGGTAACAGTCTGTTACCGGTATGTTCAGCCGGATGATATCGGTATATGAGATCACTTTCAAAAATATCCACTTCCTCTCCCCTGCAGCTCGTCCTTCAAGGCCCGGACCAGCCGGTCGTTATCCTGTGCATTCCGGACCGCAATGCGCACAAACTGCCTGTCTCCCCGTCTGATCTTTCCTGACAGGTCCTTGATAAAGATATGATGTCCCAGTAGAAGGCGCTTTGTCAATTCCTTTGCAGTCATTCCGTTTATGATCTCAGCCATCATATAATTAGCCTGGGAGGGGATGACCCGAATCTCCGGGATCCGCCCAAGCAGACTGTAAAAACGGTTCCGTTCTTCCCGCAGCAGCTTCAAAGAACAGGCATAATCCTTTTTATATTTTTCCTCGATCTGCATATAAAATTCTGCAAAGGAGTTGATATTCCAGATGGCAACGTCCTTTTTCATGCGGGAGACGGCGGCTATATCACCGGATGCCATCACGCCCAGCCGAAGCCCCGGTACGCCGTAGCACTTGGAAATGCTCTTCATCACGTACAGATGCGGGTATTGTTCCAGTGTCCCCTGCTCGATCAGGGTACTGCCTTCCACGGAAAAATCTGCAAAGGATTCATCCACGATCAGACGGATCCCTTTGCTTTCGGTCCATGCAGCAAGCTCCAGCACCCCTGCTCTGGATATATAGTTTCCTGTCGGATTATCCGGATTGACCAGGATCAGATTTTTGATCTCCTTATCTCCGAAGAAATCCATCAGGTCAAAAGCCGTATATGTGAAATTTTCATTCTCCGGCAGAAATACCACCTCATCCTCTTCCCTGTATCGGTTCGGGTATTCCTCAAAGGTCGGACGGATCAGGCCCGTTCTGCCCCGGAGCTGCCCCATCAGGGACTTGATCAGCTCCGCGGCGCCATTTCCGACCAGAATATTTTCCTGGCGCACGCCGAAATTTTTTCCGGCCAGCAGGGAATTGACCCGCATTCCGGAAGGATACTGGGTAAAGAGCGCTTCAAAATTTGCCTTCACCTCATCCATCAGTCTCTGGGGCGGGAAGTACGGATTGACCAGATAGCAGAAGTCCAGCATTTTGGGATAACGCCAGTAGCCCCCGTATCTCTGCTGGATCAGTTCTACCTTCTTGTCATCATCCGGCGCAAACATGGAGGCCGCGATATCCAGGTCCTGAATATCGTCGATCTCATACCAAAGCTGACCGTCAAGGCGCTTCGCCCGGATCTCCGGTTCCTCCAGCATGGTGATCACTCTGAGCACCTGCTCATAGTATTCATTGTTGCCCAGAGCCTTCGAATAGGCATCCAGAAAAGGCACATAGTGAAATTCTGAAAAATGCCTGCTGAATTTATAAATATTTACGGTTTTATAATATTCCGGAATGTCTTCGAATACAAACTTACTGCCCGGGATAAAATCCAGTATCTTGTCCTGGCCGTCCACCCGGATCACCGTTCCGTCCATCCAGTTCTCATACTTGTCCACCAGCGCGAGCGTCTCTCTCTCATCCTCCAGAAGGGTCTCCAGGACGCTGTCCTCGAAGATCAGATCGCTTTCCAGCAGCAGGGTATCTTCCTGGATCAGATAGTCCTTTGCCAGCGCCAGTGAATAGATATTGTTCGTTTTATCATAGATCGGATTCTCCACATAGCAGATCTCTGTCCTGATATCCAGTGTGCTGATGTATTGAACCAGCTTTTCTGCCTCATAGCCGATCACGATCACGATCCTGGACAGCTGAAGCTGATCCAGCTGATGAAGCATCCGCTCGATCAGCGATACCCCGTTTACCCGGACCATGCATTTGGTATTGTCCTGCGTCAGCTCCTTGAGTCTCTTTCCCATGCCTGCCGCTAATATGAGTCCCTGCATCTTTCTCTCCTGCTATTTGTAATAAAAATCCTTTTTCAGTTCCCTTACTATTGCTTCGGCTGCATGCTCTTTCCCCTTGAGCAGCAGATCCGCGGCCGCTTCTCTCTGTTCCTTTAGCGGATCCTCGCCGGCAGAAAGCATGGCGATCGTCTGCCTTAGCTCTTCCCAGGTCTCCACGCAGTAGCAGCCTGACAGGATCCCCTTCATAAACGCGTTATATTCAATATCCGCGACGCAGTAAATGATCGGTTTTCTCGTCACAAGATATTCGATCATCACGGTTGTCAGGTCGGCAATCAGAATATCCGATCTCCAGAGCGTCGCATAATAATCCGCTTCTTTATCATAATACAGACCCGCCTGCGCCTGATACTGCCGCAGATAGCTCTCTGCTTCCCGGGCCGTCATCTCACCGGTCTTTACAAAGTTGTCAAACATCATGGGATGAGGGCGGAATACCATGGACCAGTCTTTCTTCGACTGCACCAGCCCCGGCAGAGCATCCTTATATTCAAAAAAGTTGCTGCTTCCCAGGTTCTTGTCTGTCGTCCAGCGCGGACACCAGAGCATTTTAAATATCCCCGCGTCTTCCTCCTTCTCCCAGAACATGCTCTTTACGCTCCTGGCGCTAAGGATCTGATCCAGCGCCGGATACCCAAGATAAAGCGCCTTCTTTCTCCCTGCCCCATACAGCGCTTCTTCCCTGTGATACACCAGGTCTCTGGCATAAGCATTCTCTGCAAAAAAAAGATATACGTTGGTAAAAAATGCCTGATGATAGCAGCTTGCCTCAACCGGCACAGTACAGGCATAGCAATACGGGATATAACAGATCCTGGCATAGGCTGCCACAGTCCCGCTCCGGTAGCATTCCGGAAGATAGTGGTCGTAAGGTCTCTGATAAAACACGTAGTCCGGACGCAGCTCTTCCAAAGAGGCCCAGCTCCCGTCCGCCTTCTGTGCCTGAATGACCCTTCCCTCCAGCCGGTCAAAAAAGGCCAGAGACTCCTTCTGATGCTCCTTCGCTATGCTTTCGTCGGGCACCGTCAATATGGTGCATTCGAACTGCGGATCCCGCAGCATCTGTAGGTATACGCTCTCCTGCTTATTCCAGAGCTGGGGCATCTGGCAGATCAGAACTACCCGGAGTCTTTTTCCCTTCCGGCTGTACCTGCGGTATCCTGCGAGCATCCCTTTGAGTACAGGATTATCCATATGCTTATGATAAAAATTTTTTGCTTTTTGTTTTAACACTAGTATTTCCCCTTTATGATCATATCTGCCCCCACATCTTTTGTGACCACTGCCCCCGCCGCGATCATCGCATTTTCTCCGATCACGACGCCCGGCAGGATGGTGGCATTGGCTCCGATGGAAGCCCCCCTCCTGATCAGGATCCTCTCCAGATGAAATTCTTTGTTTTTGGACTTTGGATATCTGTCATTGCAGAATGTGGCATTGGGCCCGATAAAGACGGAGTCCTCGACCGTGATCCCGTCCCACAGATAGACGCCCGCCTTGATCGTGACATGATTCCCCACCTTCACATCATTTTCTATAAAGCAATGGGAACAGATATTGCAGTCTTCCCCGATGACCGCACCGGGCAGGACCACTGTAAACTGCCAGATGTTTGTATTTTCGCCGATCTGTTCTGACTGCACGTCCGCCAGTTGATGTATCATATCTGCTTCTCCTTCTAAAACTCATTCAGCAGCCGGATGATATACCCGATCTCCTCATCTGTGATCCCATAATACATCGGAAGGCTCAGCTCCTGCGAGGCGATCCTTTTTGTCACCGGATATTTCCCCGATTCCAGGAAACGGTAAGCTTCCTGCTCATAGATCGGGATCGGATAATGGCATACCGTCATCACACCGCGGTCTGCCAGATAGGACTGCAGCCTGTCCCGCTCCTCGCATAGAACAGCAAAAATATGCCATACATGGGTTCTGTCCGCGGCGGTCTGCGGCAAGGTCAGCCTGGGATTTTTAATCTCCTGAAGATATCGTTTTGCGACCCGGTTCCGGTATGCATTATATTTGTCCAGATATTTCAGCTTGACCCGCAAAAATCCCGCCTGGACTTCATCGAGACGGCTGTTATGGCCCAGATACTGACAGTCATACTTTTTCCGAAAACCGTAGTTTCCAAGCGCACGTACCTTATCCGCGATCCTTTTATCATTTGTGATCACTGCCCCTCCGTCTCCAAGCGCTCCCAGGTTCTTCCCCGGATAAAAGCTGAAACACCCCGCATTGCCGAAGGTGCCTGTCTTTTTCCCTTTATACTCCGCACCGTGGGCCTGCGCGCAGTCCTCGACCACATACAGCTGATGCCTGGACGCAAAGTCCATCACCGCGTCCATATCTGCAGGCTGTCCGTATAAATGTACCGGGATCACGGCTTTGGTGTTGTCTGTATAAGCCTCTTCCAATCCCCGTCCGTCCATATTATAGGTCCGGATATCCGGCTCTGCAAAAACCGGAACCGCACCCGTATAGGTCACAGCCAGCGCCGTTGCGATAAAGGTATTGCCGGGCAGGATCACCTCGTCGCCTTTCCCTACCCCTAAGGCTTTGAGCGCAAGAAAAATGGCATCAAGCCCATTGCCCACGCCGACGCATTCTTTCACATTGGAATACTGTGCAAATTCTTTTTCAAACAGTTCCAACTCCGTCCCCTGGATAAACCAGTTCTTTTCATATACTTCCTGAAACTTTCCGTATATCTCATCTCTGATCTCATCGTGCATTTTTTCAAATGACACAAATGGTATGTTCATGTTCTGTCCTCACAAACTGACTGGCCTTCCGCAAAATACTGCCGTGCCGTTTCCTCATATTGATTGTAATTTCTGATATAATCTTCTACCTTATAATGATCTGACGCCAGAACAAGGAGAACCGCGTCTCCTGAAAAATCAAACATCTCCCGCCAGATCATAGGTCCTATATACAGTCCTTTCTGCGGATCGTCCAGAAGAATCTCCTGCTCCTCCCATGGTGTCTTTACCAGGATCGTAACCTGCCCGGAGACACAGATCAGCACCTGCTTCAGTTCTGCATGAGAATGGAAGCCTCTGCGCACCCCTTCATCCACGCCGTAAATGTAGTACACCCTCTTGATCTCAAAGGGAACGTTATCTGACGCTTCGATCGGAACGAGACTGCCGTATTCATCCGTATGCCGCGGAAATCCTATTAATTTGACATTCATTTTTCCTTTTTAACCCCTAATCTCTTCACTTCCCTCAATGGTTTTGTGATGCGCCATGATAATGTCCGGCTCATCCCCTGTATCTGCCGGTTCAGCCTGGAAACAGCCTTTTCCTGGAACCGGTATGCCTTTTGCAGCGCCTGATGCTTCTCCTCTAAGATCTCATATTCCTGGTAAAAATCAAACGGATAAAGCTTCCAGGTATTTCCCAGCTCTTCATAATAATCATTCAGGGAATACTGGTATTCCTCTTCCAGACATTCTATCAGGCCGTCATCCAGAAGCTCATCCAGAAAACGCGCGGCAGGCTGCCGGTTATTGACTCCCATCATATGCCAGCCGAGCAGGACAAAATATTTCTCGCAGACCAGCTGTGCCTCTGTCGTGATCTCCTTTTTCAGCAGGTCATGAAATGCCTCGCAGAAGATCTCCCGGTTCATTTCTTTGATCATGGTATAGATGATCGTCTGGATCTCATTCATGAAACGGATCATATTCTGCTTGTTGACCGCGCTGAGGCTGTCATTTTCCGTACTGAGCCGCCTGTACTGCACAAGTGGCTTCTCAATGATGTGTACCGGATATTTTTGAAGAATCCTTACCCAGTAATCGAAATCATGGAGCTGGCGGAATCTGGGATCAAATCCGCCGATCTCCCGGATCACTTCGGAACGGATCAGGGCGCTTGGGTGGCAGAAATAATTGGCGCTGTCGAAAAAATAGCGCAAAGCTTCCCCCTGAGCGCGGTTCCTGTGCATGAAGATCTGCGTGTCATAGTCGCACTCCTGACCCAGCTTGGAATACAGCCTGCCGTTTTCATCGATAAACTCTGCCCAGGAAAAGCAGGCTGCCGTCTCCCTGTGCTGCTCCATATACTCGACCTGCTCCTGTAATTTTCCGCTGTGCCAGATATCATCCGAGCCTATGAATGCCACATACTCTCCTCTGGCTTTTTCCAGCAGTTCATTGAAGGTCCGCACGGTCCCCCTGTTTTTTTCCGCCTGATAAAAACGGATCCTTCCGTCGTCATTCTGTACCGGAGAAAGCCCGTCTGTTCCGGAGATCCCCGCCTTTGCGGATGCCCCCCGGATGCACTTCCTGACCGTGTCTGCGGAACCGTCTTTTGAGCAGTCGTCAATGATGATGAGCTCCCAGTCCTCAAACGACTGTCCGATAATGCTCTCGATCGTCTGCCCCACAAACTGTTCATGGTTATAGACCGCAAGGACGACCGATACCTTTGGCTTTTTATCTCTGCTGATACATGTCTTCATAATATTTTTGATACTCTCCGCTTGTGACATTCTTCATCCATTCTTCGTGTTCAAAAAACCATTGGATCGTGAGACGGATCCCGTCCTCAAACTTTGTCTCCGGATACCATCCGATCTCTTTTTTGATCTTATCCGGTGCAATGGCATAGCGCCGGTCATGTCCTTTTCTGTCCTCCACATATGTGATGAGTTCTTCGCTGACCAGCTGCTTCCTCGGGTCTCCCTCCGGGAGCATCTCCTGCAGAGTGTCGAGAATGATATGAATGATCTGGATATTCTGCTTTTCGTTGTGGCCTCCGATATTGTACGTCTCAAAAAGCCTTCCCTTTTCCTGCACCATGTCGATCCCCTTTGCATGATCCTCCACATACAGCCAGTCGCGGACGTTCTTTCCGTCGCCGTATACCGGGAGCTTCTTTCCCTGAAGCGCGTTGTTGATGATCAGCGGGATCAGCTTTTCCGGGAACTGGTACGGCCCGTAATTATTGCTGCAGTTCGTGATATTCGCCGGGAATCTGTAGGTATCCATATAAGACTTTACGAGCATATCCGACGATGCCTTGCTTGCCGAATAGGGGCTGTGGGGATCATAAGGCGTAGTCTCATAAAAGAAATCCGTCTCATTTTCCAGAGAGCCGTAGACCTCATCCGTAGACACATGCAGAAACCTTTTATCTTCTTTAAAAGTTCCGTCCGGCAGCTCCCAGGCTTCCTTCGCCGCATTCAGCATGACCAGCGTCCCCAGGACATTGGTCTGCACAAACACCTCCGGGTTGCGGATGCTTCTGTCCACATGGCTCTCTGCCGCAAAATGAACTACCCGGTCGATGTCATTCTCCCTGAAGATCTGCCGGATCTCGTCGGAATCACAGATGTCGGCCTTGATAAAGGTATAATTTTCACGTTCCTCCACGTCTTTGAGATTCTCAAGGTTCCCCGCATAGGTCAGCTTGTCCACGTTGATGATCCGGATCTCGTCCTGATACTTCCGAAACATATAATGTATATAATTGGAACCAATAAAACCGGCGCCGCCGGTCACAAGGTACGTTCTCATGTTCTTTCCTCCGTCATTTTGTTGTTTTTGCTGTAACTATTTCCCAATTATAGCATTAGTATTCCTCAAAATCAACCATTGTAGTCCTTAATTATGTTCCTTCCTGATCATAACCATAGTTTTTTCTTTGATCTACCGGCGAAAAACGATGAATAACAGATTGACATTTTTCATATTATAATGTAGCATATATAAGGGTTTTGGGCCCTATTTTTGTGGGCTTTGGAGCACACCTCAGACAAGGAGAACAAAACATGTTTCAGATACAGCATGATAAAATTCAGAGAATCCGGACATTGGGATTCCATATTGCATGGTTTTTATTTTTATATTTTTTCAGTGAGATCTATTTACATGTTTCTATATTTAAAGATGCTGATTTTTTTCTTCCATTGATATTGAGCATTCCCGTAGTGCTTTTTGCAGCCTTTTTGTGTTCCCGCTTTTCCAGAAGGGTCAATATCGTCCTGGGCGGGATCATTACCTTTCTGGTCTGCGCTTTTTGTGTGATGGAGCTGATCTATTACGGGATCTTCCATACGATGCTGGCTCCCTTCAGCAGCATTGGGATGGCAGGCAATGCCGTTGATTTTCAGAGCGTGTTATTTGGATATATCGGACGAAATGCGGGACGCCTGGCTGTCTGCTTTCTTCCGTGTGTGATCTATCCTTTTTTATGCTGGTTTAAAAAAATCTGCAATCCGGTTCCCAAAAAGCTGGTCAGAAAGGGATGGGAAGCCGCTCTCTTCATGTATGCTTTGGCTTTTCTCTGTATGCTGCCTTTCGGTACGGGATTGAAGTCCCCTATATATACTTATTTTTTCAGCTCACAGATTAATTATAATATCGAAACGCTTGGACTTTTCACCGGAATCTTCCAGGATTTCGGCAGGGTCACGCTCAGCGGGCTGACCGGCTTTGATTCGCTCTTTTATGAGGTCATGGACAACAGCAGCGTAATCTACCGCGGGGATGATGAAGGGGAGCCGAATATCGTCAACTACGATTTTGAAAAGCTGATCCGCCATACGGACAATAAGAAGATCCAGGCGCTCCATGAGTATATGGCAGAGGAGGAGCCTACTTATAAAAATGAATATACCGGTATGTTTGAGGGCTATAATCTTATTTTCATCACCGCAGAGGGCTGGTGGAGGCATGCCGTCCGCAAAGACCTGACCCCTACCTTATATAAGATGCTGAACGAAGGGTTTGTATTTGAAAATTATTACACGCCTTTGTGGTACGGAAGTACGATCGGCGGAGAGTTTGCCAACCTGACCGGGCTGATTCCCAAGGAAAGCGGGAAGTTCAGCATGGTGGAAACCGGAGAGAATAAAAATAATATGCAGTTTACCCTGAGCCGCCTGCTGGAAAAGGAGGGGTATGATGTAAGAGCGTTCCACAGCTATCACCATGATTTTTACCTCCGGAATCTTTCCCACCCGAATATGGGATTTGAATGGTATGCTTCCGGCAACGGGGGATATGAAATGGAAAAGCATGAGGACGGCACCATGGTCTGGCCTCAGTCCGACCTGAAGCTGGTGACCGATACCTTTGACGTGTACGGCGATCAGACTCCGTTTTATACCAATTACATGAGCTTCAGCGGGCATGCAGACTATGATGAAACGAATGAAATGGCAATGCGGCATATGGACCTGGTCGAAGACCTTCCTTATTCTGACAATGCGAAGGCCTATCTTGCCTGCAACTATGAGCTGGAGCTGGCAGTGGAATATCTGCTGGAACGTCTGGAGGAAAAGGGACTCCTGGAGAATACGTTATTTGTCATCGGGCCGGACCATATCCCCTATGGATATCAGGACATGTGCAGTGAGCTGGCAGGGGAGGACCTGGAAAACAGCCTGGAATGGTATCACAGCTCCCTGGTCGTCTGGTCGGCTTCCATGCCCGAACCAGTGCGGGTGCCCAAGTACTGCAGCAGCATTGATATCTTCCCCACCGTAGCGAATCTGATGGGGCTGGAATATGATTCCCGTCTCCTTGCCGGGCAGGACATCCTCTCTGACGCAGAGCAGTTTGTCATCTTTCCGGACCGGAGCTGGATCACGGGCAAAGGGATCTATGAGAGCTATACCGGGGAATTTACCCCCTTTGAAAATGTCGAATTCGAAGATGAAGAGTTGATGCAGGAATACGTAGCAGAGGTCAGTGAGATCGCTGAAAATAAAATGCAGATTTCCGCTGATATCGTGACCACTGACTACTATGCACAGCTGCCGGAAATGCTGATCATTGATTAAAATAAGGCCGCCATTCATGTCAGGACAGCATATTGGCTGCGGAATCCGTGAAAAATAACTTATACATCTGACTTATCCCCCTGTTCATCTGTATAAGTTATTTTTCACAGTTTCTAAGGATTACTGCTGTTTTGTCCATAACCTCTTACGTTCAAGCACTGCCGGCCCAATTACATTTTTAATACCAAAATATATTCCGAATATTTCAAACAACTGAATGAGTATAGGAACACCGGCGGTATAAAGGAAAGCAGTCCACCTATACGCAGTGATCCACGCTGTAAACCAGGAAACGCCCAGCATACATATAAATATACTAATTCCCAGTCCTGTCATGATCAAAAATATGGGAAGAGACTCATACTGCTTTTTACGGAAGCCTGCAACCGCGTCATAAAATATCGCAAAATATCCTATCAGAGAAAATACTGCCAACAAAATAGATGTTTTTTGATAAACTTTTACAAATATATTGGCAATTCTAATAAAAGGTCTGCATTTTGCTTTTAATGGATCTGGTACCACAAGCTGTTCGGCATCATTAACCTGTATGCTGCAATATTTGTTCTTTCCGGTTTCCAGATCCATTGTATCTTTCAGTTTCCCATCCTGATAAATCTGAAACTGTACCGATTCTATATCCGCTATATCCGCTACATCCTCTAATTCCACAGAAAATTCACTTCCCACAGGTATTTCCGTCAGTCGGTTTCCCACTTTTATATATGCCTGCAGCTTACCTGTGGACTTTTCCTGCTGTATCAGGCCATTTACTTTATATCGGACCTGATCTGGGTATATCAGCATCCCATCCGTTACGGCTTCCATCTTCCTTAGCTGATCCCATGTACCGTTTCCAGACTCTGCCGCTGATTCACATTGTTCATATGTTAAAATATGACTCATATTTTCATTCATGCGATCGATCAGAAACGGAATATCTTTCAACTCGATTCCTGTTCCCATGGAAGAGGGATATATCGCCTTTCGCCTTTCCAGCTTTCCCTCATTTAATGCCTCTTCTAATTCCTCGTATATAGCTTTATAAAATTGATCGGTCTCCGCAGCCGATCCATAGTGTCCCGCCCAGGCAACCGCGTCTCTAAGCGCCCAAAAAATAAGGTCGCCTTGTATTTCTCCTTGTATTTCGCTCTCCTGACTGCACCATCCGCTGTTATATATTTGTTCTATCTGTGGTTCCAATTTTTTTAATGTCGGGCAGACCTCAGCCATCTTTTCTATCTGGCTTCTTGAAATCCATAATTTGTCATCCGGCCCGGTATAATTTTCATTTTCCACCTTTAACATTGTAGACATCACTTTAGAAAAATAGGTATCTATCCGGTCGCTGACTGTATAAATACCATAGTGCTTATAATTAAGCAATGATATCATATTATTTGTTAAAACCAAAAGGACAATGGGCAATATATATACCAAAATTTTCTTAATCGCGTTTTTTCTGCTTTCATGCTGCAGCAGGATCCCCCCAACGGCAGAACACAAAAGCGCTCCCAGAACAAAAGGAAGCAGCCATATAGAATCCTCTCTGATGTGCCAAAAAAAGCTCAGACTGATACCTGCACCTAATGCCCATCGTACCTGAACGCTGATTTTTTCATTTCTTCGGAAAAACAGGCCGATCAGACATGCTACTACAAGAAGCACCGCCGCAGGAATCACTGCCATTCTATAAATCCGCTGAAAAAAATCTTTAGCAAATGTAACTGGAGAATAAAGCAGAAACAGATACATAAGCAATAAGGCTGCTTTGTCCTTCACAACATCCTTGACCGCAATTACCAGGATCAATACCGCCAATATCCATAATAGAACTAGTCCTAATGGGTATGGCAAAAAAAGCAGACGGCATATATACAAAAAAAACGAAAAGGATATTCCCTTTGCCAACGTCAGATTCGTATATTCCGTCCCCAGCCAATTAGAATTTTGTAGATTATCCGCGTAATTCACAAGCAGATAATCATCATGCATTGCTGCCCCCAACCCATACAGCGGAATCTTTAGAGCCAATAAAATTCTCAGGAATGTCAGAAATATGACCGCTATAAACAAAGTGTTCAGGCATTTTCTGTTATTCCTTATACTTTTATAATCCCTCATCACATCTGACCTCCTGTAAATAAGCAATCGATATCTTTATCATATTACACCCTTTCATTTAATTTCTGTAGATCAACAGCTTCCTTATAATGAAATTCCAAAAAAATACAATACCAGTTGCCGCTATTTTTGAAAACATATTGTTGAATCCTAATTTTGTTATGGCAATCCACATAATCATCAGATTCATCAATAGTCCAGCAATTGACACAAGATAAATTTGTACAAGTTCTTTCCATGTATTTTTCGATGACTTGAACATAATCAATCTTCCCAAAACCCAATTTGCAAATGTCGACAATACAAATGCTAAACTAGTCGCAATCATGTAGTGTATATTCAAATAATGATCTAATAGAAAAAAAACAATCCATTCCACTATAGTAGCACCACTGCCTACAATTAGATACAGCATAATCTGTTTAATATTTTCATTTATTTTTGTATTTTCTATTTTCTTCACCTTCCTCATGGTACTCCTGTTCTGCGTTTACATTCCAGATATTTGACTTATCTTTATTTCCTGACAGAATATTTTTTACCGTCTCAAATGACGTGATCATGGAATGGTCTATATTGTTATAACGATGCTGGCCGTTTCTACCCACGCAATAAAGATTCTCTATGGTATTTAGATATTCTATGAGGCTGCCCATATCATCATAAGTATCAAAATAAGCCGGATATGCTTTCTTAACCTTTTCCATATGAGTATCTAATACTGCGTCAGACGATTCGATCAGCCCAAGTCTGATCATTTCAGATATTCCTATTTTGGAAAATTCGTCTTCCGTCATGTTCCAGAAATCGTCGCCCTCATTGACAAAATATTCCAGCCCAACCCACACAGTATGTTCGAGATCTTTCACCATATAAGGAGACCAATTATTATAAATTTGAAAACGTCCAAGTTTTACATTTCTATCCTGTACATAAATCCAACAATCAGGCACAATATTTCCGACAGTTTTTATATGCGTTTTATTGACCAGGTTCAATTTAGAAACCAGAACTCCGAGTGTCATATAATCCCTGTAAGGGAGACCTGAGGCAATCCTGGCAGGCTCTGCCGGAACATCATTCATACCGCCTACAAGCTCCTTGATTGGCATGGACGATATAAAATAATCGCCTTCCATCATTATTTCCTGCCCATCATGCTCATATACAAGAGAAGTGATTATATTATCAGAATTTTTATGAAACTTTACAACCCGGGCATTCTTGATGATTGTACCTCCAAGCTTCTCTACTTCTTCTGCTGCCACATCCCAAAGCTGTCCCGGGCCAAGTTTTGGATATTTAAACTCTTCTATAAGAGAAGTCTCCACCTTACGGTTCTCCTTTTTAAATATTTTCCCCAAAACATCCTTTATAACCGCAATAACAGATAAACCTTTCACTCTCTGCGCACCCCACGATGCGTCTATTTCCTTCGGATGTCTTCCCCACAAATTTTGCGTATAATACTCAAAAAACATGGAGTACAGCTTTCTTCCAAAACGGTTAATGTAAAAGTTTTCAAGGTTGTCCTCCGGCAGTTTATGGAATAGAGCAGCCAGATAGCTGAAGCCTACTTTCATCGTATTAAGAAACCCCATATTTTTAAAGGTTTCCCATTTAAGTGAGATAGGATAATCATAAAATTTTGCGTCAAATAGTATTCTTGAAACACGATGCCTTATCAGCATTACACGATTTTCATTTTCAGGGTCAGCGCCCCCTTTTATAACTGCTGCCTCTCTGTTAAGCAATATCTCATCAAGCGCAGGCTTCCCCTGCATCGGTAGCATATTGTTCCACCATTCATTCACTTCAGGACTTTTTGAGAAAAAACGATGTCCTCCCATATCCATACGGTTTCCTTTATATTCCACGGTCTTCGAAATACCTCCGAAACAATCGCTTTCTTCAAAAACAACAACTTCAATATCCTTCGATTTTCTCAATAACTCATACGCGGCTGTCAACCCCGCAGGTCCTGCACCAATAATCAATGCCCTTTTCATTATAAACCTCCCAACCTCTTTAAGGATTATCACTATACAAATTCCCTACAATAATATAGTTTATCATAAATCAAACTGTAGTTTATCATAAAAACACCAGCATTACAAGCTGTTTGGAGCAACCCTATTTTTTATTTTGAGGATCTTCCCTGAACCTGATATCCTATGAACACATACATTGCAAATGTCGCTGCCAGCCAGAACCAGGTGGTGGGATTGCTGAACCAGGTGGTAAAAAAGGAAAGACCGAGGTAGATCGCAATCTGACCGTAAAACAGATAGGCCGCCGGATTCCTGCTGTTCTCCACCCATCGGGTCATCCATGCGGCCATACAACCCAGCACAAATGCCAGGAGGATGATCCCGATGAATCCGAAATCATAGTATGCGTCATAAAACAGAGTCACTGTCGTCAGCTCTTCTTTCGTCGTATAGAGCGGAAATGCTGTCACCTGCGGAAAAACGAATTTTAATCCTGTCAGGGCAAAAACCGGAAACAGCATCCTGAGTCCCATGGAAAATTCCGGAAGCTGTGCAACCATGCAATTAAAGTTTTCATAATTATTTGCCACATAAATATACGGCTGTGTAATAAAGATCGGCATCTTATCGTACTTCATCTCAAAGATGCCGTTTAAATATGTGATGTCATGTCTTCTTGCAACGGTCAGGAGTACATAGACCGGGATCAGGATGATAAACGCTGTCACGATCATTTTCCATGTCACATGCCGGTACAGCATCAGATAGACGACGGCTGCAAAGCCAACCGCAAAGAGAAGCTGGAACCTGGACACGCAGAGGATCGGTATCCCAACTGCGGTCAGATTGCCGGCCGCCAGCACTGCGAAGCGAAAGGCCGTCCACTTTTCCGTCAGCCTCACATACAGCACCGACAGCGCCGGGATCAAAATACAGCTCACCGTAAAATAATGCACGCCGGAAATGTGAAAATAGGAATAGGCGTGCGGCTCCGGTGAGAACAGGGGAATAAACCCCAGCACCACAGCCTCCAGCAGGAAGCAGAATACGGAGCCGACTCCCAAAAGGATCACGCATATCAGGACCTGCCGGGCCTGGCGCGCATTTTTTTCAATCCCGCACCTATCCTGCTGCGCCTCTTTCCCCGATTTTCTGGCTGCAATATCATACCCTGATATAAAGCAGAAATACGCCAGAAAAAAGCAGACCCAGGTTAATGTTTTCCAATCACTTTGAAGCCTGCTCAACTGCAGACAGGCGATTCCTTCGCCTCCGACCCAGGACAGTGAAAAAAGCCCTCTCAGGTCCGTCAGATTTCCAGTTCTTTTCAAATTCATCATATACAGCAGCAATGCTTCCAGCATCAGCACGATTCCGGCCAGATATACATACCCCAGCCTGGAAGCAGTAAAGGCCAGCACATAGCCGGCACAATAAGAAATATAATCGATTCTATTCTCTGTATGCACCATCCTGATTCCTTCCCAATGCATTCCTGAAGCATTTCCTTCTTATCATATCACTGATTTTCCTTTGGCGTCGGACGTCTTAATATGCATTTTTATTGATAAACCCCTTAAAAAATGTAAGTATAATGATCTTAAAATCGAACCCGATCGTCCAGTTTTCAATATAATACAGATCATGCTCAATCCTTTTCCGAATGGACGTATCGCCCCGCAGGCCGTTGACCTGCGCCCATCCGGTCAGTCCCGGCCTTACCTGGTGCTTGATCATATATCTTGGAATCTCTTCCTTAAACTTCTCCACAAACTGCGGACGTTCGGGTCTGGGACCTACCAGACTCATATCTCCTTTCAATATGTTGAACAACTGAGGCAGTTCATCAATGCTCGTCTTCCGGATAAAATGTCCGATTGGAGTGACACGCGGATCATCCTTCCTTGTCCAGCCTTTTTCTTCGTCACATTCCCGCTGCATGATCATAGAGCGGAACTTATACATGTAAAACGGCTTATTTTTCCGCCCGATCCGCTCCTGTTTAAAGATCAGCGGCCCTGGATCAGTCACCTTGATGATCAGCGTAACGGCAAGCATAACCGGAGAAAATAATACGATCGCAAACAGAGAGCCAAAGATATCTACCGTTCTTTTTACGATCCTGTTCAGTATGTTGTTCAATGGTACATGCCGGATGTTGATGACCGGAAGTCCCTGAATGTCTTCCGTATATGGCTTGGTCGGAATGATGTTATTATAATCCGGAATGAATTTTGTATGCACACCCGACTTTTCACACATACCTACGATCCGTTCCAGCTTGTGATACTCTCCGAGTCCCAGCGTGATCACGATCTCATCCAGCCGGTTCTGAGGCAGGATGATTGTCAGATTGTCAATCGAACCCAGCACTTTAATCCCCCGGTATTCTGCGCCGTGGGGCATCGTATCATCCAAGATCCCTCTTACATAATACCCCCATTCCGGATTCACCATGATCCTGTCAATATACTGTTCCGCGGCACGGCTGTAGCCCACCAGGATGATGTGCTTCAGGTTGTATCCGTTTTTTCTGATCCGCCGGAGAATATAGCGGACGACATTACGCTCCAGCACAGTATTGAAAATATCGACACAGGCAAATACGAACAGCATGGTTCTGGAAATATCGAACTGCTTTACCAAATACAGCATCAATATCAGTACCATCACGCCAAGCATATTCGCCTGGATCACCCGCGACGCCTCCAGCCTTCTTCCCAGCACACGCTTCGGCGCATACAGCTTGAACGCGTAATATAAGATCAGGTAGCCCGGCACGATCAGGAGCAAAAGCCTCATGTATACGTCCAGCGGGAGCGTCCATGGATCCTGCTCAAACAGTCCGCTCTTAAAACGGATGAACCACGCCAGCACATAGGAGACGATTATCACGATTCCGTCAAGGACCACCTGTAATCGATTCAAAAGCTTTTGGTTTTCTTTAATCACTGCTTACTTCCTTCTTCCAATTGATAAATAAGAGTATGAAAAACGACAAGATCTTTTCCAGTACGTGTAATATCATATAATATTTTCCAGGAAAGGACAAGTAGGAAAAGAGAATTTGTGCGGAATTGGATATTTTTTTGTAACATTTTTGTAATAGGATTGAATATCTTTTCATTTATATATAAACGTTGGCTTCATAATCGTTTGATAAGATAGCGCCACGAACATACAAAAAATGCGCCCGATAATATTGATAAATCATCGGACGCATTCTTTTCATTAAAATCTTTTACTATCTCGGTTGTTTTATTTGCTGAACTAATGACTACTGCAGACTATATGTACTTAACTTATTCATATAGTCATTAATGATACTGTATCCATATCCTTCTGCTGTTGCCCAACCCTTACCAGGAATCGGATTTTCCTTCTGTCCCAACCATTCAACATAGGGAGCACATCCCTTTGTTACAAGATCAAATCTATCGTCTGCACAATGATACGTATTAAAGAAACCACCATTTTCATCTTTTTTTGCATCCGCAGACGCATAGGCATACAGATGCTGCAAATGTGCATGTATTCCTTCCTCAATACGACTGAACCTCGCTCCTGACGCACCGCCTCCAGTTGCTCCTAATCCAGCAAAATTAAACTGATCAACCTTCACATCTCCGGTGAACCTCAGGAAATTTGTCTCTTTCATAGCCTGACAGAAAGCAACTTCTGGCTTAATTCCATATACTTTAGCATGTTTATAATACAGTCCACAAAAATCCGTGATTGTTTTTACATTTGTATTATTAGCATAATATGTCGGATAAGTAGCACCACTTGCCAGGAAGTACGTTACCATCTGGGCTACTGAAGTACGGCTTGTTCCATCATCCATAATGGTATGGAGCAATGCTGAACTTGCATTTCTATCTTCTTCTTTTCCCAACTCCATATAGTGACGCACATAAGCTATATTATTATCACCAAAAGCATTTCTCAAATCTGCATAATTATTTTTGTACGCAGTAATATTGAATTTTTCGCACGCCTGACGTCCTTCTTTAATACCAAAATTGATGAAATGCTCAATTGCACCAGCCGGATCGTTTACAAACGCTGTATAAATATCAGAATATTTTTTGGTATAATAATCATAATCATATACATCACTGTAATCCACACCCTGATATGTAGTCACTTTCACAAGATCTGATTTGCGCCCTTCTTTTTTACCGTTTTGAATATAGTGCAAGTAATACTTTTTCAAATCGTTTCCGAATGCCGCACGCAGATCACTATATCTGCTTTTATAGCCATATACATTAAAGTCCTTGTTACCAGTCCGACCTTCACTCATTCCATGCTGAATGAAATGCTGCAATACCTTGTCGCTATTATTTCCATATGCCTGTTTTACATCCGAATACCTGCTAACATAGTATTCATAATTGTAAACAGGTGAATAGTCAATCCGCCCATAGGTAGTCTGTGCAGTTGAATTACCGTTATCATCTTCGGGGACTGTATCATCTCCTGACGCTTTCCGCCCTTCCTCTTTTCCATATTCAATATAATGAATATAATACGATTTTAAATTATCCCCAAAATGATCACGCAAATCTTTGTAACGATTTTTATAGGCATTTACATTAAATGTACCTTTTGCCTGCCTTCCTTCATTCATGCCGCATTGGACAAAATGCTTCAGCGCGCCTGCGTAATCACCTGAAAATGCTGCCGCAACATCCCCATACCTGTTAACATAATACTCATAGTCATAAACATCGCCGTAATCCGTTCCGGCATATATGGTATTTGAAGCTGTATTATTCGGTACATTATCACTTGCATTATTGCCGCTGTTTACATTCGATCCGTCTACCGTACCAATTCTGCCTTCCTTTTTTCCAAAGTTAATATAATGCATATAGTAGGCAGCATAATTATTTCCAAATGCAGACTGCAGATCCGGATAGCGGTTCATATAAGAATCAACACTGAACTCCTTGCTTGCCTGACGTCTTTCATTCATTCCGCTGGTAACGAAATGCTGCAGTGCTCCCACCGGATTGTTGCCGTAAACCCTTTTCAAATCCGGATAACGGTTCATGTAAAAGTTGAAATCATATACCGAAGAATAATCTGTCCTTGTCTGGCAATACTTCAGAATTCCCCGTGCGTCTGCTTTTCCCAAATCAGTTAAGAAGGCATCTCTCTTCAAATCCTTCGCATCATCCGCATTTGTCAAAAATGCATGTTCTACGATAATTCCCGGGAATCCGTTCTTTTTACTGTCTCTGATCACGCTGTAGTAATCCGAAACAGAGCCATCCGCATAGGTACCTTCCCCATCTTCATCATCGGTAGAATTCAGGAATTTCACACCACGATCTGATAACCCCAGTTCTACCAATTCATTTAAAATACTTTGAGCAGCCTGTTTTCCTTCAGCAGAAACCGTCGGATTATAATTCGCATTCGGATAGTATACTTCCGCACCGTTTGCTTCCTTTTTCTCGGAAGAATTCATATGAATACTTACAAACAGTGTCGCACCTAAAAGCTTTGCCGCCTGAACTCTTCCTTCCAGGCTAACATATTTATCAGTAGTACGAGTCAAATATACCTTGACACCCGTATTCTTCTCCAGTTCAGCCTTACATGCCTGCGCAATCTTCAGAGTAATGTCTTTTTCTACCAACCCGTTTGCTGATGCACCGGGATCCTTTCCTCCATGGCCCGGATCCAGAACGACTACGATAGAGGATGCGGTTCCGGTATATGCCTTCGGCGCACTGTAGGATCCCAGATTCACTGCCTGATCTGTCAGCGCTGTCAATTCCTTACTGACACCTGCACGGCTGTATGCCTGGTCTGTGCTGGAAGCCCCCAACTCTACGGAACCCTCATTCACAGTCTCAACAGCCTCATCTGCCGCTTCCTGAATCGTAGACTCAATCTCCGATGTCATATCATCGGAAATCTCATCTGACGTCAGCGCTGTAACGGATATGCCTGCGTCCTCCGTACATTCGCCTTCCGCCTGTGCTGCTTCCGAATTCACACTAAAGTTTGCGGAAATTCCAATTTTTTCAAAGTCAATGCGTTTCTTATGCCCGTCTAATTCATATGCAAAAGCTACAAGACGATATGTCCCGGCTTCATTGTTGTCGTATGTCTTAACAAACTGATAATAGGAGTCCTTCTTCTCGGTCAGCAAAATCTCACTCTGCCTGCCATCCTCCCCTGCAAGTATCAACTTTACAGATGCAAGCTGCTCACTTCCGTCTCCAAATGAGACGACCAGATTCTGCTCCCCTGGTGCTTGTATAGATTTCTCTCCTAAAAAGAAGGCGTTGATCAGTCCGCCGTCCTCGACTGCAGGATCTTCTGTATCTGCCTCCTGCTCTTCCGGCACATCTGCCGGTTCATCCGTTACTGTCTGATCATCCGCAACGGGCGGTACTGTCGGTCCTCCTTCGGGCGTAACTGACGGATCATCCGTCCCTCCCGCTCCTTCTGGTTCTGTCACATCCCCCGGATCCGTAGGCGTATCCTGGCTTACATCCGGTTCTGAATCTGCCGGTTCCGTGTCATCAACTGGATCAGCAGTGACTGTACTTTGTTCTGGCTGATTCGGCACATCTTCGTCCGCAAATGCGCGGAAACCCGAGGCCGGACTCATCAACATGGTGAGCGCAAGCAGCCATGCTACAAGTTTCTTTCTTTTCCCTTTCATCATAATATCCACCTCATGTTTTTATTAATTAGTACAAGCACAATTCATATTATACATCAATCCCCCCTTACTTTCAAGTTGGAAATTGCCGATGATTCGACACACTTCTTGCGTTATCTTGTATATCTGCCGAGAAACAAATTAATTTCTTTCTGCTTCTGCATACAAAATAGAGAATTATCAGGCAATATACACACATTATCTTGTGTTTTGTAACGCAGCAAAAAAATTTAATATCGAATTTACTGTTTTTATGTCACAGACAACTTATTACAATTCTATTTCAAATTTACAATTTGTTTACAAATTATTATAAATTTTTTACATTTTAAAACAGGGAACCAGGAGCAGCTATTTCTGCTTCCGGTTCCCTGTTTTCTCATAAATCATCATTCTAAAATGCGATACATCTATCTGCGATCCGATGCCGGAAACAGCTTTTCAGGGTAAATCCCCTTATCTACCAGCCTCCTTACAGACGCAGCTACGCCTTCCTTGTCCTCTTTATAGGTGACGCCAAACCATTTGTCCGTAGACTGCAGCACTTTTACAGTGGCTCTGCCCTCTTCCAAAAGTCCCCCAATAATTGTGGGAAGAAGATATTCTGCTTTGCCCTCTCCTATCTCCAGGCCTTCCAAAAATTCTGCAAATCCGGATTCCAAAACAGAAAAGAATTCTGGCTGGAGTCCCCACATATTCATGGACACCAGGGAATCCGCATCAATCCTCTGATCGCCGCTTTCACTGCGTACTACTGCGCCGCCTTCCAGCTTTTCTATATTCCTTGTCTCCACGATCTTCCTCAGCATACCGTCCGGACCTGCCTGGCATAACCCCCGCGTCACAGCGCCATTGTCGCTCAGAGTATTTTTCAGAACAAATCCAACCATGCAGATCTCGCTTCCTGAGCCGTTTGAATTCTGTGTAAGATATTGGAATGCCTCGATGTATGCCTGCTTTCCATAATAATCATCCGCATTGATCACCAAAAAAGGACTGCTGACGGCATTCCTGCAGCAGAGGATTGCCTGCCCTGTCCCCCAGGGCTTTGTCCGTCCTGCAAAACGCTCCCGGTATTGATCCGGAATATCCTCAACCTCCTGAAATACATAGGCCACATCCGTAATCTGCTCGATCCGCTTTCCGACCGCATCCCGAAAACTGCTCTCCAGATCGCGCCGGATCACAAATACGACTTTATCGAAGCCTGCTTCCAGAGCATCATAAATGGAATACTCCATGATGCTCTCCCCGTTCGGACCAATCGGCTCCAACTGCTTGATCCCGCCTCCGAAGCGGCTTCCCAATCCAGCCGCCATAACAACCAGAACTGCCCTGCTCATATATAGATCCTCCTAAATAATATATCCGCCCTCACTCAGATAGCTCCGGTACAGGAATCCTTTCCGCATACCAGAACAACATACCGCCCTTCTGCCCCAGCAGTCAATCCCGGATCAAATATTCACTCACCCAATCCGTCTCTTACGATCTGTACCATTTCCTTCAGGGCGTCCTCTTCGTCTTCGCCGTCGCAGACGATGGCGATCTCATCTCCGCTTTTGATACATGCCCCAAGAACACTGAGCACACTCTTTGCATTGGCAGAAACCATCCCCGGCCTGCCCGTCTTTTCAATGGTAATCTTACAGCCAAACTGCATTGCCGTCTTGCAGAACAGCCCCGCCGGCCTCAGATGAAGGCCGGTTGGATTTTTAATGACCACGCTTTCTCTTACCATATCCTATCCCACATCCTATCCCCCGTCTTTTTCTGTCAGAATGATCTTAACAGTCGGGTTTTTCGTTAATTCCACGCCGGAGGGTGTCTCGATCGTCACTGCAACCTCATATGTTCCGGCTGTTTTATAATTCCTTAGATCCATGGAAACCGCATACCGGATATCCAGTATTTCCAAAGCTTCCTCCCTGCCTGTAAACTGCAGTTCAATGTCCATATCTGACTCAAATTCCAGCTTCAGGTCTTCCTTCAGATTCTTAATCTGAATCGCGCCTACCGGAAGCGGTATCGTCTTTGTCCCTTCCTGCTCGATCGTCACAGTTACGACCACATTATTGGACACGTCCTTCGACAGACTGATCCCTGCCGGAAGATAAGGAAGGATATCTACTGTCATTTCCTCCCTGCCCCGGCGTCCCTGGATACTGACTGCAGATTCCGGGATCTCAATGGCGCTTACGGCATCCAGAGCCTCTTTCGTCCCGCAGATCTTCACCGAAGAAGGCTCCAGGGTACACCCGGTATAGACAAATCCATCTGCCGGCTCCCCTGACACTCCTTCCAAACGCAGAGGCACGTTCTTCTCCCTGAGTATCTGCACATTGACGCTGAGTCCCCGCTCTCCCAGGTTATTGGTAAGCTGGCTCTGATCCATTGTATTATCATTTCCGTCAAAAATAACCAGCTCCGCATCCAGCGTCGTATCCTCAGAAAGACCGGATGCCTCGGCTGACGCAGGCACTCTTGCCACCACACGGCGAATATTTTTGATCTTTGATTCCGTTCCCCGGATCGTGATCTTTTCGGGATTCACAGATGCCTCGCCCACTACAAACCCGTCTCTTGGAACAACGTTCGATGTACTGACAGAGATCGGATACGTATTGCTCTTCATATCTTCAATCTTGATCTGCAGATTCGGAGGCGTGACCTGCGTCGTCACCGTCTCTCCTTCCAGCCCTCTCACTTCCGCAGTGATGGGCACCAGATACGTATTGACCTCCATCTGGCTCAGATCTGCAGTCGCCACGATATTGCTGCTCCTGATCTGGGAAAGTACAGACCGTTTTCCAGAGACCGTCACACGGACGCTCTGAGGATCTCCCACCATATCATAGACCTTGCCCATATTCCTGACAACCTCTTCATTGACAAACTCCACGGGGATACTGGCATAAGTCGCATCATCCATGGGATCGTTGATATTGATCACGATCAGCCAGAAAAAAACGGAAAAGATCAAAGCTGCTGCTTTCAGGCCAAAATTCCGGGTTATCTTAAACTTCATTTTTCTTCCGTCCTTTCCGCACCGCAAATTTCTTTCCATCGGAAAGACGATCCTGGATCTGTCCAAGCTTCTCTCTCAGATACTCCGGAGTCACATTCCGCACAAGCTGTCCGTCCATTGCCATCGAAACATATCCTGTCTCCTCCGACACTACAAGG
Organism: Lachnospiraceae bacterium; assembly: GCA_910575475.1. Taxonomy (GTDB): domain Bacteria; phylum Bacillota; class Clostridia; order Lachnospirales; family Lachnospiraceae; genus Schaedlerella. The sequence continues at coordinate 17,811 of CAJTGD010000041.1, read as the reverse complement.
ATCATCGCGTCGCTGACCTCACTCATGCCCAACGCGGCACGATGCCTGGTTCCAAGAGCTTTGCTGATCTGCATATTGTCTGACAGAGGCAGGTAACAGGTGGCAGAGGTGATCCTGTCCCCGCGGACGATCACAGCCCCATCATGAAGCGGTGTATTATGCTCGAAGATATTCAGGAGCACCTGCTCCGATATGATACAGTCCAGCTCGATTCCCGTCATCTCATATTCTGTCAGGTGAATGACCCGCTCTACCACGATCAGCGCGCCTGTCTTTACACTTCCCATACTGAAGCAGGCCGCAACCAGAGCATCCTTTGTCCTGTCTGAAAAACGCAGGTTCTCTCTGCCCCTGTCGAACAGAGAAAATGTGCTGAAGAAATTTTTCTCTCCCAGCTTCTCCAGCGCACGGCGCAGCTCCGGCTGAAATACGACCAGTGCGGCAAATGCCAGGATGCTGATGGACTCTCTCGCAAGATACAAAATAGCATGCATCCGGAACACATAGGCAACCAGGATAAACAGTCCCAGCATCAAAAGTCCTTTCAGCAGCATCCAGGCTTTTGTGTTCTTGATCCAAAGCATGATCTCATATACGATCACCGCAATGATCAGAATCTCCACAACATCTGTAATACGGAGCTCAGGAATATACGGATCGCCGATAAATTTATGAAAAATCTGTTGTAACTCTTGCCGCATCAGCTCACCTCCCACTCCGGATGAAGCAGAAGCATACGCCCGGAGACCTTACTCTCATATCTTTTATTTTTTGCCTTTTCCATCAAGACCCAGTTCTTTATTCAGACTTCTTTCCAGAAGGATCTCATCTGCACTTTTCGGTCGTTCCAGATACCCGGTCCCATAGGAAGACGATGTCTGGCTGCCGTTATCCCCCCGGTTGTTTTTACTGCCCATGCTGCCTGTATTCTGTCTCTCATTGATATGCTTTACACTTTTCTGCGGGACTGTTACTCCGATCTTCGGGACCGCTTTCACATGATAGTGATATTCGTCATCCTCAAACTCCAGATATTCGGTCCTTGCATAATCCACAGAAAGGAAGATCACCTCCAGCAAAAGTCCTGCGAGAACCCCGATCACTCCGCTTATTACCAGCGGCGAAAGCGAAATATGCAGATTCAGCGCCACATTTGCCGTCGCAGCGATCACAACAGCCGCCACTGCACCGCCGACAGATGCAAATTTCCATGCATGGTCCACCGAAAGTGTACGGATAGAATACACCAGAAGGACACAGGCCGCTACTGCCGCGATCATGACCCACATCTCCTGATTCATAAGTGCCTGCTTTGTAAAGCTGATCAGAGTCTCCACCATCTCCACTCCGTCGCCTGCCTTGAATGTACTGGAGGATCCTTTTACCAGATGGATCAAATAATAAGACAGCGTCCCGCATGCGGCCGGAACGATGCACGCCGGGGACCCAAGCAGTCCTGCTGCGATCGGAAGGACAAACGGGACATCCATCGCAAAGGAACATGCCGTCAGCAAGACCAGCCAGGCCTTTCCGGAGGAAAACCGAAAGTAAAAAATATACATCAGCAGGAAAAGTAATGCAGCTACAATGGCGACCGGCAGAGACAGCGTATAAAAATGCAGCAGCACCAGCGCCGTTGCCGCTATGACCATAACGATCACCGGCAGAAATGCGCAGATTGCAGCCAGTCCTGCCGTACATGCTGTGGAAGATGCCTTTTTCATAAATCCGATATTGGAATTGATCTGATAAAACACCAGAAATCCCATACAGAACTGAAATCCGATCCTGATAAATATGGAATACTTCGCATAAAACCTCTGCATTTGCTCTCTCCAGACAAGTAACGTGCTCATACCTTCTTTTTCTCCTTCACTTCCATCTTACCCAGCCGGGATAAATCTCTATAATACTTTCTGACTCTTTGCTTTGCGCGGTTGTGCCGCCCCCTGTAAAACACATTTGCACAAATGATATAGATGATCAGCAGAGCAATATATCCGCCTCCCACACCGACACCTAAATACGTCACCTTTGTGATCGTCAGATTTTCCATCAGTTCGTCCATAAAGCATACTGCAAGCAGAGCAGCCAGAATCCCATAACCGACTGTCATCCACAAAATAGTGATCAGGGTATTCAGGCTTACATAATCCTTCTTATAATAAGTACTGATCTTCATATCTTTTCTGATGTCATTTTTCTCATATTGAACCATCCTTGCCATCAGTCTGATCCTTTTTACATCCAGCATAGGCTTCCTCCTGAATTGTATATTATTTATAACCGCTAGTTTTAGTATAGCATATACTCAGAGCCCTTGTCCAATGCTTATGGTCAAAAAATAAACTTTTTCGACTCCTGCTTTTTTCAGAACTTTGGAAATTCTGTGTATCGTACTGCCAGTCGTATAGATATCATCTACGATCAGTACACTCTTCGGGGCCTTCCACCGCCTGGACACTCCAAATGCCTGCCTCAGGTTCTTCATCCGCTCCCGGTCATCCAGCTGCTTCTGCGGCTTCGTCTTTCGGACTCGGTATACCACATTTTTCCCCACTGGGATATGAAGCTCCTCTGAAAGCTGTTCTGCCAGAAGACCGGCCTGATTAAAGCCGCGTGCTCTCAGCCGGGACGGATGGAGCGGCACAGGGATGATCTCCTCTATCCCGCGTTCATGGATCCATTGTCCATATCTGTCTGCCATTTCTCTGGCAAATATCTCCGCATAATACCGCTTATTATGAAACTTAAACTGATACACTGCCTGGGTCACAGGCGGGACATGCAGCCACAGACTGCGGCCCTGCTCAAAATCCAGCCGCCGCCTTCCACAGTCACGGCAATGCTCCTGCTCCCAGGCTGCCACTGGTTTTCCGCATTTCATACACCGCGGTTCACTGATCACCGGCAGCCTTTCTCTGCAGCTGTCGCAGATCCCGGTCCCAGGCTTCTGCACCTCCCCGCAGAACGGACAGACCGGGGGATACAGAAGATTTAGGAGCCTTAAAACTCCTGAATGCGCTCTGCCAGGCTTGTATATCTGTTTTGTTCGCTTTTGTTTCTGATCATTTCCTGAAATACGCTTTCACTCCCCACAATTGTCAGACATTTCTTCGCCCTGGTCACAGCCGTATACAGTAGATTACGGTTGTACAAAAGCCTTGGCCCCGGCAGCAGAGGAAGAATCACCGCCGGATACTCGCTTCCCTGGGATTTATGTACCGTTATGGCATAGGCCAGTTCCAGTTCATCCGTGGATTCAAAGGGATAGGTCACCTTTCGGTGTTCATCATATTCCACCTCCAGCGTCCCGCCGTACAGGTCCACCTCCGTAATGCATCCCATGTCCCCATTGAACACGCCCATCCCCTGGTCTACGGCCACTCCGTATTTTGTACGCACCTCCCAGGCGATCTGGTAGTTGTTTTTGATCTGCATCACTTTATCTCCCTTGCGGAAGATCCTGCCGTTGATCTCCTTTTCTTCCTTTCCCGGATCCGGAGGATTCAGGTAGCGCTGCAGTATGGAATTCAGACGTTCCACACCGAGAAGCCCTTTCCTGGTGGGTGTCATCACCTGGATCTCCGAAGGAGGAGCGCCCACATATTTGGGAAGCTTTTTCTGGATCAGCATAATGACCACACCGATGATCACATCGGCCTCCTGCCTTCTCAGGAAAAAGAAGTCTCTGCTTTTATTGTCCAGCACCACAGCCTCCCCTGCATTGATCTTATGTGCATTTACCACAATATCGCTCTCTCCTGCCTGACGGAAGATCCGGGTCAGCGTGACCACCGGAAAGCGCCCGGACAAAATGATATCCTTCAATACGCTGCCCGGCCCTACGGAAGGAAGCTGGTTCACATCCCCTACCAGGATCAGGCGTGTGCCCGGCACGACCGCGGACAGAAGCGCATGCATCAAAGAGATATCCACCATGGACATCTCATCAATGATCAGAATGTCTGTTTCCAGGGGATTATCCCGATTGCGCTGGAATCCGCTGACGCTCCCCTCTTCCTCCGGATTTCCATTCACCTCCAGGAGGCGGTGGATGGTCTGGGACTCATATCCGGTGGCCTCCGTCATCCGCTTTGCGGCGCGTCCTGTGGGGGCAGCAAGCAAAATACTCATGCCCTCGCTTTCAAAAAACCGGATCATGGTATTGATGGTGGTGGTCTTGCCGGTCCCCGGTCCTCCGGTCAATACCAGAAGCCCGTGACGGATGGATTCCACCACCGCGCGGTGCTGCATGGGATCCAGCTGGAGCTGCTCCCGCTCTTCCACCTTCCGCAGCCGCTGTTCCATCATCTCCTCGGGCATCTCGCAGTCAATGTCCAGGTCATGGAGCATACGGGCCGTATTCAGCTCCAGATAATAATAATGAGACGGATAAATCCGGATCTGCCCGTTTTCTTCCTTCCGGACCGTCTTCCGGTCGATGCAGAGATCCATGATGTACTTCTCGATCTCCGGAAGCTGCACGCTTAAAATCTGTTCCGCCCGTGAGGCAAGCACCTCCTGGGGTAGATAAATGTGTCCTTCCACAGCCGCCTGCTGGAGTACATAGACCAGACCGCTGCGGATCCGGAAATCGGAGTCCTTATGGATCCCGATTCTGGAAGCAATCTCATCCGCTGTCTTGAATCCCACCCCGGAAATGTTGTCCGCAAGCTGGTAGGGATTCTCCTGCAGCACCTCATAGAGTCCGGATCCGTAATATTCATAAATTTTCACTGCAAGCGCGGTAGAGATTCCGTACTTCTGCAGAAAGATCATGGCCTTCCGCATGTCCCTTTTTTCTTCCACCTGCACCGCAATCTCCTGGGCCTTCCGTTTGCTGATCCCCTTGATCTCCGCCAGGCGCTCGGGCTCCTCCTCCATGATCCGGAACGTATCTTCCTTAAACCTGCGCACGATGCGCCCCGCAAGGGACGCTCCGATCCCCTTGATGGCCCCGGAGCCCAGGTAGCGTTCGATGGATACCAGGTCTTCCGGCTCCTTGACCCTGTGGGAGTGTACCTTTAGCTGTGTTCCGTATACACTGTGGTTCACGTATTCTCCTTCCAGCTCCAGAAGCTCCCCCTCCGTAATATAGTGAAAGCTGCCCACACAGGTCACCTCTCCGTCGTCACCTTCCAGGTTGAATACCGTATATCCGTTTTCCTCATTCCGAAACACGACATGCTCCACATATCCTGTTACTGTCTCCAAAATCCCCTACCTCTTTCGTCTTTTGATCCGGAACTGTGAAAACAGCTGTTGCAGATGACGCAGAATCACAGTTCTTTAGGAGATGTGTCAGTTATTTTTCTACAACTCCTTACCTTTCACTCCAAAAAGACAGGCATCCGGTGAAGCCTGTCTTTTTTCCTCTAAGAATCTGCAGAAATTTTTCCTGCAAATCCTAAGCGAGACATCCAGGATTCCCTGCGATGCACGGTCACAGGCCGGTCAAAAATCCTTTCGTCCGCTCATGAATTCCACAAACTGTCCGGTCCCAATCGCTACCACCTTCAGCGGATCCTCCGCTGTCATGGTATGAATCCCTGTCCGTTCTTCGATCAGTTCTTCCAGCCCGCGCAGCATAGAGCCGCCTCCGGTCAGCACGATTCCCCGGTCCAGTATATCCGCGGAAAGTTCCGGCGGGGTCTGTTCCAATACCGCGATCACCGCCTCTACAATCTGGCTGGTCGTCTCCCTCAGCGCTTCCTCGGTCTCTGTTGATGTCACAGTCACGGTCTTCGGAAGGCCTGTCACCAGATTCCTTCCCCGTACCTCCAGGCGTTCCTCCTCTACCAGCGGATAGGTCGTACCGATCTTGATCTTAATGTCTTCCGCCGTCATATCCCCGATCAGCAGATTATGCTTTTTCCGCATATACCGCACGATCGCCTCATCAAAGTCATCCCCGGCCAGCTTGATAGAGGTATTCACCACCGCGCCGCCGAGAGAGATCACGGCAATATCCGAAGTGCCGCCGCCCACATCCACGATCATATTGCCGCAGGGCTTGGATATATCAATCCCTGCGCCGATCGCCGCGGCCACCGGCTCTTCGATCAGATGCACTTCCCTTGCTCCTGCCGCAAAGGTCGCTTCTTCCACTGCTTTCTTCTCCACCTCGGTGACGCCGCTGGGCACACAGATACTGATCCGAGGCTTCTTAAACATCCGCCTTCCGACCGCCTTCTGTACAAAGTACTTGATCATCTTCTCTGTCACAGTATAATCTGAGATCACACCCTGACGCAGCGGACGTACCGCTATGATATTTCCCGGGGTCCTGCCCAGCATCAGACGTGCTTCCTCGCCGATAGCCTTGATCACATTGGTATCCCTGTCAAATGCCACGACAGAGGGTTCCTTTAATATAACACCTTTTCCCCTCACATACACAAGCACACTGGCTGTCCCCAGATCTATTCCGATATCAACAGACATATAAAACTCTCCCTTCTAAAACAAATCCTTCTCGTAAGAGATCCTTTGACCGGAAACTGTGAATCTATATTCTGCCAAATGAAGCAATGATACTCATCCGCAGTTTCTTCCATCTCATCCTTCGTTTTTTATAGTCTGTTTATCTGATGTTCTCAATCCAGTATCTGCATAGATACTGCGGCAACTCTGTTTTGAACAGTTATGGTTACATGTCATCCCCTGACCATTCACTAGTATAATCAATTTTTACCAAATTGGAAAGCCCTTTTTTGAGATTTTCTTTTTTTTATTCTTTTGTCAGGAATCTGGATAATCCGTCTTCAAAATTGAGCTATCCATAAAAATATACTTCTGTTATTTTTTGTTAAGCATCGCGGCAATATACTTCCCGGTGTAAGATTTTTTATTTTTCGCTACTTCCTCCGGCGTTCCCTCCGCCACAACGGTGCCGCCTTTATCTCCGCCTTCCGGTCCGATATCGATGATATAGTCCGCCGTCTTGATCACATCCAGGTTATGCTCAATGACAATCACCGTATTGCCGTCATCCGCCAGTCTGCGCAGGATCTCCGTCAGCTTGTGTACATCTGCAAAATGCAGGCCGGTGGTCGGCTCATCCAGAATGTAGACGGTCTTTCCGGTGCTGCGCTTGCTCAGCTCCGTGGCCAGTTTGATCCGCTGCGCCTCACCGCCGGAGAGCTCCGTGGAGGGCTGTCCCAGCTTGATATAGGAGAGTCCCACATCATAGAGGGTCTGCATCTTCCGGCTGATGCTGGGGACATTTTCAAAAAATGTGACTGCTTCCTCCACTGTCATATCCAGGACGTCGTAGATGCTCTTGCCCTTATACTTGACCTCCAGCGTCTCCCGGTTATACCGCCTGCCGCCGCATACCTCGCAGGGCACATATACGTCCGGCAGGAAATGCATCTCGATCTTGATGATCCCGTCTCCGGAGCAGGCTTCACAACGTCCGCCTTTTACATTGAAGCTGAACCTTCCCTTTTTGTACCCCCTCGCCTTGGCATCCGGAGTCGCCGCGAACAGATCCCGGATCAGGTCAAAAACCCCTGTGTAGGTGGCCGGATTGGACCGGGGTGTCCTTCCGATGGGCGACTGGTCGATGCTGATGACCTTGTCTACCTGGTCCAGTCCCTCGATGCGGCGGTGCTTTCCCGGAATCGTCCTGGCCCGGTTCAGCTCCTTGGCAAGCTTCTTATATAAGATCTCGTTTACCAGAGAGCTCTTGCCGGAACCAGATACGCCGGTCACACAAGTCATCACTCCCAGAGGGAAATTGACCGTGATATTTTTCAGGTTATTCTCCTGTGCCCCCACAACCTTCAAAAAGCCGGAAAACGGCTTCCTTGTCTCGGGCACCGGAATCCGCTTTCTGCCGCTGAGGTAATCTCCCGTAACAGAAGCTTCGCAGGCCATGATCTCCTGTGCCGTGCCCACGGCGATCACCCTGCCGCCGTGCTCGCCTGCTCCGGGGCCGATGTCTACCACGCAGTCCGCTGCCAGCATGGTATCCTCGTCATGCTCCACCACGATCAGGGAATTTCCCAGGTCCCGGAGACGCTTCAAGGTGGCAAGCAGTTTATCATTGTCCCGCTGGTGCAGGCCGATGCTGGGCTCGTCCAGGATATAGGCCACTCCCACCAGGCCGGAGCCGATCTGGGTTGCCAGGCGGATCCGCTGCGCTTCCCCGCCGGAAAGGGATCCTGTGGCCCGGGACAGGGTCAGATAGTCAAGCCCCACATCCATCAAAAACTGGATCCTTGCCCGGATCTCCTTTAAGATCTGATTCCCGATCATCTGCTGGGTCTTTGTCAGCTCCAGATTCTGCAGGAATTCCTGCAGCCTGTCGATGGAAAATGCGGTGACCTCTGCTATATTTTTTTCTCCCACCGTCACTGCAAGGGAGGTCTGCTTCAATCTCTGTCCTTTACACTCGGAGCAGGGAGTGATATTCATGAAGGTCTCATATTCTGCCTTGGAGGACTCCGAATGGGTCTCCCGGTAACGCCGTTCCACACTTCGGATCAGCCCCTCAAAGACCACGTCGTACACGCCTTCTCCCCGCTGTCCCTTATAATGGACTTTGACTGATTTCCCATTTGTTCCATAGACCAGAATATCATGGATCTTCTTCGGATATTCCTCGAAGGGCGTATCCAGATCAAATCCGTATTCCTCGCAGAGTGCCGTCAGGATCGCATTGGTAAAGCTACCCTTATCCGAACAGGACTGCCATCCCAGCACCGCGATAGCTCCCTCGTTGATGCTCAGAGACGGATCAGGGATCATCAGTTCCTCTGAGAATTCCATCTTATAGCCCAGCCCGAAGCAGGACGGGCACGCCCCGAAGGGATTGTTGAAGGAAAAGCTGCGGGGCTCGATTTCTTCAATGCTAATCCCGCAGTCCGGGCAGGAAAAGCTCTGGCTGAAATTCATAGGTTCTCCGCCGATCACATCCACGATCAGAAGCCCCTCCGCCAGGTTCAGCACGCTTTCAATGGAATCTGCCAGACGCTTTTCAATCCCCGGCTTCACGATCAGGCGGTCCACAATGATCTCAATATTATGCTTGATATTTTTATCCAGCGCGATCTCCTCGGACAATTCATACAGATTACCGTCCACACGCACCCTGACATATCCGCTCCGCTTGGCCCGATCCAGCAGCTTGGCGTGCGTCCCCTTACGCCCCCGTACAACCGGGGCCAGAAGCTGGATTCTGGTGCCCTCCGGCATTGTCATGACCTGATCCGTCATCTCGTCTACGGACTGCTTTTTGATCTCCTTTCCGCACTTCGGGCAATGCGGAATCCCCACCCGTGCATAGAGCAGACGGAAATAATCGTAGATCTCCGTCACAGTCCCCACAGTAGAGCGGGGATTGTGGTTGGTGGACTTCTGGTCAATGGAGATGGCCGGGGACAGGCCCTCGATGCTCTCCACATCCGGCTTCTCCATCTGCCCCAGGAACTGGCGGGCATAGGAAGACAGAGACTCCATATATCTGCGCTGCCCTTCCGCGTAAATGGTATCAAAGGCAAGCGAGGATTTGCCCGAACCGCTCAGCCCGGTCAGAACTACCAGCTCGTTCCGTGGAATGTCCACATCAATATTTTTCAGATTGTTTTCATTTGCGCCGCGTATTTTGATATATTTTCTGGCGTCTATCTTCACTCCCATATTGTGTCTCCTGTCTTCATATCATTCAATGCCTTTTTCAGTTCGATCAACTGGTCACGCAGCTCGGCCGCCGCCTCGAAATTCAGCTCGGCCGCCGCTTTCTTCATCTGCTTCGTCACCTTTTCCACCGTCTTCTCCAGCTCTTCCCGGCTCATGGACTCCACGTCCTTCTCCATCAGCATCTCCCCGGTATCCACCTTCTGGGAAATACTGATCAGGTCGCGCACTGCTTTTTTAATGGTCTGAGGCGTGATGCCGTGCTCCTGATTATATGTCATCTGGATCTCCCGGCGGCGCATGGTCTCGTCAATGGCCATCTGCATGGAATCTGTCATCGTATCCGCATACATGATCACATGCCCTTCCGAATTGCGGGCCGCACGGCCGATGGTCTGGATCAGAGAGGTTCCGGAACGAAGGAAGCCTTCCTTGTCCGCATCCAGGATGACCACCAGTGTGATCTCCGGGATGTCCAGCCCTTCACGGAGCAGGTTGATCCCCACCAGCACGTCAAAGACATCCAGACGCATATCCCGGATGATCTCTGTCCGCTCCAGAGTATCCACATCCGAATGCAGATACTTGACCCGGATGCCCACCTCCCGCATATAATCCGTCAGGTCCTCGGCCATCCGCTTGGTCAGCGTAGTCACCAGTACTTTATTCTTCTTTGCCACTTCTTTGTTCACTTCGCTGATCAGGTCGTCGATCTGCCCCTCCACCGGACGCACCTCCACCTCCGGATCCAGAAGTCCGGTAGGCCGCAGGACCTGTTCAGCCCGGAGAAGCTCATGCTCTTCCTCATAGACTCCCGGAGTGGCCGAAACGAAGAGCATCTGGTTTATTTTACTTTCAAATTCCTCAAAGTTCAAGGGGCGGTTGTCCTTTGCCGAAGGCAGACGGAATCCGTAGTCCACCAGCGTGGTCTTCCTGGACTGGTCCCCGTTGTACATCCCGCCGATCTGCGGCACCGTCTTGTGGGACTCGTCGATCATGATGATAAAATCATCCGGAAAATAATCGATCAGCGTGTAGGGTGCCTGTCCCGGTGCCAGCCCCGCCAGATGCCGGGAATAATTCTCGATCCCGGAACAGAATCCGGTTTCTTTGAGCATCTCGATATCGAAGTTGGTCCGCTCCGCGATCCGCTGCGCCTCCAGAAGCTTGTCCTGACGCTTAAATTCCCTGACCCGCTCCTCCAGTTCCTTTTCAATATCCTGCACCGCACGCTTGATATTGTCCTTATCCACCACATAATGGGATGCGGGGAAAATGGCTACGTGCTTCAATTCATCCCGAATCTCTCCGGTCAGGATGTCAATCTCCGTGATCCGGTCGATCTCGTCCCCGAAGAACTCCACCCGGACGGCGGTGTCCGACTCATAGGCTGGGATCACCTCCAGCACGTCTCCCCGTACCCGGAAGGTTCCGCGGTGGAAATCCATATCGTTGCGGTCATACTGGATCTCGATCAGCTTCGCCATCAGCTCATCCCTCTCCTTCGTCATGCCGGGGCGCAGGGAGATCACCATGTTCTGATAGTCTACCGGGCTGCCCAGGCCGTAGATGCAGGATACACTGGCAACAATGATCACGTCCCGCCGTTCGGCAAGCGCCATGGTGGCGGAGAGGCGGAGCTTGTCGATCTCGTCGTTGATGGCGGAGTCCTTGGCGATGTAGGTGTCTGAGGAGGGGACATAGGCTTCGGGCTGGTAGTAATCGTAGTAGGACACAAAATACTCCACCGCATTCTCAGGGAACATCTCCTTGAATTCTCCGTAGAGCTGCGCCGCAAGCGTCTTGTTGTGGGCGATGACCAGCGTCGGCTTCTGCAATTCCTGAATGACATTCGCCATCGTAAATGTCTTGCCGGAACCCGTAACCCCTAGTAAAGTCTGGAATTGGTTGCCCTCTTTGAAGCCTTTGACCAGCTCGGCGATGGCCTGCGGCTGGTCGCCTGTGGGCTTGTAGGGGGCTTGTAATTTGAACTCTGGCATATGAAAACCTCCAATTTGTGACCGAAAAAAGTTTGCTTATTCGCCCGAAATTCGTGTAATTTGATTTTCGATTCGTGTAAAATGGGCTTGCAAAGCTGGCGAATAAGCGTTAAAATAGCAATTACACGAATGCAGGTCACAAAACCGTATTTTTGAAACGAAACAACACTGAATAACACCAGCCAGTACAGATAGTATTATCCAGTCATTTGGTTTTTCATTATAACACATAAGTCAAAAAAAGTACAGACCAAAATCGAACTTTTGTTCTGTACTTTTTTATATCATTCAGTTATGCCAGTATCTTAGTTTCATGCAAGAAATTCACTGATTTGTTCTATATAATTATCTTCTGAAAAATCTGTACCGCTTTCACTTTCCTCCTTTGGGATTACTTCATCAATAAACGGCTGGAGATCGTCTAAGCAGTCCTCGATGATTTCGGCTGTATCTCCATAAACATCTATGGTGATGATTTCTTTCGCATGTCCCATTAGCTGTGATACCGCTTTAGGATTGAAATTGTTCTTTAATAAAATGGTACAGAAAGTGCTTCGCAAATCATGCCACCTTATATCGGGCAGCCCATTGTCCTCCAGCAGCTTCTTATAATGCCTCCAGTGAAAATCCTTGCTTCTCGGACGCCCATAAGTGGAACAGCAGATATAATCCAAATCCTGAAATGTGCCTGACCGCCTTCTGCGGTTCTTCTCATACACTTTTCTTTCCTCCAGAATGGCTTCAAACACATAATCCGGTATGGGGATGGTTCGGTAGCTGGACGGCGTTTTCAATCCGATTTCCTGCTTTGTAAACGTCTTAGCTGGGAAGTCTCCGGCAGTCGTGTTTGGTTTCTTGCCTAACTGCCGCTGTACCTTTAATGTCCGGTTGATATAATCTATATCCGAATATTTTACCCCATTGATTTCACACCGCCTCAACCCCAACAACACTGCAAAAAGTACCTGCATATGGATTGGCGTTTCCCTGCTTGCTTCAATGAGCGTTAAAACCTGCTCCATATTCAGCGTCTTTTGTGTATCAATGTTCCGGGTGTGATAGGCTTTATTCTCCACCTGTTTTGGCAGAGCCACATCAATCGTTGGATTTATGGAAATGATTTTCTTATTCACAGCATACTGCATGGACGTGTTCATCACCGTTTTTACCAATCTTGCGATAGAAACGGAAGCAGCCGCTTCTTCATAATAAAGGCTCTGGATATGGCTCCGTTTGATTTCTGTCATTCTGATGTTGCCCATCGCTGGAATCACATGGTTATTCACAATATTGGAATAAGTTTCATAGGAGCCGCTTGTAATGCGTGGGCGCATTTCTTTTTCAAGCCAGAACAGCATAAAGTCTTTCACTTTTACGCTGGTATATACCACATATGTGCCTGAATATAATTCGCCCAGCGTCTTGTCCCTGTCCGTGTTCGCCGCTTTCTTTGTTGCAAATCCGGATTTCTGCTGTGGTATTTTTGTCCCGTCCGCATAAATCAGCACCACACGATAACCAAACTTATTCTTAATCGGCGTGACGTTATAAACCTTCCAGTCCACAAACTGCTGTAATTTTAAATCAAATTCCATGTTATCCTGTCCCTTCCCTGCCTTCAGGAATAAAAGCGTCATTCATAAAGGCAATAATCTTTTCTTTCTCATCCATGACGTCGCAATAATATTCAAAAGTTGTATTGACAGAACTGTGTCCCAACAACCCTGATATTTTCGCAAGAGGAACACCCTGCTCCACCAAAATGGTGGCAAACATATGGCGGAGTCCATGCACGGTTACAGCAGGAAGCCCATTCCGCACACACAGCTTTGTCAAAGCATTGTTCATGGCGGACAGGCTATGTACCTTTCCATTTGCCTGACAACTGATATAATCGTTATCAATAAAAGCCTCCTGCATCTTTTCTTTATACATATCAATCTGACATTTTCTTTTCTCCAGCTCTGTAATAATGACCTCCGGCACACGCAGTACCCGGAAACTGTTGGGCGTTTTGGGATCACGCTCGATTGAAATATTTTCTTCAATCCTGCTCCCCTCTTTTATAATAGGGTTTGCAACAATCTGTCTGCTGATTTTCACACTACGGCGTTCTAAATCAAAGTCGGAAAATTTCAGCCCATAGATTTCGCCTTTCCGCAGTCCGCAAAACAGTCCCAACAGAATTTCCAGATACCAGTTATCCTTTGAAGCCGCCTGAAGGAGTATTTTTATTTTCTCCCTGCTGAGAATCACGATATTGGGTTTCTTTCGCTTATACGGCTTTGTTTCCGGCACGGGATTCACATTGATATAGCCTTCTATGACTGCCTCTTTCATGGCAAGATTCAAAATTTCCCGCCCTTTGTTTCCTGCCGAAACACAAGCCTTTGATGTCCTCTCCAGAAGTCCGTCCAGGTACTCCACGCTGACAAACCTCATCTTTATATCATAATCAATGTTTGGGATAATCAAGTCATATAAGGCGTATGCCCCAACCATTCTTGTTGTCGTCTCGATTCTTTTTGAAAACACTTCTTCAAACCAGTAGATAAGATAATCTTTAAAGAGAACATCTTTATTGGATTTGCTGGAAAGCTGCTGTTTCCGCAACAGCGCATTAAATTCTTCCTCGCATTTCCGATAACTGGCCTCCGCCTCTGCCTGACTGGAAAACCCGCCTTTCTTTCCATATTTAACAATGCCGTTGTCTTGCAGTGCCTTTGTCCGGTGATACCATGAATTTCGTTCAAAAAAAGCAACACTCTTTTCCTGTGTTTTCTTTCCCATTCCTATCACCTCCGCACATTTAGCTTGCTCCATTTAACCATTGATCAAATCCCTCTTTGGGAACCCGGTACAGCTTTCCTATTTTTATCACCCTGAACGGTTTCTGACTCTCATAGGCTTCATCCAGAAATGCGTATGCCTTGCTTCTACCAATACCCAATAGCTTTTGAATGTCATCAGCGTCATAAACCTGTTTTTGCAAATTCATGGTATCTATATCAGTCACCTCCCGAAACACGGGAAGGGACTGCTTGCTATTATCATAGCTTCACAATCCCTTCCCGTCTAATGTGCGAATTTTCAAATCGCATCCTTGACTTTTCAATTATCCTTGTTCTCACTGCAATACCTTTTCCTTATTAAATAATCGTATCCCTGCCTGCTGTTGCAAAACATACAGGTATCCTTTAAATTTTGATTTTTATCTGCCCTCTGGATAAAATGCTCTTTGGAATCATAAAAGGGTTTTGCACATATGGGACATAAACACATTAAAATCGGTTTATCCCGTTTTCTCATCCCGGTGCTGGAGCATAACGCTTTATCAACCTTCAACATTTGCTGTCTGTCCAGCGTCCCGATATAATCCCCCAGTCTCTTTTTATCCAGTGTTCGGACTTGCTCTAACAACACAACAGAATCTTTTTCCAGACCTTGCATATCTGCCGGAACCGGGACATGCGTGGGCATTTTTGACTTTGGCCTGCTTGTAATTGCCGCCACAATTACGGTTGGGCTGTATTGATTCCCTCTGTTATTCTGAATCACTAATACCGGACGGTATCCGCCCTGCTCACTTCCGAAAACGGGATTTAAGTCTGCATGGTAAATATCCCCTCGTCTGATTTTTCTTTCTTCCATAATAAAAATGTCCTCCATAATCTTTACTTCCTGAATTCAGTCTGCTTTTTCTTTCATGGCGGAAAATATAAATTTGCAGAATACATCTTACCTGCCGAAAAAACTGCATTTCAGGTATGTATCAGCCGAACACAAAAGCATGGCTTTTTGATTATTCTTCAGAATATTTTCATGTTTTGTGTCCGGCTACCACTTTTAGCCTGATAAGCCTATTTGTCCTCGACACCCCGGCTTACATATCTACCGCTTTTACGGCAAACATAGGGAAGTCACCAAACGACTGGCTGCTGACCAGCTCCACGGGAATAGCACCCCTCCGGGGATCGCCCGGAGCCGCCCTCATTGGTTGCGGCGTTTGTATACCTGATGGGTATTTACGCTCGACCTGTGACTGGACGGGAGTATCATTGTCCCTGCTGCCTGTTATCGCCTTATCAGTAGCAAACTGATAGTTATAGCCCGGTATTTTCCGCTCCTTAAACGGGGATAAGACAGCCGCAAACCATTGTCTTTCTGTCTGTGCGATTTCGTTGCCTTTATCTCCATCCAGCTCATGGCGTACCTGCTAACGTGGCTTACGCTCATCACGATAACAACAGGAATGTATTTGATGAATGGGTATGAAATTTTCACGGTGCAAACCCATTCACCACATAAATGCAGAAAACAGGTAAAGGAATTTTTATCTCCCTCACCTGTTTCCTCACTTATCAGGCAAAACCCGAAAGTCCTTTTTTAATTTTTTTCAAAAAACTTTTTCAGGCTTTGAATTGCCCCGTGGATACTGTACTCTACTGCTCTGGTCGAACATTGCTCCCGCTCTGCGATTTCCACATAGGTCAATTCCTGAAAATAATGCAGTATCAGCCTTTTCTTCTGCTTTTCCGGCAGTTCGTCGATTGCCTTATGTAGCTTTTCTGTCTGAACCCTGCGGAACACGATTTCCTCCATGCTGTCCGGCTTTTTCATCGCTCTCATATTCAAAGTGTTTTCCCACACCTCGGATTGCTCGATATGCCTGTCCACCACGTTAAGATACACCAGATCGCTTAATTCAAAAGAATCAAACGTGTCATACAGCACCTTGCTGATTTCAAGTTTATGTAAATCACCTTGTCCATCTTTGAATGAAACGTAATACTGGCCGTCTTTCTCGAATATTGTATAAGGATTATACTTATCCTTTCTTCTTTTTGGGCGATTACCCTCCATGTCCTTTCCTCCAATCTGAATTTTTTGTTGAAAATTCAGGTTGGAAGGCGGTGAGCGGCAACCGATGATGAATAACGCCCTGCGGCGTAATCCGGCAAAAAACGACAAAAGAAAAACCGCAAAGGCTGTCACACCTTTACGGTCTTTGGAGAATTTATTTCTATTATGTAGAAATTTGACCTCTACTTGTGGGGTAGAAAGCCCCATTGTATTGGCAAGGATTTTTTTAACGGGTTATCCGTCCCTTTATATCGTATATGAAAATAGAAATTGCAATTTGCAGGCAATAAAAATCCCTCCAAACTTGAAACAGGTTTGGAGAGTGTTTGTTAAGTCTTTCGGGCATAGCAATACCGCCCACCAAATTGCTGTTTTTTTTATTTGGTGGACGTATCTACCTATGGTTCTGTAAAAAGAAAAGCCGACAAACTGTGATTTCTCACATGTTCATCGGCTCTGCATCTAATGTGTCTGGCTCTTTGATGACTATTACTTGTAAATTCTTCGCTTCAATTAATGTTTCCTGCCTGCATTTTGGGCAGTAGAGAGGATAATTTTTCAGAACAGTATCCTCCCTAACCTTGTTACGGGTTTTACTTCCGCAGACAGGACATAAGATCCATTCTACTTTACCCATAACAAATTATCCTAATTTCTTTTTTAGTGTTGCTATCCATTCTTCGATTGCTTGTACCAACAAAAACTGTTGATGTAAAACAGCCATACCCGTGGCAGGAATATCGGGCGCATTTTCTTTCATAGAAATATTCTCCTCAAGATAAGATTTCAACACATTGATATTGCTTTCAATGTGATCCAGACATTCCCTCTGTTGTTCCTTCGCCATACTTTCTAAGTTTACGATAACAGCATTAAAATCCAAAAATATATTGATTGGTTTGCAGGATATTTCAATCATCAACTTTTCAAATTCCTCATTTCCTGCATCCGTCAAAGAATATACCGCTTTTTCGGGCATTTTGCCTTCTTTCTCCGTGCGGCTTGTGATAAGCCCCTTTTCTTCCAACTGGATCACCTTTTTATAGATGGATGGCGTGCTGATTTTTACCCATTTTGAGATGTTGCGGTATTCCACCAGTTTCTGAATATCGTATGCACTCATTGATTCCCGCTTCAACATTCCCAATACAATCAAGTCAATGGTAGCCATTTAACCTAAAATCCGAGTTTTAGTTACTCGTTAAAATATCAGTCTCTGGTAACACCAAGATATTTAAGAAATAATTTATCACGCTCAATTATCTCGGTTTTCCAACGTTTTCTGCCAAATCTTGTGTCTACT